>JANQFG010000091.1 GCA_028277985.1 bacterium | reverse complement strand
TCGTCGAGCCGGACCACAAAGGCGCTCTCCTTGTGGATGCGCTCCTGAATGGCCTCGATGTCGGGAGGCGCCTGCTCCCGGTTTTCAGTCAGGGTTGCGTTTTCGGTCATATTCTGTCCTTTACACCTGTAGTCTTCTTCCGTCTCTTGTACTGCCAACCGCCCGTTCGGGTTCCTGAAAACGGCCAGCACGGAACATGTCACTGCTCCGGCTTGCCTTGAAGCCAGTAATCTTACAATGTAAAGGGGGTATGGCGAGGGAGAGCGGGTTCCCGAAATCGGCCCAAAGGGGAGGCGGGCTGACCGCCTCTCCCTTTATCGACTTGAGGTCGAACTGAACCAGCGGATGTGCCAGGTGGCCTTCGAGTTTTGAGTCGAGATTTGCCACCGAGGCACAGAGAGCACAGAGAAGAATCAGAAGAAGGCCTCTGAACTCTGTGTTTCACCCGCGAGGAATCGAAGGACGGTAGTTATGACTTTAGTCCTCATGGGATGGAGTGCGGTCGCTTTTGCTTGTTTTCATGGCCTGATACTGACCCCGTTTGCAGGCAGCCAGGATCCGTCGGCCAAAGTGGTTGAAATCCTGCGGGGGCTTGACAGCCCGGAGTGGGACGATCGCAAGAAGGCTGTGGGGAAGATCATGGTGGACCAGAAGCTGATGGATGGCCAGGAAATACGAAGTGCATTGCTTGGAACATGCCGGAATCTGTTGGACGACATTGTCACCGAGAGCGACCACTTCAGGCATGATCGGCTCTTGCGCGATATCGTCCAACTTGTCAGGCAGCTTCAAAGCCTTGAGGCTCTGCCGTGCCTGATGGATTTGCCCATGGACAACGGCTGGATCTCGGTGTCATGGGTCCAAAAGGTGGTCGGCACCTCCTTCGATTCCATCATCAAGCTGCTGGAGGACGGGAATCGGTCCCAAAAGTCCAACGCAGTGCGGGTATTGAGCAGCCTGCATCCGGAACTTCCCCCGCCTCAGAGGGAGAAGGTCAAAGGGGTGCTGATGAGGTATGCCGACGACGATGCCGAGAATCCGGAGGTTCGGGTCTCGGCAATCTACGGCTTGGTGGTCTACCCGGAAGCGAAGGTTGTCGAACTGCTGCAGAGGATCGCCAGGGAGGATGCCGCCTGGCATATGATCAGTGGAAGGAAGCGCTTTCTCATCCGAGAGTCGGCGGTCGAGGCTCTGGAAATGATCCAGGCCCAATGAAGCTCGCTTCAACCTCAGTGTTTTGGCAAGCTCCAAATTGACTCAATAGCTGAAGCCCATCCGGGAACGCCTGGAGAACCGCGGGCTTGCCGATCAGGTCTTGTCCCGTCTCGCCTGTCCGAGCCTGCAAACAGCATTCTCAACCCGCCTGGCAATCTCCTCTGGATCCGTCGTGTCTTCAAAGTGCAGCGCAGCGCCGATCACCGCCCCAGCCGGCCCGGCC
>JANQFG010000089.1 GCA_028277985.1 bacterium | reverse complement strand
TGTAGCGCCCAATTAAGATGTCCCCGATTTTCGTTTGGAATTGGTTGACACGTCACCTCGCCATTTGATGAGTTTGTAACGCGATAGTACCTCGATGACGGCTCTGCGTCGAGCAGCCTGAACCTCGCGTCTTGATCCGGCCTGCGCCAGGAGCTCCATCTGCCTGGTTTCCACCTCCATCTTGAAGAGTTTGCGATTGGGCAGGGCCCTGCGGTTTTGCTCGTACACCTCGCATGCGATTCTGCCTCCCAGCACGGGACGGGGCCTTTCGTCATTAAGATCGTACATGGCCATCTGGATGCGCTGGGCCAGTGTGCTTCCTACCCGGTGCTTTTTGAGAGCGCGCTCAAAGCTCTTGATGTCCCGCATCGACCTCTCCTTCTTCCCATTGAACGGCGGGTAGGAAGGAGGGCTTGTCAGAGAGACGACATCATAGCGTTCCAGCAAGTCCTGCACCTTTCGATCGTGGAAGATCACGTCTCCGT
The DNA here is from genome assembly GCA_028277985.1 of bacterium. Lineage (GTDB taxonomy): Bacteria > Desulfobacterota > DSWW01 > DSWW01 > DSWW01 > S015-6. Next base: position 2,233 of record JANQFG010000089.1, on the reverse strand, counting down.
CGTGCTTCAAGACCAGCGGTGCTCCGTGTTTCTCGAACGCCTCCTCGAGATATGCTTTCACCAGGGCGGCTTCGGCAGGACCGGGCGCCAGCGTCCAGTTCACTTTGTATCTTGCGCATTCGTCCTGCAGCACGAGCAGTTCCTTCTTGCATCCGCGATCTCGAAACGAGGTGGCGTCCTCCGCCCACATCACCATGGGAGCAGCCATCTCATAGCGTCTGGGCTTCACAGGTTCCTCGGGTACAGGCTTGAGATCGGCAATCACCCGGGCAATGGTGCCCGCACTCCACCTCCCCAAGCCTTCCCGCATGGCCCAACAACGCAGAACCGAAGGCCCCCACTGGCCGTAGTGTGCCAGGTAACAGGTACGTAGTTTCCAGCGGGCCTCCGAGGGAATCACCTCGGGTCGACCTCGTCTGGCTTCCGTTTGCTCCATCCTCTCACTTCTCCTCATCCACCTTTCCAGGCTCTTGCTCCGAAGGCCCAGCGTCCGGGCCATCATCCACAGTGGCCAGTCGTGCCGTCTTCCCAGAACGATCAATGCTTCCCGTAGTTCCTTGGCTCGGCTTGTATCGTTTTTTTTTCTTCCCCTGCGCGCGTTCTCGACGCTCCTGCTCTCTGGACAGATCAATAAACGCCTGGGCCACCTCAAACCTCGTCTTCCAGTGGTGGACATCCTTCTCCAAAGAAGTCGCCCGCTGGGAAAGTTCCGCCACCTTCTTCTCCTCGTGGCTCTTGCCCTTCCGACCCGATCTCTTCGGCTCCAAGGCTTCCATGGCTGCCTGGGAGACCTTCTCCATGGCCTTGCTCAGGGCCTGGCGACTCACCCCGAACGTCTCGCAGATCTCCTGCAGACTCTTGTCCCCCCTGCGGGCCATCTCCACCACCCGGTACCGCTCGGGGCCCGTCATCTCCTTCCACTTCATCGGTGCCCTCCCTGCGCTTACCGTGTCCGTCTGCGTCCACCTCATAGGGGCTGCCCATCCGTATGAGTTCGTGGACCGCATCGCCCAACTTCACCTCGATGTCATCTCCCTTGCGTGTCACCCGGACGTCCGTCTCCCCGAGTTTGCCAAGCAGGAACAGGGGATGTCGAGTCTCCTGGCCCAGAGCCAGCCGTAAAGCGTTCTCCTGGCAGCCCTGCTTGAGGGCTTCCTCCACGTCCCCAGCGACCCCATAGAACCGATCGGCCGGACAGGCTCCGGCAATGCCCTGATGGGGCCTTTGGTGATTGTAATAGCCGATCCAATGGGCCAGCCGCTGGCTGGCATCGGCAAATGAGGCAAACAGGGCATCGCTCAGGAACTCCTCCCAGATCGTACGCCAGAACCGTTCGATCTTCCCGAGGGTCATCGGGTGGCGGGGCGCACTGCGTACGTGCTCCACCCCCTGCCGGCGTAACACTTTCTGGAACTTCGTCTTGCCCCGCCAGGCAACGAACTGTCGCCCGTTGTCCGAGAGAATCTCCCGAGGAGCTCCCCACTCGCCGATGGCGCCCCGGAGGACCTCCAGCACCGCTTCGGCCGTCTGCTGCCGAAACAGCCCGTGCCCGACCATGTACCGAGAGTGATCGTCGATGATCCCCACAAGATATACCCGGTACATGCGCTTGAGTTCAAAGGTAAAGATATCGATCTGCCACAGGGCATTGGGTACCGGCCGCTCGAAGCGCCTGGCCTGAGGAGGCCGGGGCTTGGAGGCCGGCGGCGGATTGCCCAGCCCCGCATCGTTGACCACCCGACGCACCGTCTCCGCACTTACCCCCAACCCCTCCTCTCGCTTCAATGCATCCCGAATGCGACGAACCCCTGCCTCCGGGTGATCCCGCCGGAACTGCTCGATCCGGCTCTCCAACTCTTCGCACAACTTCCGGGTGCTCGGATGGGTCCCCTGCCGCATCAGCCCGTCGGAGCCTCCCTCCTGGTACAGCTTCCACCACTTGTCGATCGTACAGGAACTGGCCCCCACCAGCTTGGCCACCTCGCCCCGCTCCATGCCCGCCTCCCGGGCCCGCACCGACAACAGCTTCACCTCCACGGCAAACCGGTTCCCATACCCGCTCCGCTTTGCCCCACCTCCAGGTGTCGCCGCCGGTAGCTCTCTCTGCTTCTTTTGCTTTTTCCAGAATGCCATCTCGTCCCTCCTTTTCCTTGACCTTGTAAGGTCATCTCATGAGGGACGTGTCAACCTGTTCTAGGTCATCAGGGGGGACACTATTTATTGGACGGTACAA
>JANQFG010000085.1 GCA_028277985.1 bacterium | reverse complement strand
ATCCCTGCAACTATCTTCCGAAGAAGTGCGCCCTATTCAGACTCGCTTTCGCTGCGCCTACGCCTCACGGCTTAAGCTCGCTGCAAAGACCAACTCGCTGACCCATTATACAAAAGGTACGCGGTCACCCCCCTCGACAGGCCTAAGCCCGCCGACAAGGCTCCCGCTGCTTGTAGGCATTCGGTTTCAGGGTCTCTTTCACTCCCCTCGACGGGGTGCTTTTCACCTTTCCCTCACGGTACTGGTTCGCTATCGGTCACCGAGGAGTACTTAGGCTTGGAGGGTGGTCCCCCCATGTTCAGACAGGGTTTCACGTGCCCCGCCCTACTCGAGGACCGCCTTCAACCATACCCGTACGGGGCTCTCACCCGCTCTGGCGCGTCGTTCCAGACGCTTCCGGTTGCTCAAAGGCGGCCACTGGCCTCATCCGCGTTCGCTCGCCACTACTGACGGAGTCTCGGTTGATGTCCTTTCCTCCGGCTACTGAGATGTTTCAGTTCGCCGGGTTCGCTCCGCCGCCCTATGGATTCAGGCGGCGGTGACCCTTGCGGGCCGGGTTGCCCCATTCGGAGACCTCCGGATCAACGTTTGCTGACAACTCCCCGGAGCTTTTCGCAGTCTGCCACGTCCTTCATCGCCTCTCGGTGCCAAGGCATCCACCAAATGCCCTTCCTTGCGCTCGATCGAATTCAAACCAACAAGGCCCAAAGCCCGCCAGGTAACCAGATGACAGAAGACAGATGTCAGATGCCGGAAGGCAGATGACAGACGTCCGCTGCCGCTCTGCGGGTACCCGGAAGCGCCTCGGCCCTTGAAGATGCTTCGACTCGCGTTCAACCCACGGAGCTCTCCTTCCGGGGCCTGCGTTGCCGCAGCCCCAAAAGACCCCGTGGGCCTCACCTCTTCACCATGTCAAAAAGCCAGATGGCAGAGGACAGACGTCAGATGACAGACCGTCGTCCTGCCGCAAATTCACTAACCAATGTTCCAAGCCCCGCCCCATCTTCTGACATCTGTCATCTGATTGGTGGAGCTGAACGGGATCGAACCGATGACCTCCTGCTTGCAAAGCAGACGCTCTCCCAACTGAGCTACAGCCCCCAGAGGGCAGAGGACAGAAGACAGATGACAGAAGCGCCGGCGCCCTTCTGTCATCTGTCTTCTGTTCCCTGTCCTCTGACTGGTGGGCCTGGGTAGACTCGAACTACCGACCTCACGCTTATCAGGCGTGCGCTCTAACCGCCTGAGCTACAGGCCCGATTGCCAGAAGACGGAAGGCAGAGGACAGAAGACAGAGAACCGGCGATGCGCGTTCCGCGCATCTGTCTTCTGTCCTCTGTCTGCTGCCCTCTGAACCCGGAAGAGAAGCGAAGACGGCGGCACGTTTCAGATGGCAGAGGACAGAACACAGACGACAGATGCCATCCGGCTCTTTCCCCAACCGTTTGTCCAAGTCCCAGATGTAGAGCGACAGCGGACCTCTGTCTTCTGTCCTCTGCCTTCTGACATCTGACCCTTAGAAAGGAGGTGATCCAGCCGCAGGTTCCCCTACGGCTACCTTGTTACGACTTCACCCCAGTCGCTGACCTTACCGTGGTCGGCTGCCCCCTCCGAAGAGGTTAGCGCACCGGCTTCGGGTAAAGCCAACTCCCATGGTGTGACGGGCGGTGTGTACAAGGCCCGGGAACGTATTCACCGCGGCATGCTGATCCGCGAT
>JANQFG010000081.1 GCA_028277985.1 bacterium | reverse complement strand
CTCGAGGACCAGGAAGGCATGAATCCCGGGTTCTCCCGGTAACTCGTTACATCGGGGTGCCTCTCCGATCGCCTGTCCCGCCGTCGCCGCACGCTATTCAGTTTTTGGAGACCGAGGCGCGGGTCGTCCGGTCGGATCGGGCAGGCTAGGGGCCTGTAGCTCAGTCGGTTAGAGCGTCCGCCTGATAAGCGGGAGGTCGGTAGTTCGAATCTACCCAGGCCCACCACTTGTCCGGCATGGGGCTGTAGCTCAGCTGGGAGAGCGCGGGCTTTGCAAGCCTGAGGTCGTCGGTTCGAACCCGATCAGCTCCACCAGGTTTCCTGAACCCCGATGAGGTTCTCGTAAAACGAGGTCCTTCGGGACTGGTCCTTCGGGACAGTCGGCCCTTCACAGGCCGGTGTCGGCGGTCTTTGACAATCGAATAGTTTTCTGGGTCCAAGCTGTGGACCGCGCTTTGGCTGTCGTAGGCCTCTCGAGGTCTGCGGCCGCTGTCCAACCCTACGCAAGCCGAGTGCTTGCCGGGCGAAGCGGCGGACTTCGTGCCGCCGGTCGCCCTTTAGGTTTTGGTCAAGCTGTTAAGGGCAGACGGTGGATGCCTTGGCGCCAGGAGGCGATGAAGGACGTGGTTAGCTGCGAAAAGCCTCGGGGAGTGGCTAAGCAGGCTTTGATCCGAGGATTTCCGAATGGGGAAACCCGGCCGGGGTCATGCCCGGTCATTCCACGCTGAATTCATAGGCGTGGGAGGCAAACCCGGGGAAGTGAAACATCTCAGTACCCGGAGGAAAGAAAATCAACCGAGACTCCCTCAGTAGCGGCGAGCGAACGGGGACTAGCCCAAACCGGCGGGAAGAAATTCCCTCCGGGGTTGTGGGACTCCGACGTGGGACTTGGACGGGTAGCGGAACGGTCTGGAAAGACCGGCCATAGAGGGTGACGGCCCCGTACGCGAAACCCGCTTCGAGCTCTAGGAGTATCCCGAGTACCACGGGGCACGTGAAACCCTGTGGGAAGCTGGGGGGACCATCCTCCAAGGCTAAGTACTACCTGGCGACCGATAGTGAACCAGTACCGTGAGGGAAAGGCGAAAAGAACCCCGGTGAGGGGAGTGAAATAGACCCTGAAACCGTTTGCCTACATCCAGTGGAAGCTCTATGGCGCTTCTTCGGAAGCGCAAAGAGTGACCGCGTACCTTTTGTTTAATGGGTCCGCGAGTTACGCCTCAGCAGCGAGGTTAAGCCGCAAGGTGTAGCCGGAGCGAAAGCGAGTCTGAATAGGGCGTTTAGTTGCTGGGGGTAGACCCGAAACCGAGTGAGCTAGCCATGGCCAGGTTGAAGCTCAGGTAAAACTGAGTGGAGGACCGAACCGCAGAAGGTTGAAAACTT
>JANQFG010000041.1 GCA_028277985.1 bacterium | reverse complement strand
CATGAGCACCACGGCGTTCGTCCAGGTCAGCTTGTCTTCCGGCCAGATGACCATGTCCGGGAAGGTGAACCCGCACCAGTAGGAGCCGTCCTCAAAGGTCCGATCCTGAATCCATCCGAATACGATCTCGGCCATTTCGCGGTTTCCCATGGCGGTCAGAGCCAGGCAGAGCTCCGAGGTCTCCGCCATGGTGATCCAAGGGTGGTCCGAGACGCAACGGACACCGAGGCCCTTTACGACGAACTTCTTCCAGTAGCGGTCCAACCGATCCTGGGCCTCGTGGCCGGTCAGGGCTCCCGACAGAATCGGGTAGAACCAATCCATCGAATACCGGGCCTTCGCCATGTTGAACACATGGGGATTCGTCCGGATCGCGTGACGGAGCTTCTTCTTCGCCTTTATCCAGTCCGGCCGCTCGTATCCGAGCCGCCCCGCGATGGCGAGCCCGCACTTCAGGGCCATGTGGACCGAGCTAGACCCGGTCAGCAGGGCCATCCGATCGACCACTCCTGTCGGGCTGATCGCCCAGTAGATCTCGCCGCTCGGGGCCTGCATGCTCACGGCGAACTCGAGGGCCGACGAGACGGTCTTCCACATGGACTCGAGAAAGGACCGGTCTTTTGTAATCAGATAATGGTGCCAGACACCGACAGCGATGTAGGAAGACATGTTCGTGTCAAGGGTCTCGTCCTCGGCAACGCCCTTCATATAAGAGGCGTACCAGCTGCCGTCCTCACGCTGCATGCCTTTCATCCATTCGTAGGCGCGTTCCGCCTCACGGCGATAGCCCGCGACGCTGAGCCCCATCGCCGACTCTACGTGGTCCCAGGGATCCGTCTTCTGCCCCTCGCACCATGGAATCTCGCCCGTCTTCCTCTGGGTCTCCAGAATCTGGACCGCCACCGTCTCCAGGGCAACCGTCAGCTTCTCAACACTACTCGAGATCTCAGGTCCCATTTCCATTCCCCGCCTTTTTCAAGTAGAGCACACAGCTTTTTGCCACGAAGGGATTCAACAGTTTCTCCAACGTTCGCGTGAGCCAGGGCCGCTTCTCGATATCCCATACAAGAAAGTCGTGATAGAGCTTCACCAGCCGTGAATTCCCATTCTCCAGCCCCACGATGCACTTGAGCCACCAGTAGGGTGCGTGCAGTCCATGGGCCAGGCCCGTATCGAAACAGACCAGGCCGGCTGCCTCGAGCTTGCGGATCAATTCCCGCCTCTTGTAGATCCTGATGTGTCCTCCGGGCTCGGTTCGGTATTCCTTGGACAAGGCCCAGCAGATGAGCTCCGGGAGGAACCGGGGAACACTCACCGCGAGAATCTCCCCCTCCTTCAGCACCCGTGTGATTTCCCGGATCGCCTCGGCCTCGTCCGGGATGTGCTCCAGCACCTCGGAGCAGATCACGATGTCGAAAGACTGATCGGAAAAAGGCAGCTTCGTGATATCGCCCGTGAAGATGCCCCATCCTGCTTCCCCGCCCTCACCTTCTTTCTCGAGCAACCGCATCATGTTCCGGGCCTTGGTGACATCCTCGCTCTTCATGTCGAGGCCCACGACCTGTACACCCGGCTGTTTGAAGGCCTCGTACAGGTGGCGACCGTTGCCGCAGCCCGCATCCAGGACCCGCGCCCCGGGTTTGAGTCTAATTTTCGAGAAATCGACCGTTAGCATTCATTGCCTCTCTGTACACCTGGACCATCCGCTCTGCCGCTCGCTCCCAGGTGAAGTGCTCGTGCACCCTTCGGAAACCCTCTTCCCCGAGCCGGTTTCTTCGCTCAGGATCGTCGAGCAGCGAAACGATGCCGTCCGCCAGAGCCCGGGAATCGCCCGGCGGCACCAGGATCCCGGCATCCCCGACCACCTCCGGAAGAGCGCCTCCAGTGGTGCTCACGACCGGCGTCTTGCAGGCCATCGCCTCCCCGGCCGGGAAACCGAACCCCTCATACAGGGAGGGCACGACGGCAAGGGTTGCCCGGGCATAGTAGTCGGCAAACTCCTCGTCCTCGATTCTCCCGGTGAAGTCCACGACCCGATCGAGGTCAAGCTCTCTCAACAGATCCTCGACCCCCTTGTCCTTCCTCGGCTTTCCAACGACCGTCAGATTGATGTCTCTCTGTTTGGCGATCGATGCGACGGCTTCCATCAGATAGCGTAGGCCCTTGATCGGCACATCCGAGCTCGTGGTCGTGATGATCCGGTTCTCTTCCCGCTTCACCTCCGGCAGGGGCCGGAAGGTCCGCGTATCGATACCGTTCGGTACGACAGAGAGTCTCTGGGAGGGGATGTCGAACGCTTGTGCAACATCGTTCTTGGACTGCTCGGAAACCGTAATCACATGAGAGAGATTCCGGGACACCTTTGTCTGCATGCCCACAAAGGAATACCATCTCCGGATCTTCAGCTTCTTCCACCACCACCTCACACTCTGGAGCTCTGCTTCCCTGTCGACCATGATCGGGTGATGGATGGTCGCCACCAGCGGAAACCCCAGGTCCTGGATCTTAAGAAGACCGTAGGCAAGGCATTGATTGTCGTGGATGACGTCGAACTCCCCGACCTTCTCCCTGAGAAACCGGTAGGCACGGAGCCCGAAGGTATGGGGTTCCGGAAACCCTCCGGTCGACACCCCCGCCCATTCGAGCAGGTTGATCGACGAGCGCAGCTCGCTCAGCTTCGGGATGCGGAACAGGGCTTCCGGGTTGTAGAGATCCAGGCCCTCGAGCGGATGAAGACGAACATCTTCATCCAGCTGCGGATAAGGCGGGCCGGATACGACATCCACCTGGTGCCCCAGATCCCTGAGCGCCCGGCTGATCCTCTTGATATAGATCCCCTGTCCGCCGCAGGTCGGATTCCCACGGTAGGTGAGCAGGCAAACCTTGAGCGGCGTGCCGTTCGTTCCTTCTCTCGCGTCGGCAGGAGGAATGGTCATGTCTCCACTGCAGAAGCCGGCGTCCCGCTGAGGACCTCTAAAGCTGTTATAGATAGCAAGGGCCTAACTGGAAGTGCCGAGTTTCAGAAGATGTTTTCCCCGGCAATCCCTCCAAGAACCGGGAAAAGGGGAAAAGAGGAACTAGTATATGGGACAGGAGGTTCTGGGTCAAGCGACGCGATGCGCTAGACTTGGGACCCCGGGCAAGGCATGATCAGAGGTTTCGATACAGACGCGGAGTCCCCCGAACACGCCCGAGACGGAATCGCCCCATGATCGACCAAGAGCGACGCACGCTCATCGTCACCTGCTTCGGCCATTTCATGAGCCACTTCAACATGCTGGCCTTCCCTGCCCTGGTCCTCCCGCTTTCGGGTCGCTTGGGCCTGGATGTGGCCCAGATCCTGGAACTGTCCTTCTGGATGTACCTTCTTTTCGGTATCACCGCTCTTCCGTGGGGAATGGCGGCTGACCGAATCGGTGGAAGCCCGCTCATGCGGCTCTACTTTGTCGGAGCCGGAGGGTGCAGCCTGGCTGCTGCCTGGTGGATCGACTCACCCGTCCACCTCTCCCTGGCCCTCGCCGGGCTCGGCCTCTTTTCCGGAATCTATCACCCCGTCGGGCTGGGTATGATCTCCAAGGGGATGAGCCGGGTAAGCCTGGCGCTCGGCTACAACGGGATGTTCGGCAATCTTGGACTGGCTGCGGCCCCGATCCTGACGGGGATCCTCAACTGGCTCTGGGGACCCAGCGCCGCATACCTCGTGCTGGCGGGCCTGAACCTTCTGGGGTTTCTGGTGATGGTCTTGCTCCCCCTGGGGAATGAGGCGCAGGAGGGGGCTACCCAAGGAGCGGAGACCGCCAAAGGAATGCTCTCCGCCTTCTTCATCCTCTTGTTCGCCATGATGCTGGGAGGCCTGGCCTACCGGGGCGCGACCGTGCTCATGCCCACTTACTTCGAACTGAAGAACATCGGGATCTCGGAGGCCTTCTCTCGTCTCTCCTCAGGGGCCTTGTCCAAGAACCTCACCGCCACGCTCGTCACTTCCGCCATCTACCTCGTGGGGGTTCTGGGTCAGTATACGGGCGGACACATCGCGGAAAGGCGCGATCCTCGATTCGCCTATCTGGCCTTTCACGCAGTCTGTTTCGCGACCGCCTGCCTCATGGCAGTCACCGCAGACCTCCCGCTGGTTGCGATCTCCGTGGCTTACTTCTTCTTCCTTTTGGGCGGACAACCGATCGAGAACACCCTGATCGCCCGTTTCGCACCCCGGAGACTCCATCATTCCGCTTTCGGAACCAAGTTTATCCTGACCTTTGGGGTAGGGTCTCTCGCTGTCCCGCTCGTGGGCAGCATTCAGGCTTCCCAAGGAATAGAAGCCTGTTTTCCGGTACTGGGGGCCCTATCTCTGGCGCTGGTGGCGGTCGCTTATCTCCTGGTCCGCAAAACGTAATATAGGTATTAGTTGACACCTGAATGCCACCACCCAAAGTACGTGGGCAGAAGCCCCCGCAACAGATCCCACCGGGCAGGTTGGAGCCGGTTGACGTACTGGTTTGCATAAGATAAGTTGGAATTGAGTTCATCGTTCTGTGACCGTTGCGGCTCCTTCGGCAGCGACAGCAGAGAAAGCTTGGATTGACGAACGATCCAGAGAGCCCCCGTTGACCTCCGCTTGCGAAAGAACGGGTTGCACCCAGCCTCGTAAGCCGATTACGAGTGCGTTCCCCTTTATCTTTTTCCACGAATCATTACCAAGCCCTTTCCATCACTTTTTTCTGGAACGAGCATCTGAGGTTTCCGTGGCGCTTCCTCGCGGGGAAGCGATCCCTTACGATCTTTCTTCCAGATGAGAAAGCAGGAGGTGGTATGAGCTTCGCGGATGTGGTGAACCAGAAAGGCTTTTCGTTGGTCGTGAGGACGGATCCTCCCAAAGGGGGTGATCTTACTCAGATCCTTGACACGGCGCTTGCGGTTCGGGGACGCGTCGACGCCACGTGTTTCTCCGACTGCCCCATGGCCATCATGCGGATGAACCCACTTGCCCCTTGCCACCTCCTCCAGCAGAAGAAGATGGAGACCATCCTGAACCTGAACGCCCGGGATCGGAACCGTCTGGCCATCCAATCGGAGCTGCTGGCCGCCTGGGCCCTGGGGATCCAGTCGATTCTCCTCTGCAACGGGGAAGACCCCTCTTTCGGGGACCATCCGGTGACCATGCCCTGCAAGGACCTCGATCTGGAGGGGATGCTGGGGGCGGTCTCTGCCATGAAAGAAGGCAAGGATCTCGCCGGACAGCCCGTTGCGGGCAATCCGTCCTTCCACACGGGCATCGAGATACAGCTGACCGACGATGAAGAGGCAAACAGGAAGAAAGCCGCGGATCTCGGCAGATGGGCGAAGCTCGGCGTGGACTTCGTGTTCGTAGGAAACACCTACGATCCGGACATGATCAAGCCCTTCGCGGATGCCGCCGCCGGGAGCGGGATCAAGGTCTTCGCCTCCATCGTCCTGCTCAAGTCCCTCGGCATGGCGAAATACCTGAACTCGATCAAGGGGGTGCCGAACATTCCCGCATCCGTCATCCAGAGGATCACCAAAGCACCGATCAAGCAGAAGGCCTGTCTGGAGATCGCAGCGGATTTCGTGAGTGACATCAAGGATGTTTGCAGCGGTGCCGTCATCTGCCCTCTCGGCTGGGAGGCAAAGGTGCCGGAACTGCTGGATCTACTGCAGGGTTGACGCCAACAGAGAGTGGGTGCACACATGAAACAGATCGCCGAAAGACTGACGATTCCAAAAACCCGGGAAGATCTCCTCGAAGAGCTTCGCGAGGCCGATGCGGATGTGACCGCCTGCTTCCAGTGCGGGCGATGTTCCGCAGGATGCCCGGTAGCAGAATTCTTCGATCTGAAGCCCATGGAGGTCGTCCGCCTCTGCTGCTACGGCGAGGAGAATCTCCTGACCGAATCCCGAACCGTCTGGCTCTGCGCGTCCTGCGAAACGTGCACGACGCGATGCCCGAACGGGATCGACATTGCCCGTGTGATGGACGTTCTCCGCAGCCGCGCCCTCCGCAAGGGACAGGTCAGGATCGAACCGAAGGTCGTTGCTTTTCACAAATCCTTCCTCGGGTCCATTCGAAACCATGGGCGCGTGTTCGAGATGGGGATGCTCACGGGCTACATGCTGCGAACCGGCGACCTCTTTTCCCGCATGGGCCTCGGCCTCGAGATGTTCAAGCGAGGCAAAATCAAGTTCCTTCCGGAACGGATCAAGGGGACCGGCGAGATTCGGTCCATGTTCAGGCGCAAGTAACAAAGCAGGGGTCAGGGCTCAGGGTTCAGGGAACAGGCCCCGCCCTTCCCCGAAAAGACAAAGCGGGATGGCTGACGACAAACGGGCACAGACTGAAAACACATGCTTGCTGTTACGGAGAACATTGGAATTTTTGGAACATCCGCCTCCATATGTTGTTCTTGGGAAAACTCTAGTGTCGGCGGGCTGGAGGCAGGGACTGATCCCTGACCCCTGATCCCCGACCCCTTGCGGCGCAGGCCGCGTTAGGAGGTTACTCGGTTGGCTCCTGAAGAGACGAAAGACAAAGAGACCCAGGAAGAGTACACCTACTATCCGGGATGCTCCCTCCACGGAACCGCCCACGAGTACGAGGATTCGGTCCAGGAAGTTGCCCGCCTGCTGGACATCCGCCTCACAGAGATCCCTGACTGGAACTGCTGCGGAGCCTCTTCGGCCCACATGACCGATCACCGGCTGGCCGTGGACCTCGCGGCCCGAAATCTGCGCATCGCCGAAAGATCGGGCAAGGACCTGCTGATCCCCTGCGCAGCATGCTTCCACAGACTCAAGGCGGCCGAGAAGGCACTTGACGCGGAGGCAGGGCAGAAGGGGGGAGACGCGACCAAGATCGGGGTCCTCCATCTGAGCGACTGGTTGCGGAGGCCCGAGTCCCTCAAAAAAATCCGGGACGCCGTCAAGACCCCTCTGAACGGCATGCGCCTGGTATCCTACTACGGCTGCCTGATCACCCGCCCTCCCTCGATCACCGACTCGGATGAGCCCGAAGATCCGAAAAGCATGGATCTTCTGATCCGGCTCCTCGGCGGAGACGCGAAGAGGTGGTCCTACAAGACGGAATGCTGCGGAGGCAGCCTGACCCTGGGCCGCTCGGATATCACCAACACCCTCGTCTCGCGGCTGGTGAAGGAGGCCGTACGGGCCGGCGCCCAGGGGATCCTCACCATGTGTCCCATGTGCCAGGCGAATCTTGAATCGAACCAGCTGGAATTGAAGCAACAGGACAGCGGACATCCTGTCCTGCCCATCTTTTTCGCGACGGAACTCATCGCGGCATGTATCTCCGAATCGAAGTCGGCCAACCGCTGGAAGGCACACCTGGTCGATCCGAAAGGGCTGATGAGCCCCCTGGGCCTGTAGCCTCGGCAAGCGGATCGATCGCGGATCGCATAAAGGAGCTTCGGAAGGCATGAACGAGACAAGCCAACGCGGATCAGAAGGCAAGGAGCAAACCCGCACCCCAGACGGCCCGGTAGGTGCCATCCTGGTCATGGGTGCCGGGATTGCAGGGATTCAGGCCTCCCTCGACCTGGCGAACTCCGGATTCCGGGTCTATCTGGCAGAGAAATCCACTGCCATCGGCGGGAAGATGGCGACTCTGGACAAGACCTTCCCGACGAACGACTGTGCCATGTGCATCGTCTCCCCGAAGCTGGTCGAGGTGGGGAGACACCCGAACATCGACGTCATAACGAACGCGGAGCTCACCGGCCTGGAGGGAACCGTAGGAAGGTTCACTGCCAAGATCAAGCAGCAGCCACGCTTCGTGAGTGCGGATCTCTGTACCGGATGCGGCTCCTGCGTGGAGGTATGCCCGATCGAGGTCCCGAGCGAGTTCGAACAGGACCTGGCCGCCAGGAAGGCGATCTACAAGCTCTACCCCCAGGCAATACCGAACACGTTTGCGATCACGAAACGGGGAACGGCACCCTGCAGGGCCGTCTGTCCGGCCAACATCAGCGTCCAGGGATACGTAGCCCTGACCCAGGCGGGGCGTTTCGAGGAGGCGCTCGCCCTGGTTCGGCAGGACAACCCCTTCCCCGGAATCAGCGGACTCGCCTGCCCGCGTCCGTGCGAGCGTGCCTGCACCCGCAAACAGGTTGACCATGCCGTCCAGATTCGGGTGCTGAAGCACATCCTCTTCGAGCACGAGGCGAAGCAGAAGGGCAAGATCGTCTTTCCGGAGCCTGAGCCCGCCAAGGAGGAGCGGGTCGCCATCATCGGCGGCGGGCCTGCCGGCCTGACGGCAGCCTGCTACCTCAGGCTGATGGGCTACGAAGTCACCATCTTCGAGGCGGACTCGGAGCCGGGCGGAAGCCTGCGCAAGCTGGCGGAGAAAGTGGTTCCGGGTGCCGTGCGCCAGGCGGAGATCGATGCGATCCTGGACCTGGGCGTCAAGGTCCACCTGGACTCCAGGATCCAGCCGGAGGAGATCCTCTCCAAGTTTTCTCTTACCTACCATGCTGTCCTTCTCGCGACCGGGCCTTCCGCCCAATCTCGAAAGGGCAAAGGCGAGGAGGCGCCCTCCGACGGCTCGGATATCTCCGATGTCTCGAGCGTGTTCCGGGAGTTCGATCCGGTCACCCTGCAGACCAATCTGGGCAACATCTTTGTCTGCGGTGAGCTGGCCCTCGGCAAGAAGCCCTTCATCAACGCCATCGGATCCGGAAAGGAAGCTGCCGTTTCGATCGACCGCTCCCTTCGCCGCGTGAGCCTTCGGGAGGGCAGGGATCTTCCGACCCATCTGGGGAAACCTTCGAAGGATGAGGTCGACGCCTACAAGGAAGAGGCACTTCTCGAGCCGCAGGAGAAGATGAAGGTGGCTGGAGAAGAAGCTGCAATCCTGGAGGCGGGCCGCTGCATGGAATGCGGGGTCTGCTGCGAGTGCTACCAATGCGTGGAGGCGTGCCCTGCAGGGGCACTCCATCACGAAGACAGGGAAAAGGATCTGGACCTGAATGTCGGCTCCGTGATTCTCTCGCCCGGGTTCGATACCGTGCCGGGCGACCTCAGGGCCGAGTTCGGTTACGGGGTGTACCCGAACGTGGTGACGAGCATCGAGTTCGAGCGGATCCTGTCCGCTTCCGGCCCCACGACCGGACACGTACAGCGGCCGAGCGATGAAAAGGAGCCGCACCGAATCGCCTGGATCCAGTGCGTCGGCTCGCGGGACACGACCTGCAACCGGGACTACTGCTCGTCCGTGTGCTGCATGTACGCAACAAAAGAGGCGGTTATCGCCCGGGAGCACGACCCGAACATCGAAGCCACCATCTTCTACATCGACCTCAGGGCCTTTGGAAAAGGGTTCGACGATTACGTCATCGCGGCGGAGAAGAAGCACGGCGTCCGCTACGTCCGGGCCATGGTGAGCAAGGTCTATGAACAGCCGGAAAACAACAACCTGGAGATTCGCTACGTAGACGAGAAGGGGCAGATCACGACCGAGGAGTTCGATCTGGTCGTCTTGTCCGTGGGCGTGCAGGTGAACGAGCAGGTCAAGGAACAGGCGAGGACCCTGGGCGTCGAGGTCGACCCCTTCGGCTTCACCAAGAAGCCTACCTTCGAGCCGCTGGCCACCACGCGGCCCGGGGTATTCACCTGCGGGGTCTTCAACGGTCCCAAGGACATTCCCGAGACGGTCAGCGAAGCAAGCGGAGCGGCGGCGTGCGCGAGCGGCGTGCTGTCACCTGCCAGAGGGACCCTCGTGGAAGAGAGCCCCTTTCAGGTCGAAAGCGCGGGGGAAGAGAACGGGGATCCCCGGATCGGCGTATTCATCTGCCATTGCGGCATCAACATCAGCGCGATCGTGGACGTCGAGGCGGTCGCGGAGTACGCCAAGGGTCTGCCGGGCGTCGTCTATACCACCAATCAACTCTACGCCTGCTCGCAGGACAATCAGGACAAGCTGCGGGAGATCATCCAGGAACATCGCCTCAACCGAGTGGTCATATCCTCCTGCTCCCCAAGGACCCACGAACCCCTGTTCCAGGAAACGCTCCAGCAGGCGGGACTCAACAAGTACCTGTTCGACATGGCAAACATCCGCGACCAGTGCTCATGGGTCCACCGCACGGACAACGACCGGGCCACAAAGAAGGCGATGCGGCTGACAAGGATGGCGGTGGCCAACGTCACCCAGACACAGCCCTTGAACGAGAGCGAGATTTCGATCCGCTCCGAGCTCCTCGTGATCGGAGGCGGGCTTGCCGGCATGACCGCGGCCAAGGAGGCTGCTTCCCAGGGCTTTCCCGTTGTTCTGGTGGAACAGGAAGACGAGCTCGGAGGACATTTGAGGAACCTGATGAGGACCGTGGACGGACAGGACGCACAGGCGTTCCTGAAGGAGCTGCGAAACCAGGTCCTCGCGGACCCGGGGATCGAGGTGCTGACCGGAGCCGTCTTGGTCGGCCACAGCGGGTATCTAGGCAACTACAGCACGGAAATCATGACCTCCGCCGGAACCGCCAGGACCATCGAGCACGGTGCCGTCGTCGTTGCCACCGGAGGGCAGGAGGCGCGACCGGAGGTCCACGGGCTCGGCTCCGAGGAGAATGTGCTGACCCAAACCGAGTTGGAAAGGCGTATCGAACAGGACCCGGACGGCCTGAAGGGCGTCCAATCGGTCGTGATGATACAGTGCGCCGGCTCTCGGGACGAAGAGCGACCGTACTGCTCTCGCGTATGCTGCCCCCAGGCGATCAAGAACGCGATCGCCCTGAAATCCCTCCGTCCGAATCTCAGGGTGGACGTCCTCTACCGGGATGTGCGCAGCTACGGCCTGATCGAGCTCAAGTACATGGAGGCCCGGAAGCTCGGCGTCAACTTCGTCCGGTACGACCCGGAGACAAACCCGATCGATCTTTCCTTCGAGAACGGAAAGGTCACAGCCATGCTGGACGACACGAGCCTGCAGCGGCGTGTAAAACTCGATGCCGATCTTCTCGTTCTCTCGGTGGGAGCCGATCCCGCAGACACCGAGGAATTGGCCACCCAGCTGAAGACCCCGCGAAACGAGGCAGGGTTCTTCATCGAGGCCCACGCCAAGCTTCGGCCCGTGGATTTCTCGAGCGACGGGCTCTACCTGGCCGGCCTGGCCCACTATCCGAAGAGCATCCCGGAAACGATCTCCCAGGCGAAGGCGGCCGTCGGCAGGGCTTCGACGATCCTTTCGAAAGAGTCTCTGCGGCTCTCCGGAATCGTCTCCTACGTGAATCCGGAGCAGTGCGCCGTGTGCCTGACCTGCGTGCGTGCCTGCCCGTACGGGGTGCCCGTGATCAATGAAGAGCACACGGCAGAGATCAACCCTGCCCTCTGTCACGGCTGCGGTATCTGTGTGGCTGAGTGCCCGGCACAGACGATTGTGCTGCGCCACTACACCCAGGGGCAGCTCCTTGCCAAGATCGAAGCATTGCCCGAGGAAGACGAGTCGCCCCAGAGCGTTGGAGACCAGCAGGCAGAGGCGAGCGGGTCACTCTGATAGACAACATCCGAAAGGTGGGGAAATGGACAACGCATCACAAGCGGCCGAGGCTCCGGAAGAACTGGAGCAGAAAGAGGTGGACAAGGACTTCGACCCGAGCGTCGTCGTCTTTGCCTGCAGGCACTGAGCTTACAGCGCCGCGGACCTGGCAGGTTCCGCCCGGCTCGATTACCCTGACAACACGAGCATCGTCATTCTTCCCTGCTCGGGACGCGCGGATGAGGCGATGATGTTGAAAGCATTCGAAAAGGGGGCGGACGGCGTGATGGTCGTCGGCTGCCTGGAGGGGGATTGCCACTATCTCGCCGGGAACCTTCGGGCCAAGGCCCGGGTCGGCCGGGTGGCGGACGTGCTCGACATGATCGGGATGGGAGGGGAAAGGGTGGCCATGTACAACCTGAGCGCCGGCGAGGGAAACAAATTCGCACTTTTTGCCACCGAGATGGTCGACAAGATCCGGGGCCTGGGACCGAGCCCGGTGAACGTGGCCCGCAAGGCCAGGAAAAAGGCCTCCGGCACAGAATAGGAGACTCTCCATGATAATGGGTGAACAGAAACCGTTGGATGTCCTTCTCGGAATGCTGGCCCCCTATGACAAGATCGTCCTGGCAGGGTGCCACGGATGCGTGACGGTCTGCCGCGCCGGCGGTGCGAAGGAGGTCGAGATCCTTGCCTCCTCCCTCCGGCTGGCACGCGAAACCGAGGGGCGTCCGATCGAGATCAAGGAGGTGACCCTGGAGCGCCAGTGCGATCCGGAGTATCTCGAGGCGATGCGTCCCTACCTCGAGGACTACCAGGCGATCCTTTCGATCGCCTGCGGGGCGGGGATCCAGTTCGTGGCGGAGAAATACACCTCCACCGTGGTCCTGCCCGGCCTGGACACCACCTTTATCGGGGTCACGGAAAAGCAGGGCCTCTGGGTCGAACGATGCCAGGCCTGCGGCAACTGCGTGCTGCATCTCACGGGCGGCATCTGTCCGGTTGCCCGGTGTTCGAAGAGCCTGTTCAACGGCCCGTGCGGCGGAACGACCACGGACGGTCGATGCGAGGTGGACAAGGAGATCCCGTGCGGATGGATGATGATCATCGACCGGCTCCGCTCGCTGAACCAGCTCGAGAACTACCGCCAGAACCTGCCGATGAAGTCTTGGAAAACCAGCCGCGATGGCGGACCCAGGAGAATTGCCAGGGAGGACTTGATGGAATGAAAACCCAAAGCCGTCTTGAGCGAGTCTTTGAGGAAGGACATTTTGCCGTTACCACCGAATGCGGACCGCCGAGGGGGTCCGATGCCGAGGTCATCCGCAAGAAGGGCGAGTTGCTGAGGGGGTCTGTGGATGCCATCAATGTAACGGACAATCAGACTTCGGTCGTGAGGATGGCCTCCATTGCCTCCTGCGTGATGCTGAAGGAGATGGGCCTCGAGCCGATCGTACAGATGGTTACGCGCGATCGAAACCGGATTTCCCTCCAGAGCGACATCCTGGGTGCGGCGGGTCTCGGGCTCAACGCCATCCTATGCCTCTCCGGGGATCACCAGACCTTTGGCGACGATCCGGAGGCGAAGAATGTTTTCGACATCGACTCGATCCAGCTGATCGAGCTCATCAAGATGATGAGGGACGAGGGAAAGTTCCCCTCCGGCAAGGAGATCGAGGGGCCGCCCAAGCTCTTTATCGGAGCGGCCTGCAACCCCTTTGCCGAGCCCTTCGAGATCCGGCCGATCCGGCTCGCCAAGAAGGTGGATGCAGGGGTCGAGTTCATTCAGACCCAGTGCATCTACAATCTCGACCGTTTCGAGAAATTCATGGACGAGGTCCGAAAGCTGGGCCTCCACGAGCGGGTCAAGATCCTGGCGGGTGTCACGCCGCTCAAATCCGCCGGCATGGGCAAGTTCATGAGAAAGAACGTGGCCGGCATGGATATTCCGGACGACGTGATCCAACGGATGGCGGATACCCCGAAAGAAGAGCAGTCCGCCAAGGGAATCGAGATCTGCGTCGAATCGATCGAGCGCCTCAGGAAAGTGGAAGGGATTGCGGGGGCGCACATCATGGCCATCGAGTGGGAGAAGATGGTTCCGGTCATCGCGGAGAAGGCGGGGCTGCTGCCCAGACCCGACATCTCGGTCCCTTCGACTTGAAACCCTCCAATCTTCTATAATAGGAACCGCTGGCGGGATTCGTGGTGAGGTCCGCGTGTCCCGGGCCAATATTGCTCCCCTATCGATGCATGGCGCAATCAGGGAGGGGGTGTCGGACAAATGGGATCGGATTCACAGAAGGCATACTACCGAAAGGTCCTGGATTCTCTAGGACGGAGGCTCTTTGTCGTCTCCCCGGACTTGAGGATCCTGGCAGGAAATCATCCTGCCACCAAGCAGGGCGGCCCGGATGTGATCGGCAAGAAGTGCCACGAACACTACTACGGGGAGGACGCGCCCTGCTCTACCTGCCCGGTCCCCGAGGTCCTCGAGACCCATCGACGGGTCGTGAGACGGAAGAAGGACGCCGATGGGGGGGAGGGAGGGAGCCAGTGCCTCCAGGCGACACCGATCTTCGATGGAGAGGAAATCGAGGCGGTCACCGTCCTGGATATCGATCTCTTCCAGCTGGCCAGCCTGGAAACCGAGCTGACCCGATCGAACGCCTTCCTGAGAAACCTCATCATGAGCTCTGTAGACGGCATCATCGCATCGGACATGAAGGGGCAGATCCTCATCTTCAACGAAGCCGCGTCGAAGATCAGCGGCTACACGATCGACGAAGCGCTTACCTCCCTGAACATTAGAAACTTCTATCCCGGAGACGGTGCAAGGGAAATCATGCGCAAGCTCCGGAGCGGCGAATATGGGGGAAAGGGGAAACTCAAGTCCTGCGAGGTAGACTACCAGCGCAAGGACGGCTCCATCTTCCAAATCCGGCTCTCTGCGGCCATTGTGTACGACGGAGACCGAGAGGTCGCCTCGGTGGGCTTCTTCTACGACCTCCGCGAGAGAAGGGAGATGGAGAAGAAACTCGAGAAGACACGGATTCAGCTCCTTCAGGCCGAAAAGATGTCTTCTCTGGGCAAGCTGGCGGCCGGCGTGGCCCACCAGCTCAACAACCCCCTCGGAGGCATCACCCTCTATGCCCAGCTCATGATGGAAGAGTACCCCCTCGAGGACGCGGCCAGGGAGGATCTGAAGCGGATCATCGATGACGCGGAACGGTGCCGGAACACGGTCCGAGAGCTGCTGGAATTCGCAAGACAGACGCGGCAGGAAATCCGTATGAACGACTTGAACCATGCGATTTCCCAGACCCTCTTCCTCCTCGAGAACCAGGCCCTGTTCCACAACATCGAAATCATCAAGTCCCTGGAGCCGGATCTTCCGAAGGTCCCGTCCGACATCCAGCAACTCAACCACGTGTTCATGAACATCATCCTGAATGCCGCGGAGGCGATGGAGGGAACCGGTCAACTCCGGGTCGAGACCCTACCCTCGGACAACGGCTGCGGCATACTGATTCGCATATCGGACACAGGCCCCGGAATACCGGAGGACGCCCTTCCCCATATCTTCGAACCCTTCTTCACGACCAAGGAGCAGGGTAAAGGCACCGGACTCGGACTGAGCCTGGCCTATGGCATCATCGAGAACCACAGCGGTCGCATCTGGGCGGAAAGCAAGACCGGTGAGGGCACGGTCTTCACGATCGAGCTGCCCATGGGCCAACCCTCGGAACAGGAGTAGACATTGAGCACCGAGAGCCAGGATTACCACATCCTTGTCGTCGACGATGAGCGGGACATCAGAGACGGGAGTGAAAGGATTCTCACCCGGAAGGGCTACGAGGTCACCAAGGCATCCAACGGTGAAGAGGCCCTCGAGCGAGTCAAAGAGACCCTCTTCGCGATCGTGCTCCTCGACTTGAAGATGCCGGGGATGGACGGACTGGAGGTTCTTCGCCGGATCCGTCAATCTCATCCCGAAGTGCTCGTCATCGTGATCACGGGATACGCCACCATCGAAACGGCCATCGAGGCGATGAAGCTGGGTGCCTATGATTTCATCCCGAAGCCCTTCAAGCCGGATCAGTTGCGGATCGTGGTCGATCGGGCCTCCGAGTTGAAGCAGTTGACCGATGAGGCGAAGCGCCTGCAGGAGGAACGCCAACGCACGCTCAAGGATCTTCACCTCGAGCAGAGCAGGACGAGGACGGTGATCCGGGCCCTGCCGGACGGCGTCACGGTCACCACGCCGGATGCCCACGTGGCTCTGATGAACCCTGCCTGCGTACGATTGGTCTCCCTGCCCGGGGAATTCGTGCCAGGTGAACACATCGGGCACTACGTAAAGGACGAGAGCTTCTGCGATCTCGTGGCCCGCACGTCACGAGGGGAGATTCCGGAAGAGCAGACCAGCCTTACTTACGAGTTCTCCATGGAGGGGGACAAGTATCTTCGAGCCGACTCGACCACCATACGAAGCGAATCCGGCGAGTGCCTCGGCGCCGTCACGGTGGTCATCGACATCACCGGCCTCATGATGCTCGACCGGCAGAAATCCGAATTCGTCGCCAAGGTCTCCCACGAGCTTCGCTCCCCCCTTTCCACGATTCACGAACAGCTTGCCATGTTGCTCAACAAGCTGGCCGGAGATACGCCCGAAGACCAGCGCTACCTCCTCTCGCGGGCCAAGGAAAAGACCCACGGTCTGATCACCATGATCGGTGATCTCCTCGATCTCTCCAGGATCGAAGCCGGGCTGGTCGCACAAGACCGCAGACCTGTGGATGTGTCCGGACTTCTCACCGGCGTGGTGGATTTCTTGAGGTCCAAGGCGGCAGGAAAGAAGCAGACCCTCACGCTCTCGATTCCGGAGCAGGGCCTCCCGCATGTTTCGTCTGACCCGCAGTCTCTCGAGATCGTCTTCGGCAACCTGATCACGAACGCAATCCACTACACCGGGGAGCAAGGATCCGTAGAGGTGAGCGCATCGACCGAGGACGATCGGGTCCGGGTGGCTGTACAGGACAATGGTTTCGGCATTGCAGAACGGCACCAGGAGAGGATCTTCGAGCGCTTCTACCGGGTGAAGGACGACAACACCCGGTACATCACCGGGACGGGGCTGGGCCTGCCGATCGTGAAAGGAATCGTCGACGATCTGGGAGGGAGCATTTCGCTCGAGAGCGAGCCCGGCAAGGGAAGCACCTTTACCGTGGTGCTTCCACTTTCATAGACGCCCCATCGATCCGGGGGGCCGCCCTCTCTAGACGCCCAGGAGGGCCTTCACGCTTTCGGTGATCTCTTCGGCAGAGGCCGGCTTGGGAAGATAGTCGTCCGCCTCTGTGCTCATCCCATCGTAGTGGGAGTACTGGGTCGTTCCCACGTGCGTGCTGACGGCCGTGAGCAGCACGATCGGTATCTCGCTGTACTTCTCATCCTGCTTGAGCTCGGCGCAAACCTCGTAACCGTCCTTCTCCGGCATCATCACGTCCAGAACGATCGCATCCGGCGGATTTGCCTTCACCTTCTCGATCCCCTGCACCCCGTCATAGGCCACCTCGACCTCGAAGCCGGTCTGCTCGAGATACTGCTTCACGAGGTCAGCGAAATCCGGTTCATCATCCACGACGAGTACTCTCTTTTTCTCGCTCATCCTGAAGGTCCTCCTGCCGGTCCGAAGTTCTCTCGCACCACGAAATGCTTGTGGATTTCACATTAGCAAACACCTGAAAAGAAAGTCAACCTGCGCAGATAGGGCGATACCGTTCTGCCCTATTTGACAATGTCACGGAATCCCCTTATAGTGATGCAAATTCTCCGATCCACTCCCTCTAAAGGGCCTGGTACCAACCGAGGGGTGGACATTGGGTACGACCGGAAACGGTCGTGCCTCCCGTGTTTGGAAAGGAGAAGAGCTGAAGTTCCGGCCGAGCTTCGCCCGACTGGAAACGATTCAGGCTTCCCCCTCCGGGAAGCCTTTTTTGTTTTCCGCCCCTTCTCCCTTCCTTGGCAGAACACCCTGGATACTCGTTTCGCCATGAACAGCCGACTTTCGATCCAACGTGCTTGCCGAGGCTGCAATGCATGACCCTACATGGAATATCCACCAACCTTGGACCCACAACCAGGAGGGAGCAGGATGAAACAGACGGTACGGTTCTCAGCTTCAGGTCGAGTGGTTTGCGCACTCATCATTGTAGGCATCCTTTTCGTGCTGGGATGCTCGAGCAAGGACGATCCTGCTCCTCCGGCCGCCGTCCCCATCTCGGACATTTCCTATCTCAAGGAAATGAACGGGAACCAGCCCGAGCACGAAGGTGAAATCGTTACCGTCGAGGGCGTAGCAACGATCGGAACCGGCGTGATGGTGTCCGGCCGATACATGAAATTCCACATCCAGGACCTGACGGGCGGTGCTTACGTATTCGCCGACACCCAGGCCCAGGCCGCAGCCGCACAGGCAGGTGGAAGTGCATACGAGGGAATCGAAATCTATGAAGGCGATCTGGTTCGGATTCGGGGCGAGATCGGTTCGTATGACGGAATGATCGAGTTCTACCCCGTCTCCGCTGCGAACATCTCTGTAAGGGGCTCCGGACAGGCCCAGCCCGCGCCGCGCCTCTTCACGAGTGTGGACGCGATCTATGCGAGCCTGTATGAGTCTGTCGGCGACCTCGTGCGGGTCAACGGCGTGGCAATTCAAGGAGATCCCGCCGAGGTCTGGCCCGAGTACGGACAGAAGGGAAAGGGAATCGAACTGAAGACCACGGGAGACACGAACACCCTCTACGCCGACGTCTACCCGGGCTCCGGCATCCCGGGATCGAATGGCCCGGAGGGCAACTTCGACATCGTTGGTGTCCTTCACCGGGAAGTTGCCGAGGGAGGGGAAGTCTCCTACACGATCTACCCTCGAGCCCTCCATGACATCAATCCCGCGGACGGCGCCCCTCTGTCGGGGCACGAGCTCCTGGTCTATAAGAGTGGCCAGAAGGCCCAGGGAGTCTCTGTCTCCGTGGATGATCTGCCCCAGTGCGATTATGACAGGGACACGGAAGAAGAGCCGGGCGCAGAACCGGTCGTCACCTTTGCCTCTTTCATCGTGTCCGACGTGGTCACGGATCCGAAAAACTGGACATACAAGATCGTGGCCCGCGACGGCCGGAAGCCCTTCGACACCCTCGAGTTCAATCAGATGAAGAGCGGCCTTCTCTACGAAGGCGAGTATGAAGAGGAGGAGGTGCTCAAGAGCCATTTCTATGAGGGCATGGAGCTATCCGAGATCTTCTTCCTCAATGATCTTGCAGAGATCATCCTCTACCCGATCGGTGAAGGACCGCAAGAGGGAGAGGCGACCCATGGGGAAGGCATTACGCTGGTCATCGATGGGACCAGCTATCCGGTGAACTTCGAGGATCTTCCGAACCCCGAGCTGACGGAAAGGCCGCTTGCCGACTTCGTACCGGACAACATCATGTCCTTCTACACCATGAGCGACTCTTTCTCCTATGACCAGATCCGGGAACTCTATGACTACCGCCTGATCCCTTACGACGGTGGCAGCGAGTGCTTCCCGGTCACCTGGGAAGAGATCGATGCAGAAGTCGGCGCACCCCTGGTCGACCTGTCGAGCGGGCTTCCGGCGGTGACCGTGGCAGGATGCGGCGAGATCGACGACCTCGCCACCATCGAGATGGTCCGAAAAGTGATCGTGGGCGACGGCGTGAGCGAAGAGGTCTTCTACTGGGAGGACCTGGCCACGGTAAACATCGAGGACGAAGAGGTCGTCTTCCTCGACACCCTGCTCGATACGGCCGGGTTCTCGGAAGCAGACAAGGTCGAGAACGACTATCTCCTCTACGCCTCGGACGGTTTCGGCACCTACTTCCCTTACGGCCATCATCATCTCGAGGACATGTATTTCCGCCCTCTCGCAAACAGGACCTTTGTGACGGACGACAACCCGGACATGCCGGCCTACGGTGGGCGTTACTCTGTCAAGGCCCTGCTCGAAATCGAGCTTCGACCGGTTCCCCAGGAACCGCCCTCGCTCTCGATCCAGGGTCTGGGCTGGCTGTCTGACCCGCACAGCGGCTCCACCTGCAACGGATGCCACGTGAAGCGGGGCAGCGTCGTCCTGGAGGTCAACTGCTATACAAGCGGCTGCCACGCGGCACCGTAGCATAGAAGGGATCAGGGGTCAGGGGTCGGGGGTCAGAGTCCCGAGGCAAAAGGCGAAAGGGAAAAGGAGCAAGAACACAGGGAAAGGGTCTCTTGAACCTTTTTTCTGCGCCCTGCGAAGGAGCATAAGCGACGGCGACACTCTCCAGCTTCATAGACCGTCATTCCCGCGAAGAGCCTGCCCCCGCAATCTGTAGGCGGGGGCGGGAATCCATTGGCCCACGGGGCTGGAGGATTCCTGCTTTCGCATGACAAACGCATGTACAAGCGAGATGGAAAACCCTTTCCTTCAGTTGAACCAGCTCACCCGGACCTTTGACACAAAGGTTGCTGTGGACGGGATCGACCTGAGCCTGTCCGAAGGGGAGTTCTTCGTGCTCCTGGGGCCGTCCGGGTGCGGCAAGACGACCACACTCCGCCTTGTAGCAGGGCTGGACGTCCCAACGAGCGGCGGGATTACCCTGAATGGACAGGACATGAGGGGACTTTCCCCACGAGACCGAAACGTTGCCATGGTCTTCCAGGAACACACCCTATATCCACACATGCGTATCGAGGAAAACCTCGGTTTCAGCCTCAGAATGCAGGGAGTGGCCCGAAAGGAGATCAAGGAACGCGTATCCGAGACGGCCGGGCTCCTCGGCCTCGAGCCCAAGCTCAAGCTCTGGCCCCACCAGCTTTCCGGCGGTGAAGCTCAGCGCGTAGCCCTCGGAAAGGCTCTGATGTGCAGGCCTACCCTGCTCCTGCTCGACGAGCCGTTGAGCAACCTGGATCTCCCCCTTCGAAGAAAGCTGAGAGAGGAGATTCGGACGCTCCAGCGCAGGAACGGAACGACAACGATTCACGTTACCCACGACCAGAACGAGGCGATGGCCCTGGGAGACCGCATCGGCATCATGTCCGAGGGTAGGCTTCTTCAGGTGGGAACCCCAAAGGAGATCTACGAGCAACCCAATTGCCTCTTCTCGGCCACGTTCCTCGGCTCGCCGGCGATCAACCTGATCCCGGCAGAAGTCCTGCCGAACCAAAAAGCACTGCGCTGGGGTCTGAGTGAGTCGTCTGTTCCGCTCCCTCGAGGCGCCTCCAACACCGGTGGGAATGAGGTCTGGGCCGCGTTTCGACCGGAGGATGCCCTCGTGTCCACTCGCTCGGAAAAACCTTTTGATGTCCACGGCGAGGTGGAATTCGTTCAGGATATGGGCCACGAGATACGACTCTTTGTCTCCTGTGGCGAGAACAGCCTCAGGGTGCGCATCACGCAGCCCGCGGTAGAGGTAACGGAAGGCCAAACCGTTTATCTGAAGATCAACATGGAAAAAACGTTTCTCTTTCGCAAAGACACAGGCGATCGAATCGTATCGGATGAATCATGAATGACGTCATCCCCAAGAAGGCCGTCATTCCCGCGAAGGCGGGAATCCAGGGGCATCGAGAGAGGGATGAGGGATCAGGGGTCAGGGGTCAGGCCGCGCCGCCTCACCGGGTAGACCAGGCTGTGACACCATATGTGTTCGTCATCCCGGCCCTTGTCTATCTCCTGTTCTTCTGGGGCTATCCGGCAGGGTACGCCTTCTTCCTCAGCCTGACGAACAGCACCTTTGGCGCGGCGGCCAGCCGGTTCGTAGGTCTGGACAACTACAGGCAGTTGCTGCAGGACGGGCTCTTCTGGATCTCGTTGAAGAACAGCGGCATCCTCTTCTTCTCTTCCGTCATCCTCGAGGTATCCCTTGGCCTCGCGGTCGCGCTCTACCTGTCCGCGGCCCAAAGGCGATGGAAAGGGATCCTCATCGTCGCCCTTCTGCTGCCATGGCTGTTCTCTGAGATCGTCACCGCCATGACCTGGAGATCGGTCTTCCACGAGCCCTTCGGACTCCTCAACGGGTTGCTGCGACAGGCCGGCATCTCGGAGGTCGCCTGGCTGAGCCGACCGAACACCGCCATGGCTGCTCTTGTCATAGCCTCTCTTTGGCAGGGCATTGGAATCTCCGCCCTGGTCATCCTGGCAGCGCTCCAGGCCGTCCCGGCCAGGTTGATGGATCTTGCATCCATAGACGGTGCCGTGGGGTGGAGGCGATTCCTCCACGTTCTTCTACCCCAGCTGAAGGGCGTCCTGCTCCTCGACGCCATGCTCGTCGGCATCAAATCACTCGGCTCTTTCACCCTGGTCTTCGCCCTGACCGGCGGGGGGCCTGGCCACGGCACCGAAGTGCTGGCCACCCACGTATACAGACTGACCTTTTCTCATTACGAGCTTGGACACGCCTCTGCAGTCGGGGTCTGTCTCGCAGGATTGTTCCTCGTCCTGGTCTCGGTCGTATATTTGCTGCAGCGGGGCGGCCCCGAACCGGGCCGCAGGGTTCTGACATGAATCGAATCATTTCCTCGGCACTGATGTTGATTCTGATCGCCTTCGTGGTGGGGCCGATCCTGTGGGTCGTCTCGACTTCGTTCAAACCCGCATCCGAAATCCTGCAACTGCCCGTTGCGTGGCTCCCCAGCACTTTCTCCTGGGAGCACTACGGGAGCGTACTTTCAGATGCGGCGGTTCATCGATACATCGCGAACAGTCTGGTAGTTGCCGTTGCCACCTCATTGCTGGCAACCCTGCTCGGGGCACTGGCCGCCTACGGGTTCGGACGCTACCGTTTTCCGGGGCGCTCGTTCCTGCTCGGCCTGCTGCTGGTGGTTCATCTGCTGCCCAACCTGGTAAGCATGACTGCCCTTTACCGGATCTGTGTATCCTTCCAGCTGCTCAACACACTGGTCGGATTGGTCCTGGTCAAGGCGGCGGGGCTGAGCCTGGTGGTCTGGCTGTTGAAGGGATACTTTGAATCCCTTCCTCCTCAGTACGAGGAGATGGCCCGCGTGGACGGTTGCGGTCCCCTGGGGGTCTTCTTCCGGGTCGTTGTACCCCTGCGCATTCGCGGAATCCTTGTTACAGGACTCTTCTTCTTTGCCCAGTCATGGAAGAGCTTCTTTCTCCCCCTGTTGCTCGTAAACCGGAAGGAGAAGATGACGCTGCCCCTCGGAATCTATCAATACGTGGGCGAGCATGGTTTCGAGATCGGAAAGATCTGCGCCCTGTCGGTGATCTCCATGATTCCGATTCTGTTCATCCTGTTTGTCCTGAACCGAGTCGGTTGGGAAAGTCTGAGACCGAGTGGGTGAAGCTTCTTGGCAGAGATACTCGTATGAAAGCGATCGTCACTAAGTTTAGGGATCAGGAGTCAGGGATCAGGGATCAGGCGCCGCCCAGCTGCCCCTGGTGTATCCGGCGGGTCGGAGTACTCTTCGCCCTGGTCTCACTTCTGTTCGGGCTCGGGTGTCAGCGTGATGAGCAGGAGGAGAAGAAGAGGGTCACTGTTGCACTGCCGCAATGGTTCTCCCCTTCCGAGAAGAGCCCCTGGCTCGAAAAGGCCTGGAAACAGATCCGGGAAGAGAACCCGGAATGGGCGTTTGATCTCGAAATGGTGCCGGGCAAGACAGAGCAGGTGCTGCAAAAGCTGATGGTGGTGCATGCCTCGGGCGAGGGTCCGGATCTGGCTTGTGTCCGTATGGACTCGATGCCCGCTCTTGTGGAGCAGGGCATTCTCAAGCCCATGGACAAGATTCTGCCGAACAAAGTGTGGGAAAGCCTGATCCCTGCTCTGGTTCCAGGCATGGAGTGGAGGGGAGCACGGTATATAGTCCCTTATGACGTCGGCGTGAGGGTCATCCTGTATCGCAAGGACCTGTTCGATGCTGAAGGGATCCCAATCCCCTCTTCAACTTGGACTTGGGACGATCTCGTCGCCGCCGCCAGGAGGCTCACAAAGGATCTGGATGGTGACGGAACAATCGATCAATGGGGCTTCGGGGTTCCGGCGGCAAGGAGTCGCAAGTCGGTTCTTCAGTGGCTTCCCTGGTTCTGGGGCCTGGGCGGTGTTCTCGAGGATTCGGAGGGTCGGGTCACTCTCTGCACTCCTGCGGCGGCCGGAGCGATGCAATGGTATCGAGATCTGGCCCATAAGCATCGGGTGACGCCCCCCACGTTCTACGCCATGGATCAGGACACCATCTTCCAGGGGCTGGCCGGCGGCTTGTTCGCCATGACGGAAGGCGGTTCGTGGGAAAGGGCCATGCTGAAGAAACACAGCACCTTCAACGAAAAAATCCGGATCGCCCGTCTACCGAGTGCACGGGAAGGAGAAGGGTCTGTCCCGCTTGTAGACGGGTGGGGATTCGGCATGCTGACTCAGGACAATGAGAAGCAGCCTGTTCTCGGCCTGCTTCTCCAGCAACTCTGCTCCACGGAACATCAAGTCGACAAGTACCGTGCGTCCGGGATGCTTTCGCCGTTTGAGCCGGTCTACGCGGATCCCCTTTTCACCCGGGATTCCGAGGGAAAGGTGCTGGCTGCAGCTCTCAGGAGCGCGAGACCCGCACCCTCCATTTCTTCATTCCCTTCCGTTTCCGAGGCCCTCGAGATCGTCATGCAGGAGGTTCTCATGGAAGGCACGAGGCCGTCCGAAGCCCTGGCCGCGCAAGACCAGCAACTTCGCGACAGGTTGAATCAAGACCACTGAGGCGCCGCCTCACAGGGACGATACGCTTAAAAAGGAGTGACACCCATGACGAGCAAACGGTCCTTCACTGATTGCCTTCGCTACCTCGCCCTCCTACTCATTCTTCCCTGGCTCGTTCTGAGCTGCGGGGACGGCTGGGACGCATACAGAGAGGCCTACAATGTCGATCCGGGAGGAACTCCGGGAGAGCCCTGGGAAGGGGACGAAACCGTCTTCATCAAACTGGGCGCGACAGAGATCGAGACCCCCCTGGCGGGGATCATCACCTCCGAAGTGGAAGGAGTCGGTGCGGTGCGCCTTTCGGATCTGATCGATGCCTCACAGATCACCACGAATCCGGAAGCGTTCCGGTACGACCTCACTGCCACGGATGGCTACAACCTGCTTTCAAAGCGGGGCGGAGACCTTGCCGAATTGCCCAACTGGGAGAACATGCAGAATGGCTTCCTGTACTCGCCTGCCCCGGACGACCTCGAAACCACTTGGCAGAATCATCCCTGGGGTTCCGCGATCTCGGCTTACAACGTGAAACTCATGAACGGCGGCCTCATCGAGCTGCTCACACCGTAGGCAACAGAAAATCCTTTCCACCTTAGAGGGTACCCACTATTGGAGCATTTCCACTTCACCGTCATTCCCGCCCCCGCCTACTACCTCCGGGGGCAGGCTCCGGCGGGAATCCAGAGGCTTAAGGAGCTGTTGGAGGAACCATGAACTTGCACCATAGGAACCAGACGGAAAGAACCAGGAGAAGTGCAATCCATCTGCTTCTCGCACTCCTGTTCTCTTGTCTTTCCTGCCCGCTTCACGCGTTCGCAGAGGAAGAAGACCCGTCGGCGAGAGCGGACAAGGCATTCGAACTCGGGGAGATCGTTGTCACCGAGAAGGCACCTGCAGCTGAGAGCGTGACCACGGTCACCGAACGAAACCGGAAGGACTTTCAGGCCTGGAGCGACTTCACCGTGGCCGACGCCCTGCGCGATATCCCGGGAGGTGAAGTAACCTTTGCGCCGGGGGGACTCCCCGGCAACGGCAAGCAGGAGTCCCTGATTCGTCTGCGGGGCTTTGAGACAACGGACGTGATGGTCATGATCGACGGGATGCCGCTGACCGAGCCGAACATGAAACGGGTCGACCTGGACCAGCTCATCCTGGACAACGTGGCCAAGATCAAGGTGATCAAGGGCCCCTCTTCGGTACTGTACGGACCGAACACGGCAGGAGGCGTGATCAACATCGTCACCCAGGAGGGAGATGAGTTCCGAACCCGGCTGGACCAGCGTTTCGGGGATTACAAGACCTTCCGGACCATCGGCCATCACCGGGGCATGGTCGGCCCGGTCCGGTACACCCTCGGCGGAAGCTATGATCGCTCTGACGGCTTCCCTATCTCCAGGGATTTCGAAGGAACGCCAAACCAGCCCGGAACCCTGAGAGAGAACAGCGACTACGAACGCTACAATCTCAACGGGCGGCTGAGTGCCGATTTGGGAAACCGAGGGTCTCTAGCCGTTGCGGGGGGATACTACAACTTCGATGGAGGCGTTCCCTTTCACATGCTGGACCCGTTTCCGGCCACGTTGTGGCGAAAGGAATGGGACCGGTGGTACCTGAACGGAGCGGGTGACTACGCCTTCACCGACAACCTGGGTGTCAAGGCGCAGGCCTACTACCACCGATTCGACAACAAGATCACCACCTATACAGACACCAGTTTTGAGGAAATCCTTGACGACGGTAGAGCCGTCTCGACCCACGACAACACCCTGCTCGGCTACTTCATCAACCCCTACTGGGATCTGGGCAGGTGGAGCTTTCTTCGCGCCGGAATTCGTTACCAGAGGGATGACATCAGCATCCAGTCTATGCTGGGCGACTCCTGGGAAGACTATGCAGCAGAGACCTTCACCTTCTCGCTGGAAGACGAGCTACATCTCCTCGATCAACTCCGCTTCGTAGCGGGCATTGGATACAACCTGTACCGGCCGCTAAAATCTGGTGCCTTTACCGCGGGCCCGGGTGACGACGTGGACACGGTCGACTTCCAGGTCGGGCTGGTATACAGCCCTTGGACTTTCCTCGATGCCCACGCCTCGGTCGGCAGGAAGACCACCTTCCCAACCATGCGCCAGGTCTACGACACGGTACACGGGAACAACAACCTGAGTGAGCAGACAGCCATGCTCTACGAGATCGGGGTGGATGTGAATGTAGGCCCCAACTACCCCTACGGATCCCTGACGCTCTTCCGGAGCGACGTGGACAACCTCATCGGCAAAGAAGAACTGCCGGGAGATACCTTCAGATATGTACAAGTCAACGAAGCGGTCATGCAGGGCCTGGAACTCGCCCTGTTTTGGGAGCCCATCGACCCGGTGCTCCTCGGGTGCACGTACACATTGCTGGACACCGAGGACAAACGACCCGAACGGGCACTCAGAGATCTTGATTTTCGGCCCCGCCACGTCTTCAGCGTTCAGGCCCGCTACCAGTCGTCCTTCGGTCTTTCCGCCAACACTCGCTATTCCTACACCTCCACCCAGAAGTATGAAGAGGAAAGAATTGCCCCCGTACGGAACATCAAGACATTGCCCGACAGGGGCGTCTGGGACATCCACCTGGCCCAGAAGTTCCCGTTCCAACGGTCCCCTCACTGGCACGTGGAGGTCTTCCTGGATGTGAACAACGTTCTGGACGAGTACTACGAGCAGGACCCTTTCAAGGCCGCCCCGGGCAGGTTGGTCCTGGGCGGAATTCGGGCCGAATTCTAGCCGTTTACGGTTATATTACATAGAAATTGTGCATTCGTTATGAAATATTCTTTCATTTTGGTCTCTTTTTTCTTACAATAGGGGCGAATCTTACGGCCGGTAAACCAGGAAGACGTCGGAACCTGCGAACGACATGAAAACCTGGACAACCATTCTCGTAGTGTTTTGCCTGTGGATCGCCTGCGGGTGTGCGTCGCTGACCCGCGGAAACACCCAGGAGGTCCGCATCGATTCCTACCCGCCGGGTGCCACAGGCGAGGTGGACGGCATGAGCATCCAGACGCCGGCCAAGATCATGCTGAGCCGGAACGAGTCGCACACGGTCGTGCTCAGGAAAGAAGGGTACACCGAGTATCGGACCGAAATCACCCCTCGATTCTCTTCCACGCCCTTTGTCACGGACATGATCTTCTGGCATCTCTTTCGCAGCAAGGACCTCTCCGCCGGCGCCTGGGAGCTGACCCCGGAGGACGTCTACGCAAGCATGGAGATCGAGGAAGCATCCATGGAGGACCTCCTGCAAAGGGCTCGCATCCTCCTCATCCAGTCCGACCAGGAGGACGCCTCCGCCGATTCTCCCGCGGCGGAGCCCCCCCTTCTTCTGCCTGCCGTATTTCGGGTGGCCGAGGCAACCGAAGTCTTCACCGCCCCGGATATCGCACACAGGAGCATCGGAACGCTCTATCAGGGTGCCACCATCGTCGTGCTCGAGCAGAAGGGCAACTGGTATCGCCAGAGCTGCACCCAGTTTGCAGACGGATGGATCCTCAAATCGGTGGTAAGACCCAGGTAGGGGCACTTGGCAAAACGCCAATGCCTTTTCTGGGAGGTCGTCGGGTGTGGTTCCCATGTTCGATTTCGATTTGATTGGGCTCCGTCGCCCCCCCGTGTCTACAAAGTCGCCCTGCACAAATCGAAATCGAACATGGGAACCACACCTACGTATTCAGTCTTCGCACGATCGGTTCTCCAATACACTCCGCCGGGTCTTCACGCTTTTCGGCAGAAATACCCCACCTTTCACCCAACCTCAACTGATATGGGGAGGTCGGAGACCGCACCAGAGGACTTGCGTCAGGCATCAGGATGCCTCTTGGCAGCCCCGCTGGGTCTTTGCACCTCACCCAAGAGCCATCCCTCCCCACCCAACAGGAAAATAGACATAGGATTGAAAAGCCCTCTTCTCTTCGACCATGATTGATAGTCAGCGGTTATCTGATAGAATCGTCCGGAACGAGAAACCTCCACTTCGCCTGCTGTGCTGAGGAAGATGCCCATGGAAGCTTTTCGCAGAGCCTGCTCGTTCCTGCTCAACCGAACAGAGACGGATCCCTCGAGCCCGGCGACCCGGCTGGCCCAAGGCTTTCTCCTCCTTCTGTCAAGGGATTGGAATGACCCTGTCGCCCGGGAGGCGAGAGAGCACATGGAAGGTCTGCTGGATGATCCTTCGTGGGGCGAACTCGCCCTGCTCTTTCACAATGCCCTCCCGGTCATCGCCGCAGAGATCGATTCCGCGCTGGAACAGGACAAGGGCATGGCAGAGCGACTCGACTACCTGGGAGATACACTGCCTTCGTTTGATCCCGACAAGCCGCCTGAGACCCCGAATCTGATCGAAGCTTACTGGGGATTCTTCTGCCCCCAGGCTTCGGGTGTAAGGGCGGAATGGGAAGATGGAATTCGATCGCTCAGGGAAACCCGCACCGTAAGTGACCTTTCGCTCTGCCCGGATCCGCTCGAGCGGCCCGCCCGAGAGATCTTGTTCTCCTCGAACGTGCTCCTCACCGTGCCGCCGGAAGGCGTACGCCTGTCCGATCTCAAGCTTCGGGAAGAGGTCCGTCAGGGACTCGGCCGGGCCATCGAGGAAGACCAGGCTTACTGGTACGATCATCCCGTCCAGGTCGGCACCACACCCGAGGAGAATGAAATCCTTCACGGCCTGAAAGGGCTTTCCGAAACGCTCGGCTTCGAGAAGAAACGCGGCACTGCAAACCCTGACGACCGGCTCGAGGTTGCCCTGTCGGTAAGCGTAACTCATCCGAGCCTACATGGTCTGGCCAGGGAGTACATCGAGGAAGAGGTCTCCAGGGAGGCTGGGATCCGAGGGCTGGACCTCTATGTCTTCACCGAAGACGATACCACCCGGCTCGTGGAGGACTTTCTCTGTCCAGCAGCCAAGCGACTCGGGCTGGAGGAGATCGAGCCCGCGCATCTCTCGGGTATCTTCGGCGTGGATGGCCCGTATGCAAGACATTACAACTTCCTGAAGGCCGTGGCCGCCCTGTGGCAGGTTGTCAAGAACCCGTCG
Source organism: bacterium (assembly GCA_028277985.1). GTDB lineage: Bacteria > Desulfobacterota > DSWW01 > DSWW01 > DSWW01 > S015-6. The sequence goes on along the minus strand of JANQFG010000041.1, from coordinate 21,034 downwards.
ATTCGAGCCACCTTCAAGATCGACCTCGACCAGGTATTTCCCCAGGAGGCATTGGTCGACACCATGGGCAAGAGCGCCTTCGAGCTCCTATGCACGCACCTGTGGGGTGCCCGGGGCAGGGACGCAATGGACCGACCCGTTTCTCTCGGGATGATCGCCGGCGCACTGGTCAACCAGGGGGACATTCACAAGGGATTGTTCACGCCTGACGTGACCCTCTCGGAAGGGCCGTGGCCACCCGACCGATGGGTGTTCGCGAGCCACGTCCCCCAGGCCTTGTCAACAGCCGCCGAGATGATGGCCCGATATGACACCCCGCCGCTCGACGGCAGATCGCAATGTCTGAGCAGGATCCATGTCACGGGCGGCACGAACGGCATCCGGCTGGACAGTCTTCGGCGACATCGACCATTTACCCTCTCCTGCATCGGCCGGGCGGAGGACCAGGCTTACCTGATGTCGGTCCTGGGAGGGCCGGAAGAGCCCTGCCTGCGATACGCGCACGTTCCCGGCCTCATCATGCGACACGACAAGCACGCCTTTGCCGGGGAAGCGATCCGAACGGCTGCGGCAGGCAAGGTTGTGGGAGACTATGAACGGATGGTGCTCTTCTCCCACTATGCGCGCGCCCTGCCCTGGCCCTTGGAGGAGATCCATGCCTGCCTCGACCCGTTTACCGGCAGCTTCGTCCTGGCCTTGCCCTTTACCACGACCCTGCTCTGTCTGGCCCTCAAGGCCCTGTCGCTGAGCCGCGGCGATGAAAAGAAAGACGGGATGGACCCGGATGAGATTCTCCGGCTGGGTGCGCGACGTCTTCGGCCCCTGCTGGAAGGGCAGGCCAGAGACCCGGAATGGATGCAACGCACCTATGATGCGGAGCGCAGGGCGTGGCACACCTTCTATGACATTCTCGACAGGGTCGAGGAAGAAGCGAACAACCAGTCTGCCGAGGCGACGGAATTGATTCGAACGGCCAGGGAAATCATCGAGAAGACCCAAGTCGTGACGTGAGGCATCTAATCAGGGACAGTCACCGATTTCGTGGCCGAGGACGACGACGAGGACGAAGCAGGGAGCAAGTTTATGCAGGAAGAGGGATGTAGCGGAAAGTCGCCGGATGCAGAAGGGTGCCCCGGCCAGACCATAGCCGAAGAGCGAACGGATGCAACGGGCACCCGGTGGAAGAAAGTCTACACAGGGGGCGGGGCCCATTTCCGGCACTGGGTCGAGCAGTTCAAGGAGATCTATGCAGAAGAGAACCTTAGCGTTGAGGAAGAAGACCCGGCGGGATTCTCATGTTTCGAACAGTCGGGAGAGAAGATGTACAGCGTCTGGCTGAGGGTCCGTCAGGAAGAAGCCTGAACCCGTAAACGGCACACGAATGAAAACCCACCTCGAATGCTTTCCCTGCATGCTGAACCAGGCCCTGGAGGCAGCAAGGATTGCTACTTCCGACACGGCACTGCAGAGGGAAATCCTGAACAAGGTCATGGGCCTGCTCTCGGAGCTCCGACTCGACGTCTCTCCACCCGAGATTGCACGAAGGACGCACCGCCTGGTCCGAGAACTCTCCGGGAACCCGGACCCGTACAAAGACCTGAAGCAAGAATACAACACAAGGGCCCTTGCCCTTCTCCCCGAGTTGCGAGCACGTATCGAGCAGGCCGGGGACCCGCTCGAGCTTGCCGTTCGGCTTTCGATCGCAGGCAACGTCATCGATTTCGGAGCAAAGGCCGGCGGTTTCGACTTCGACAGGGAATGGCGGAATGCGGGCACGGCCCGGTTCGGTATCTTCGATTACGCCGTGTTCAAGGCGGATGTCCTGGAGGCCCGTTCGATCCTCTATCTCGGAGACAATGCAGGCGAAATCGTCTTCGATAGGCTGCTCATCGAAGCCTTGAAACAGAACTCCAAGGCGGACATCACCTTTGTGGTTCGCGGCAGTCCCATTCTGAATGACGCCACCCTGGATGACGCCCGTTTCGTGGGCCTGGACCGCCTGGTCTCGGTCATGGAAAACGGGAACGATGCGCCGGGAACGGTCCTCTCCGAAATTCGGCCGGAGGTCCGCGCTCTCTTCGATTCTGCGGACGTGATCATCGCCAAGGGACAGGGGAACTTCGAGACCCTGAGCGACGCGCCGGGCAACATCCACTTTCTGTTCCAGGTCAAGTGTCCGGTCATCGGCCGGTCTGCAGGCGCAGACATGGGCAAGTACGTGCTGAAAGCAGGCAGGGCGGGCTAGTATTCCAAGCATTACCCTTCCTGCTTCCCTCCCTTGACACACGGCCCGTCTACCCGCTATTTTGTTCCGATTCGAAACGAAGTTATGACCCCGATATTGTTCTGTTTCAAACACAGTTCGCTCCTCGGACCATGATGGGGGATCCAAATGCGGTATGAGCTTCGCGCGATGTCACTGGGAGATATCCTGGACTTGTCCATACGGCTCATGCGGGATCACTTCGTTCTGTTGTGCGCGATCACGGGAGCCATCTATTTCCCTTACAATCTGCTGGCAAACTTCTTCACGGCCGGCACGCAGAATCCGGAGGCAATGCCCTCGTTTTCGCCCGTGATTCTGGTGGGGTCCCTGATCGGTCTGCTCGTGGTCATGGTGATGGGTCCTGTTGCCAACGGGGCGGTCACGAAGGCGGTGGCCGACCGTTACCTGGACCGGCCCACGTCCTTTGGGCAGGCATACGGCTATGTCTTTCGTCGCTTCGGCAAGCTCGTCGGCGCTCTTCTCCTGGCCATGTTGCTCGTGATGTTCGGTACCCTGCTGTTTGTCATTCCAGGGATCATACTCTACATTCGCTATCTGCTCGTCCCAGTGGTGGTCGTGGTGGAGGATGTAGGGGGCGGCACCGCTCTCAAGCGAAGCAGGGAGCTCATGAAGGGGAACTGGGGAAAGGCGATCCTGCTCGGCATCCTGCTCACGATCGTCATGATGATCATGAGCGGCCTGACCGCCTTGATCCCGCAGAGGATGCTTGCTGCAACGGTTTCGGCAGCTGTCACTGTGCTCTACACCACCTTCGCTCAGATCGTCATTGTCGTGATCTATATGCATGCCAGATGCCAGAAGGAGGCCTTTGATCTCGAGTTCCTGGCAAAATCCCTCGCAGAGAGTCAACCGACCGGTGAAACAGGCTGACGGCAAGCCCCATTCGGCCGGCCCCCTTCTGCACACAGGCGGTTTGTTTCTCGCCGGTATGCTGGCTTTGCCGGGAAGTGGGGCGATGGCTGCGGCCGGAGGGGTGGCCGCCCAGACCACAGGCCCCCTGCGCTACTCCCCGGAACAGACACGCGCCTCCCTGGAAAGGATTCTCGCCCAGCCCGAATACAACCATCCCCTTGCCAAGTTGTTTCTGAAGCTCGATGACTTCCTGCGCCTTCTACAGGGGGCGTTGGACAGACTCATGGCCTTTCTCAACGGACTGTACGTGACGTCCCCCATCCTCTACTCCCTCGTCATGTTCGCAAGCCTGATGCTTCTGCTTCTGATTCTGGGGCACATCGGGTTCGTGCTGCACCGTTCCCTCCGTGGAGATACGGCCGGGGGGGAAGATGCCCCCGAGCAAGACCTGCAGCGCGAGACCACAGCGAGCCTGGCGGCGAGGGCGGAGGCCCTTGCCGCCAGGGGCGCCTACGTGGATGCGATTCGCCTCCTTTTTCGGTCCCTGGTTGCTGAATTCCGAAGACAGGACAAAACCGGCTCCATCGACACCGAAACCAACCGCGAGTTCGCCATGAGATGGCACAGAGACCCCATCCGGTACGAACGACTCCTGGTCCTGGTTCGATTCCTCGATGAGAAGTGGTACGGGATGCAGCCCTGCAGTGATGAGGACTACCGCCTTAGCAGGACAGTGTACGACGAACTCATGAAAGGGCTTCAGGGATGAGCGGCCCGGCACACCGTCGAGGGGGCTACGCAGTGGCCCTGGCATTCATCGCCGTGGTAGTCATCGCGAATCTTCTCTTCCAGGTCTTCGGAGAGCAGGAGGCAGGCCTGAGAAGCAGTTCCCTGGGGACCTCCCCCATTGGGCACAAGGCGTATTTCCAGCTGTTGACCGAAGCGGGCTTCTCCCCAGCAAGGAACGTAGCACTCCCATCCAGGGTTCTGGAGCAGAAGGGGATGCTCCTTCTTATTGAACCAAGCGCCCATTTGCTGCATCGCGATTCCCTCTATCTGGAAGAGCTCGAACCCTGGATTTCCGAAGGCAATACCCTACTCCTCGCCTTCTCCTGCTCTCCCTTTCAGAAGGCAGGGAAAGGCTATGCCCATGCGCTCGATTCTCTTGGGATCCAAGTAAGCCTTGAGGGGGCTGCTTCGACGGACAGAGCAGCCATACTTTCCGAGCAACCTCTCGATCCGACCCAAATCCCGATCACCGGCAACTGTGAAACGATCGCCCAAGAGCATTCCTGCTGGTTCGAGGGGCAGGGAATCGAGGAAGCGGAACACATTGCCTACGTGGACCAAAGGCCCTTCCTCCTGGAAACCAGGCGGGGGGAGGGACGGATCGTCCTGGTGGCGGACGGTTCCCTGTTTCGGAACGGGCGTATCCTCAAGGCGGACAACAGCGTCTTCGCCTATAACCTCGCATTCCGGTACGGCCTCGCAGGCATGGTCTTCGACGAGTTCTACCATGGCATGTACCGCTCACCGAATGTGCTGCGGCTCATCCTGAAGTTTCCGATCAATGTAGTGGCAGCCGCGATCACTCTCTCGGTCCTCTTTTTTGTCTGGAGCCGATACAGGCCGTTCGGGCCACCCATTCCCTACCGGGATGAGAGCCGACGATCCAAGGCGGAATACGTTTACGCCATGGCCGACCTGTACCGGCGAGGGGAAAGAACCGACATGAGCCTGAGGCAAGTCGTTGCCGGGTTGACAAGAGAGCTGGGTGAGGCCTATCGGCTCCGCGATCCGAGCGATCCCGTTGCGGTGCTCAAGGACCTGCGCGCCCGTTCCTGCTCCGAGGCAGAGGCGATCGGCCGCTCCCTCCAGCGGATCCGGAAGGCCCTCGACGCGGGTCGACGGCTGTCGGAAAGGGAAATGCTCAAGCTGTACGGTGACCTCTGGCGCCATACGAGAAAGGCAATCGATGCAACAAATCAAGGAACTGTACGAAAGATCCCTGGCTGAAGTGGAAAAGGTCGTCTTCGGGCAGCGTGAGCCCATCCTGCTCATGCTGTGCGCGCTGCTTTCCGAAGGACACGTGCTTGTCGAGGGCGTGCCCGGCACGGCCAAGACTCTGCTGGTTCGATGTCTCGCAGAACTCCTCGACTGCAGGTTCAAGCGGATTCAGTTCACGCCGGATCTGATGCCTGCAGATGTAATCGGCACGAACGTCTTTGACGCGAAAACGGGCCAGTTCCGCTTCCATCCCGGCCCGGTGTTCACAAATTTCGTCCTGGCGGACGAGATCAACCGGGCTCCCGCCAAGACCCAGGCGGCGCTGCTTGAGGCGATGCAGGAAGGAAAAGTCACGGTGGACGGCGTGACGTACCCCCTGGAGCCGCCCTTCATGGTCTTCGCCACTCAAAACCCGATCGAGCAGGAGGGAACCTATCCCCTGCCCGAAGCCCAGTTGGACCGATTCATGTTCAAGGTTGCCGTGGAGTATCCGGATGAGACAAGCGAGAAACGCCTGCTCGGCGAGCATCACACCACACTGGGAGACCGGGATCTGAGTCGCTTCGGACTACAGAAGACCGCCGACATCCCTTCCCTTCTGGAAGCCAAACGTCGAGCCAACGAAGCGATCGTACGCGATGAAGTCGTCGCCTATGTCAACCGTCTGATCCGCAGCACGCGCAATCACGTGGAGATCCTTCTGGGTGCGAGTCCCAGGGCCGGCGTAACGCTTCTTGCGGCCGCCAAGACCCTTGCCGCTTTCGAAGGCAGAGACTATGTCCTTCCTGACGATGTGAAGAAGCTCTTCCTTCCGGTTCTGCGGCACCGCATCGTTCTTCGGCCGAGCGCCGACCTGGAATTCGCCTCCACCGACCGTGTGCTGGAAGGCGTGCTGGCCAACATGGAGGTGCCCCGATAGTCATGTTGCCTTCTCGCCGTCTTTTGCTGCTCGCAACGAGCGCTATTCCGTTGGCCTTTCTTTCACTCATCGTGCCCTGGCTCGCCTTCGTCTGGGGCGCATCTATCGGCGTCATCGCTTTGGCCCTGGGTCTGGATTTCTTGTTGGCCTCCCGCCTGCCCGAGTTGGGCGTATCCCGGCGCCCCGTGCCGACACTTTCCCTTGGGCGGTCCATCTGCGTGGAGATCGAGGTACACAATCCCGGACCGTATGGATTGAAGGGTTGGATACGGGATGATGCTCCCGCAGCCTTCGAGGGCACCGGCACGATCGTGCCCGTCCGGGTCAAGCCGGAAGGACGGGCCGTGGCGACCTACCATCTGCGAGGCCTGGCTCGAGGACGGCACAGTTTTGGCCCTGTCTATCTTCGCTTCCTGAGCCCCCTCGGCCTGCTCCTGGTCGAGAGGGCCCTGGGGACAGGACAGGAGGTCCGGGTATTCCCGGACTTGCAGAGTCTACAACGACACCAACTCCTCGCGAGGACGATCCGTTTCAGCGAGCCGGGAACCAAATCGCTCCGGTTCCGAGGGCCCGGCACGGACTTCGAATCCCTTCGCCAGTATGTCTACGGCGACGACTATCGAAGAGTCGATTGGAAAGCCTCGGCCAAGCACGGGAAGCTGATTTGCCGGCAACTGGAGGTCGAGCGAAACCACGAGATCCTGATCGCCATCGATACGGGGCGGCTGATGGGCAGCCGGGTAGAGGGCATCACGAAGCTGGACCACGCGATCAACGCGGCCCTGGCCCTGGCCGGGGTCTCGATCGAGAATTCCGATCGTGTGGGCGTGCTTCTCTTCTCGGATCGAGTCAAGGCCTTTCTGGGCCCGACAAAGGCACGCGGGCAGCTCAAGTCGATCCTGGAGATGCTCTTCGATGCTCAGACCGAGATGACGGAGACGAACTTCGCCCGGGCCTTTGCCTATCTGGGAGAACGACAGAAGAAAAGGGCCCTTGTCATCGTGCTGAGCGACGTGGCGGACCGTGAAACCTCGGTGGGAATGATTTCCGGCGTTCTGCAGCAGGCGAGGCGACATCTGTTCCTGTTCGTTGCGCTTCGGGACCCTTTCCTTCGCCAGGTAGTACTCGGTCGGCCGCAAGAAGCAAATGCGGCATTCGTGCACGCGATTGTCTACGACCTGGAACGGGATCGTCAGGAGGTTCTTCAGGCGCTGAGGACCGGAGGCGTCCACACACTCGATCTGGAGCCGAAGGAGGTGGCGGCTCCGTTGATCGCTAGGTACCTGGAGATCCGGGGCCGGAATCTGCTTTAGCCCAGGCCCTCGACCCGATGAAGAAGAAGGCGGCCCAGAACAAGGCACTCAAGAGGGCGAAAACGAATCGTGCAGAGGTTGGAAGCTGGGACTGACGCAGGAATCCTTCGATCAATGCTGCAAAGAAGAACATGGGAACCACACCGATGACGAGAACGGCTGCCTGTCTGCCCCGAACCATCAGGGCCTGCAGGCGGGGCCTTCCTCCCGGATCGATCAGGCTGTATCCGAGCAGAAGCCCGGCAGCACTCACGATGCAGATCGCGAGAAACTCTGTGATGCCGTGCGGGAGGATCCAGGCCCACCACTCCTGGGCCAGGTTCGCTCGGTGGTAAACGGCGGACATTGCACCGATGATGAGCCCGTTGTAGGTGATCAACAGGAGCGTAGGGACACAGAAGAAGATTCCCGACGCAAAGGCAAGCACGCCCACCCGTGTGTTGTGTGCAAACAGAAAAGATGAGAAAAAGGAGCGGGAACCCATACCGCTGTCCCGCCCGTGGAGCAGCAACTCCTGCAGGGTTTCCGGATCGGAGGCGGGTCCGCGCACATCGTAAGCGCTCAGGAAGGCGTAACCGTTCTCCGGATTGACCGTTGTGGCAGCAAAGCTGACGAGGAGCGAGCCGAAGAGAAGAATGACGGCCAATGACTGAAACCGAAAGGTCTCTGCAAAGACGCCCGGAAAGTCCCTCAAGAACAGGAGGGCAATCGAACGGAGCGAGGTTTTCGGTCTGGACACATAGATGAGAGCGTGGCCTCTGGCTACGAGATCGTTCAGATGCTCGATGAGTCGTCTCTCACGGGTGCGGGTTCGAAGCTGGGCGAGGTGAACGGTCGCCCTGCGGTACAGGGAGCTGAACTCACGAAGCTCCTCATCGGAGAGGGACCGGACACCGTTCTTCTCCGCCCTGGCCAGCAGGGCCTGGAGACGGCGCCATGATTCTTCTCGATCGTGAAGGTACTGACGCACCAGCATGATTCACACTTCCCTGCGACGGAGGCAAGACCTTTGGAGAAGATTCGGTTCCAAACCCCTGAGGACGTTGAGGTTGCCTACCGGCCCGCGGGTCCGGGGACTCGTTTCGTCGCCGTCTGTATCGACCAGGCCCTCATCCTTCTCGGTGTACTGATTCTCGGCATAGGACTGCTCATGCTCGGTGCTCTCGGCGAGAAGCTCTTCGGGAACTTGGCCGAACGCGTCGCTGCCGGCGAGAGCGAATCGATCCTCTACTATGTAGCCGCGGTCGTCTTTCTCCTGAAGTTCCTGGTCGATATGTTCTACTACACTTTTTTCGAGATATTCAAGGGGGGGCAGACCCCAGGGAAGAAGATCATGCGCATCCAAGTCATGCAGGATGGGGGTTTTCCCCTCCAGCCTGCGGCCAGTCTGGTCCGGAACACACTGCGGATCATCGACAACTTCCCGCCCTGCTGGGTAGTGCTTTTCTTCTCTCCCCAATACAAACGGATCGGGGATTATGTAGCAGGCTCAGTGGTTGTGTCCAAAGCGCAGACCTCCGACCTCGGCGAGAGAACGAAATTCAGATACTACAGTGAGCTGGCTTCCCCGCAGTTCTCCTTTACCGCGGAACAGGTGAATCGCCTGTCGGATGCCGACCTGGAGTTGCTGGAATCCTACTTCGAGCGCAGAAAGGGGCTGGAAAAGGCAGTTGCCCTTAGAGTGCGCCACCACGTCTCCGAGTCCCTTCGGAAGCGAATCTCCATCCCTGCCTTTCGTGTCGTGGGCCAGGAAGATCGATTCCTGTACGAACTCAGGGCCCTCCTGCTCGAACAGAGCGGTAAACGACAGATCTGAAACCACAGATCCTCGTCCTGTTCACGCCATATTCTTTGTGCGGACTAGACGCAGGTCATCATCAGAAAGCCACAGAAGGCCGCGTTGCTCGGCGAGAGCGAAGGGTCCACTTCTTTCTTCATCTTGTTGATGAGCGTTCGGTATTTCTTGTAGAACGCATACGAGGGGGTCGCGTTGTACTCGAGCCCTTCAACTTCGAAGTAACCGATGATGCCCTTCGTCGTTGTCGGCTTCACGAAGATTTCCTTTTTTGGGCGGTAATAGGACAGAAAAGCGGTAACGAGGGTCCATTTGGCAAGCTTGCGCTTCTTCAGAATTTCGACGAGGCTTTCAAAGCCGGCTGCCTCTTTTCCGTGAAGCAACTCTTTGAGCGCGAGCGCCATCTTCTTCTTTCCGGTCGAGTCGAGGGCTTTGGCAAAGTCGCGGAATTTCGGTTTCTCGAACACGGAAACCATGGACGAGCGGGTCACGACCTGGATCATGCCCTTGACGATTTCGTCATGATCGTCGAACTTCTCCTTGGCAAAAGACTCCTTCGCGAGGGCGGCCATTTTTTCGGGTTGGTGCTTCTTTGCCAGCTTCTGCATTTCCGGATGTCCGAAACCACCCGGGTACATCTTCAGAAACTCCTTTTCCGCTTCTTTCAGTCTCTTCTTGTTCATGGCTGACTCCCTCTATGGAAGTGTTTCTGCGCTCCCGCGACGGGTTTCAATTGTTTCACATGCATGGACATACCGCAACACCACCGGGGGTGATCCCCGATCCCCCTGCTCCCCCTTGACCCTCGATCGTCCCCTCGTATAACCTTGCCCATAATCCGGAAACATCCTATCACCAGGAATTCATTAGATGCATCGGTATCGGCTGGGGGTCGACACGGGAGGAACGTTCACGGACCTGTGCGTCTTCGAGGAGTCCTCCGGCGACGTGGTGATCACAAAGGTTCCCTCCACCCCGTCCAATCCGTCCCTGGCCGTGGTCAACGGCGTCCGCAAGCTGATCGAAAAAGAAGGCATCCTTCCGAAAGAGCTCTGCTTCCTTATCCACGGCACCACGGTCGCGACCAACGCACTCCTGGAGCACAAGGGCGCCAACACGGCGCTGCTCACTACAGAGGGCTTTGAGGACGTACTGCACATCGGGCGACAGAACCGGCCGAGGCTGTACGATTTCAGGGCCACCCGGCCGGCCCCGGTCGTGCCTCGTCACCTGCGCTATGGGGTTCCGGAGAGGGTTCTCCATACGGGAGAAATCCTCCGGCACCTCGATAGAGAGAAGACCCGGCAGATCGTGGAGCAGATCCGCGAGAAGGGAATCCTGTCCATTGCCATCTCGTTCCTGCACTCCTACGCGAACCCGGTCCACGAACAGGAGGTCGAATCGATCATCTTCGAAGTGCTTCCCGAGGCACATGTGACGGCCTCTTCGGAGGTGCTCCCCGAGTTCAGGGAATACGAGAGGACGAGCACCGTCTGCATCAATGCTTATGTCATGCCGAAGGTCAACGACTACGTGGCGGACCTGGAACGGCAGATGAAGGACATGGGCATCGCTTCGGACCTTTACATCATGCAATCGAACGGAGGGGTGATTACGGCCCGAACGGCCCGCAGGATGAGCGCCCGGACCGTGCTCTCCGGCCCTGCAGGAGGCGCGCTGACCGGGGTCTTCATCTCCAGGGCCATCGAGCGCCCGAACGTCATCACCATCGACATGGGGGGCACGAGCTCGGACATCTGCCTGATCGAGAACGGGACACCGCGGCTGACCACGGAGAGCGAGATCGGGGGCTACCCGATCAAGCTGCCCATGATCGACATCAACACCATCGGAGCAGGCGGTGGAAGCATTGCCCGCGTGGACGAAGGAGGTGCTCTTCGGGTCGGGCCGGAAAGCGCGGGTGCGGACCCGGGACCGGTCTGCTACGGCCGCGGCGGCACGGAGCCCACGGTGACCGATGCGAACCTGGTCCTGGGAAGGCTCAGCCCGTCCGGGCTTCTCGGAGGAGAAATGCCTCTCGACCTGGAGAAGGCGGCCCGGGTCCTGGAGGAGAAGATCGCACGCCCGCTCGGCATCGACCTTCACGAGGCGGCCGAGGGCATCCTGTCCGTGGTCGATGCGAACATGATCCGCGGAATCCGAAGGGTCTCGGTGGAGCGCGGCTATGACCCGCGCGAGTTTATTCTCGTCCCCTTTGGGGGAGCCGGCCCGATGCACGGGGTGGAGCTTGCCCAGGCACTGAACATGAAGGAAATCGTGGTGCCTCCACATCCGGGCATATCCTCTGCCGTGGGCATGCTCTCGGCGGACGTGAGACACGACTATGTACAGACTCATATCTCCGTATCCAAGGATGCGGACGTGACTCGAATCCAATCGATCTTCGAAGACATGGAGGCGCAGGGCACCGAACAGCTCGGCCGGGAGGGATTCTCCGGATCCTCCGTGGTGCTGATTCGTACGGCCGACATGCGCTACATCCGGCAGTCATATGAATTGCCCGTTCCCGTACGGGGAGGCTTGCTGGCCGCGAACGATTTGACGGCGATCACGGAAGACTTTCACGTGCTGCATGAAAGGGCCTACGGATACTCCCGCAAAGCAGAGGCGGTCGAGTTCGTCAACCTGAGAGTGGTTGCCCTTGGAAAGCTTCCGGAATTCCGGGCCCCCAAGCATGCTGCCGGGACCGAAGAGGCGCCTGAGCCGGTCGGCGCTCGGGAGGTCTGGTTCACAGGACGGCCGGTAGAGGCACCGATCTATCTGAGGCATCGGATGCCCGAAGGGGTCAAGATCCTGGGCCCTGCGATTGTCGAGCAGATGGATTCCACGACCGTGGTCCTCCCGGGCTATCGGGCCGAGGCGGACCGCTACGGAAACCTGCTCATACGGGAATGCGAAGAGGGCGAGGCATGAAGCAGCAGGCAGATCCGATCACCCTCGAGGTGATGCGAAACGGCTTCCAGTCGGTTGCCGAGGAAATGGGGGCGGCCCTGATCCGTGCCTCCCTTTCCACGAACATAAAGGACCGGCGGGATTGCTCCACCGCCATCTACACGGCAAAGGGCGACCTGGTGGCGCAGGCCGAACACATTCCCCTTCACCTCGGGCTGATGGTTTCGGTCGTCAAGAAGACCCTGGAGCGATTTCCGGTGGAACAGCTCGAACCCGGGGACGCGGTCATCACGAACGATCCCTACATCAGCGGCTCCCACCTGCCGGACATTTGCATGCTCACACCCGTGTTCGCCGAGTGCCGGTGTATAGCCCTTCTGGCCAACCTGGCACACCACGTTGACGTGGGCGGCATGACGCCGGGAAGCATGCCGACCATTTCCACTGAGATCTTTCAGGAAGGCCTTCGCATTCCCCCGATCAAGTTGAGAAAGCGGGGACAGGTCGACGACACCATCATGGCCCTGATCGCCCACAACGTCCGGACCCGATACGAGACCTACGGGGACTTTCAGGCCCAGATGGCAGCGAACAATGTGGGCGAGCGCAGGCTCGGCGAGATCATCTCCAAACATGGGCCCGAGAAAACCTGTTTCTACATGGAGGAGATCATCAACTACGCGGAACGACGGATGCGAAGCCGTATCCGGGAGTTGCCGCGAGGGGTCTTCTCGTTCGAGGATTTCCTGGAAGGAGACGGGCTGTCCGAAGCTCGCATGAAGATCGCCGCGAAGCTCACGATCGAGGAGGACCGTATTCGCGTCGACTTCACTGGAACGGACAAGCAGGCAAGGGGCTCGGTCAACTCCACCCGCGCGGTCACCCTGGCCTGTGTCTATTTCGCGTTGAAGTCGGTCATCGACCCCGAGCTTCCCTCGAGCGAGGGCTCGTCTCGACCCGTAGAGGTCGTCACGCCGGCCGGGACCCTGGTGAACCCGAATTTCCCGGCACCCGTGTCGAACGCCAATATCAACACCTCGCAACGGATCGCGGATGTGGTGCTGGGCGCTCTGGCCAAGGTGGTACCGGAAAAGGTGCCGGCGGCGGCGACAGGGAGTATGAGCAATTTCACGATCGGCGGTGTGGACCCCCGGACGGGTGAGTATTACTCCTACGTGGAAACGTATGGCGGAGGACACGGGGCCCTGGAAGACCTGGACGGGATGGACGGCGTACACACGAACATGACGAATACCAGAAATGCCCCGGCAGAGGTCATCGAGATTGCCTATCCCCTTCGTGTGGAGCGATACGGGCTCGTGGCGGATTCGGAGGGCCCGGGCAAGGCACGCGGCGGCATGGGCATGACCCGGGAGATCACCATCCTCGACCACGAAGCTGCCATCACCCTGGGGACCGAAAGGAGGGCCCTCAAGCCCTGGGGGCTCTGTGGAGGCGGCCCGGGCGGAGGTTCGGATTGCAGAATCGAGCAACCGAACGGAGTAGAGGAGGCCCTGCCGACCAAGGTGACCCTACGGGTCGAGCCGGGAACCAAGGTGGTCCTGAAGACCGCTGGAGGTGGAGGCTACGGGCCCCCGGTCGAGAGAGCGCCCGAAAAGGTCCTGCGCGACGTGGAGCAGGGCCTGGTCAGCATTGAGAGGGCACGGGAAGAATACGGTGTGGTGATTCGCAAGAACCCCCTTCGTATCGACGAAGAAGAAACCGCGAGTCAGAGGGGACGCTGATCCGCGCTCGGAAAGCAGCCTTCCTAGAAGACCCTCAACAACGCCCTCTTCGTAGGGCCCGGTGAGACCGGCTCTTCAGATTATTCACGGCGTTGCTCTACCGATCCTTCCCCGGACGGAAGTCCTGACACTATGATAGTGATTTCGCTGTTTACCGGCTCAATATCCACTAAGAAGGTGTCTGAAGAAGATTCTACCGGGAGATTCTTGTCTGCCCCGTTGATTGATTGGGTGACGTTCAGGCCTGCTGCCCCACTCTTTATAACCAGGGTGAGAGGTTGATCATACAATACTGAATCAGAAGCTATGCTTAGCTTCAGCTTCATTTCTTCCTTTTTGTTCTCAACCATTTTGAGCGCCGCACTTTTGTACTCGAACTCATACTTGTATACCTGAACCATCGGACTGATCCACACTCTATCCTCGACCTCTTTCAAGCACGACAGGAACCGTTGAAACCCCTCTACGCCAAACGTGTAGATTCCTCTGCCTAGTATCCACCTGGCATAATCATAAATATCGGGTTCCCCAATCCTGTGGAACGAGAACACTTGATGCGAACGTGTTCGAATCGCCTCTTCAACAGCTTTACACAAATCTTCAGCTTCAATGTCCATCTTAGCCATCTTGGATGGATGATTGCCGTCGTACAGGTCGATCAGATGGTACTTGGCGACCAATTGCTTGATCTCTGCAGGCGCGCTCTCCCAATAGGCACCGGCCCATTTCTCGCCACCGCCGCTGGCGAAAACAGTCAGCTTGGAACATGAAGGGTATAGTTTCCAGATCAGCTCGGACACGGATCTGATTTGATACTCCGCCTCTTCCAGGTTTTCTGCGCCTTTGTGGTTCCAGGTATGATTGCCCAAACGGTGGCCCATCGCAGGCACCTGCTGCTCCCAGAAGTACTTATGTTTCTGATACAAACGTCTCCCGGGATTGATCATGAACGTCGCCTTGAAGCCATATCTTTCCAGCATGGGTATTGCGGTCTGAACGTGGGTTTCAGAGGCGTCATCAAACCTCAATGAGACAGCGGCGACCTTGTTCCCATACCATTTTGCGATATATGGCATCTCCATATTCTTGGCTTGAGCGATGCTGCTGTTCAATAGAACCATGGCAATGCTCAAGAGCAGGTGCTTGAACGCATCCGCTACCCGAGGTCTGCTGAGTGACATGTCTGCTACTCCACTCTTCACCGACTTTCAAATGGTACCATTCATGACAGCTGCGATCGGACAATAGGGAACATTGTTCCATTCAGACGTCGAAGATTTCGAGCGAAGCGAAGGAACCCCCTTGCATCCCGTAAATGCCGAACAGCATTACCCCCTCCTTCTTACTTGTAGCTCTCTCAGGAACTCCTCTTTCACACCTCTTGTCTCGATCGCCTTCTCCATCCATGCGAAGACGTCCTTGGGTACGTCAGGAAGTGGCATCCTCTGCATGAGAGATATGGCGTCCTCAGGACAGGAGGATACGCAAAGGCCACAACCGATACACCTGTCACCATCTACCCGGGCCGTCTCGCAGTTTCCCGCATCCGCAGGGATCATCGCGTTCATGGGACACCTATCGAAACAGATACCACAGCCGTTGCAGCCGTCCCCGTCAACCGACGCAACATAGGTCCCTTTAGGGACAAGATCATATTGCCCGTGCCGCCTGGTCAATATACGAATAGACCAGGTCCCGCGGGAGCACTTCTCTTTCCGAGGGTAGGTTCTCTTGGATCGGGAGAATCCTGCCGACAGGCACGTGTCTTCCTTCGGCATTCAGTGCGCCTTCTCCTATCAGGGTCCCCTCTGCGAGGAACTCCCTGCACAACTGCTTCAGTCTTTCATAGTCCACGCCGGGGACCTTGCTCACCAGTGGATATTTGAACAGGGTCCAGGACACACCGAAAAGCATGAACACAGGGACACCGGCTTCTTCTGCCGCGTATACCAGACCCTTGTCCGCCATGTGCAATAGGGTCCGTCCCGCAACCTCCAAATCCATCCCGGCAGCATCTGCAATATCGGAAAGAGGGGTGGGCATAAAGGGGAGAATCAGGGCCAGCCCGGCCTCCTCGGGGGTAAACAGGACCCTCAAAATCTCTTGCAGTTTCTCTCCTTTTGGTACCCCTGTCGGGGTAACAGACAGTTTCTTGTACAAGTCGTCGTAGACGGAAACCTTCTCCATGCTCGACCCCCCTGAGTTCAGATGGTGCATCGCCTAAACCTGCCCGCCGGATCAGGATCCTTTTCAGTCTACACATGTCCTAGGCTGAAATGCCATACTCACGGCCCCGTGCGTCTATGGTTCGCTCGAACATGAAATGACCCGACATAGATGGTCGGTAGTCAGATGTATGTTCTTCTGTTGGGGGCAACAATGGTTCATACGGGTGAGGACAGCCAGAATCACGACGAAGAGAACGGAAAACGATATGAGAGTCACATACTTGATCTTGAGATACTTGGGCGCAGCCACACTGCGATCGACCGTCAGTTCCTCAAATCGGCTCCCTGACAATGAGTCTCTTGCGACCAGCATGATAAGGGTGAACAGAAGAGGGCAACCAATCGAAAAGATCGAGACCCACCGTCCCCAGTCCCATCCTGAAAAGGCGGCGATAAGAACCGCAATGACAAGCCATAGGAGCGTGCCCGCACCGAGGACAAACTGTCCTGCGCTACGGAAGACACTTGTGAGAAAGAGAACCCCGAACGACATGGCCAGCAGCATATAGAACAACCAGGGCAGCACAGACCCTCGGATGAACATTTGACCGGACAGGCTGTTTGAGTGTTCGAAGGACCATCCAATGGCCTTGATGCCTGCACGTATACCTTCTGCGTCGGTCCCCAGGTAGCTCTTCAGGATGGCATTCTTGATTTCCTCACTACCCGACGAGATGAAGACCGATACAAAGGTCACAACAAGGGGCAATGCATACAGCATTGCCCGGACGATCGCTCTTCGATCCGACATGTTCCGGGCCTTGAGAAAGAACAGCGTGACAAGAACAGGCGCAAAGAAGACGGCAAAGAGCTCGTGATGGAGAATCATCGTGACGGAGAGCAGAAGAGCCACCACAAGGGTGATGGTCGAGTAGAACCCGAAGAGACGTGAGGAATATATGATCGCTATTAGTGACACATAGAACCAGATTTCCTTTCTCTGGAGATATTCGTAGTGGTAACGGGATGCCATATCCAGCAGGCCGCCGGGTGACAAACTCACCATGATGGTGAAGAAGAATGCGCCTGCACTCGTAGTCCACAGAAAGATCAGACCAATGCTTCCCAAGAGAAACGCGGATATCCCTATTTTTTGCAGGAGGAATGCGCCTGATGCGGGGTTTTCGAGCAGGAAGAGACCCTGGCCGAAGAGGCCTCTCCGCACGAAGCCTCCTTGGTAGTTGCTGAGCAGGTCTCCCAGAGCCCAACGACCCATTAGCTGGGCCGGATCCAGGAATTTCGAACAGATTTTGACGGCCAGGAAGCCCATGAAGAGCGCGCACAGGCACTTGAACACGAAGCGCCTATCACAGAATCGCCGCAAGAGCACGTTCTCCCTTATCCTTTGTCAGCTACTTGCCAGGCGTTCGTCCAGGGCCTTTTCCAGGGCCTTCATATCCATCTTGCCCACCACGGTCATCGGCCATGGCCCTTCCCATTGGAGGATGTCCTTCGGGATCTCGTACTCGGCCATCTTACCCTTGCACATGGTGCGGATCTCTTTGATGGGTTTTAGCGCCTTACCGGACCTCAATCTAACGAAAGAAACGATCTTGGACCCCCAGTACGGATCCGGCACGCCGAAGGTCAGAACGTCTTCAAAATCCTCGGAGAAGATCTCGAGCAGGAGAGAAGACACGTACGTGGTCGAGACGTTCTCTCCTCCTGACTTGACAACACCTCCCAATCGGCCCAGGAAAGATATGTATCCGTCCTTGAAGGTGCCATAGTCTCCGCTGTGCAGATATCCTTCCTCATCAAAGAGCTTCTTCGTCTCCTCTTCCTGCTTGTAGTACCCGCTCAACATGAATGGGCTCTTGTAACAGATCTCCCCCTGCTGCTCCGGCGCCAATCTCTCCCCGGTCGCAATGTCTTTGATCACCACGGCAACGCCGGGAAGGGGCCTTCCGTTCGTCGATCGCTTGAGCTCGCGGTCCATGCAATCCGGCTCCCCGAACGCAACCGCGGGCCCGTTTTCAGTCTGGGCGTACAGCATGGTGATGTTCACATCCAGATCCTTGCACAGCTCCTGCTCGATCATGTCGTAGGTCTGGGGTGTGATCGCTCCGAGAACCTTGGAAATCGAGAATTTGTAATCTCCCGCAAGCTGGACCATCCGGAGCGCCTGATAATGGGCATCGAACCCCACGGTCGAGGTCGGCTGGTAGCGATCGATGAGCTCCATGGCCAGTTTCGGCTCGAAGTTCTCCATCAGCACCATGGTCGTGCCCGAGTAGGCGAGGCACATGTTGAGCGCGTTGATGCCGCTGTTGTGGAAGAAGGGGGACATACAGATGAAGGAGTCCTCTTCCGAGTAGTCCTGCGCCCTTGCCACAAAATGGGAGGAGGCAAGGGGCGGCCGATGGTTCCACAAGGCGCTCTTCGACAGCCCCGTGCTTCCCGAAGTCTGGCACATGAACTGGATGTCCGTGCATTCGGCCTTCTCTATCCTGCCGGAAATCTCGGCTTCGTCTACCTCTGTCGTTCTTTCCATCAGATCGTTGAAATCGATGAATCCTTCGTGCCGGTTTCCTTTGCGGCTGAGACTGACAAGATGTTTCAGCGTGGGAATCTCCTTGGAAGAGACGACTTCGTCCCCGATTTCAAGGTCCGGGATCGACTCACGGAGAACCTTGATATAGTCCCTGCCCCGGTTCTCGTCAATCGTTACGATGACCTTCGGATCATTCCTCGCCAGGATTCCCTTGAATTCGATTTCCCCCCACAGGAGGTTCAAGGGGTTGATCACCGCCCCGACCTGGAGCGTGGCGAAGAACACATAGGCAAACTCCGGACAAACCGTCGGCAGCATGATCAGATGATCGCCGGGCCCGACCCCAAGGTTCATGAGGGCTTGGGAGAATCGATTCACGTTCTTCTGCAATTCCCCGAATGAGATGTCCTGCCCCTCGAAAACAAGCGCCGTCTTGTCCGCGCGTTCACGACAGGTCTCGGCAAAGAGTCCCTGCACCGTCGAATGGAACCATCGATTCGCTCTCATCCTCTCCAGAAGCATCCCGTTCTCCCTCCGTCTCCGTGTCGAGCCTTCGCGGCTCTTCGATGGAAGCTCTCTTTCTCACGGACCCTTGTCTGCAGCAAGATCCGTGTGGCCCATTTCCTTCTTCCCCTTTAGATCTCTCATGGGGGTTTCCTTCCCTTCCAGGGGAGAATCTTCAGGAGCTGTTCTTCGACATGGCCCTCAAGGAACGGGGCGTTCGGCCGGTCCAGCGCTTGAAGGCATTGGTGAAGGCGCTCTGGTCTGAATAGCCCAAGAGCAACGCGAGCTCGCAGATCTCCATGTCGGTCCTCTCCAGGTAGTCCTGGGCCAATTCCTTTCTTACCTCGCCAAGGAGCGTGCGGTAACTCTTTCCCTCCTTCTTGAGTCTCGATTGCAGGCTGCGCACGCTCACACCGAGATCTCGCGCCACCGACCGGACATCAGGGGTCTTCCCCAGGACGATGGACCTCGCCACGACCTGCGCCACCTTGGCCGGCCATGCCTCCTGGCGATCCAGGTTGTCCAGAATGGTTTGTGCGTAGTCTTCCAGGATGTTGAACAGGTTCCTGTCAGACAGGAGGATCTCCGTGTTCAAGTGTTCCTTCCTGAAGACGATCTCGGATCTTGGGTAGGAAAAGCGTAGGGCTGTACCAAAAACCTCTCGGTAGTCTCCCAGGCTCGAAGGTTGGTCGAGCTGAAACCGAATTTCCACAGGCTTCGGACTCCCCTGGGTGAGACGATACAGGATAAGGACGTAGGCGCTCAGGATCGCTTCCACCATCTCTCTCGGGATGGGGGCGTACGTATCGAGCCCCTCAAAGGACAGGCAGGCAAGGCCATCCGTTACGGATAGGCTCGGCCTGTAGAAATCCGCCATGATGTCATGATACTTGCACAGCTTGGAGAGGGCCTCACCGAGGGTGGAGGCGTTCAGCATAACGGCCCAGAGAACGTTTCCAAAGGGGTAATGGGAGGCAAGATCCTTGCCGAAGGGGATGCCCATCGTCTCTCTTCCCACCTGTTCGGAAGCAGATTCCCAGATGGCGAGAAACGTTTCTAAGGGTATCCTTCCGTCCCCTTCTCCGGCCGGCGGTCGGTCCACCCCGGAAGTGTTGTCGTGCTCATTCAGGGTCACGCCCTTCTGGGCCATGTAGCCCTTGAAGATACGCACCAGCTCGGCCGAAACCGTACATCTCTTTCTCATGAAGGTTCCACCATGAGGGGATAGACATTTCCTGTATAGCAGAGTTTCGCAAAATATCAAAAGATATGCACCTGGACGCAAGAAAGCAGGTTTCCGGAGATGGTACAACGGAGGAGACAATAAGACGTATGTTTGGATTCTTCAACCAGGGAGAGGAGAAGAAATGGCGCTCGCGGCCAGGGAATTTCTGTCCAATCAGCAAAGAATCAACAAGACCCAACAGATAGCGGATGCAGAAAGCCCGTCGGTGAGCATGCCCGTGAGGGTAACGCTGGACCCCAACGTGAGGATCTGTCCGGAGAGGGCGGAGTTGATCACCGAATCCTACAGGAGGACCGAAGGCGAGCCCTGGATCCTCCGGAGGGCAAAGGCTCTGCAACATCTGTTGCAGAACATGACCCTGTATGTCCTGGAAGGTGAGCAGATCGTGGGCAATTATGCAAGCGCCCCGGACAGCCTTCCCACATATCCGGAGATCTCCTGTCGCTGGCTGGACGAGGCCCTTGAAGGTTCATTGCGCCAAGCCATCGACCCGGAAGGTATGGCCAGGCTTCGGGAGATCCATGAATTCTGGTACTCGAGAAACGTGGAGGGGACCATCCTGAAGTCCCTGCCGGAAGATCTTCTGAGATTCATGGACGCCAACAAGACCACGGCCCTGCACACCATCTTCTGGCCCCAGGGATGCTTCACGCTGGACTTCCGGGACTGGGTGTTTCCACGGGGCCTCAAGGGGATTCTGAAGGAGGTGCGGGAACGCCGCGCCGCCCTTG
>JANQFG010000027.1 GCA_028277985.1 bacterium | reverse complement strand
GGCAACACGTTCTGCACCGGCGATGACATCAAGGAGTTCAACGACTGGAAGCCGGAGGACGGGGAGTGGCAGGTGCGGCTCTATCAGGAGACGGTGACGATCCTCGAGAAGCTCGTGCCGGTCACCATCGCTGCAGTGGACGGCGTCTGCACCGGTGGCGGTTTAGAGCTCACGCTGGCTTCGGACTTCGTGCTGGCCACGCCGCGCTCGCGCTGGGGCATGCCGGAGATCAACTGGGACATCACCCCGGGCTGGGGCGGAACGGCAAAGATCGCGAAGTACGCCGGCCGCCGGAAGGCGAAGGAGTGGAACCTGCTGGGGACGCTCTTCAGCGGCCAGAAGGCCGAGCGGTACGACCTGGTGAACCGGTTGGTCGAGCCCGAGGATCTCGAGGCCGAGGTCGAGCGCCTCACCGAGATCCTCCTGTCGAAGCACCCCCAGGCCCTGAAGTGCACCAAGTTCTTCCTCGATAACGGGGCCGACCTCGACTATGCGAATGTCATGGCTTTCGAGGGGGCGCCTCAACGCGTGCGGTTTGGCCAGGGCATCAAGGACTTCGTCGAGCGGGAGTCTCGCGACGAGCGACGGAAGCTCCTCGACGGGTTCTGGTTCGATTGATACGAGCCGCCCTCGCCAGGTGGGAAGTCGAGATCGATCTCCACCCCCAGCCCCGGGCCGGTCGGCACTTCGATCTCTCCGCTCTCCACGCGCAGTGAAGAAGTCGCGGATTCGATGGGGATGTGCGCATGGCCTTTGAACTCGACATGCGCGCCGCCCTCCTTGGAGCTCCCATCCGCTTGATCCAGTCTTTCAATCGATGTTCAATGGAATCCAGGAATGGACGTCACGACCAGGAAATACCTGTCTGCCGCGATTCTCTTTGCCCTGTTTCCGGTGATCGGTTGCAGCAGCGATGAAGGCACCACGACTGAACTGGCGCCAGAGGATGCTCTGGATCCGGAAAGAGATCTGTTCCTGGCCTTCTATGACAACAAGCCGGACCCGGACGATATTCACTCCCAGGCGGCTACGGCGACGGTCTTCTCCGACCCTCGATTTCGGAGCATCGACTTTCACGCTGTACTGGGTACCTATGGAGAACAAAGAGGCAAGTACCTGGATTCTCAAGACGTAATGCGAGCTTGTTTCGGGA
>JANQFG010000021.1 GCA_028277985.1 bacterium | reverse complement strand
TACTGGAAACCCCGGGAGCTGATCACCATCGGCACCTTCGCCGCCCTGATCAAGGTCTCCACCCTCATGATCGCCCTGGCCGGGGGCGGCATGAACCCGGTCACCATGGCACTCAAGAACACCGCGGCAACGGCCATGCTTCTCGTTCTGGTGTTCCACGTGAGGAAATTCGGGGTGCTGACCCTCTACGTACTCATCAGCAGCCTGATCTCCCTTTTCCTTCTTGGAGGAAGCATGATGACCATCCCCGGGATGCTCGTGGCAGGCCTGGTCTGCGACGGTCTGATCCGGGTCTCGGGCGGGTATGGACGTACCGTGCCTCTCATTCTGGGGGTCGCAGCTTATGACATTCTCCACCGCGCCGTCTCTCTCGGATACAGCTATCTCATTTTTCGGGAAGAGCCCAGGTTGTTTCTCATGGGCGCCATTGCCGTGCTGATCGGCTATGTGGGATGCCTGATCGGCCTTCCCGGTGGAATTCTCTTTGTCAGGGAGCTCAGGCATGCAGGCATCATCAAGCAGTAGCGGTAGACCGGATGCTGGGGACCCGATCAGCCGGCTCGACGCACGCACCAAGATGGCTCTCTGTCTGGTCTGTTCGGTGACCGTCATTTTCCTCAAGGATTTTGTCCCCCTTTCCATCCTGCTGGCAGCCAGCTTTCTGTATCTTCTGCTCCTGCGGAGGTTCAGGGTCACGTTCATCGCCTATGGCGCCTTGGCACTGCTGTCCCTCCTCGCCCTCCTGTGCGTCAAGCTCATGGCGATGATGATTCCTGAGATGTCCGGATTCGATCTCGGACAGTTCCTGAACCCCTTCATGCGGGTGACGATTCTTCTGAATGTGATTCTTGCCCTTGCCCTTTCTTCCAGGGTCCAGGACATCCTGACAGCCCTGCGTTCCCTCCGACTGCCCCTTTTCCTGTATCTCCCGGCAGTCGTCACAGTCCGGTTCATTCCCGGGTTCATTCACGACATCCGGCAGATCAGCGAGAGCCTCAGAATCCGGGGGTATTCCCTCCATCCTGTTTTCATTTCTCTGCACCCCCTGCTTTCACTGCGGCTGATGTTCGTACCCATCGTGGTCCGGGCCCTTCGCTCCTCGGAGGAGCTGGCTATCGCGGCCGAACTGAAAGGCTTGGGGCACGCCGAGAAGATGTCAACTTACCGGACCGGAAGGCTGGCTTCGGCCGACTACTGGACCCTGGCCATCGCAGCCGTGCTGGTTACCGTATCCTGCCTGTTCAGTTTTGGGACGGGGCTCATTGCCTGATCAGGCAACCACCGACACTGCCGGCCAACGATCGGATGCAACGATGATCCAGCTCAAGAACGTCTCCTACACCTACCCTTTCCAGGAACGAAAGGCCCTGGACTCGATCACCTTTCACGTAGAACCGGGGGAGGCGGTCCTGTGCACCGGAATGAGCGGCAGCGGAAAGTCCACGCTGATCCGCCTGCTCAACGGCCTCGCTCCCCACTACTTCCGAGGGAGCCTCAGCGGACAGGTGTCCGTCTGCGGCCGGGACAACGCGGATCGGAGCGTCCCGGAAATCGCCGAGGACGTGGGCACACTCTTTCAAGACCCGGAACACCAGTTCTTCGCCCTGAATGTGGAGGACGAACTGGCCTTTGCCCACGAGTGTCGCGGCGTTCCGGTCGATGAGATCGGGAAAAGGATTACCCGTGTGGTGGACCGGTTCTCCCTCGAGCATCTGACCGGTTCCAGCGTACTCACCCTTTCGGAAGGGGAGAAGCAGAAAGTCGCTCTCGGCTCTGTGATTTCCCGGGAACCCCGCGTTCTGATTCTGGATGAGCCCACGGCGAACCTCGACCCGGAAGCCACCTGGGAGATGGCCGAGACCCTGAAAGAGCTGAAACGAGGCGGACTCACGCTGTTCATCGTGGATCACCGGCTCTACTGGCTCGAGGGGCTCGTGGACCGGGTCTTCCTGCTGGAAAACGGGGCCATCGCCGAGACGGGCGATTTTTCGATGTTGGAGGACAGGGCCGTCCGTAGCCGGTACGGCCTGCGGAAAACCTGTGTGCGGGATCCGCGCCTCCTCTTGCCGCCATCTGACCGGATCGATGGCCCCTGCCTGGACATGAAGGGGATTCGATTCGCGTACCCGAAGAGAACTCCTCTGTTCTCTTCAGCCGAGGCCCGCCTGCCTTTGGGCCGAATCTCGGCCGTCATCGGCCCCAACGGTTCCGGGAAGACCACCCTGGCGCGCATCCTGACGGGGCTTGAGAGATTGGACGCAGGAACACTGACACTCAACGGGAAGCAAATGGTCCCCAAGAAGCTGCTCGAGCGCTCGAGCCTCGTCCTTCAGAATACGGATCATCAGCTCTACATGCGGACGGTAGGTGAGGAACTGACCGTTTCTGCAAGACACCTTCCGAAGGCGGTCCGGGAAGAGAAGGCCGCGCGCATGCTTCAGGCCTTTCGTCTCGAGCCCCTCGCCCGGCGTCACCCGCAATCCCTTTCAGGCGGGGAGAAGCAGCGCCTGGTCATCGCCTGCGCGGCCATGAAGGACCCGGAGATCATGATCCTGGACGAGCCCTCCAGCGGCCTGGACGCGGCCAGCATGCGAAGCGTCGCGTCCCTCCTCGAGGGGCTGGCCGACGATGGCGTCTGCGTGCTCGTGATCAGCCACGACCTGGAGTTGATCGAAGAGGCCTGCACCTGCCGCATTACACTTCCTCTGCAGGGCCGTTCCCCTTCGCCCGTTGAAGGGCTCTTTGGGGGGTTGACATAAAATTCGGCATAACGTAAAATATTCGAATACGCAAGAAAGGTTGTGGTCCTCTGACCCTGTGGGCTTCTTCCCGTGACAATGCTTCGCCTCGTACGGGAAGAGCTGATTCGCACAGGGAGCGAGAAATCATCGGAATCAACATGAACTTGCTCTAAATTTTTGGCATTCCTGATAATTTTAGGGTGCTCGAAAAAATGGGCTCCTTCACAGCCTGCGTCGCGGAGGAGACAGACAAATGTCCGGCATTTCGCCCTTGAGCTTGCGACAGGAACACTACCTGGAGGCAATCTACGAAGTCGTGGTCAAGAAGGGAGCCGCCCGGCCCAAGGACGTATCCCAAGCACTGAACGTTGCCAGTTCCTCGGTCAGCGCCACGATGCAGACACTGGTCTCGAAGCAACTGATCCGTCACACGCCTTACGGTCTCATCACCCTGACGCCCCAAGGGGAAACGCTGGCCAAAGAGGTGGTCCGAAGAAAACGGGTCTTGTACGACTTCTACGTCAAGGTTCTCGATATCGACCGCGAGTCAGCGGGCTCGGCCTCGAAAACCGGGCACCGGTTGCCCGAGAGTATCGTGGAAAGACTTGCCCGGCTTGTCAGGTTGGTGGAGAGCAGGCCGGCCGAAGCCTCGGCGTGGTTGCACTGGCTGCGGGGGCCATCCGAAGAGCCCTCAGCGGAGTCGGACAATCGGAACGGCGCTGTGAGTGGGAATGACCGAGCGACTCGGGAGAGATAGGGTATGCGAAAGATGACCAAGAAGGAAATGACCGATCTTGTCCACGAGCACAACCTGGCCACCCTCTGCACCGTGGACCAGGAAGGGAGTCCCTACGCGGTAGAGTTCAACTACTTCATTCTGGGCAGAGATGTTTGCGGTCTGATCAAGCCCAGCGGCAAGACTGGGACGAACATCAAGGCGAACAACCTGGTCTGCCTCAAGATCTGTCGTACGGACGAAGCCTGCCGTGCCTATCGTGCCGTTTCCTGTTTCGGGACGGGCGCCTTTGTCCAAGATCCGGAAATGGTGCTCAGAGGTTGGGATCTCCTGGAAGAGAGGCTCAAGCTCCCTAGGGGTACCTATGCTCCCTATAAGGAGAAATTCAAGAGAAAGCGGAAGAAGTACCCCTTGTTCCGAATGCATATCGAGACGATGACCGGTATCACCTCCCTGAGCAAAGAAGGGACCGGCACGGGTGCCACCGGTACGTAGCGCGTTTGAAAGGAGAATAGGATGAAAATCTTGGTCGTCTGTGCTTCCCGATACGGCTCTACAAAGGCCATCGGGGAATGGATCGCAGAGAGGTGTTCCCTGGAGGGCCACGAGGTCGAGTTTCACGAGCCGGAGAGGGCGGTGTCCCCGGAGGCATACGAGGTTTTGATTCTTGGCTCAGGGATCTACGCGGACAGAGTCTTGCCTGGGTTGACCCAATACATCTCCGAGCATGCGGAAGTCCTCAAGACGAAGAAGGTCGCCCTGTTCGGGGTCGCCATGCAGAAGGAGCCGGTGCTTCACAAGGGGAAGATCCACGGAGGCTTGACCTACCTGGTCCCCAGCGCGGAGATCCTCGGTGGAGCGGTGGTGCACGCGAACATCCTGCTTGGGGAACTGGTCCCGAAGAGGCTAAGCGAGAAAGACCACGCTGATCTTCTGAAGTTCTACGGCATGATCGGCCTGAGCGAGGCCCAGATCCGGATGCGCATGAACCCGAGGACCCTGATGAACAAGCAGGAGTGCTGGGGGTTTGCCGAAGCGGTTATCGCGAAACTATGAGACCCCACTCGACAACCCGGGAGAAGCAGTCCATGGAAAAGGAAAAGCCGTCCCGGCAGCTTCGGGAAAGGCTCGATTCTCTGGAGGAGGCCGAACGGCACTGGATTCTCGGAAGGGAAACCGATGATCCCCTGCGGTACGCCTTTGAGAGCAAACGGCTCGTGCACCCCTTCATCCCCGGCAACATGCTTCCGGAACCGGAAACCCGGGAGTCGTGGCGGAAGCTGATGAAGACGCAGTGGATGCCGGAAGGGAGCAAGCGCTCCGCATACATCCACATCCCCTTCTGCCAGACCAAGTGCCTATACTGCGGGTTCTTCCAGAACTTCGGGGATCAGCTGCTCGAAGACGACTACATCCGATGCCTGGTCGAGGATCTTCGTCTGAGCGGGAAGGAGCCCCTCGTCTACTCTGGGCCCTTTCACGCCGTCTACATTGGGGGAGGAACGCCCTCCATCCTGTCGGCGGATAACATCCGTCGTTTGATGCGTGCTGTCCGAGAGTCCCTGCCCCTGGCCAATGACTGCGAGATCACCTTCGAGGCACGCTTCCATGAGTTCACCCGAGAGAAGATCGATGCCTGCCTCGAGGAGGGGGTGAACCGCTTCTCCCTGGGGGTCCAGTCCTTTGACACCGATGTTCGACGTCGCATCGGGAGGGTCGAATCCCAAGAGCAGATCCTGGATCGGCTCGCCTACATCCATGGCATGGATCAGGCAGCCGTGATCATCGATCTGATGTTCGGCATGCCGGGCCAGTCCATGGACATCTGGGGGCGGGACCTATCCACAATGGCACAGTCCGATTTGGATGGCGGCGACCTCTATCAGCTCAACGTGTTCAACAAGGGGCCCCTCAAGCGCGCCATCGATCAGGGTAGTCTGCCGGCCCCTTCCCCTACGTCCGAACAGGCGGCCATGTTTGAAGCGGGCGTGGCAACCCTGCGGAGCAAAGGGTTCCAGAGGCTCAGCGTATGCCACTGGACGCAGAGCACGAGGGAAAGGAACCTGTACAACTTCTTCGCCAAGTCGGGCGCCGTTACTGTTCCCTTCGGTGCCGGAGCTGCAGGAAAAGGTTTTGGTCACACCTTCATGCTGAACCGGGATATCCATGAGTACATCAAGGAGATCGACCAGGGAAACAAGCCGCTTCTCTTCTTGATGGAAACGCACGAAGACGGCCGCATCTTCAACGAAATCGTGTCCCAGATGGATCGAGGACGGCTGAACCTGACGTGGTTTCGCTTGAAGCACGATCTGGACCTGCCCACAATCCTGGAGCCCGTCTTCTCCGCCTGGGTCGACAGGGGTCTCGCCGAATGGAACGGCGAGTTCCTCGACCTTGCCCTGGCAGGTCAGTTCTGGTATGTGAACCTGACCCAGGCAATTCTCGACTGCCTGCTCATGCTCAAGCACGACGAGAAGCCCGTACTCCCTGTGGCGGGCGTATCGGCTCAGGGCTGATCCGGGGTCCTGAGAATGGCGGAACCGCACGAGCAGAAATCGGACCTCCCTAGGCAGCTAAGACATGGAAGGTTAAGGCAAGGAACCTCACTCGTAGCGTTCTGTCTCTTCGTCTCCATCCTCATGCCGTTTCGATTTGTCTATTGCAGCGGTCAGGATGGACACGCAGGCATTCGGGTCTCCTCCCTGGGCCGTTGTTGCTGCTGTGCGTTCAGCTTCACAAAAGTCGACCTCTGCCAGGCCAACAACCCAACGACCCATCAAGCTGTTCTCGAAACCCGGGGCGGGGGAACGCCCTGCTGCCCTTCCTGCGTGGACGTGGAGCTTCCCTTCGCTGCGGGCATGAAGGCCCTAGCCGGTGCACACCATACCACCAAGCTAAAGCCGCCCTGCGACTCGCCATCCGCACCTTGGGCCGGCGAGCACTTCTCCCGTGAGGTGGACGGAGCCATGCATCCGCCCCTTGTGCCTGTCCTTCCCAAAACCACCGAGATACTCTCCGCCACGATCCTGCTGATCTGAATCCCCTCCTCGAGATGATCCTGTCGCCCGAACCTCAACGGAACGGGTCGCACGAAACACCATGCGGCTGAGAACACCACAGCTAGTATAGCTCTGCGGCTACGAACAGTGCTGATTCAGGGGGAACTCGATGATGAGGAAACTCGCCATTCTTTGGATGGGATATGTGCTTCTCGCGATCGTCCCGGCCCAGGCCGAGGAAACGGAGAAAGCCGGAGAGGAGAGGCTGGAACACACAGGGGAACACCCGGGTTGGCTGGAGAACTTGCCAGTCCCGGAGTGGAAAGTCGTAACGAACATACAGGCTCTCTTTTCCAACAACGAGGAGGACCCGAACCGGAACAAGATCCGAATCAAGGAGGTAGGATTCGGGGTCAGGGGAGACCTGCTTCCGGGCGTCGAGGCCTTTGTGCACCCTTGTATGGAGATGGAGTACGAGGATGGCGACGTGGAGGTGAATGTCCACCTGGATGAGGCCTATCTCGCCGCTCATTCGATTCCGCACGTCTCCAAAGTGGTCCCTCTGGGGATGCTCGCAGGCAGGAAGTTCATGGACTTCGGCCGGTTGAACCCGGTTCATACCCCGGAATGGCCATTTGCCGACAGGCCTCTGGTGTTCACCAGCCTCTTTGGCCAGGACCACTGGGTGGACAACGGCGTTCAGGGACATCTCACGGTCACCCCCTTGCACACTTCTTGGAGGACAACTTTCGGCTTCTGGAATGGAGAGCGCCTCGGACTCGGGCACCATGACGAGGAGGAGGATCCCCATGCAGAAACGGAACATTCCGAGGCCGAACCGATCCACTGGGATGGCCACGTCTTTCACCTTCGGACCGCCCTGGACCTATCCTGGGAACGAAGGACGAAGGCTACGGTAGGCTACAGCCTCGCATGGGACGAAGGGGCACACACGATGCTCCATGGTGGGGATCTCACGTTCGCGTTTCCTCTCCCCTGGGGGCTCAGACTGCTGCAATGGCAGAACGAGTTCTTTGCCGCTCACATGAACGAAGGGGACTACACCCGATACGGGGGTTTCAGCCTGGCTGCGCTGGAAATCTCGAGGCACTGGGCCGCCGGGGCGCGCTATGATCATACGCAGTTCCTGGATCCGTCCGATTCAGACCGAGAGTGGGCCGCGTCAGGCTTTGTGACCCTCCATGTCAATCGCAGACTCTATCTTCGGAGTCAATACCGGTACCGAGAGCCACGGCACGAGACCGCAGAGCACAACGCCTATCTGCAACTCGTGTTTGCTCTCGGCTCCATGTCCGAGGAGCATGCTCACTGAGTGTCTCCCCGGAAAGGATCAGGGCCCCTTCAGATACTCGTACAAGGTCTTGGAGCGGTAGTGGCCCTCGCGGATGTATCTGAGCAGCTTCAAGAAGACATCCGGCTTCACGTATCCGGGCAGGTAGGCGATCTGCTCCCCCGTGGGCGAGAGGAAGAAACTCATGGGTAGCCCACGCACGCTGTACTTGCGCGACAGGAGCGGGCTCTGCGGCGAGTCGATACGCACGGAAACGAAGTGTTCCCGAAGGTACGCGACCACCGTGCTGTCCGCCAGGGTGTGGGACTGCATCTTCGTGCACGAGCTGCAAGGGTAGGTATGGAAGAACAGAAAGACGGGCACACCCTTCTGCCGCGCCTCACCGAGGGCCTCCTGGTACCCCTGCCAGCGCATGCCCATCCGATCATCGGCTGACCATGCACACGGGAGGCTGAGGACCAGCAGGAAGAGCACAGTGAATAGGGTGCGCGGGTGGAATCGCATACGGACTATCCTACGGGAGGCGTGCTACATCCTCAACTGCGCCCCTTCGTTCCCGGCGAACAGCCCTCTGGAGATGGCGCTCAGACTCGGGCTCGAGAGCATCCTTGCCGGCTTGCCATATTTCCGGCAGAGCTGCTTGACCGCAAGACAGGCCCCATGGCTGTTGCAGGACACGGGACACAGGATCAGGTCCGCCCTCCGGACCTGCGAATCGAGTTCCTGCTTGCCCTGCTTCATGTATCCGTCGTGGTAGTCGAACAGGCCCCCGTTGGACTCCACCAGTCGCTTGTAAAGGGGCTTCATCTTCGTCAAGCCCCCGACGACGAGAATCTTTCTGGCGCAGAGCGAGGGCCTTGGGCAGTCTCCACCACAGGCCGCCATGCTCCGATCCGCATCGACGGGAGGGCAAATCAGCCCGGCCACTTCATCCGAAAGGCTCTGATGGACCGCCTCGAGGTCCGCCTTCTCCTTTTCCAGACGCTTCTGCTCCTTATCCGCGCGGCGGAGCCGGAACTCCAACTCCCTGAGCTGCGCCTCCATTTCGACCATCCTCTGCTTGAGCGCCTGGCTCTCGGCCCTGAGTCCCTCAGTGGCCCGCGTCACTTCGGGCTGCGCTCCAGGCCGGCTCCTCTTCCGCTGTTCCGCCTTTCGAAGGGCCTCCTTCAGGGAGGCGCGTATCTCCCGGTTCTCCCGCTTCCGTTCGGAGGAACGTTTCTTCTCCTGTGCAAGCACCCTGGCCATCTTGCGGTTCGCCTCCTCCTGAAAGGCAAGCCCCTTCCGGGCCTCCATGACCTCCTTCAGGTTGGCATGGCAGAGCATATGGGTCTCGCCGAAGATCTCTCCCATGGAGGCGGCGGACAGATCATTGCGGAGGGCCGCAACAAAAAGAACACCCTCCATTTCTCCTTTTCCAAAGGATCGTTGCCAGACCTCCATGAACGCCTCTTCATCCAGTTCGGCGAGGTCTGCAACGGCTCGACGGTACTTGTGCCGCAGGTACTTGTCCAGCTTGACGGACAGGCGATTCTCGTCATCAAGGTGATCCATGACCGTTCCGTGCATCTGGTAGGGCCGGAGCTTTCGTGACTGGGCAAAGACCTTCTTCAACAGGGCCGCATGCTCGGAAACCGTAAGGCAGGCGCCGATCACGGGACACCGCAGACGGGACTCGAGCTCCCAGAGCCGCTTCAAAGTCGCTGGTTGCCTGTTCGCTGTTTGCTTCTCCATGGTGTCGCATCTCCCTTGGGTCCTTGCCGGATATTCACATCCCCTCATTAAGTATGTTATTCCAAAGCTTATACGGTATGCCAAACTTTTGTCAAGCCTCTTTTCCAGATTCTTCTCTTTCGAGCCGATCCCGCCGGCAGGATCCTCAGGCGCAGATACCGTGGGAGTGCTTTTCTTGGGGGGTTGACAAATACCGAGGGCAATCGTAAAATATTCGTCGAAACAAAAAAAATAAGGTCCTTCCCATAGAGAGGAGCAAGGGCATGGCAAAATCCAAACCGCTCAGTTCGAGCATGGAGGATTACCTGGAGGCCATCTACCACATCGCCTCGGAGAAGGGTGCTGCCCGGGCCAAGGACATCGCGAAGAGCCTGAATGTAAACAGCTCTTCCGTTACGGGGGCGCTGCAGGTTCTCTCTCAGAAGGGCCTGATCAATTACGCCCCGTACGATGTGATCACTTTGACCCAGGAGGGGACCCGAGCGGCCCTGGATGTTATCCGGCGGCACGAGGTGCTCAAGGAGTTCTTTGCCAAGGTGCTTCACGTGGAAGATTCGGTGGCCGAGGAGGGTGCCTGCAGTATGGAGCACTCATTACCGAAGCCCATACTCGAGCGTCTGACCCAGTATATCGATTTCCTGGAGATTTGCCCGCGAGCGGGAACGGAATGGATAAAGGAGTTCGGATACTTCTGCGCGAGCCCGGGCAAGCAGGAGGATTGCGAGCAATGCACCTCGCAGTGCCTGCAGGAAATAAAGTCAAAACGGAAGAGGAGAGGGAAGAAAGGTGCCGGAAGAACTCTCACCGAGTTGAAGCCGGGGGAAAAGGCTAGGATCGTGAAGATTCGTGGGGGCCAGAGCACCAACAAGAGAATCACCGAGATGGGCATTGCCGTCGGAAACGTAATCGAGGTGGAAGAAGTCGCGCCCGAGGGCGACCCGATGGACGTCAAGGTAAAGGGCTACCACATTTCCTTGAAGAAGGAGGAAATGGACGGCATCACAGTGGAAGTTCATTGAGCAAAGGTCCAGCCGGGAAAAGGCATAAAGAGAAGAGGAGGTTGCCCCCCATGTCCCTCATGCAGGTCGCGCCTGGGTGCAGGGTGCGATTGGTGACGATTCAAGCAGGTCGCAGGCTCGAGGCCCGGCTAGCTGCCATGGGTCTCGTCCCCGGCGTCGAGGTGGAAGTGATCAACAACCGAGCGCATGGACCCTTCATCATCGAAGTCAAGGGTAGCCGTATGGTCCTCGGACGGGGAATGGCCAACAAAATCCTCGTCGAGTAGCCGCGGCGCATTTTTTTTCGGCGGTTTTTTCACCATTCCAAAACAATAGAGGGTTGCCAAGAAGTCGGCCCCCTTTCTCAAGGGAAGGCACGCCCCGCCTACAGTAGAAACAAGGAGGTGTCTGCAACATGACCCGGTATGCCGTAGTGATTCTGGCAGCAGCGCTGCTGGTCTGCCCTGCCTTCGGGCAGACCCCGGAAACCCGGATAAAGACGAAGGTGGAGGGCACCGTGGATATCCACAAGGACACACAAGAGAAGGAGGACGCCTGGGCCCGGCAGCGGGCCGAGCTGAAGGCGCGCTACGAGGCGGCCAAGGCCAGCATCGGCTCCCTGGAGAAGGAAAGAGATATCCTGGCGCGAGAAAACACCGCCCTCGGGGACCGTGTGGAGGAGCTGAAGCGCCGGATCGAAGAATCCGTCAGGCTGGAGGAGGGACTCGAGGATGCCCTGGAAACCACGCTTGTCGAGCTGGAGCGATTCGTGACGGAGGACCTTCCCTTCCTGCCGGAAGAGCGCGCCACACGGATCCGCTCCTTGAAGGAAACGCTTGCCCTCGCCGACACATCGCCGGCAGAGAAGCTACGGAGGCTTCTCGAGGCTCTCCAGGTGGAGTGCGAGTACGGCGATACGGTTGAGACGTACCAGCAGAAGATCACGGTGAACGGAGAGCCCGTGTTTGCAGACATCTTCCGGCTCGGCAGGCTTTCCGTCTTCTGGCAGACACCCGATGGAACCCGCGTAGGTGAATACGACCGAGTGAACGGCCAGTGGGTCGAGCTCCCCTCCCAATACGGGCGAAGCGTCCGAATGGCTGTGGAGATGGCCAGCAAGCGAAGGCCGGTCGAGCTCATTCGACTGCCCCTGGGGAGGATCAATCCGTGAAGAAGCCATTCCTGATATCGATCGGTCTCCTGCTTCTCCTGGCTTCGCCGGGATGGAGCCAGGACATGCGGGCCGCCTCTCAGGAGGCTGAGAAGGACCGGAAGGCCGCAGTAGAAGCGGCCAAAGAAGCTGAGCAGAGGATTCTGGCCGACAGAAAGGCACTGCAGGAGGAGGTGAATCGGCTGGAGTCCCTGGAGAAGAAGCTCGAAGCGGATATCTCGAGGCTACAGGAAAGCATCCGGGCCCGCCGCACAGAAGAGGGCGAGCTTTCCGAAGAATGGGCCCAAAAAGAGCTCCAGTTCCGTGAGACCATCGGCACCGTGCGTGTGTCGGCCCGGGAGCTGGAATCCATCCTCAAGAACTCTCCTCTCACTGCATACGCCCCTGAGAGGGTCGAGCAGCTTAAACCCCTCCTGAACAAGCAGTACTTCCCTGGCATCGATGACATCAATCAGCTTACGGACCTCTTCCTGGACGAGGCAAAACGATCCGGCGAGGTCTCCCTGAAAACGGGGCGGTTCATCGACCGGGCCGGGGAGCTTCGGGAAGGGACCGTTCTGAACCTCGGTAAGTTCACTGCCGTCTACGACACAGGAGAGGAAGTCGGCTTTCTTAACTACTCAGACGACACCCAGCGGTTCTACGCCCTGTCCGCGTTGCCCGACTGGATGGTGCGGCGGAATTTGAAGGGGTATCTCCAAGGACAGGACGACACGGTCTATACGGATCTGTCCGGCGGCGCAGCCCTCCGGCAGATCACCCACAAGCCGACGATATGGGAACAGATCAAGAGCGGCGGCCCCATCGTATGGCCGATCCTTGCGATCGCCACCCTCGCACTGATCCTGATCGTGGAGAGGATCTTCTACCTGAACCGGGTACACGGCAACACGGACCGCCTCATGGACAGCATCAATCAGACCGCGGAGAAGGGCGACTGGGATGCGTGTGAATCGATGGTCGGCAAATACGAAGGCAGGAACTGGCCGGTGGTCAACGTTCTTGCCGCAGGGCTGGCAGGCCGCGGGGAGGACCGGGAGACCCAGGAGAACATCCTGCAGGAGGCGATCCTACGCGAGGCGCCCCGTCTTGAGCGGTTCCTTGCCGTGCTCGGTATCCTTGGCGCCATTGCCCCCCTCCTGGGGTTGCTCGGCACCGTAACAGGCATGATCGGCACGTTCCGGGTCATTACGCTTTACGGCACCGGGGACCCGCGAATGATGTCGGGAGGAATCTCCGAGGCTCTGGTAACCACGGAGCTCGGACTGGCGGTGGCCATACCGATCATGCTGCTTCATACCTTTCTCTCGCGGCGTGTGGATCACATCATCGGGGATATGGAAGAGAAGGCGGTGGCCCTGACCAACATCTCCCAAAAGGCGAGGCGCCAGAATGGAACTTCTCTACAGAACGCTTGATTACCTTGTGCAAGGCGGCTGGGTGATGTTCCCCCTGGTCGCCTGCTCGCTGCTCATGTGGACCTTGATCGGGGAGCGGCTCTACTTTTTCCACAGCCTGACGAGCCGGGACGTCCCTATACAGAGCGCCATTCAGCTCATGGCAGGCGGGGAGCCCCCCTCCGAAGATTCAAAAGGTCTGCGAGCAAGGATCGTCACGAGCTTCTTACAGGAGAAGACCGGTCAACCCGACCTGGACAAGAGCATTCTTCGCCACTGCGCTCAGAGGCAGCGGCCGCGGCTGCATCGATACCTTGCGGTCATCGGGGTGCTGGCGGCAGTAGCCCCTTTGCTCGGGCTTCTCGGAACGGTGATCGGCATGGTCGACACCTTCCACGTGATCTCCACCTTCGGAACGGGAAACGTGAAGGGTCTGTCCAACGGGATCTCCGTGGCGCTCATCACCACACAGAGCGGTCTGATCGTTGCCATCCCGGGGCTCTTTCTTAGCGGGTATCTGCATCGACGGGCCATGCGGCAGGAACTCAGGCTGGAAGAGATCACGGCCGTTTTGGCCAGACACGTATAGAGGGAAATCTCATGATCAATGTTCGACAGAGTCTTCGGAAGGGCGGCAGGGGCGTGGAGATCAACATGAGCCCCCTCATCGACATGGTCTTTCTGTTGCTGATCTTCTTCGTGGTGACCACCAGCTTCGTCAAGGAAACCGGCATCGACGTGCAGAGACCCACAGCGGCCACGGCGGAGATGAAGGAGAGAGGAAACGTTCTTGTAGGAGTCACCGAGGACGGGAGGGTTTTCCTGGATCGTAAACAGATCGACGTTCGGAGCGTACGGGCCCACATGGCACGAGTGCTCTCCGAGAACCCTGAGAGTTCCGTGGTTATCGTTGCCGACAAGAAGAGCGACACGGGCGTGGTCATCCAGGTCATGGACCAGTGCAGATTGGCCGGGGTCGAGAATGTCAGTCTTGCCGCATCCCTGTCCGCGGAAGGCGGCTGAGCCGTCCGCAACGGGGTCCATCATAGATAAGGATCATCCATGGGCACCACTACACTCAAGAACGGCCTTCCTCTCTGGGTCTTACCCGCAGGGATATTTGCCCTGGCGGTCAACGCCCTGCTGCTCCTCCTGCTTCCGCTGCTGTCCCACCTCCGAGCCCCCGAAGTAGACATGACCGAGCCGGCAGGCATCCAGCTCGTTCGAATCCGGGAGAAGGAGCCGCCTCCGGAAGAGGAGGAAGTAAGGGAGCAGCCCGAGGAAGAGAAGCCGGAGGAGATGATGGAGGATTTCCAGCCGGATCTGTTTCGGCCCAATATCCAGACGCCGGACATGCAGGCACTCCAGTTCGAGGTGAATACAAAACTGGTTAGCGACGCTCCGATATCCGGCATCTCCATGTTCTTCAACGCGGCAGATCTGGATCACCCTCCTCGCGCACTCATGAAGACCCCGCCCCTCTATCCATACAAGGCGAAGAGGCTGGAGATGCAGGGATACGTGAAGGTCAAGTTCCTGGTGGACAAGACAGGCCTCGTGAGCCGCATAACGGTCCTGGAGGCCAAGCCGAAAGGGATGTTCGAGGAGAGCGTACTCGCAAGCCTCCCGAATTGGAAATTCTCTCCGGGCAAGGTTCTCGGAGAGCCGGTGTCGAGCTGGGTAACCACCACCATCCGTTTCGAACTGCAATAAGACGTGGGGAATACAATACATGAAGGCATACAGAAAGGCTGTGCCCATCGGGCTGATACTCTGGGCCGTGGCTATACTGGCCGTTTCCCCTGTTGCCGCCAGCAAGCCGGAGACGCAGACAGGGGAAACAGAGGCTTGTGCGGATGGGGACCATCATCAAGATGGGGAGCATCATGACGACCACGAAGGACATGGTCATTCCGACGCGCCTGGCGCGGCAAAGGCTGCCCACGCACCGATGCGCGTCAAGCGTATTCTGTACAAGGTGCAGCAGCAGATGAAACTGGATCAGTACGAGGAGGCCGCCCGCACCATTCAGAACTTCCTTGCAAAACACCCCGACCAGGATCATTGCCTGCTCGAATTTTGCCTCGGCAACGCAGAGTATTCCCTGAACAAACCCGCGGAGGCTCTCGATCACTTCCACGCGGCGGTCAAACTGGACCCGGATTACGGCCCCGCCTGGGTGAACCTGGGACAGGTCGCCTTCGAAGAGAAGCGATACGGCCTGGCGGCAGAGGCCCTGGTCAAGGGATACGAGATGAGCGGGAAGAAGAACCCGGACTATCTCTACTACGCCGCGGTCGCCCACATCCTGAACGGACATGCCCACGAGGCCGTGGGAATCCTGGAGCCCCTCGTGTACGTGGAGGGTCCCGCGCCCGACAAGGAATGGTTCCAGACACTTCTGCACGCCTATCTGGAGCTCGGCTCGGAAAGGGATGCAGAGAGGCTTTTGACCCGGATGCTCCGGCTCTTCGGTACGGATCCGGAAACCTGGAAGCTCTGGTACCGTTTCGAGGCAAACCGGGACAACTACATGGGCGCAGCCGTCGCCATGACGATATACAGCTACCTCACCCCCCTTTCCAGGGAGGAACAGGTACTGCTGGGAGACCTTTACGTAGCCGTCGATGCCCCTCTCGTTGCCTGTGAATACTACGAGACGGCCATGAAGGCAGGTGCAAAGTCCTCTGAGTTCGAACGGCTGGCCTCGGCCTACATCGCTGGTCACAGGCCGGGGGATGCCCGGCGGGTGCTGGAGAGGGCCCTGGGTGCGGAACCCACAGGGAAGCTCTGGACCCTCCTCGGCGATCTGCTCTACATGGAAGAAGACTACCGGGGCGCCTGGGAGGCGTTCCGTGAAAGCACGACCCTTGATAAAAGAAACGGACGCTCCCATCTGATGATGGGCTATTGTGCGCTTCAACTCGGCTGGAAGGAAAAAGCCGCCTCTGCTCTGAAGAAGGCCGCCGACTACCCTCGACAGAGAAAACTGGCGGGCAGGCTCCTCAGGCAGGCGACCTTGCCATGAAGGGAGCCGTTCTCTAGTCCCTGAAACCGTCTTCCGGGTATCGAGCCACCGACCCCTACAGGGGGTCGGATACCTACAGGAGGTTGCATAAAGTTTGGAGGCGCGTATTTTTCTAGTGGGTTCCAATAATATTGGCAACCTAACTCATTTTTCGGAGACCCTCATCACCGCCGCACCACTCGCACCGGGGTCGCCACGAAGAAAGGAGGACGGAACATGTAGAAGCGTAGCCAACCGAACGCAGAGATCGCACACAGAATTCACCCAACGAAGGAGGCACAACTCATGAAGAAGCAGAAGCCCATGTTCCGATTCACCTTGTTCATATTCCTTGCCCTTGTCTTCCTCTCCACTGCCGGCCCCGCCGGGGCCGAGGAAGGCTACCTACTGCAAATTCTCGACCCGAACGGTATGCCCGTTGAGGGCGCCCGGATTGAGGTCGAGGGAGCGGATGTGACCGTCCAAACGGACACGAACGGAAAGGCCCGGATCGCGGTGGTCCCGGGGACTTACAACATCGAGATCTCGGCCAAGGGTTTCGAACCGCTCGCGCAGAATCTTCGAATCAAAGCGGATCAGGCCGAGGAGGAACCGATCCGCATGTCACTGGCTTTCACCACCGACGATGTGGTGGTCACCGGCACCATGACCGGCAGGCTCCTCGATGATACGCCGGTCAAAACGGAACTGGTCACCCGCGAAGACATCGAGCGGAAGACCGCAATTTCCCTTGCCGGCGCGCTCTCCCAGGTCGAAGGAGTTCGCGTGGAAGCCAACTGCCAGAACTGCGGCTTCACCGGGGTCCGGATCAACGGACTGGATAGCAAATACACCCAGATTCTCATGGACAGCATGCCGGTGGTGAGCGGTCTCGCATCCGTCTACGGGCTCGAGCAGATCCCCCAGGAGATGATCGAGCGGGTCGAGGTGGTCAAAGGAGGCGGATCGGCCCTCTACGGCGGCAACGCGGTGGCCGGTGTGATCAACGTGATCTCCCGAAGGCCCACAAGGAATCAGGCCAGTGTGAGCGGCAACTACCTGCTCATTGACATGGACCAGCCCTGGCTGAACATATCGGCCAGCGGGTCGGTTGTGAACGAAGAGAGGGACATGGGGGCCTTCGTGTTCGGCGGCACCCAGTACCGGAACGCATGGGACGCAAACGACGATGGCTTCTCGGAAATCGGGAGGCTCCGTCTCCTCGATGCGGGCGCGAATGTGTTCTTCGATCCCTTCGATGACGCGTCCCTCCAGATCAATACCCATTTCATTCAGGAAAAGCGACGGGGAGGAGACAGCTTCGAGAAGCCGGAGCACCAGGCAGAGATCGCCGAGTCGATCAACACGAGAAGGTATGGGGCCGACATGCGATGGAAGCACTGGCTAAGCAGCTCGCTCAACTACGAAGTCAACTACGGTTTCGCCTATACCGAGCGCGACTCCTACTACGGCGCAGGCATGGACCCGAATGCGTACGGATTCACCAAGAACCCGGTCCACGTGGTCCGTGGAGCGCTGAACAACAACTTCAGTGAGATGGGAAGGTACGGATCTCTGCTTCTTACGGCGGGCCTGCAGTACGAGTACGAGGAGCTGAAAGACACTTTTCCGAGTTATGACCGGTTCACAGACGTGGACTATTCGGATTTCGGCGGTTTCATCCAGGCCGACTGGCTCGTCAACGACTGGATCGAGCCGATCGTAGGCGTTCGTGTGGACAAGCACAGCGAGATAGATGACCCCATCGCAAGCCCCCGGCTGGCGCTCAAGATCAAGCCGACCGACCGGGTCACGCTCCGCACCTCCGCCTCGACCGGCTTCCGTGCGCCCCAGATCTTCGATGAAGACCTGCACATCACCATCGTGGGCGGGGAGCCTACCCTGATCGAGAATAGCCCGGACCTGAAGGAAGAGAGTTCCTACAGCTTCTCTCAGGAGGTGGCAACGGACTGGGTCCTCCCGGACACCGGTACATTCCGGTTTGCCGTGACCGGGTTCTACACGCGCATCAACGACACGTTCACCTTCGAGGAAATAGAGACCCCGGGCGCCCTCGTGCTCCGCCGGATCAACCAGGGGCACACCGAGGTGTACGGCGCCGAGTTCCAGATGAATTTCAACTGCCGGGACTGGTTGACAGCCGATTTCGGGTGGACCCTGGAGAGCGCGAAGCGGTCGGAACCGGACCCCATCTTCAATTCGGACGATGTGTTTCGAACCCCGGAAGCCTACGGGTTCCTCGCGACCATAGTCCGCCCCATGGACCGGCTCGAGATCATCAACTCCCTGGAGTTGACCGGCCCGATGAAGGTGGAGCACTTCGCCGGGTTCATCCCGGAAGACCGGCTGGAGGAATCGGACTGGTTCTATGTGTGGGATTCAAAGGTCTCGTACACTTTCGATCTCAAACACAACCGGAACCTCAAGGTCTACGTCGGTGTGGACAACATCCTCGACAGCTTCCAGGATGACTTCGACGAGGGACCCGACCGGGACGCCGGATATGTGTACGGGCCCATGGTGCCGAGAACCTTTGTGACGGGATTCAAGTTTGGGATCTAGTCTTCGGCGAAGGACTTCTTTGAGAGTGGGTCCTGGGGTGACCCTGTGACCCGCAACGGGCTCGGGTTCAGCAACACCCCCTCGCCCGAACCTCGCAAGCGGAGAGGAGCAGCGGCCCCGGGCCCACTCTCACCATTTTCATCGTCACGCGATATTTTTGGCGACGCTAAGCATTTGTTGTTCAGATAGAA
The DNA here is from genome assembly GCA_028277985.1 of bacterium. Taxonomy (GTDB): domain Bacteria; phylum Desulfobacterota; class DSWW01; order DSWW01; family DSWW01; genus S015-6. The sequence continues at coordinate 40,440 of JANQFG010000021.1, read as the reverse complement.
ATCTACAAACGTCCGGCCATCATTCTCTGTCCCGCATGATCCCATCCCCGAACCTAGTGGGGATCCCCGCCAGTTCATCGCAGGCGCCTCCGTGGTGGACCGAAGCAGCCAGGGGCAGCCTCTCCCCCATTCTGCGAATTATCTCATTTGGTGGAAACCTACTCGTCTACATGATATTAACAAGTGCTGCCAACCACTGCTCCTCGGAGAATAGGTCCTGCGCAAAGGGAATTCTCGTCTCAGCAAAAGGTAAGAAGCGGATGAAGAAGTCGACGTTTCGGGGGGGATTGCTCATCATCACGCTGTGCCTCGCATTCGCGGCACCCAGCCGGGGATACGATGTTACAGACGAGATCTCCATCGGGGGCATCCTGGCAGGTGCCTACCAATACCAGACCGGAGACAATCTAGAGAAAAGAGACGGCGGCGCCCTGTCCTTCCAGCCGGAGTTCAGCTTTCATCCCAATGAACGGCATGAGATATTCTTCGATTTCGCTTTTGCCGCCGGCAACGGGATCAACGCGATCACCGAATTCAACCTGGCGCCGTGGGGTGCCGACCTGGAAGATGACGTCAAGAGCATCAACGGCCGAAACCGGGATTATCTGCTCACCGCCTGGTACAAGCACACCTTTCGATTCTCGGACACCCATTCCCTGGGCCTTACCGGCGGTATCGTCGATTCCACCACCTACGTGGACCAGAATGCCTTTGCCAATGACGAAAACACCCAGTTCATGAACGAAGCCCTGGCGAACAGTCGCAGCGCGTTATTCCCGGGCGATGACGTCGGCGGGGTGGTGGAATGGGAAATCGGGAGCTTCGATGTCACCGCCTTGGGCATGAATGTGGGTGAAAACGAGGACGGGAACAACTACAACTACTTCGCCGGTCAGATCGGCTACAGACTCGAAACCTTACTAGGCCAAGGGAACTACCGGTGGATCGTCGAACTCACCAGCAGGGAGTTTCTCGACAAAGACGGCAACGAAGAACGACTTCTGGGCACATTCCTCTCATGTGATCAGGAGCTGGGCGAAATCTTCGGCGTCTGGATACGCTTCGGCTGGCAGGATGACAAGGCCCTGGTCGAATATGACTACCTATTGTCGGGTGGTATCAACATCACTGGGAAGTGGTACGGGCGCGAGTACGACAACATCGGAGTCGGATACGCCTACTTGAACGGCGGCGATGACTCGGGCTTCGATTACACGCAAGTGGCCGAAGCTTACTGGCGCTTCGTGCTCCATGAGTACTTCGCACTTACAGCGGATCTGCAGTACATGGCCGATGAATGCCAGGCGGATGAGGGTGATATCAGCGGTGTCATCCTCGGCATTCGCGGAACGGTCGAGTTTTGATTAGACGAGCAACAGGAGCAGCTTGGCCACGCCCACCAGGGGCAGCAGCAGGATACGAATCAGGGCCCGGACCCACGCGTGCTCTGCAACAGCCTCGGCCAAAAAGCCGCCGTGCTCATAGTAGAGTTCCACGAACTTCCTGCCTGCACCGCTCTTCAACAGGATCTCATCCCTGAACTCCCTCAGAATCCCCACCTTCTTCTCGAAGGGCGACCCGTAGGAAACCGTGGCGATGACGCAGGCCTTCACCATGCGGCCTTCCGGCCCGGCGTACCTGGCTGGAATGTTCGGTATGCCGTCTGAGTCGGTATCCGGGAACTGGGCGAGGAAGTCGAGGAAACCTTCCCACTGGGTGAGCGGATCACCGGGCGCTTCATAGACGATCGCGTCCGCCAGGGAAGCAAGAGGGAGCCCGGTGTCGCAGTCTTTCGGCTCGAGCACGATGAGCCCGTAGGACAGGTCCTTCACGCTGTCGATGTTCGTGGCCACGTAGTAGTTCACAGCAATCCTGTACAGAGCGTTCCTGTTGACGGACACATTCACCGCACAAGTGGGATCGTCAGCGTCGAAGCACTGCCACATGGACAGGGGGGGCAGATAGTCCGTGTACTGGAATCGAATACCGGACCAGCTCAGCCAGTAGTCGCTGTCGTTCAGGTAGGCGGCCAGGGCATTGACCCACCCGGCGTTGTAGATCTCGTCCCCGCTCAGGCAGAAGGAGACCAGGGGATACCCGGCTGCGCCGTTGACGGGATCCACGCCCAGGGGCACTGCCCGAAAGGCGTCGGATGTGTTGATACGGCCTGTGGCGCCCGCGAGAATCGCGTCCCGGGTGACGCCGTTCGACTCTACGGCTACATCGACCTTGTCGCTCGGGTCATTGATGACCTGATCCACGCTCCACCGGATCGCGTCCGCCGCCAGGTTGCCCAGGTTGTGCTCCACCTGGTAGGCCTTCTTCAGGTCAAAGGCGGTCTCGGCGATCTGGCCGTCGAAGCTGTAGCCCATGGGTCCAAGGATGTTCGTGTCGATGTCGTTCTTGTACCCCTGAACCACGGCCTGGGTGGCCGCATCCCCGAGAATGGTGTCGTCGATGACGTGGGAGTTGTAAGACAGCAGGCTCAAGCCGCCCGGAGTGAGTTCCACATTGAGCTCGCCCAGCCGCTTTGTGTAGGCCTTGGCCTGAACGATGATCGTGCTGCCGACCATCACCGGGGTCGCCAGGTCGGTGTGGGTGTGACCGCTGATGATGATGTCGATCCCCGGAACGGCGGCGGCGAGGTCGGGGTCCTCTCCCTCCCAGACGTTCGGCTCGTCCACGCCGGAGTGGGAAAGGCAGATCACCAGATCGACGCCTTCCGTGTTCTTCAGGTAATTCACCGTGTTCGAGGCTGCCGCAAAACGGTCTGTGAACTCGAGGGGATACGCTTCCGCGCCGAAGGGCTTGAACACGACATTCACGGCACCATCCCCGATGATGCCGAACACGCCGTACTTGATCCCGTTGAACAGGGTAGCCACCTTGTAGGGCAGGATGGCCCCCGAGTCGATCAGGGCCTGCACGGCTGCGCCGCCCGGATCGGACACGTCGGTGACCTCCGTGTTCGTGGCTTCCACGGGCAGTCCCGCCGCAAAACCAACGATGCTCGCAGCGCCCTCGGGCAGCCAGTCGAATTCGTGGTTGCCCAGGGTGATGTGGTCATAGCCGAGATGATTCATCACTCCCATCTCGGCCTCCCCCTCCAGCAGATGAAACAGGGAACCCATGGCAAAGTCCCCTCCGTCCAGAAGCAGAACGGGTGTACCCTCCAGGTCACGCTCCGCCCGGATCTGGTTCGCAACGGTGGCGATACGTGCGATTCCACCGGTCGTGCCGTCTCCGGTCACCGTAGGGTCGTAGTCCGCATTGGGCGTGCCGAGAAAATGGGAATGCATGTCGTTCGTGTGCAGAAGGGTCAGACGGGGATTCTGTGCAGCCGCTGTACCGACTAAAAACACTAGTATAATGGTAGGAAATAGGATCCCGAGTATTAAGGCGGACCGTATGCTTCTTTGCATGGCTTACCCCCCTGGTTAATGAGTTATACATCGTTTAATAAGTATAAAGAGAGTGTAACGGAATTGCAAAGGAAAACTACAGGCGGGGCGAGTAGAACTTGAGGCGGGCAGGTGCATCTCCGTCTTCCTTTGTGTCCACGAGATGCTTCTTGTCCACGGATTTCATAATCTTCTTAACGGTTTCCACATAGAGCATCCTCCTGGCCGAGTCCCCCTTGTCCCGGACCTGGCCCAGGATCCGCTCGAATCGATCCGCCTCCCCCTCCGCTTTGAGGACGACTTCCGCCTTGTAGGCCGCGGCCTCCTCGAGAATCCGGACCGCCTCCGCCTGGGCAGCCGGGATCTGCTCGTTCCGGTAAGATTCCGCGTCGTTGACCATTTTCTCCCGATCGATCTGAGCGTTGACCACATCGGAGAAGAACCGCTGCACACGATCCGGGGGCTTGATGTCCCGAAGCTCCACAAAAGAGACGCTCAGGCCTGTCTCGGCTGCGTCCAGTCGTCTCTGAAGCTCGGCCTTCACGTAGTTGGCAATGGTCTGCTTTCCCCTCGTGAGGATCTCGTCGACAGGCATACCGGCCATGCAGTGGATGATCGTGTTGCAGGCCATGCTGCGGAGCATCTTCTCCGGCCCCTTGACATGGAAGAGGTAGTGGATCGGATCGGTGATTGTGTACTGGATCACGCACTGCACATTGACCAGGTTGTTGCCCCCGGAGATGCAGTAGGAGGCAAGGCCGGTCATATTGAAAAAGACCCGCGCAGCCGATCCGACTCCGTATGCGTTGTAGAAGTCATCGATGACGATGCTGCTCACCATCCTTATAGGCACGCGGGTGACGCGATCCACGGGCCAGGGCAGGGCATAGTGGATTCCGGGGGAGACCCTGTCATCGACGACCCTGCCGAAACGCTGCAGCACACCGATTTCGTTGGAAGAGATGGAATAGACGCCGGAAAGCAGGTACAAGAGGACCAGCGCTGCCAGGATCCATCGTGAAAACGATGCCAGCCGGCCAAAGGTCTCTATCATGGTTGTCCGGATCCGTGTCTCTTCCGTTTCCACGGCTACTCCTTGCCCTTCGGATGGTTCAGATAACGAAAGAGCTCCGAGTCCGTGGAGAGCACCAGTGTGGAGTTCTCGCCCAGGATGGTCTCGTACACCTCCATGGATCGCATGAACTCGAAGAACTCAGGATCCTTGCCGTACGCCTCTGCATAGATTTTCAAGGCCTGCCGGTCCCCCTCCCCCTTTCGGATCTCCGCCTTCTTGTAAGACTCGGCCAGGATCTCCTTCACCTCACGATCCGCCCGGGCCTTGATCATGGTCGCCTCCTCCTGCCCCTCTGCGCGATACTTCCTCGCCTCCTTTTCGCGCTCCGATCGCATCCGATTGTAAACGGCCTCGGCCACGATGCTCGGGTAGGCCAGCCTGCGGATGCCCACCTGAACGACCTCGATGCCGTATTTCTCCTGGGTCTTCACGTTGGTGGTCTCGAGGATCTTCGACTCGATCTCGGCTATCTTCACATCCTCCGGTCTGGTGTTGATGATGTTGACCAGGAGGTAATCCCCAAGCGTATTTCCCAGCTGGGAGTTGACCATGTCCCCGAGCTTCTGCGCCGCAATGTCCATGGTCACCACGGACTGGAAGAATAGGAGCGGGTCGCGGACGCGCCAGCAGACGTAGCAGGTCAGGACGATCGGATTCTGGTCCCCGAGCAGGAGCTGGATCGGCTGGGTGCTGAACACGTGGGTGCGACGCTCGATTCGATTCACCGTCTCCAGAAAGCCGGGCCGCTTGAAATAGAGCCCTGCCTCATCCACGGTCCGTGAGGGCTTGCCGAATTGGGTGAGCACCGCGTACTCCCCCTGGGAGACCGCGTAGGTGCTCACACTCGCGAGTCCCGCACAAATGAACAGTAGCAGTAGGACGATCACGGTGGTTCTCATTCGTATTCTCCTCCGAGCATGTTTCCCGGAAAGATCTTCTCAAAATCCATCCATACATCCGGCTCACCCGCCTTCGGATCCACAACCAGTTTTCTCTTGTACTTGAGGGTATCCTCCACGGTCTTCAGGTAGATCCGGGTCATGGTCAAGCCCATCTCACCGGCCGAGTCGGGCAAGGACAGGACGAACCGCGCCGCCTCGCCTTCCGCTCTCTTCTTTCTGTCCACGATGTAGCTCTCCGCTTCCTCTCCCTGCTGGTAAGCCCTGCCCCGCCCCTCCGGCTTGACCCTGTTCTCATAGCCGAGAGCCTGGTTGATGATTCGCTGCTTCTCTTGATATCCGGCAATCACCTTTTCGAAGGAGTCGGCAACCGGGATGGGCGGATGAATGTCCTTGAAATTGACCGACACCAGCTCCACTCCGCATTCCAGTTCATCCAGGGCGCCCTGCAGCCGACGCAACATGGCCTGCTCGAGATTCGCCCGGTCGCTGGCGGCAATACGGTAGTAGGACTCCCGGGCAAAGAGGTGGGTGGCAATCCCGTGGGCCACCTCATTGATGAGCGCCTTGGGATCCGTATTCCGGTACAGGTACTGAAAGATGTCCTTGATGCGGTAGTGGAGCACGATGTAGGGGTAGAAGAAGTTGTTGTCGCCGCTCAGAAAGGGCTCCTCGGTGCCGTGCTTCCTCGTCCACAGCAGGGCGAGGGTCCCCCTGTCGGTGATATTTCCGATGTTCAACTCTTCTATGTAGGCTGCCTTCGCCTTCTTGACCCGGTCCACCGGCCAGGGCAGCTTCAGATGAAGGCCGGGCCCGACCGGGGCTTCCATGCTCAGGGGTTTGCCGAAACGCTCGATGACAGCCTGCTCGTTCACCTCGACCGAGAAGAGGGTGGTCGACAGGATCCCCGCTGCGATCAGGATGAGCGGCAGGATGGGGAAGACGCGATACACGGCCTGCATGAACCGTGACCGGCCCATTCTCTGGTCCAGAAAGGATTGGATCTGTTGTGACGCCTTTCTCTGATTCTCTCTCTCCATCATGAGGCCGATGATCTGGTAGGACTTGTACCGGAACAGCTCGCCCGTGTCGCGCATGCTGTAAGCACGAACAACATTGAAGATCGTCTCCACCGAAAAGGACAGGATCAGCAGGGCGATCAGGCCGGCGACCCAGCGGTCGATGTTCCACCCGAGAAAGTAGAGGATCAGGGCAAACCCGGTGAGCAGGGAGGCGACCATGTCCGCCCTGGCATGCATGCCATCCGATACGAGCCCGACCGAACCCTCCCGCTTGCCTATGCGGATCTCGAAGTAGGAGACGAAATAGGAGCCCAGGGAAAACAGGATGAACAGGAGCCCTGCACTGAGGGCGTTCCGGATCTCTCGAGGCTCGGAGATGATAGCCCTTCTCAAGAGGAAAATTCCTACAAAGAGGAGAAGGAGCCCGATGCCGATGGAGATGAGGAATTCGAGGAGGCTGCCGCGCCTCTGCGCCTCCGAGGCCTGCTCCTCGGCCGTTCCTTCCTCAGCCCTGTCCTCACGTGCGCTGGAACTCCGCACGCCGAAGAGGACGAGGATGCTCGTGGCTATGTCGGCAAGGCTGTGCCACGCTTCCGCCAGGATCGCCATGCTGCCCGACATGAAGTAGAGCAGGAACTTGACCCCGGTCAGGAAGGAGTTCATCAAGGTGGAAAGCGCAGCGGTGCGTACTCTTACATCCATGGGATCTTATCCGCCTGGTTTGGAAGACAGACTACGCCCAAGAAGAGGCCCTGTCAAAAGGAGGCGGACCTGCACTTGACAGGGTGGCCAGAAAATATTAAGCTGTTCAAAAGATGTTAAGGGTGCCGAAAAATTCGGCATCCCTCTTCTCTTTCCCTTCAAATGAATAGCGGTCGGAATGACCGGGAGCGAGGCCCACAGATGGAGACCGGACCGTGACCCTGCGCGACTTGAGGGAGGGGGACCTGGCGGAAATCGAGGCCATCCAGGGAGAAGGTGCGTTCAAGCGGCGACTCCTCGAGATGGGGTTCATGCCGGGCACCACCGTGCTCATCAAGAAATACGCCCCACTCCGTGACCCGATCGAGCTGGTCATCAAGGGGTACCACGTATCGCTCCGGCGCACAGAGGCTCAGCAGGTGCTCGTGCGCTCGGATTCAGTCCAGAGACCAGGCCATGAATCAGGCGAAAAGCCTTAGAATCGCGCTGGCCGGCAACCCGAATTCGGGAAAGACCACGCTGTTCAACGCCATCACCGGTGCCCGCCACCACGTGGGGAACTGGCCAGGTGTGACGGTAGAGAAGAAGGAAGGCACCACGAGCCTGAACGGCGTGGTGATCGATGTGGTGGATCTGCCGGGCACCTATAGCCTGACCGCCTATTCGATCGAGGAGATCGTGGCCCGCAGGTTCATCGTGCACGACAAGCCGGATGTGGTCGTGCATGTGATCGACGCAAGCAACCTGGAGCGGAATCTCTTCCTGACGACCCAGCTCCTGCAGCTCGGCTCGAAGGTTGTTCTCGCCCTGAACATGTCCGACGCGCTCGAGCAGACCGGTGCAAGCATCGATGCGCACAAGCTCGGCTCGTTGCTGGGCGCCCCGGCGGTCTTCACGGTGGGGCACAAGGGGGCGGGCATTGCCGACCTCCTGGAAACGGTCGTGGAGGTGGCAGAAGGCAAGCATCCCATGGTCCGCCAGGTGCGCATCCCTTACGGCCATGAGATCGAGAGTCACCTGGATCCGCTCACGGAAAGGGCAGAAGCTCTCGATCTGTTCGAAATTCCTCATCCCCCACGATGGGTCACCATCAAAGCGCTGGAAAACGATCAGGAATTGATCGACGAAGTCAGCGAGTCGGGGGAGAGCGGAGTCCGGTTCCTGGAGGAGATCAAGGAGACCCGAGATCACCTCTATTCGCTCTATGGGGAGGAGCCGGAGACGGTATTTACGGAACGGCTCTACGGATTTGTCGCCGGCATTCTGAAGGAAGTCTACACCGAGCCCCCTTTGGACCGGATCTCACGGTCCGATCAAATCGATTCGGTCCTCACCCACAAGATCTTCGGCCTGCCCGTTTTCTTCCTGATGGTCTGGGGTGTGTTCCAGCTCACCTTTGCGGTGGGCGCGGCCCCGATGGACTGGATCGATGCTTTTGTCGCATGGATCGCAGGCTTTGCATCGGCCAACATGGACGATGGATTGTTCAAGAGCCTGATCGTGGACGGCATCATAAGCGGTGTGGGCTCCGTGATGATCTTCCTGCCGAACATCTTCATCCTGTTTATGTGCATCAGCTTCCTTGAGGACTCGGGGTACATGGCCCGCGCCGCTTTTCTCACTGACCGGGTGATGCACCTGCTCGGCCTTCACGGAAAGGCCTTCATCCCGATGTTGATGGGCTTCGGATGCAACGCACCCGCAATTATGGCCACCCGGACCCTGGAATCGGAACGGGATCGCATCCTGTCGATCCTGATCAACCCGCTCATGAGCTGTTCGGCCAGGCTGCCGGTCTACGTGCTGATCACGGGCGCCTTCTTCGCCCCGGAGCAAGCAGGGACCGTAATCTTCTCGATTTACCTCCTGGGTCTCGTCCTGGCCATCGCCATGGGAAGGCTCTTCTCCAAGACCGTGCTGCCCGGCAAGGCAGCACCCTTTGTGATGGAGCTGCCCCCCTACCGGCTCCCGACGGGTCGGGGCTTGCTGATCCACACCTGGGATCGGGGCAAGATCTTCATCCGCAAGATGGGGGGTGTGATTCTCGTGGGTTCGATCGTGATCTGGACGTTGAGCACCTTTCCCCAGGAGGTCGAGCTCTCCAAGGACTACGACGCCGAGATCGCCAGGGTGCAGGAACAGCTCGATGTCGATACGTCGCAGCAGGGCGCAAACGGCACGCTAGACCAGAAGATCGCTGACCTCGAGATCGCCAAGGAGTCGGAACGGGTCGAGAAGAGCTACATCGGCCGTATCGGCAAGGTCCTGGAGCCGGTATTCCGGCCTCTGGAGTTCGACTGGCGCAGTGCCGTGGGATTGCTTACAGGTTTTGTCGCCAAGGAGATCGTGGTTTCCACAATGGGAGTTCTCTATCAGGTAGGCCCGGAAGAGGACGAGGAATCGGAAGGCCTGATTGAGGCCCTGCGCAATTCGGACATGACGCCTCTGACCTCTTACGCTTTTATGGCTTTTGTTCTGATCTACACGCCCTGCCTCGGCACGATCGCCGTCATCCGCCGGGAAACCAATTCGCTGAAGTGGACCGCCTTCTCGGTCGGGTACGCAGTCCTGCTGGCCTGGATCGTCGCCTTTGCCATCGTGCGGGTCGGCTCCCTGATCGGCCTCGGCTGAAACAGTGGGGTCAGGCCGAAACTATCAACCCTGGAGTCGGACTCCAGGGTTGATAGTTTCGGCCTGACCCCCTGAAAGGAATAAAGGTGCACGTCAAGCGGGCCCTCCTGTATCCGGAGAAATATCCCACAGAAGAGAGCTATCCCTTCAACCAGGAGTTGTTTCGGAAGACGCCAAGTTTCGACCTGAGCGCTCCGGTCACCCTGCTCGTCGGACAGAACGGAACAGGGAAATCCACCCTACTCGAAGCGATTTCCCACAGATGCGGCATCCACATCTGGCGCGCCACGGACAGAACACCCCTCGTGGCCAATCGCTACAAGCAGGCCCTCTACAAGTTCATGCGCATCGAGTGGGTGAATGGGCCGGTGCCCGGGTCCTTCTTCGCCTCCGACATGTTCCGCGATTTCGCCCAGATCCTCGACGAGTGGGCAAGCACGGATCCGGGCATCCTGAAGTACTTCGGAGGAGGCTCCCTGATGACCCTATCTCACGGACAATCCCTGATGTCGTACTTCCGGTCCCGGTACCGCATCAAGGGCCTCTATCTTCTGGACGAGCCTGAAACGGCACTGTCCCCGACCAGCCAGATCGAGCTGGTTCGGCTCATCCGCGAAATGAGCCTTGCCGGGCATGCCCAGTTCATCGTGGCGACCCACTCCCCCATCCTTCTTGCCTGCCCGGAGGCGCGCATCTTGAGCTTCGACAGCATTCCGGTCAGCGAGGTTGCCTACGAGGAAACCGAGCACTACAAGGTCTACAAGGCCTTCATGGAGGACCACGACAAGTACCTCGGCGAGACCTGAGACGAGCGAGAACCCCGTGAGGAGGGAAATGGCATGGCCGATTCTTCGCTGTTCCGCCGGACGCCGGATTGGACCGTAGACCAGGTTCGAGCCTACATGGATCAACACGAGCCGGAAGAATACACCCTGCTCGACGTTCGCCAGCCCGAGGAGTACACCCGTGGGCACCTGCCCGGCTCCATCCTCATCCCTCTCGGGCAACTCCATCAGAGGCTTGACGAGGTCGATCGGCAGAAGCCTGCCATCCTCTATTGCCGTTCCGGCGTGAGAAGCGCCAACGGGGCCGGTGTGCTCCTGAACGCCGGTTTCGAAGAGGTCTGGAACATGGGCGGAGGGATAATGGCCTGGGAGGGAAACGTTGCGACCGGGACTCCGGAAGCGGGCATGTGGTGGTTCCAGGACGCGCGGGACCCGGTGGACTACTTGTCGCTCGCCTGGATCCTTGAAGAGGGTGCGAAGCTCTTCTACGGCCGGATGGCCGAGCAGTTTGCCGAACAAGATGCTGGCAACCTCTTCAAGTCCCTGGCGGCGGCCGAGGCACATCACAAGGACACGCTTCGCAACCTCTACGGCACCTTGACAGGAAAGGAAGGGGACCCTCTGTCTCCCGAAGAGGTGGCGGCCTACGACAGGATGGAAGGGGGCATGTCCCTCACCAGGGTCCTGGAATGGGCCGACGGAAAGAAGGCGGTCGACGTCCTCGAGCTATCCGTCGCAATGGAAGTGAACGCGTACGATCTGTACCTCAAGGTGGGACAACAGCTCGAGCAGCAAGAGAGCAGGGCGATCCTGCTCAGCCTCGCGCAAGAGGAAAAGGTGCATCTGGACCGCCTGAATGAGGCGCTCGTCCGGCAAAGGCCGTAGTCACCGATCGGAAAAAGGAAGCCCAAAAAAACAAAAAAAGGGGTCAGGCCGAAACTATCAACCCTGGGGTCAGACTCCACGGTTGATAGTTTCGGCCTGACCCCCTAGGAGCCTAGGAAGAGGTGCTCAGTCCAGCTCCAGAGTGGCGCCGCACCAGTTGTCCTCGGTGTGCGCGTCGTGAGGCGCGTAGACTTCCGCCAGCCGAATCTCCGGGTTGATCACGCTGATGATCGCCTTCCACATGGCCGCAAAGGCGGGCTTACAGTTCAGTTCGGGCCATCCCGCCTCTCGCCTGGCGAGCTGCATCGGGCATCGGGTGATCTTGAAGACCATCCGTTTGTCTGTCAGCTCCGCGTAGCCCCCTTCCGGTCCCTCTTCGGCCGCCAGAGAGAAGGTCATCACCTTGACAACGTCGGCCAGAGTGTTTCCCAGATTCCAGAGCTTCTTCAATCGGTGCGCCTCTACGGCAGACCATTTCGCCCAGAGCATCTCGTCAAACTCCGCAGCCACCTCGGACCCGTACTTCATGGTGACGTTCGCCATCCAGTTGTTCTGGAGAGACCAGAAGTTCTTGTTGCAGACCTCGATGTAGTCGATGATCTCCTCCTTGGACATCTTCATGAGCTCTGCTCTCTTATCAGGCTGCGTCAGCTCCATGGCACCCCTCATTCCTTGTGTCTTGTGTGTCTACGGCAGACGCCGGCTATTCCTAGTAGAGGAGCAGCGCGGCAATCCTCCAACTTTGTCGGATTATTGGCGCAGCTACGACTTCACTCCACTTGGGAGCGAATTTCCGGTGGCAGTTCATGTATTAGAGCAGGATGTGTTTCCACCAGGCGTGTTATGTCGGCCAGGTCCTTCTGTCTTTTGCTCTTGCGGCGTTCCTCGTCAGAGTAGGCCCAGATCTTTCCTTGCAGCACATCTTCCAGGGCAGCAACGGCCATCTGGTATCCCAACACATCCCTCTGGGCCGCACCGGCAAGAAAGGCCTGATATCGCAGATCGGTCTGTATTTGAATGCGAAGATCCGAGCCGACAGCCGACAGGTTGATGCTGTGCTCGAACTCCTGGATCTTCAAACCCTTGGATCCTGCCGCCTTGCACAATGGATCCACTTTTTCTGAAACCACGACCAGGTCGAGATCAAGGCTGACGACCGGCTCGGCGTACGCGTTCACAGCGAGCCCCCCGACAACGCAGTATGCCGAGCCCGTTTCTTCCAGGATCCTCAAGAACAAAGCAAGGATGTCGGTCTTCCCGTTTGCGACAGCGTTCATGAATTCCTTGCCGGTCATGCCCGCCTCCCTTCATCAGAGACTGTACCAAATTTGCATCAGGAAGGCCACATTGCCTGTATTGAGCACGGTGTGCTCCAGGAAGATCTTGATGCCGATCGCGATCAGGATGAGACCGCCGAGGATTTCCGCATAATTGCCGAAGCTCGACTTCAGTCTGGAACCGAGGAAGATCCCGGCCAGAGTCATCGCGCCGCTCACTACACCGATTACGATTGCAGGGAAGAGCACCCCCCTTGCGAGGACGCCGAAAGAGAGCCCCACGGCCAGGGCATCGATGCTTGTGGCGATGGAAAGGATCACGAGCCGCCACCCCTTGGACGGGTCCGCGGCCAGATCCTCTTCGCCCCTCTGGGACAACCCCTCCCAGATCATTCTCAGCCCAACGAAAAGGAGCAGACCCAGGGCGACGTAGTGATCCCAAGCGGCGATCGCCTCGACGATGCTCGTGCCGGCGAAGTAGCCCGCCGCAAATAGGAGGGCCTGAAAGAGACCGAAATGGAAGGACAGCCGGAATACGCTCCTCTTCATGGGAGGCTCGAACACGGTCCCGGACCCCACCCCCACCGCGAAGGTGTCCATACCGAGTCCGACCGCGATAAGAACGGCTTCCAGGCTCATATTCCCCCAGCTACATTCCGCGGCGGTACTGGCCACCCACGTCATAGAGCGCCTGGGTAATCTGGCCCAGCGAACAGACGCGAACCGTGTCCATCAGCTCCGCGAACACGTTGCCGCCTTCCAGTGCCACCCTCTGGAGGCGCGCCAGGGCCTCGGGGCCCTCCTTCTCGTGCCGCTTCATGAAGTCATTCACCCGCTGGAGCTGGGAGGCCTTTTCTTCCTCCGTTGCCCTGGCCAGCTCGATGAAAGCACCCGGCTCATCGAATTCGGCATGCGGGTTCTGGAAGGTGTTCACCCCGACGATGGGCAGCCGGCCGTCGTGCTTCAGGGTCTCGTAGTGGATCGACTCCTCCTGGATCTTGCTTCGCTGGTAACCGGTCTCCATGGCGCCGAGCACACCTCCCCGCTCCGCGATCCTGTCGAACTCGGAAAGGACCGCCTCCTCCACCAACTTTGTCAGCTCCTCCACGATGAAGCTGCCCTGGTAGGTATTCTCGTTCTTCGCCAGGCCCCATTCCCTGTTGATGATCAGCTGAATGGCAAGGGCCCGCCGCACCGATTCCTCGGTCGGCGTGGTGATCGCCTCGTCAAAGGCGTTGGTGTGAAGGCTCTGGCAGTTGTCGTAGATGGCGCACAGGGCCTGAAGGGTCGTGCGGATGTCGTTGAGCTGGATCTCCTGGCTGTGCAGAGACCGCCCGGAGGTCTGGATATGGTACTTGAGCATCTGGGAGCGGCTCGAGCCTTTGTACATCTCCCGCATCGCCACGGCCCAGATGCGCCGGGCCACGCGGCCGATGACCGTGTACTCAGGATCCATACCGTTCGAAAAGAAGAAGGAGAGATTCGGGGCGAACGAATCGATCGGCATGCCCCGGGACAGGTAGTACTCCACATAGGTGAAACCGTTGGCCAGGGTAAAGGCAAGCTGGGAGATCGGGTTGGCCCCCGCCTCGGCGATGTGATAGCCCGAGATCGACACCGAGTAGAAGTTGTGCACATTGTTCTCGATGAAGTACTCCTGGATGTCGCCCATCATTCGAAGGGCGAAGTCGATCGAGAAGATGCAGGTGTTCTGGCCCTGGTCCTCCTTGAGGATGTCCGCCTGAACCGTTCCACGCACGTTCTCCAGTACCCGGGCCCGGATCGCCTTGAACTCCTCGTCAGTGGGCTCGCGCCCCTGCTCGGCCGTGACCTTGTCCACCTCCTGGTCGATCGCCGTGTTCAGGAACATGGCCAGCATCATCGGAGCCGGCCCGTTGATGGTCATCGAGACCGAGGTGCTGGGCGCGCACAGGTCGAACCCGCCATACAGGACCTTCACATCGTCGAGGGTGCACACGCTCACGCCCGAAGTGCCCACCTTGCCATAAACGTCCGGCCGCTCGTCAGGGTCGTACCCATACAGGGTTACCGAGTCGAATGCAGTACTGAGGCGTTTTGCGTCGGAATGCTCGGACAGCAGTTTGAATCTTCGATTGGTGCGGGACGGATCGCCTTCCCCTGCGAACATTCGTGTTGGGTCCTCGCCGGTCCGCTTAAAGGGAAACACGCCTGCCGTATAGGGGAAGCTGCCGGGCAGGTTCTCTTCCCGGAGCCACCGGTAAACCTCGCCCGGGTCCTTGAACTTCGGCAGGACCACTTTGGGTATCTGCTGGCGGGCGAGCGACTCGGTGTAGAGGGGCACCCGTATCTCCCGCTCCCGAACGCGGTATACGAAATCTTCACCGCCGTACGCCTCAAGGGTCTTCGGCCACTCGGAGATGAGATCCCGCGTCTCTTCGTCCATCGCCCCCTGCGCCCGTTTCGTCTCCTCCTTGAGACGGTCGATCGCCTCGGTCGCTCCGGACGATCCCTCGGCATCTGCCAACACGGCCGTAGCCTCCTCGAGATGCCAGGACTTTCGCGCTGCATCAGCCTGCTCGGCCGTGTTCCGATGATATGCGCGAACCGTGTCCGAGATCTCGGCCAGGTAGCGGTTCCGTTCAGGTGGGATGATGATCGTCTTCGAGCTCGAGGTCGTCGAGGACGGTCTCGGCAGGCTGGACTCGAACCGGCGGCCCGTTTTCTCGGCGATCTTGTCCAGCAACCCGTGGTACAGGGCCGTCACTCCGTCGTCATTGAACTTGGAGGCGATCGTCCCGAACACGGGCATCTCTTCGGGCGAAACGTCGAAGACATTGCGGTTTCTCTGGACCTGCTTTCTTACGTCCCGAACCGCGTCGTCACCACCGCGTTTCTCGAACTTGTTGATGGCGACCACGTCCGCATAATCGAGCATGTCGATTTTCTCGAGCTGCGAAGCCGCGCCGAATTCGGGTGTCATCACGTAAAGGGATGCATCCACCAGGTCGACCACGGCCGTGTCTCCCTGACCGATCCCTGCCGTCTCCACGATGATCAGATCGTACCCGGCTGCCTGCACCAAGGCGATCGCGTCGGCCAGCGACTCGCTGATCTCTGTCCGGGCGCCCCGGGTGGCAAGCGAGCGCATGTAGACCCGAGGGTTGCCGATGGCGTTCATGCGGATGCGGTCGCCCAGGAGTGCGCCGCCGGTGCGGCGTCTGGAGGGGTCCACGCTCAGCACCGCAACAGTCGCGCCCTTGATGTCGTGGAGAAAACGCAGGATGAGCTCGTCCGTGAGCGACGACTTGCCCGCACCGCCGGTGCCTGTGATTCCCAACACCGGGGAGCGACCTTCGGCAAGCTTGCGTTTGATGTCGGCCCTCAGGCCCTCCAGGTGGCCGTCCTCCTTCGCCTTGGCAGACTCTACGGCCGTGATCAGCCGCGCCACCCTTCCCTTGTCTTCGGGCCGAAGATCTCCCAGATCGAAATCCGCCCCCTCGGTGACCATGGGGTAATCGATGCTCTCGACCAGGTGGTTGATCATTCCCTGAAGCCCCATCCTTGCCCCGTCATCGGGCGAGTAGATCTTGGCAACACCGTAGGCCTCGAGCTCACGGATCTCGTCCGGCACGATCACTCCACCGCCCCCGCCGAACACCTTGATGCGGTCTGCACCCCTCTCTTTGAGAAGATCCACGATGTACTTGAAGAACTCGATATGTCCGCCCTGGTAGCAGGAAACCGCCACGCCCTGGGCATCCTCCTCCACTGCGGCATCCACGATTTCGGCCACGGACCGATTGTGACCCAGGTGGATGACTTCCGCCCCGGTGGCCTGAAGAATCCGGCGCATGATGTTGATCGCCGCATCGTGGCCGTCAAAGAGCGAGGTTGCGGTCACCACCCGGACCGGATTCTTTGTTTGATATACCTCTACTTCGCCTTCCGTCATGGCTAACCCCCTTCACAAGCTCGAGCCTGTCAGCTCTCTCATGATCAACGTGGTCTGGTGAGAAATGTAGTCCTCGATCCGAAATCGACGCCGAAAAAACCACCTTCTGAATGTCCACATATGTCCAAGGACCATGATGTTGTGCGCCATGAGCTCGAGCGACGCGTCATCCGGCCCTTCGATTCCTTCCTTGGCAATGAGGCCCTCAAGGGCCCCCTTGAACAGCCCGGTGATCCTTACCTCGTTTTCCAGGACCCGCTTCTGCCACTGGGGGGTCAAGGATTTTGTCTCCTGGTAGATGAGCAGGATGTGGTCGCTCATCCGGTCACAGACGAGGAAATACTCTCGAATCGCCCCCCGGAGGGCCTCCCACCCACTGGTTGCCTGCTCCAGGGCCTCTGCCATGCCTCTCTCCATCTCGGCGTGGATGGCGTCGCAGACGAGGTAGAGAACGTCCTCCTTGGAGGCCACGTACTCGTAGAGGGTGCCTATGCTGAAGCCTGCAGCCCTGGCCATCTGTCGCGTGGTTGTCTTGTGGAATCCCTTCTCCACAAACAGCTTCACCGCTGCGTCTACGATCTGGCGGCGGCGCCGCTCGACCAGGCCCGGGTCCTTGACCAGGGTGTGAACGTCACTCGTCCGGTGGGTCAGAGGGTCCATTGAATGCACCTTGTCTCGTGTATTTCGTTAGATGCAGGATAAGAGGCCGCTGACTGAGCGCTCGCTCAGAATAATTTAACCAAGAGCGCCTCAATTGTCAAGAAAATACTCGAAAGAGAATATGCAGATGCGAATTCCGAAACACGCTTCGGGGCCCATCACGACCCTCCTCCCGCTCGGGGACAGCCACCGATTTCTTGACGAAATCGGTGGCTGTCCCCGAGCTACAAAGCGGACTGTGCGAACGCTAATAGCGATGTGCTGGAAAGGCAATGGCCCGAACCGGGATGCCTCCTTCTCGGAAACCATCGCCGAAGAAACTGCATCTCAATTTAACAGAGTAAAGTTAGCTATTGCTAACTTTATTCTCGGGTTTCTCAAGGCACACGCGGCGATCCAGCGACTGAATGGGGCAAAGAGGCAGGCATATAGTTAGCTTTTGGTAACTTCTTACCGTGTCAAATGGGCAAGAACGCGGGAGTATTGCCGATGCCGGAAGAAGAATCGAGTAAAACAGTGAAGGTCCGGGCCCTCTCGGACCTCGAGCCCGGGCAAAGGGCATTCGTAACGGCGATACGCAGCAACGGCCTGATGCGAAGGAGGCTCCTGGATCTCGGCTTCGTGCCGGGAAGAGAAGTGGAGGCCCTTTTGGAGAGCCCGGCAGGAGACCCTACCGCTTACAGGATCCTGGGGGCCGTGATCGCCCTGCGGGAAGAAGATGCCTTCGAGGTGCAAATCGGATCCTCCCCTTGCGCTCCCGACTCCAGCCTGATGCCCGAATACCACGCTCCCTCCACCACGGCGCATGATGCGGAAGGCCAGAAGAAGCCTCTTCGCACAGCCGACGGCATGCTGCCGGTCGTGGCCCTGGCAGGAAACCCGAATACGGGCAAGAGCACGGTGTTCAACCGGCTTACGGGACTGAGACAGCATGTGGGAAACTGGCCTGGAAAGACAGTGACACGCACCGAGGGGGTCTGGTTTCGTGAGGGAAGAAGGCTGCTCCTAGTGGATCTGCCGGGCACCTACTCCCTGCTTTCCACCTCCGAAGAGGAGGAGATCGCAAGGGACTACCTCGTCTTCGGTACACCGGACTGCACGGTGGTCGTGGTGGACGCCGCCTGTCTCGAAAGGAATCTGAATCTCGTCTTCCAGGTGCTGGAGATCACCGACCGGGTGGTGGTGTGCGTGAATCTGATGGATCAGGCCAGGACCAAAGGGATCCACATCAACCAGGAGTTGCTCGAGTCGGAGCTGGGTGTTCCGGTTGCCCTGGTTTCGGCCCGTTTCGGCGAGGGCATGGAGATCCTCGAGGAGAAGATCCTTGGCGTGGTGGAAAACAGAATCCGAACCCGTCCGGCACGGGTGCCTTACGACCCACAACTCGAGCAGGCCATCCAGGAGTTGGTCCCGGACCTGGAGAGGGTCTTTCCGGATCTCCCGAACACCCGCTGGATTGCCATGCGCCTGATCGACGGCGGAGACAAGCGACTGAGACGGGAGGTCGAGTCCGCCCTTCTCGTCGACCAGGAAGGGCGAATCGGAGCCGGATCCATACAGGGCGGGTCGCCTACGGCTGATGAGATCCGTCGATGAGGAAGACCATGAACCAGGCCATCGAGCCAACCAGACAGGATGTGCGGCGGGTCCTCCGCAAGGCGAATTCTCTGCACGAGCGGTTTGGGACGGCGGTTCATGACAGGGTGACGGCTTCCGTCTTCGAGGCAGCCCGAAAAGTGACTGCCAAGGCAGTGGAAACGGCTCAGGAGGGAAGCCCGGACCGTGATCTGAAGATCGACAGGCTTCTCACGTCCAGGCTCTTTGGTTTTCCCGTCATGCTGACACTCCTTGCTGTCGTGTTCTGGCTTACCATAGAGGGGGCGAATCTGCCCTCCTCCTTCCTGGCGAGCCTGTTCATGGAGGACGGAGGGCTCAAGGTGTGGTTTGCCGAGCGCCTCGGCTGGGAGGGGGCCCCCGCGTTCCTCGGGGCCAGTCTGTACGATCTCCTAATGAAAGGGTGCTCGTTGCTGAACGTCCCGGGCTGGCTCTCCGGGTTTCTCATTGACGGGGTCTACCTCGGCCTCGCCTGGGTTGTCTCGGTCATGCTCCCGCCCATGGCGATCTTCTTCCCCTTGTTCACCCTGCTCGAGGATTTCGGGGTTCTTCCCAGGATCGCCTTCAACCTGGACCGCTTCTTCCGGGCCGTCGGGGCCCACGGAAAACAGGCGCTCACCATGGCCATGGGGTTCGGCTGCAACGCGGCCGGCGTGATCGCCTGCCGGATCATCAACTCCCCACGGGAGAGGCTGATTGCGATCCTCACAAACAACTTCGTCCCCTGCAACGGCCGCTGGCCGACGCTGATCATGATGGCGACCCTTTTTCTCGCCGCCGCGCTCCCCTCCGGTCTCGCAGCCCTCGTGTCCATAGGCGCCTTGACGGCGGCGACACTCTTCGGGGTCGCCGTGACCCTGCTCATCTCCTTCTTTCTTTCCCGGACGCTCCTGAGGGGTGTCGCGTCCAGTTTCATGCTCGAACTGCCGCCCTACCGGCCCCCTCAGCCCGGACGGATCCTCTACACGTCCCTCATCGATCGAACCTGGTTCGTGCTGAAGCGGGCCGTCATCTGTGCGGCACCGGCAGGTGGGCTCATCTGGATTCTGGGCGCCATTCCGGCGGGCGACTCCAACCTTTTCGCCCTTCTGGCCGCGCGTCTGGATCCGGTCGGCAGGCTGCTCGGGCTGGACGGGGTCATCCTGCTCGCCTTCATCTTCGCCATTCCGGCAAACGAGATCGTGGTCCCCACCATCATCATGGGATACATGAACCTGGGCAGGATGACCGAGATCGACAACCCGGCCATGCTTTTTGCGGACAATGGCTGGACCGCCCTGACCGCGGTATGCGTCATGCTCTTCTCCCTCCTGCACTATCCTTGCACCACCACGACCATGACTATCTGGGCGGAAACCCGAAGCGTCAAGTGGACGCTTCTGTCCAACCTCATCCCGCTTTTCATGGCAGTGGCGGTTTGCTTCCTCGTTGCACAGGGCTCGGCCCTGTTCGGGTAGGGTCCTCCCTGCCCGCAGTTCGAGCACGCGGCTCGCACCCGGCTCGGAAAAGGCAGAAGAGGGGACAGCCCCCTTTTTCAGCCTCCGCTATCCTCAAATCATGAGCCTTTTGGCCGGAATGGGTGGTCCGACAACCGATGAAACACCCTAAGAAGGGAGAGGTTCGAATAGCTCCTTGAGCTCTTTGGTGGGCCCGGGATATTTTCCCACCGCCGGGTCCGACTTCCAACCGGAGATGGCTTGGTCCGGGCAGTGCTGAAAGCATGCCCAGCACCCGGTACACCCCCGGCCAAAGGCAGGAAGAGCGCCCTTCTTCTCCTGGTTGATGCACCCAACCGGGCAAACCTTTACACAGATCCCGCATTTCGTGCAACGGTCCGGCACGAGCTTCACTGCGGTGTACTGCGCCGCCATCTCAACGGTCACCATGCGGCCCGCCATGTTGGTCCCCGGCATGGGCTTGTGAAGATCATTGAAGGACGGGGCCACGTCCGGCTCGAACGTTGATGCCCGGACAAGGACCTCCTCGCTGAAACGCCTGAGATTGTCCCGGTCTGCCTCGCTGGAGACACCTATCTCGGGCCAAAAAACGGCCAGCCAGGGCCTCAGGGCTGGATATCGCCTGGAGAACATCTCCCCGTACTGCGCTGTCTTTCCCATATCTTTCACGAGTGTCAGATGAGGAGGCCACGATTCGGGAAACATGAGCCAGTGTGCCCCCAGGGTAACGTATCCCTTGTGGGCCAACTGTTCGGCAAGAAGAGCGAAGTGAGCGCCGGGTTCTCCGCCCGCCGTCCCCAGGAGAAATACCGGTTTCGGTTTTGCCGTTGACGGCAATCGAGCGACGTATCTCTCCATCGCAAAGGTGGGCCGGAAATACATGGTCGGGCACGACACGCCCAGAAGGTCGACCGAGCCCAGGGCAGGTGGCTTCGGATGGGAGACGATGTCGCGGATCTTGCATTCGTGGCCTGCACTCGCAATACAGGAGGCTGCATAGCGGGTCATCAGGCGTGTATTACCTGTTGCGGAATGCAGGAGGATGAGGCATTTCATAGGGAACCCTCCCTTTTTCGTATCCTCGCTCGGTTGGTCTATCAATAACGGTCGCAGACGTTGTAGTATAGAATGTGTTCGGAATGGTTGTCACTCGAAGAAATCGCAAGAAAGGGGGAACGCGGAAATGGACAAAGGAATCGTTCGATGGATCTACCGCGTATTTGGCCTTCGAAACGCTCGGGCTGTGCTCGTGGGCAGGCGTCGATGTCCCCGGCATATGGAAAAGGGCCGTTTCACCCGGCGAGACGTAGATCGCATAATGGATCAGACCTGGAGTAACTTCGATTCGCTCATCCCCCAGGCCATTCCTCAAGAGACGGCCGGCGGTAGAAGGAATGTAAGCATGGGGGTCTATAGCCTGGCGCTCTACCAGGCTTTGCGGGATGTGGTAGAAGACAAGGCCTACGCCACAGAATTGGCAACGGACCTCTGCTGGAAATCATACGAGCAGTCGCTCGGCCCCTCCCGCTTCCTGGCACGCCTGGTCACCCGCGATCCCAAGAAGCAAATGAACTTCATGATGCGGACGGGCCTGCGGTACCCCTTCAGTCGTCCCGACTACGACTGGAAGGTCCACCCCGATGACGATGCCTTCGCAGTCGACTTCTATCGATGCCCGGTTCTCGACTACTTCAAGACACAGGGAGAGGAAGCGGTCGAGTTCTTCCGAAATTCCTGGTGCACCCTGGACTTCCCCCTCGCAGAGTTCATGGTGAAGGGCGGGAGGTACGAGCGCCCCCACACGCTCTCAGCGGGTGACGAGGTATGTGACATGAGGTGGATCACTGACAAGGAGTGAACCGGTCGGGTTATTTTCTCCGGCGAACGATCCTCAGCAGGATGACCGCCCCAATCGGGAAGAGAACGACGGCCAGATGATTGAACACCTCGGTGCCTGTTCCCGCGTAAGCCAGACCTGAGGCTTCCGCCGAATCGGCAGCGCTCCAGAGCTCAGGCGGAGGCCGCGGCACGAGCACCTGGATTCCCGCGATGTGGTAGTCCAGTCCGCCGGAAGCACCATCGTCCTGCTCGACCACACGGACATGGTAGGTCTGGCCGGGACTCAGAATGCCTGTGACGTCCACATCCTGGTAGTGCCATTGCACTTGTCCAAGATCGCCTGAAACCACATGGACGAGCTCACCCTCCCCGCCACAGACATCGGGGACGATGTAGAACTCCAGTGTGCCGTTGAGAGCGGAGCACCCGTTGCCCGTCCATCCGAGTCCCAGCATGATGTTGTTCCCGGACGGGTCCAGCTGAGGTGCGGTGAGTGGGCCCCAGGACTGGTCGAAATCCTCGTTCCCCCGGAACTCCCCCTGGCACTGCGTTACACCCTGTGGGCTCAGATTTTCACATGCAGGATCCACGTCCCAACGGAACGGCTCGTCGGCCAAGACGAAGAGGTCTGTTACATAGATGCCTGCAGCGGCCTGGCCGCCAAGGCCCAGAAGAATCATGACGAGTAGCGTACCCATGGCTGATCCGGTCTTCACGGTGCTGCCCCCTCTTCACAAGATGATGGTCACAGATGTACACCCACTTCTGTTTTCAAATGCAAACCACTGCAAAGAAATGATTTATCAAGAAACAAAAACTTCACATCATTCAATATAATAACATATCTCGGGCGGGAGTCAATCAGAATAAAAAAATGTTTGATAACCGTGTTCTCGGATTCAGAATGTGCTCCGGCAGGCAGGCCCCCGAAGGGGAAGGTGTTTGAAAGATTCGGGTGAATCGTCCCTCCGGACGATCACAACGCTAGTGTTTCTGCGGACAGCCGTGGGTGCCTACCTCTTTCTCCTCGCGGTCCTCCACAGGAGAATCACTCCGGCAAGGCAGAAGAGGGGAACCGCATGCGTGAATAGCCCCGGGGTTCCATACACCGGGCTTGCGGCACGTGTGGAGGCCTGAGCGCCAGCTGTGCATGCCCCCACGCAGTTGGGGTCATTGCCATCCACCTGTCCGTCGCAGTCGTTGTCGATTCCGTCCGTGCAGATTTCGGGCAGCACTCCGAGGCAGTCAGGGTCGTCACAGTCGACCAGCAGATCACCGTCGTTGTCCACCTGGTCGTTGCAGATCTCATGAGGGCAGTCCGCATCGTTCGAGTCGTAGGCACAGTCTCCATCGTTGTCGAGACCGTCCCCACATTCGTTCAGGCAAGGCGTGTAGTCGGTCTCCTCCGAAGGCGGTGGATCGGTGTGGCAGGTGACGCACCCGGTGTCGGCTCCTGAACAGTCGTGGTGGTTCGCCGTTCCCAGGCCCCGGTGGCATTCGTTGCATTTGCCCCGCGCCAGCGCCGGACCTATGTGGCAGTAGTCGCAGTCATGGTTGATGCATGCCTGGTTCATATGCGAGTTGTGCCAGGGTCCGGTCGATCCCCCAAAGTCGTGGCACGTATCGCATACACCCGAGAAGACCTCATTGGCGAGCACGTTGTAGGATGTGAACGAGAGGGAGAGAATGACGAAGAAGAGAACGAAGCCGCCTTTCTTAGGACCGGGCATGGGGAATCTCCTTCTGGTTGGACATCGTCATTTTCAATATAACACGCTGACGATACCACGCAAACAAGAGATTCCCGCAAAATTGAACACGCTCGAAATCGGGGACAGCCACCGGTTTTGGTGAAAAACTGGGGACAGCCACTCATTTTGAGGGAAATGAGTGGCTGTCCCCGATTTGTAAGTGCCCGATCCGGTTAGAAGTCTATGTTTGCAGCAGGTTTTGCCAACTCCACTTGCTGCTTTTTCCCCGCCGCCTCCGCCCGGTGTTCGTCCAGCAGTCGCTGCTGCAGGCCAGGATCCTGAAGGGCCATCCACAAGGACTGTCCGCGAAAGTCCTTCCGGGCATTGACGGTGAATATAGGTTCCATGTTCGAAGTCATTCCACCGTCTCTATAGGAGAGGGAGAACTCATTGTCGCTCTTCTTCTTCTGCCTGTCCGGCTCTCCGAAACGCTCCTTCATCTTCGCCTCGATCTCGGCGATGTCGAACCGGAGCGATGTCGGATAGTCCTGTTTGTACTTGATGTGGACCAGACGCCTGTATTTCGGATCCTGGCTGCCCGCCACACCGACCTTGTATTCGATGACTTTCTTCGTTCCGTTCGGCTCCTTCTTCATGAAACCGTAGCTGACCTTGCTGTACCCCTTCGCCTCCAGGATCCCTCGGATCTCATCCTCGCCCATCCCAAGCCGGATCCCCTGGAGCTCCATCCCTCCGGCCCTGGCGGTCTTGGCCTTGAGACCGGTATGGAAGCAGGTGCCGGCGCTTTCCCGGTAGCCCTCCGGGCACATGTACTTCCTCCAGGCCGTGGGACTCAGCAACAGCGATGGATCCCGAACCGTGGACTGAGGCGCGCATTCCGGCCCGTCCACAAGGGCGTACCCGGTCGTGCATGCGGGCATTGTTGCTCGGTACACGGCGTTAGCGATCTCGGGCAGCTTGCGGCAGCTCTGATGGGTGGGCGAGTCCTCTTTGTCCTTGTCCCCCTCTACCATCCTGATGTAACCGTCGTGACAGAACAGCCTCTTCCCCAACCACTTTCCGCCCGTCACCTCCGGGAGCCGGATGCAGTCGTCACCCGCGTCGTTCCTGTAATAGCCTCGGTCGCAACGAAGCAATCCGCCGCTGTAGGAGCCGTGCAGTGTGGCCTTTCCCTCGGGGCCGTCACCGGCCAGCGCTGCCCGCCAATCGGTCCCCGGGGGCAAGACACGCACAATGCCATGCATGCATTGTTCGACTTGGGCCTGTGTTCTGCCGCGGTTGCCCTTCCCGATACATCTCTCAACCGATACAACACAACTCCTCTTTCTCCGGTCGTCATCGCCCCAACCGGCACAGAGCTTGTCCACGTCCTTCTCCAGATCCGATGCCCCGACCGGGCAAACCAGCAGCCCCAGGACAAAAACACAAAGTACTGCGAGGCTCGTCTGTATTGCTATGTTTCGCTGTAAACGCATCATGACCCTACCCTCCGTTTGCTTCTCCCTGATCGGAAGTGCCGGTTCTAGATTTCAAGGGCGATGATTCGTACGGCCCCATCGGATGCCCTTTGGGAACAAACCTGCCCAACGTTGGTTGGGGAACATTACGCTTGGATGTTCGTCAGAACGGCTTTGGTTCCAGCCGCGCCCACAAATGGAAGAGGAAAGAGAGAGTGAAGGAAGTTTGAAACCGGGAATTCGGATGTCCGGGGTGTGGAATGGGTACCAGGGGCGAATGCACGGCCCCTGGTACCCGATAGAAAGCCACAATCTTCACGTTCGCTGATGGAAAGACCCGCTGCCGTCTCCTCCCGGACCTTCCATCCGTCACCCCCCACACCTCACGAGATGGAAAGGACCTCGGAGCATCAGGCTGCGCAGAGCCGAGCCAGGACAATCCCGGTCGGTCTGCAAGACGCTGGAACCCGCTTCGACAAACCTAGTCTCCGTACACCACGGTTGTATACTTGCCGTAGATGCCCAGGACATTATCGACTTCATAGTCAACGAATTTGATGGTCTTGATACCACCGTTGGCCGCCGCAGTCTTGATGCTCGCGTCACCTGTCGCAACAAGACCCAGGACAGAAGTTGAGGTAGCTTTCCCTACCTTCGAGTAGCTGACATCTCCCGTTCCGGCGCCGATAGCGCCCTGGGCTCCAGTGTAAATGCCCCCGGCCGGGATATAGCTGGCACATCCGGTGCAGACAAGTGCAATCGAGCCTGCAATCAACGCGATCATAGCGAATTTCTTCATGTTTTCCCCTCCCTTGGGATCAGATCTAGCTGTTGGAGAGCGCGGGTTCCACTGGCTTCTCAGCGACGCGTCGACCCGGGACTCATATCCCAGGCGAGCCTCGGAGTCAAGTCAGAATGTCGTTATTGTCCTCTGAAGCCGCGCCAAGCGGGTCTCTACTTGACTCGTTTCGGTCTGCTGGTATGATCTTTCTTACGGGTAGCCAGTAGGCTCTAAGAGGGAAGACGGTGAGATTCCGTCGCGGACCCGCCGCTGTAACCGGGGACGAACGCTGCAACCGGCCACTGTCCTTACGGATGGGAAGGCGCAGCAAGTAGAAAGATCCGGAAGCCAGAAGACCTGCCCGTGAACACATTGCCCGAATCCTCCCCGGGTGGCGGAAGGACCGGCACATTCAAGAGCGGATGAAAAACGGCATCCCCGGTCATCGTAAGATGGGCCGGGGATTTTTTTTGAGGGAAATTTGAGGGAAAGAGGTATGCGCACGCACGACCCCATTCTTCTGCTGGTTCTGGCTCTGACAGCGGTTTTCCTCTTCCGGATGGACTGCTACGGGGACGAGTCGGACGGTCCGCCCCCCTTGTTCACGCCCCCACCGGCAAAGGCAGAAGCCGCCCCGTGTGGCCGAATCGTCTCCCTGGCACCAAGCGTTACGGAGTCCTTGTTCGCCCTGGGCCTGGGGGATCAGGTCGCAGGCGTGACCCGGTACTGCAGATACCCTCCCGAGGCACGCAAGAAGGCAGCTGTGGGCGGGTACCTTGATCTGAACTACGAAGCGGTCGTTGCCCTGAAGCCGGACCTCGTGGTGCTTCTGCCCGAGCACGACAAGGCTGGGGACGATCTCGCCGCTCTCGGGCTGCCCCTCTTCGCAGTGGATCACAGAAGCCTTGACGACATCCTGAATTCCTTCAAAGCGCTCGGGAAGAGGTGCGGAAGAGAGGATCGCGCCCATGAGCTCGTCCGGGACTTCGAAGCACGCATGGAGAGAGCGAAAAGACGGGCGAAAGGAAGACCGAAGCCCAGTGTTCTCGTAGTAGTGGGCAGGGAGATCGGCTCCGGGTCTCTGGGAAAGGTCTATGCGGCAGGAACCGGGAGCTTCTATCACCCACTCATCGAGGCGGCGGGCGGGACGAACGCGTGCAGGGAGGGCACCACACGCTTTCCGGCCCTCTCAGCCGAAGGCATCCTGCGCCTGAACCCGGACGTGATTGTAGAGCTCATTCCCGAGTTCGACAAAAGGGGAGTGCCCCGGGAGGCCGTCTTGCTCGACTGGAAGAATAGCCTGTCCCATGTTGCGGCCGTCAAGAACGGCCGCGTTCTTATCTTCACCGAGGACTACACCGTCATTCCCGGGCCCCGTCTCGTCCTCATGGTGGAGCGTCTGGCCGAAGTCCTTCATCCGGCCCATGAGGATTGAGAGAGATGGACCGCTCCATCATCCAAGTTCAGAAGCTGTCCTTCTTCTATGGAAAGCAGCAAGTGCTCAAGGAGATCTCCCTGGAGGTGAAGAGAGGGGAATACCTGTCTGTGATCGGTCCGAACGGCGCGGGGAAGTCGACCCTGCTGAAGTGCCTGCTGCGCATCCTCCGCGGCGGCAGCGGCAAGATACGATTCGCCGACAAGGACCTGAACGCCTATAGGCGGCGCTCCCTGGCCAAAGGGATGGGCTACGTACCCCAAGGCAACGGACAGGAGGTCCCCTTCACGGTGCGGGAGTTCGTCATGATGGGCCGCTACCCCTACATGGGGCCCTTCTCGTCTCCCAATGCAAAGGACCGGGCCTCCGTTGAGAAAGCCCTCGCGCTGACAGATACGGGGGTCTTTGCGGATCGTCTCCTCCAGACCCTGAGCGGAGGAGAGCGCCAAAAGGTCCTGATCGCCGCAGCCCTCGCCCAGGAGCCGGAGATGTTGCTCCTGGACGAGCCGACCACGTTTCTCGACCCCTACCATCAGGCGGAAGTGGCCCGTATCCTGAAGCGCCTGCACCGCGAGGCAGACGTGTCGATCCTGTCCGTTACACACGACATCAACCACGCCGCCCTTTCGAGTGAGAGGATCCTCGCGCTCAAGGACGGGGCCATGGAGTTCCTCGGGCCACCAGAGGAGATCATGCAAAACGGGATACTTGAAAGGGTCTACGGCAAACCCTTTGTCTTCGCCATGCACCCCGTATCCGGAAAACCTTTCGTCGTACCGGAATAAGTGATGCAACCAGAGAACCTGCAGCGTAAGGGCATCCTGGCCTTCCTGATTCTGGCCGGCCTGGTCCTCCTCTCGGCCCCCCTCGTGGGAATGTATACCATTCCTCCGGCGGCCCTTCTCGACTTCGGATCCGGCAGCACCGAATCCACGGTGTTCTGGACCCTCAGGACCCCCAGGGTGTGCCTGGCCTTCCTGGCCGGGGCCGCCCTGGCCGTAAGCGGCATGGCCTTCCAGGGGCTCTTTCGCAATCCTCTGGCCACCCCGTTTACGCTCGGCGTCTCTAGCGGCGCGGCCCTGGGGGTAGGGCTCTACGTGCGGATGGGCCTGAGCCTCTCCCTTCCGGGGATTCCCGGAACCTCCCTTTTTGCCCTGCTGGGTGCGCTCTTGGCCATTCTGTTGGTATACGGCCTCTCTCGTGCAAGAAAGAGCTCTTCCACCATGACCCTGCTGCTCGCCGGAGTCGCGGTGAGCTTCTTCTTCGCGAGCCTCCTGTTGTTTCTTCAATACTTGAATGACTTCACACAGTCCTTTCGGGTGCTTCGGTGGCTCATGGGCGGGCTCGAAGTGGTCGGCTTCGAGCCGGTCCTGAACCTTCTTCCTGCCGTCGTCGCAGGCACTCTGATCCTCTTCTGGCTTTCTCAGGATCTGAACCTGCTCCTCGCCGGCGAGGAAGTGGCCATGAGCCGTGGGGTCGACGTTCGCAGGACACGGAAGATTCTCTTCTTGGCCTGTTCGCTCATGGTGGGTGCCGTGGTGGCTGCTTGCGGACCCATCGGGTTCGTGGGAATGATGGCACCTCACATCTGCCGTCTGCTGATCGGTGCCAACCATCGAATCCTGCTGCCCGCAACGTTCCTGTTCGGAGGGTCCTTCCTGACCCTCTGCGACACGCTGGCAAGAACGATCATTGCGCCCGTAGAAATCCCGGTAGGCATCCTGACCGCGCTGCTGGGAGGCCCCTTCTTTCTCTGGCTGCTGGTCAGGAAAAGGGGGACAGGCTTATGAAAGTCGTATCACCCGGCCACGAAATCCTCTTTCCCTTGGACGGGGAGGAAATCCTCCGCAGGGTCGAGCTTGCCGGGAGGTCCTGCTACAAGTCCGAGGACCGAATCATCCCGGACTCGGCCCCCGGTTTCGTTCAAAGAATCGTACAGGCAGGGCACCACAGCGTAATCGAACACGCCTGCGTCACGGTGAGGTTCGTGTGCGACCGAGGGATCAGCCACGAGCTCGTCCGTCACCGGCTCGCTTCCTTCAGTCAGGAAAGCACGCGGTATGCAAACTACTCCCGGGAGAAGTTCGGCCGCGAGATCACCGTGGTCAAGCCTGCCTTCTGGGAAGAGGGTTCCGAGGCCTACACGCTTTGGCTCGAAGCGATGCAAAAGGCAGAGGCCTGCTACATGGAGCTCCTCGAGAAGGGGGCTGCCCCAGGACAGGCCCGCGCCGTTCTGCCCAACAGCTTGAAGACCGAGGTCGTCATGACCTGCAACATCCGGGAGTGGAGACACGTGCTCGATGTGCGCTGCTCGCGAACAGCCCACATGCAGATGCGGGAGATCATGCTTCCCCTTCTCCAGGATCTGCACGACCGCATTCCGGAACTGTTCAACGACATCTATGAAAGACACGTGGGGTCCGGGACCCCTCCGAGCCAGTGATGCAACCCATCTCGTCGCACTTCCCTCATCCTTTCAAAGAATTCGTTTCCTTCGATCTCGTCGTGGAATTTCACGCTGAAGACCTTTGTGCGGTAGAAGTCGGCCAGGCGGTCACACAGAATGATCATCATGTCCCGCAACCGGTCTTCCTTTCCCGTCGGGGAGCCGAAGGCCAAATGCGAGCCGTCCCGAAAGAGCACCTCTCCTTTGACCTCGGTGGCCCCGTCCCTCCTGCGCACGATCTTGCCAAGAAAATCGATCCGATCCGTCTTGACGAGAAACACTTCTTGAACGAATTCCTGTGCACGCGCAGACATGTGGGTCTCCTTTCGCGATCATCCCCGGGCACAGGAGAAAAAAAATCACCGGCCCGAGATGTCTCGAGCCGGGGATGCCGTTTTTCATCCTCACGCGAACAGCCGCTTCCTCCAAACCCGGGAGGGATGCAAGCATGGGCATACAGGCAGGTCTTCTGGCTTCCGGATCAATCTACGGGCTGCGCCTTCCCGTCCGAATCGGCAGTGGCTTCGTGCAGCCTTCGTCCCCGGTCACAGCGGCGGGTCCGCGACGGATTCACACCGTCTTCCCATTTAAGCCTCGAAAGGCTCCCGCATGCACTCTACTCTTTCTCTCCAAGAGAGACTACAGGAATCGACGGCAAGATGCAATGTAACGAAGGACGGAGAAAATGATACCCCCATTTGAGATCGGACCTGTCAGACGAGAACGCAGTTCGCGCCTCCAAGCCCTCATCGACGCGAAAACCAAGCCCCTCGGAGCACTCGGCCTGCTCGAGTCGCTCGCATTGAAGATCGGCCTGATTCTTCGCACAGACTCTCCTTCGCTTCGTGCCCCGCATATCCTTGTCTTCGCCGGCGACCACGGAATCGCCACCGAGGGGGTCAGTGCCTATCCACAAGAGGTCACGCAGCAGATGGTCCTCAATTTTCTGCAGGGAGGGGCGGCGATCAATGTCTTTGCCCGTCAGCACGGAATCGGGCTCAAGATTGTAGATGCTGGTGTGAAAGGCGTTCTTCCTCCGAGCGAAGGGCTCGTGGCAGCGAGGATCGCTGACGGCACGAGCAGCTCCCTCCGCAAACCGGCCATGACCACCGAGCAGTGCGGGCGGGCCCTCGCGAGGGGCGCCCAACTGGTTTCCGATCTCCACGGCAACGGGTGCAACGTAATCGGGTTCGGAGAGATGGGCATCGGAAACACCTCGGCCGCGGCACTGATCATGAGCCGCCTGTGCCGGATCCCCCTGGAGATCTGCGTCGGAAGGGGCGCAGGCCTGGACGAAGACGGCCTTAGAAAGAAGCGGGCCATTCTGAAACAGGCCTCCCAAAGGGTCCCCCCGGACCAGACCCCGCTGTCGGTACTCGAGCAATTCGGCGGCTTCGAGATCGCCATGATGTGCGGGGCCATGCTCAAGGCAGCGGAATGCGCAATGGTCGTTCTCGTGGACGGCTTCATTGCCACTGCGGCCGTTCTGGTTGCCGATGCACTCTTCCAGAACTTCCGGGACTACCTGGTCTTCACCCATCTTTCCGCCGAACCCGGGCACTATCGCATGCTCGAGCACCTGGACGCGAGCCCCCTGCTTCACCTAGACATGCGGCTCGGCGAGGGCACCGGCTGCGCCCTTGCCTATCCACTCCTTCAATCGGCCGTCCGGTTCCTGAACGAGATGGCCACGTTCGACTCGGCAAATGTCAGCACAAGAACACGATAGGCTACAACAAGAGCTGAGCATCTTCTTTGCCGCTCTCACCTTCTTCACGCGAATCCCCGCACCGGGCTGGGTCGCGTTCTCCCGGGAAAGCTTGAACCGGTCTTCCCGATACTTCCCCCTCGTGGGAATCCTGGTGGGCGTACTGTCCGCCTTTGTCTTCTGGGTGTGCCATCTCTTCCTGACTCATTCGGCAAGCATACTGCTTAGCATGGCGGCCTCCATCCTGGTGACCGGCGCCTTTCATGAGGACGGATTTGCAGATGTCTGCGACGGGTTCGGTGGGGGCTGGAACAAGATGCAGATCCTCACGATCATGAAAGACTCCCGGATCGGGGCCTTCGGCACGATCGGCATCGCCGTCCTTTTGCTCCTGAAATTCACATCCCTCGCGGAAATCCCGGCCCGCCTCCTGCCCGCATGCATCGTGGCCGGCCACAGCGCAAGCCGCGCCTGCTCCGTCGCGTTGACCTACTGGTTGCGCTACGTCCGTGAAAACGAGGATAGCAAAGCAAAGCCTCTGGCCACCGAGATCTCCGGAAAGAGCCTGCTGATTGCCTTCCTCTTCGGCTTCTTCCCCTTCCTGTGGATGAGACCCGTCTTTCTGGTATGCCTGCTTCCCCTGGCGCTCACGACCGCGTGGCTCGGACGTTTTTTCCGGAAGCGCATCGGAGGCTACACGGGCGACTGCCTGGGGGCCGTCCAGCAGGTGACAGAGGTCATCTTCTATCTCTCCGTTCTGGTGCTCTAATGGAAATCTACCTGATACGCCACACCCGGCCCGACGTCCCGGAGGGAACCTGCTACGGGCAATATGACGCGGAACTCGCCGACACCTTTCCGGCCGAGCTTCTCCGCTTGAAAAAAAAGCTGCCGCCACCTGACACCCTGAGGTTCTTCTCGAGCCCCCTCAAGCGATGCTTCCTTCTCGCGGAGGCCTTGAGCGCGGCACCGGTCGAGACGGACCGGAGGCTGATGGAGATGGATTTCGGTACCTTCGAAATGCAGGCATGGAAATCGATCGATCCCGGTCCGTTGAGGCACTGGATGGATGACTTCGTTAACAGGCGTGTCCCGGGCGGGGAATCCTTTCTGGACCTTTACGAGAGAAGCGTAGCTTCCTTCGAAGAGATCATTGAAAAAGATCACGAACGATTCGGACTGGTCGTGCACGGCGGCGTGGTGCGCGCTCTGCTGTCACACGTCCTCGGTCTACCTCTGAATCGTACGTTTCTCTTTCAAATCGATTTCGGAAGCGTGACCAAGTTGACGCGCAGACGGGACGTGTTTCATGTGGACTACGTGAATCGGTGACCACGGGCTCTGCTTATGCCGAATCGACCAAACGGACCTGCCATGGGGCGCAAAGTTCCGTCAACATGCGACACATGCATCTAGCCACCACTTGTGTCTTGTCATATTGTGTGATAAGCTTTTGTAAACCTACAAACTGAGGGAGGCCCATAGAACAGAGGAAGGGAAAGCGGTGAAAATCCGCTGCTGCCCCGCAACTGTAAACCCGATTTCCGACATATCGGAATTATCGCTCTGACCAACGAAGCCACTGTCCTGGATCGATCCGGGATGGGAAGGCGGTCAGGGTCGGGAAGCCAGGAGACCTCATCTGTTCTTTTTCTGTCGAAATCCCCTGTCGAGGGATGGGGTGTGACAGGACGAAATGTAAAGAGACAGGAGTTCACCGCTTCGGAACCCCGCAGACGGTAAACTCTGGTTCTTCGTTCTTTCCTTCCATTCCGTTCCTTCCAGGCTCGATTTCACAGAAAACCCGATTCTTACGACGGCCTTCAAGAACGTACGGCTTTTCAAGGCTGGGGCTCGACCCGAAGTTGACGGCGAAGTCCCGATACATGGCTGGCATTCCCGGTGCGTGACATTGAATCCTCATGGGATGTGCCCGCCTTGGCGCCGACGGACGGCCAGGGGTTCTCCCAGAATGGAGAAAGGAGGTGATGCGGGCGGCAATAACGCTTTCGTACGACTGGTTGTTCTTCTGTGGTGCTTTGTGCCCCTGGTTAACGCTTGAAAACGAAAGGATGCGAAATGAAGAGATCACTCTTCCTACTTTGTGTGCTGGTAACTTTTTCTGTCAATGCCCAGGCTGCGGTGTGCACAATGGATGACCTGGTGCTTGCCCCCGACAGCTACTACGGAGGCGCCGGAAGTGGAGCCGGAGACTGGACCAACGGCGATGCATATTTTACGCACTATGCCGATGACTATTCTTGGAGCGGATTCACTTATTCCAATGTCAACGATACAACCACTCCCGGCTATTTGAACCAGTTCGCAGCCATCACAGGCACCGACGTGAGCGCGACAGGCAACTACGGGGTCAGCTACATCCCTCTGGACTGGATGGGCGGCACCTATGATCCCATCCCCCAATTCGTTGCCCTTGGTGCGGTTACGGGTGAGGACTACAACACCACCATTTCGGGGCTCTACATCACCAATACCACCTACGCCTATCTGTCCATGCTCGATGGCGATAGTTTTGCCAAGAAGTTCGGTGGGACATCCGGTGACGATCCCGACTACTACAAGGTGATCATCAAGGGCGTCGACGAAGAAGCCGCCTACACCGGAACAGTGGAATTCTACCTGGCCGATTTTCGGTTCGAGGACAACAACCAGGACTACATCGTAGACCAGTGGACATGGGTGGATTTGACCAGTCTGGGTAATGTGGTCGGCCTCGAGTTCTCCATCGATTCTTCCGATGCCGGGGCTTATGGAATCAACACCCCGGCTTACTTTGCCTTCGACAACATCAATGAAGCCGGTGATCCCGGAGAAGAATGGGGTGCTGCATCCACCGTCAACGCAGATTACAGTGCATCGTCAGATGCTGCCAATTATGTGTTTCTGCTGTGTATGCCTTTAGGGGCGGTCATACTTCTGAAGGGACTGAGACGCAGGCAGTAGGCAGATCATTCGATTGAAGAAGGGGCGGTATCTTTGTCGGGTACCGCCCTTTCCTTCTTGCCCCGGCCGGTAAGCGTGCTCCTGAGAATGGCGGCCCCCGTCCTCGTCACTGGTGCATTTACGGTATACAGGTCGATGATTTTGACTGGGTGAATACCGGGTTGCCGGACCGATAGGCGGGCGACCCCGGTTAGACGACCGGAGCAGATTCACAACAGGAGGTAGAAAGTTTCATGGCAGGAAGACGTTTTGACCTGAAGGCACTCAAGATGTTGAGATTGGTGCAGATCTCAGCCCTGTTCCCGCTCATCCTGATCGGTAGTCTCATGCTCTATTTCGGACAAGTCTCTCCCTTTGGAATCCTCACATTCTTTCTCATTCTCATCGTGGGCGTCATCATCCCGGAGACGCGGAGAGACATCATACTCTCTCATTTGCTCCTACTCAGAGAGCTCGAGGAACGAATAGACGAGATGAGGACGGAACTCAAGAAATCGACACATCCAGAAAGCTGTACCCCCCGTGGCTGAGGATCTCTCTCCAGCGCAGGGGGACCGGCTCGGTGAAGATCGGCCCGTCGGTCACGGCCGTATGATACTCCCCCTCCTCTCCGGAGGCGTCGATGCCGGCTTTCTCGAGGTCATCGACCAGATCGGCATCAAGGGTCTTTCCGAGAAAGGCCCTGTCCAGAACCCCGTCCTTCACGGAGACGATGGTGGCCCGGAAACCGACTCGCAAGAATTCTTCTAGGAGCGCTCTTCTGTCTCTCTTCCAGAGCGGCTCGAAGGCTTGCATGCCCACAGCGGAACAGACGCGTTCCACCCATTCCCGGTGGCCTTCCAGATCGATGTCGCCGAACACACCGGAATCGATTTCTTGACGGGTGAAGTCACGGATGACGGAGAGGAAGTCCTCTTCGTAGTCCTCCCAGGACGTGCCGCGCACGACCAAGGGAATTCCGAGGGAGTCGGCCTGTGCCTGAAGAAAGGCGAGGGGAAGACCGTGGGCCCGGTTGCGCGAGCCGTCCTCGGTCATCATCGTAACAAGGCGTTCGGGGACGCCGCCCCCCTGCACCGCATGATAGAGGGCAAAGCAGGAGTCCTTGCCACCGCTCCACGAGCAAAAGAATCGATTTCCGAGCAAGGGCTTCCTTTCCGTCCGGACGGTCCGAGGCTAGTGGGGCTTGTAGGCCACGAGCCTGACACAGAGCTTGGATTCCAGATCCTTGATCTTCTGCAGTTGTTCCTCAGGGACCTGTGCAGCCATGGGCGGAGCGTAGTAGGCCAAAATGCGCGTGCCGGTTTCCTTCTCGAGCGTCTCGATGGCGGCCACGTCTTCCTTCTTCAGATAGTCGGCATAGGCATGATCGAAATCCATGTTCGGATCCTCCCTTGGTTTCGATTCTTCTCTGATCACATTAGATGCCGATGCGAAGTCAGATCGTTGCAGGATACGAGAGAAATTATCCCACTTCACATCTCAGAGGGTCAACAGGATTGTGAAAAGATGTGCTGATTTCGGCCGGATCCTGGCAACCCCATAGCTGGAATGCTATTCTGAGTGGACAACCCGCAAACGCGCCGGAGGCGCCGGCAAAGAGACGAAGAGAACGGCTTGACACGGAACTATCACATCACGTTTTCGCGGGAACATGGGATCTGTTGCCTCTTCTTCTGGGGGTGCAACCTGGGGTGCCGCATCTGTCTTCTTCAGAAAGAGGCCTTTGATTGCCACCTGCCCGAAACGCGGTTGAAAATCTACGACCCGGACTACACGGGGGAAAGGCCCGAGCGATTCCTCGCTCTTTCGGAGTTGACACGATTCCTGGACCCCTTGCCCTTGAAAAGGACAATCCTCATGGGAGCTGAGCCCCTTTGCGATCCCCGCCTTCCCGATATCCTGGGCTATCTCAAGGAAGAAAGGCACTCGGCCGTGACGCTTCTCACCAACGGCAAGGCGCTCCCGCCCTTTTCGCTCGTGGATGAGGTCATCTTCAGCTTGAAGGCGCTCGAGCCGTCACTGCATCGAGACTACACAGGAGATGACAACCGGGAGATTCTGGAGAACTTTCGCGCAATCGCCGTCCGGGAAGACATCTCGCTACAGACGGAAACCGTCTTCATCCCCGGCTATGTAGATGAAGGCGAGGTCCTTGACATCGCAACCTTCATCGCATCGGTCGACCCGACTCTTCCCTTGCGTATCGATGCCTACCTGCCCGTGAGCGGCCTCCCCTGGAGGGCCCCGGAAAGTTGGCAAATCGAGGCATTGGCGGAAAAGGCACGGGCCATCCTTCCCAACACCACCTTCTTGCACGGGAGAGGGGGAGAGGAGGTTCTGGCCTATGAGGTGGAGAGAATCTTCTGAGGGAGAAAGAAAAACAGATGCTACAGGTCGCCATCTACGGAAAAGGTGGCATCGGCAAATCCACGATCACGGCCAATCTGTCTGCAGCCCTTGCCCTTCGGGGAAACAGGGTGCTGCAGGTCGGGTGTGACCCGAAGCACGACTCGACCCGACTGCTCCTCGGCGGTCGAAAGATCAGGACGGTTCTCGACTACTTGCGGGAGACACCTCCCCCGGATCGGAGACTGGAGGATGTGGTGCACAAGGGCTACGGGGATGTCTGTTGCGTCGAGGCCGGCGGCCCGGAGCCCGGGGTCGGCTGTGCGGGCAGAGGCATTCTGAGCACCTTCGAGCTTCTCGAAGAGCTTGGCATCCGGCACATACCCTTTGATGTGGCCCTTTACGACGTACTCGGGGACGTGGTCTGCGGAGGATTCGCCGTGCCTCTGCGAAGGGAATACGCAGACGTCATCTATGTCGTCTCTTCGGGCGAATTCTTCCCCATCTATGCGGCGAACAACATCCTCAGGGGCGTAGGCAACTACGACAGCGATGCGCCCCGGCTCGGAGGGCTCCTGTTTAACAACCGCGGGCGGGACGTTGGAAAGGACAGAATGGACCGGTTCGCCGAGGCGGTGGGACTCCCGGTAATCGCCACTTTCCCTGCGAGCGACCTCTTCGCCAGGGCGGAGAGGCTTGGCAACACGGTCATCGAGGCCTTCGGCGACTCGGAGATCGCGGCTGAATTCATCCGGCTTGCGGAAAGCATCACCCCCGGAGGTCCGGCCTACCCGGCCAGGCCTCTGGAAGATGAAGACCTGGAACGGCTCGTACTGGGCGACAACGCACCCCTGTCATTCGAACAAGCCTTTCAGCGGGCGCAGCCCGCCTCGGCGAACCCGGCTCGGATTCCCCCGGCCGAGCTTAACGTCCCCCCGGAGCCGGGTCGTTTTCTCTCAAAGAGCGTTCGCAATCGAGAGCCCCTTCACGGGTGCGCCTTTGTCGGAGCGCTGAACACGACGGTACAGATCCGGGACGCCATGACGGTCTCACACGGGCCCCGGAGCTGCTCCCACATCGCGTGCCAGACCCTGGCCGGAGCTGCGCGCAGGACGCTCGCGGTTCACGGCATGCCGTTGGGAGAGATGCTTTCCCCGGCCGTCATGGACACGAATCTGTCCGAAGAGCGTATGATCTTCGGAGGCGCGGAAGCCCTGGAGTCGACTCTTGCCCAGGCCGCGCTGAGGAACCCGAAGGCGATCTTCGTGCTCACATCCTGCGCGGCCGGCATCATCGGGGATGATGTTCCATCCGCAATCAAGAAAACCGAGGCAATTCGGACGGGACTCACGAACCGGATCCTCCCCATATCAACGGATGGCAACATCGCAGGGGACTATCTCCAAGGCGTGATCAATGCCTGCCTGGAAGGGGCGGCCGCCCTCATCGACAGGAACGTTTCCTGCCGAGAGGATGCGGTAAACATCGTGGCGGAGAGAAACATAGCAACCAATGCGGAGGCGAACTTCAGGACCGTAAGCAATCTCCTGGCCGGAACCGGCCTGCGGGTCCACTGCCGCTTCGTGCGTCGCACCACGGTGGATAGGATCCGGGAGTTCCGGCAAGCCGGGCTCAACCTGCTCGCCTACGAGGACACTTACGGCCGCAGCCTCCGGGATTACCTTACCGGGCACTTCGGAGCGCAGTTCGCCCCTCACCCGTTTCCCGCGGGCTTCTCCGAAGCGGTCCGATGGTTGCGGTCCGTTGCGGAGCCCTTCGGCAGGCGTGAACAGGCCGACCGGGTCATCGAGCAGCAGCGGCAGCTGTACGAGGCCCAAGTCGCCCGGCTTCGGCCCTGCCTGGAGGGAAG
The DNA here is from genome assembly GCA_028277985.1 of bacterium. Taxonomy (GTDB): domain Bacteria; phylum Desulfobacterota; class DSWW01; order DSWW01; family DSWW01; genus S015-6. The sequence continues at coordinate 1,540 of JANQFG010000021.1, read as the reverse complement.
ACGGCTTCTGATCATCACCTACAACCATGACATCGATTGGCTGTTGGAGACCGCCTTTGACCTGGGAATGGAAGTCCTGAAGGTAGGGCTCCTCGACTACTCACAGGACGATCTCTTTCGGAGCCGCTACAGGGCGGAACTCCGGGTGGAGACCGGCTACCCGCCGGAGAAGAGGGGCGAGGATATCATCGAACTCAAGCCGGACATCGTCCTCACAAATTACATGCCGGTGGGACTTCCGGCCGTGGCGCACTACGCTTCGATCCCCTTGTGCCCGGATGTGGGGTTCTTGAGCGGGCTGCAGCTTGCCCAACGGTGGCAGAATCTCGTCAAACTTCCGCCGGTAGAAGGATGGAAAAGGGATGAACACCTCGCCAGGTCCTCCTGAGGGTGACGCATTCACCGGAGCGATCCTCGCCGTGGAAGGGATAAGGGACGCGGCCGTGCTGCTCAACGGCCCTACGGGCTGCAAGTTCTATCACGCAGCGGTCTCGGACGCCCAGCTTCCCAGGGTCACCTCTCTGGATCCCCTGACCTATCAGGAGGAGTTCTACTTCGGCCAACCCCGCGTCCCGGCCACCTACCTGGACAGGGACGACTTCATCTTCGGCGCCTCGGACAAGCTGGAGAGAATCCTGCCCAGGGTGGCGGACAAGGGGCACGGCCTGATCGCCGTGGTGAATTCCCCGGGAGCCGCCCTCATCGGGGACGATCTCGACCGGTTCATCCGCGCAAGTTCCCTGTCCGTGCCCTGTGTGGCCCTCGAAAGCACCGGTTTCTCGGGCCGCATCACCGAAGGTTTTCAGCAGGCCGTGCGGGCAGTTCTGGAGAGGCTCGGACCCGGCGCGGCCGAGCCGGTCCCAAGGTCGGTGAACCTGATCGGGTTTTCGATCCTTCACAAGAACTGGGAAGGAAGTCTCGCCGAACTTCGCACCCTTCTCGGCCGCTGCGGGATCGAAGTGGCGTGCACGGTATGCGCCGGAACCACGGTCTCGGAGTTGCGCTCTCTCCGCCGTGCGCAATGCAATGTGGTCCTTCACGAGGAATACGCAGAAGAAGTCGCCCCGTGGCTCGAGCAGGAATGGGGCATACCGAGCCTCTTTCTCGAGCAGGGGGCGCCCGTCGGTTTCGACGCGACCGAAGGGATGCTGCGGCAGGTGGGGGAATTTCTCGAGGTGGATCCCGGCCCGGGACTGAGGGCCGTGGAAGAGGCGCGGGGACGGAGCTTCTCCGCGCTGGCTCGCTTCCATTCCCTGACCGGTCTGCCCAAGGGGGCCACCTTCGCGCTCCAGGCCGACCCATCCGTTGCGCTTCCCCTCGCACGGTGGCTTTACGACTATCTCGGGATGATCCCGGTCGCCGTGGTCACGACGCCTGTCGGGGCAGAGGGGCTCGCCGGCAGGCTCGAGGCCTTTCTCTCGGAGATCGGGCAGGGGGATGCCTGGCAGGCCCCGATCCTGCCGCAGAACCCTGACATCATCCTGGCGGACGGCAATACCCTGGCCTGGCTTCGAACGCAGGGGCTTCAGGGAGCCTGGGT
>JANQFG010000245.1 GCA_028277985.1 bacterium | reverse complement strand
GGTTTTCAAGAGTGCCGCAACCGAGAACAGAACGGGGGTTCGTTATGGGCATGACAATGGCGGAAAAGGTGCTGGCCCGTACTTCGGGGCAGCAGACGGTTACGGCGGGCCAATACGTGACAGCCACGGTGGACCGCGTGATGACTCACGAGGGGTTCATTCTGTGCGCCATGACCCTTCAAGGTATGGGTGTGGACAAGCTCTACGACCCGGATCGCGTGGTGGTGCTCTTTGACCACTATTTTCCGGCACCCAACGTGAAGATGGCCGACGGCCACGCCTACGGCAGGCAGGCCGTGGAGGCCTTCGGTGTGAAGAACTACCTCGGGTATCCCGGCGTATGTCATCAGGTGATGTGTGAACAAGGATTCGTCCTGCCGGGCCAACTCGTTCTCGGAACCGATTCCCACTCGACTACCTATGGCGCCCTGGGCGCGGCCGGCGCTGGCATCGGCACTACCGAGATGACCTATGTGATGGCCACAGGGGAACTCTGGTTTCAGGTGCCCTACAGCATTCGAATCACATTGAAAGGAACCCCGAGGGAAGGGGTCGCAGCCAAGGATCTGATCCTGAATATCGCGGGGACCCACGGGACAGACTTCGCACAGTACAGGTCGATTGAATTCGAGGGGCCCCTGGCCGACGAGATGAGCATTTCCAACCGGATGACCCTGGCCAACATGGGGATCGAGGTGGGGGCGAAGTTTACCTTCTTCCGAGCGGACCAGAAGACCCTCGATTACCTGAAGACCCGTACGGATGAGCCGGTCGAGACCTTCGGGCCGGACGAGGATGCCGCGTACGAGAGCGAGTTGACCGTGGATGTCACGGACCTGTCGCCTCAGGTGGCATGCCCGCACAACCCGGGGAACGTGAAACCCGTGGAGGAAGTTACCGAGGTGACGGTGGATCAGGCCTACCTGGGATCGTGCACCAACGGGCGCATCGAAGATCTCGCCATCGCTGCCGGCATCCTTGCGGGCAAGCAGGTGAATCCGAAGACCCGTCTGCTGGTGGCGCCAGCGTCGCGCGAGGTTCTCCTGGACGCGACACAGGCCGGACACATCGAGACCTTGATCAAGGCGGGTGCCCATATCCTGCCCCCCGGGTGCGGAGCCTGCCTGGGCGGGCACATGGGGCTCCTCGGTGGGGGAGAAACCTGCATTTCTTCCACGAACAGGAATTTCCCGGGGCGGATGGGAAGTGAGAAGGCTTCCGTTTACCTGGCCTCGCCGGCCACGGTCGCGGCTTCGGCGATTACCGGCAGGATTACCGATCCCAGAGAATTCTGGAAGGAAACATCCTTTTAGGGAGGTGCGCTATGGCGGATTTGATCAAAGGACGGACCTGGAAGTTCGGGGACAACATCGACACGGATGTGCTGGCCCCCTTTCAGACCATCAGTTTGAGCTGGGAAGAGCGAAAGAGCTCGATTCTCCCCACAAGGCCCGGATTCGTGGACGAAGTGAAATCCGGGGATATGGTCGTGGCGGGGAAGAACTGGGGATGCGGGTCCAGCCGGGAACAGGCCGCGGAGAATGTGAAGAACCTGGGCATCGCCGCCGTGGTGGCCGAATCCTTTGGCAGGATCTTCTTTCGGAATGCCATCGCGATTGCCCTACCGGCGGTGGTTTGTCCCGGGATTACAGAGGCCTTTGATGAAGGGGATGAATTGGAGCTGAATTTGAAAGGGGCAAAGGTACAGAACCTCACCAAGGGGACTTCTCTGGACTGTGTGCCTTACACCCAGGACATGCTCGCCATGGTGGAAAAAGGCGGGATGATGAACGTCCTCAAGGAACGTCTTGCCAAGAAGAGCTAAGCCAAAGGAGACAAATGATGACCAGGATCGCCAGAGAGGACCTCTATGACACGATTGTCGTTGGTGGCGGGAATACGGCCCTGCTGACCGCGTTGAAGGCGCACGAGGTAGGTGGAAAGGTTTTGATCCTCGAGAAGGCGCCGAAGGAGCTCAGGGGCGGAAACGGGTACTTCACCACCGGACTCTACAGGATCGTCCACAACGGGATCGAGGACATCATGAGGCTGACGTCCAACATCACCGAAGAGGAAAAGAACCTGCAAATCAAGCCCTACACGGCGGATCAGTTCTTCACCGACTATACGGTGGCCACCGAAGGGCTGGTCGACCCGGAAATGATGGAACTCATCATCGAGAACTCCACGGCCGCAGTGGAATGGATGGCAACAGACCAGGGCATCGAAATGGAGTTCGGCGCGGGCACCACGGTCCGTCTGGGCGACACCCTGGTTCACGTGGGGAGTCTGGCCATTCAGTCGAAGGGCGGCGGGGCCGGCCTGTCGGATGCGATCTATGGGCGGATCGAAGAAACCCCGGCGATCGAATTGCTCTACGAAACGGCCGCTGTGAGACTCCTCGTGGACGACACGGGCAAGGTTTACGGTGTGACGGCGAAGCAGAAGGGGAGGATCCAGGACATCAAGGCCAAGTCCGTGGTTCTTGCCTGCGGCGGGTTCGAGTCCAACCCTGCGTGGCGGGCCCGGTACCTCGGCAAAGACTGGGACATGTGCAAGGTCAGAGGGACCCGTTTCAACATGGGAGACGGCCTGAAGATGGCCATGGATATCGGCGCCCAGCCCTTCGGCAACTGGAGCGGGTGTCACGCTATCTTCATCGATTCGGAATCGCCTCAGCCGGCCCTCCTGGAGGACGGGGAGAGCACCTCGAAACGAATCTACGTCATGGGACTGGTCGTGAACGCGGAAGGGAAACGGTTCGTGGATGAAGGCGAAGACACGATCGACCTAACCTATGCGAGGTACGGGCAGCATGCGTTGAAACAGCCGGGTCGAATCGCTTTTCAGATCTTCGACAAGCTAGGACACGAGAGAATTCAGAAGTTCCCGGTCCAGGACTATCTGGGTGGGACCTACGTACAGTGCGACACGATCGAAGAGCTTGCCGAGGAGTTGGCTGTTGACCCGGAGGCATTGAAGAAGACGGTGGACGAGTACAATGCCGCGATCAAGCCCGGCGGAAAACTCCCCTATCACCATCTCCTCGGTGAGAAAGAGGACTTGCAGGCCGACGGGATAAAGCCCCCCAAGTCAGGAAACGCTTTCCCTCTCGACACCCCGCCCTTCTACGCGTTCCCGGTCTGCTGCGGTATCACGTTCACCTTCGGTGGTCTCAAAGTGAACCGTAGGGGACAGGTGATCGATACGGCGGATGAGCCCATTCCCGGGCTGTACGCCGCAGGTGAGATCATCGGAGGGCTCTTCTACAACAACTACATGGGCGCCACGGGCCTTACGGCAGGTGCAGTCTTCGCCAGGATTACCGGCGAGAATGCGATAAAGGATTGCCAATAAACAGGGAGGGATTCTGCCGTGAATATCGTCGTATGCACAAAAGCGGTACCCGGGTATATCACCGACCCAAAGGTGTCCGAACAGGGAGACAACGTCGAGTACAAGGCGGGGAGCATCATTCTGAACGAGTCGGACGACTATGCCCTGGAAGCAGCCGTAGCGCTGAAGAAGAAGGCAGGGGGCGATGTTACGGTTCTTACCGTAGGGTCGTTATCGTCGCAAAAGGCGTTGCAGACGGCCCTCGCCAAGGATGCGAACCAGGCGATGCGGGTAGACGCTAACACGATGGACGCTGGAAAGACCTCGAAGCTGCTGGCAGAGGCCATCCGGGGACTCGAGTACGATCTCATTCTGACAGGCGTGGAAGCGAGCGACACCATGGCATCCCAGGTTGGACTGAGGATCGCGGCCCTGCTCGACATACCTTTTGCCTACGCGGTTACGGAGCTCTCTCCCGGTGAAGAAGATGGCACCATCCAGGCAGTGAAGGAAGTCGGCGCCGGACTCAAACAGAAGGAAGTGCTGAAACTGCCCGCTCTTCTGTGTGTCCAGACCGGAACCACTCCTACGCGCTTTGTTCCCTTCCGAAAGATGATGATGGCCCAGAAGAAGCCGGTCAAGACCGTGAAGCCTTCGGAACTGGGTATGGATGGATCCACTGAGAGTCCGGGGGACACAAGAATCGTCGAGGTCTTCTCACCGTCGGACGAAGTGCAGGCCGAGATGATTTCCGGCACACCCACCGAAATAGCCTCCGTGGTATTCGGAAAGATCAAGGAGGTGGCCTAAATGCATGAAGACGTACTGGTCCTTGCAGAACAAAAGGGCGAAGAGTTGGACAGTGTTACCCATGAGCTTCTGACCAAGGGCAGGGTTTTGGCTGATGAAAAGGGCGGGAAGTTGGCCGTTCTGATCGTCGGTCACGAAACCGCGTCGCTCCAGAACGAGTTGGCGGAGACGTGTGCGGATAAGGTCCTGGTTTGTGATTCCCCTCTGTTGAAGGCCTACAACACAGAGGTCTACGTCAAGGTGATTTCCGATGTGATCCGCACGCTCGACCCCGGCTGCGTCCTTCTCGGCTATACCTATTTCGGGATAGAGATCGGTACGGTCCTGGCGTCAAAGACGAACCGCGAGATGCTCAGCAACTGCGTGGATCTCTCCAGGTCAGAAGACAAGCTGACCGCTGTTCGGCCCGTTTTCGGCGGAACGGTCATGTCCAGGGTGGATCTGGACGCCTCCGGCTCCTATGTCGTGAGCTTCGAGAAGGGGGCCTTGCCGAAGGA
>JANQFG010000064.1 GCA_028277985.1 bacterium | reverse complement strand
TGAGGGACACGGGGTATGGGCTTTCTGGAACGGGTGCCCCCACAGAACCTCGAGGCGGAACGTTCGGTCCTCGGAGGGATCCTGCTCGAGAACCAGGCGATACCCAACGTGATGGAGATCCTCCTGGACGAGGATTTCTATCGGGATGCCCACCGTAAGATCTACCAGGCGATGACAGACCTCTTCGAGCGGAACGAGCCGGTGGATCTGATCACCCTCACCGAGGAGGTGAACCGGAAGGGGGCGCTCCAGGATGTGGGGGGAGCGGTCTACCTTGCCGCCCTGGCGGACGAAGTGCCCACAGCCGCCAACATCCTCTATTACGCCAGGATCGTCAAAGAGAAATCCATCCTTCGACAATTGATCGAGGCCGCCACCGAGGTGGCCCGGCAAGGTTACGAGGAGCCGGAGGATGCGGTCTCCTTTCTCGACCGTGCCGAGCAGACCATTCTGGAGATTTCCCGTCGACAGCAACGACAGGGCTTCGTGCCGCTTCGCTCGGTGCTGAACGAGACCTTTGAGTCGATCGAGCAGCTCTATGATCGACAGGGAATTCCTTCCGGTGTGGCGACCGGATTCGTGGATTTCGACCACAAGACGTCCGGATTGCAGCGCTCGGATCTCGTCATCATTGCGGGAAGGCCGAGCATGGGAAAGACCGCCCTTGCCCTGAATATCGCTCGCAACGTGGCCGTGCGGGGCAACATGCCGGTGGCGGTCTTCTCGCTGGAGATGTCAAAGGAGCAGCTGGCCACTCGTCTGCTCTGCGCAGAGGCGAAGATCGACGGATCCAAGGTGCGTTCCGGGTATATCAAGAAGACGGATTTTCCCAAGCTCACCAAGGCGGCCGATGTCCTCTCCAGGGCCCCCATCTTCATCGATGACTCGCCGGGCATGCACGTGAGAGAGATGCGGGGCAAGGCGCGCCAGATGAAGCTGGAACACAACATCGACCTTGTCATCGTGGACTACCTTCAGCTCATGCAGGGATCGGGCAAGGTCGAGAATCGCGTCCAGGAGATCTCGGAGATCTCACGCTCACTGAAGCAGCTTGCAAAAGAGCTGAGCATACCCGTTCTGGCCCTTTCTCAGCTCAACCGGGGCGTGGAGAACAGGCCGGACAAGAGGCCGATGCTCGCGGACCTGCGCGAGTCCGGGGCGATCGAGCAGGATGCGGACCTGATCGCCTTCATCTACCGGGAGGAATTCTACTTCCGGGACAAACCGGAGTGTCGTGGCAAGGCCGAGCTGATCATCGGCAAGCAGCGAAACGGACCGATCGGGACGGTCGACCTGATCTTCCAGCCGGAACTCACGCTGTTTCATGACGCGGTTAGGGAACGAGAAGGATAGACGTCCCGTTTCCGGTGCACCGCGGTTCCCTTTTGACAAAGGAGAAATGGGAGAGCAATGCGACAGAGCAATCTTCGGGCAGCGGTCGGAATCGGCGTGGCGTTCTCACTTGTCTCCATCCTGTCCTTTGGCTGCGGAAACCCCGAGGCACCGCAAATCACCAACGTTCGTCTCTCCTACTGGGATTCCCTCTCGAGTGAGGAAGGGGAATGGGTGCGCTTCGATGATGGCGGGGTCGCCCCGCAGTCGCCCGTCCGTGTTCAGGGGAACATAACCGACAACACGGCCGTTGTTTCCCCCCGGATCGTCTGGATTGGAGAGCGTGGTGACGTGGACCCGCAGGGCTTTGCAGAGTGCACGGAAGAGAAGAACGAATTCTACGAATGCGAAATGACCTGTGAGGAGACCCAGCCGGGCTTCTTTGAGTGCAATCCCCTGCTTCCATCTGAAAAGCTCATTCGAGGGGATCTGTTCCAGTTGACCCTGTCAACGACCGCAGGCGAGAAGTACGAGCTGGATGTCCAGGTCTCGGAGGCGCAGGACCTTCTCGTTCCGGATTCGGAGGGAGATCCGATTCAGATCCTGGAAGATTACCGTATCCTAAGGGTGACCAGCCAGACAGACGCCCCGAATCCCTTTCTCTGGACGCTCTTCCAGCGGAAGACGGCCGAAGGGCCCTGGCTACCCCTGCGCGCCGGCGACGTGCTGGCCATGCGTGCGGGCGACGATGCGTTTCAGATTGCGATCGGGGTGCCGGAGGGGGTGGAACTGGACGAGCCGCCGAGCGCCGTCTGGCGTTCGCTGGCAAAGTGGAACGAAGATTCCTTCCTGAACTGGGATGCCAGGACAGGGAACTTTGAAGAAGAGTTCCAGTTCTTCGACCCGAGGGATCGGCAGGAGATCACCGGCGACGAAGGCGCGTCCGTCTTTCGCTTCGCCGTGTCGGCCGAGGACGTGCCGGATCAGAAGACCGGGGTATTTCGTTTTTCAGAGGTGCTGCGTGAGTTCGTCTTTTCTCCCGAGATGGCGACCCAGGAGCCGGCCCTCGAGGTGGACGGGGAAGAGGAGGAATTGATCGAGGCCAGTTCCTCTGCGGAAAACGTGGTTGGAACCGTGGAGAGCTTCAGCGGAGAGGTTCGGTCGCTGGGCTTCAGCCTCTCCCAAGGACCCGAGGCTCCCCCTGATCGGTTCTTCTATTTCAACCCGAATCAGATTTCGCTCGCCGGCGGCTTCGCGGCGACGATCGTCTATATCGGGGATTGGGACGGAGACGGGATCGTGGATGAACCCGGGGAGGACGGAGGGATTCCGAACACGGTTACGGTGGTGGCCCTCGATATGCAAGGGAACTGGAAGAGAACGACGCTCCCGGTGGTGTTTCCTCCCTCGACGGCAGCGAACCAGCCTCCGGAGCTTCAAGTCCTCGAGATCTTTCCCACCCTCGACGGCGACGGGCTGGCGCAGCTGCCCTTTGACGAGGAATTGAGGGTTCGCGCCAGGGCTGCCGACGACCGGGGCCAACCCGAGCTGTCCGGCCTGGAATGTCACTGTGCAGACGACGAGCCTCTGATCAACCTGGACCGCTGCCCCTGCATGTTCGTGGGCACGGGAGAGTTGAATGCAGGAGGGGAATTCCCCCGGAACCCCTGGGAGTGGCTCGTGATCGATCCGGAAGAACCGGAGGAGCCCGAAGAGCCTGAGGATCCCGAAGATCCCGAGGATCCCCCGGAAAGCAAGACGATCGGCGTCTTGCTGGCCAGGGAGAAGGTGGAGGATCCGGAAGATCTGTCCACGGCGAGATTCACCGGCATCGAGATCGCTCTCCTGCCGAACACGGACGAGAAGGTCTTCCAGGTTGCGGTCTCCGCGCCGGAGACGGTCGGCCCGAATGTGGTCCTCTCCGGCTTCAAGAATGGAGACATCGTGGACCCGAACGACCTGTTCCTCCAAGCAACGATATTCCCGAATGTGTCAGAGATCAACCAGATCAAGGCCCTCTGGAACGGAGAGTCTCGAGGAACGCCCATCTTCAAAGATTCTACCTCCTTTGAATGGGACCTTCGGGGGGAGACCGTGCGGGAGGGAGACCGGATCTGTGTAGGCGCGGTATCGGTGACCGGCCACGCGGTTCTGAACTTGCTCGAGTTCGTCTCCGTAACCGACGGGTTGCTCCTGGGCTTGACCGTGACCACGGACACACGAGCGTGCGATCCGCTTCCCTGAAGGTCCAAACCCCGCTAGGGTTCCGACGAGAATGAAGCGCGGTTCGGACCTTCGACGAAGTAGACCCGCAGCAGGCCGTCGAGTGCCTCCTCGCCCTTCACCGACACAAGCTGCTGCCTGAACCGGGTCGCCCGGGGAAGGCCACGACCGTACTGGAACAGAAGAAACCGCAATCTGCGCAGCCCGTGTTCCTTCCCATACTGGGTGCAGAGCCACTCCTTGTGGAGAAGGACCGTCTCGTAGCGCGACTCGAGAGAGGGCGCGGGCGTCTCCATCCCTGACAGCAGGTCCAGAGTACGGGAGAAGATCCAGGGGTTTCCTCGCGAGGCCCGGCCGATCATGACAGCGTCGCAGCATCCGCTCTGCAGGGCCTCCCTGCATCCTTGGGGACTGACGAGATCCCCGTTCCCGATGATGGGGATCCTTCGCTCTTCCTTGAGACGTGCGATCCATGACCAGTCCGCCTTACCCTTGTATGCCTGTGCGCGGGTGCGAGGGTGAAGGATAATCGCATCCACCCCCTGCTCCTCGGCGATCCGCGAGATATCTAGAACCGACACCGCCTTGGCGTCCCAGCCCAGACGCATCTTCACCGTCAGAGGGCAACCGATCGCTTTGCGCACCGCGCGCAGAATTTCCTCGACCCGTTTGGGTTGGCAGAGCAATGCGGCACCGGCTCCCGTGCGGCAGACCCTCTTCACGGGGCAGCCCATATTGATGTCCACGATCGACGCTCCCTCGTCCTCGGCAATGCGGGCTGCTTCCGCCATCTCGGCCGGTTCAGACCCGAAGATCTGAACGCCGTAAGGTTGCTCTTCCGGATGGAAGGCGAGCATTTCGAGTGTGCGGGGTTGCCTTCGCGCCAGACCGGCCGCACTCACCATTTCGCTGTACACAAGGCCGGCTCCGAATCTCTTCGCGATTCTGCGGGCGCAGGTGTCCGTAATCCCGGCCATGGGAGCGAGGACGAGGGGGCTCGCCACGGGAAGGTGGCCTATCTTCAACATGAGGAGTCGATCCTCCGTTTCCGGCTTCTCCGGCACGGCAGGGTCGCCTGCCGGGAGAAACTCGGAGACGATTTCAGTGTCTTGACACGGCGCAAAAAAGTTATCTATTATAAGACGATTTGTGGCTCAGAGGGGTGCGTTCCGCCCCTCCGGCATGAACCGACTCGGAGCAGGCCCAGTCCCATGAAGCTGCATGTAAAACAGAACATGAACCACTTTATCAAGGACATGTTCGCCGACATCCTTCGCGCCCAGAGCCTCATGAAATCCGAGATCGAGTACGAAGGCCTCTTCCAGATCGTGGCCGCGGAGCTTCGTGCCGCCAAGTACTGCTGGGACGAGCTGTACAAGAAGGCCGACGATCCCTCAGAGAAGATACTTGCCAATGTATACGAACTGGAGTTGCGTGCCAAGATCGCCTCGCTGATGCATGCGGCCAACATCCTGGTCGAGGCCCAGCACATGGTCGAGCAGGAATACCCCTTCAAGACAACGGAGCACTTGTTGGAAGTGACCCTGCGGGAAATGCGGGAAGAATTCGATCAGTTGACCGAAATCATCACGCAGATGCTGCAGGCGAGGGACATGTACAAGACCAACAAGGTTCTG
>JANQFG010000168.1 GCA_028277985.1 bacterium | reverse complement strand
CGGGCAAGGCCCAGAGGAACAGGAGATATGGATTCGTATAAATACATCGGCACGCGGGCCAGGAAAAAGGACGGCAGAGACAAGATCACCGGTCGAGCCATCTACTGCCAAGACCTGGTCCTTCCCAGGATGCTGCATGGAAAAATCCTTTATAGCTTGTATCCCCATGCGAAGATCCTTTCCATAGATACGAGCAAGGCACGGAAGGTTCCCGGTGTCAGGACGATACTCACCGGGAACGATATCCCCCACGTCCCAATCGGGTTCATCGGAGACAACGTTCCCTTGAAAAAGGGGAAGGTCCGATCTACCAGCGACGAAGTGGCGGCTGTTGCTGCGGAAACCAAGGAAGCAGCGGAAGAGGCACTCGACCTGATCGAGGTGGAGTATGAGGAACTCCCCATGGTCATGGAAGCGGACGAGGCCTTGGAACAGGGAGCCCCGCTCGTTCACGAAGACCGTAAGTCCAACCGAATCGACGAGATCGCCAGGGTTTTCCGGACCGGAGATCTCGAGGCGGGCTTTGCCGATTCCCATATCGTCCTGGAGCAGACCTTTAACCTCCAATACGTATCGCACGTCTGTATGGGGGCCAGCTTTGCCGCTGCAGCCTTTGACGCTACCGGTCGGCTGACCGTCTGGTCCAATACCCAGGTCCCTTTTATCCTTCAAAAGGACCTGTCGAAGGCCCTCGGTATCAGCGGTCGAGAAATAAAGATCGTCCAGCCGACTATCGGCGGTGGGTTCGGCAAGGCACTGGATATGTATCCCCATGAGGTGATCGCGGTCCTTTTGGCCAAAGAATCCAGACGCCCGGTGAGCATCGCATTTGACCGAGAAGAAGAACTGGCAGCGGCTCCAAAGCGACAGCCGGCAAGGATCGTACTAAAACAGGGCGTTACACGCGAGGGCAAACTTCTGGCCAGAAAGGTGGACATCCTCCTCAATGCGGGAGCGTACGTGTCCTGGGGACCCCTTTCGTCCTGGACCATGGTCCAGACCTTTGGGTCCTTTTACAAGGTTCCCAACATCGATTTCAAAGCGACGCCCGTGTACACCAACGGCCCGGTCTGTTCGGCCATGAGAGGCTATGGGAATCCTCAGGCC
>JANQFG010000166.1 GCA_028277985.1 bacterium | reverse complement strand
CCGGAAGATGGCGAACGAGATCAGCGCTCTTCTCGGCCTGGAGGAAGACGTGAAGGTCCTGCTCTTTCTCTCCTCCTCCCTGCAGGCGGTGGGGCCGTACATGAATCTAACGGGTCTGGCAGAGGTGCCGGGCAAGGTCGAGGGCATCATCGAGAAGCTCAACGACAGCCACTACGGCAAGCTCGCCTTCCTCTCGATTGATCCTTCCCGGGACGAAAAGGCCGAAGCAGAGGCGCAGGCCTACGAACTGGTCAGGCTGCGCTGGGACGCCTTCCAGGACAGGCGGGGCAAGAAGATCCCGGCTGGAATGGGATTTGCCGGCCTGGTCGTCCGGTACGGCGACCGTATCGAGGGAATCCGCCTGATCAAGGTGATGAAGATCCCGATCTTCGGCACACAGTACCAGCTCCTGGACGCGGAAAGGCTCGAGAAGGCGATCGGCGAGGCGGTGGAGAACGTGATCCAGGTGAACGAAGAGATCGGCTATCTCTCCTCCCACGGTTGCCTCGAACTCGGGGCCCCGCCTATTCCGGGCCAACAGCGACAGGGATCCTCGGCGAATTTCCACGACCTCTTGCGGGAGGACTACACCGTCCGGAGGGTCAATCTGAAGGAAGAATCGATCCCGGAGGGGCTGGCCTCGCTGATCATCGCGGGACCGAAAGAGGAATTCACCGACTACGAGCTCTACGAGATCGACCAGTACCTGATGAAGGGCAGGGGCCTGATCCTCTTCCTGGACCGTTTCAGGGAGATCGTTCCCCAGGATCCGAACCGCAGATCCTTCCGCCAGCAGGGGCCGGTCTACATCCCTCTGAATACCGGGCTGGAGAAACTACTTTCGAACTACGGCCTCTCCAGCACGGCGGCATACGTGCTGGACGAAAGCTGCTTCAAGCAGCGGGTGCCGCAGCGCTTCGGGGGAGGGGAGAGGCCGATCTACTTTGCCCCGATCATCAAGAACGAGTGGATCAACAAGGAGATGGCCGTACTGAAGGACATCAAGGGCCTGGTCATGCTCAAGGCCTCTCCCCTGATCATGGACGAAGAGAAGGCGAAGGAGAACGGCCTGAAGCCGGTCCGCCTCTTCTCCTCCTCGGATCAATCCTGGGAGATGAAGGGGAGGATCGACCTGAATCCGCTGATGCTGCGCCCGCCCGGACCGGAAGAACCTCGGCAGCCGAGCGCCCTCGCCTATGTCCTGGAGGGGGGCTTCCCGAGCTACTTCGCAGACAAGCCGATTCCGGAGAAGTCTGACCCCGCCGAGACGGGAGACGAGACGGAGGCGAAACCGGAAGAAGGGAAACCCGAACAGGAAGTCGATCTGTCCGGGATCCTGACTGCCGAGACGACGGTCAAGGCCGGAAAACAGGGAGGGGTGTGCCTCGTGGGCACCTCGGAGATCCTCCAGGACAATCTGATCGACAAGGAGGGCAAGAGCCCGAACGCCCAGTTCATCATGAACGTGATCGATGCCTTCAACGGCAGAGAGGCGTATGCCCTGATGCGTACGAAGTCGCAGCGATTCAACCCGCTGCGTGATGTCGAGCCGGGCACCAAGGCGATGATCAAGTCTTTCAACATAGCCGGATTGCCGGTCATCGTCATTTTTGTCGGTTTGCTCGTATGGTTGAGAAGGGTGGCGAGAAAACGAATGATCCAGAACATGTTCGGACAATAGGGAAGCAGGGAGCACAGGGGTGAGAGGATGAAACGAAGAACCGAGACCATTCTCCTAGTCTTGGCCATCGCGGCGCTGACGGCCTATCTGGCGTGGAAAAAGACGGAAGACACACGTTACCGTCTTCCAGAGGTTCCGAGGATCGCCAAGGAGGATATCACGCGCCTCCGTATACAGAAGGGCGATTCGGAGCTCGCGTTGAAGCGCGACGGTGATCGCTGGCGGATCCTCCCGGAGGAATACCTGGTGGACGGTGCCGCCATGGACCGTATGCTCGAGGCGATCGGCGGCGTCCGTCTGACCGCCCTGGCATCTTCGTCCGAGAACTACGCCGTTTACGATCTGGACGAGGGGGAGCGCATCCAGGTGGCCGCGTTCAAAGGGGAAGAGCTCCTGCTGAGCATAGGCGTGGGCAAGGCAGCCCCTTCGCACCGCCACACCTTCGTCAAGCTCACCGACGACAGCCGGGTTTATCACGCAGAGAAGAACTTGAGAAGCTCTTTTGACAAGGATGTGTCCAACCTTCGGGACAAACAGGTGTTGAAGATCGATGAGGAGATCTCCGAGATCATCCTCACCTCGGGAGGTAAGAGCCTGCATGTCTTGCGGGCGACCGCACCCGCGGAGCAGGAGGCGGCCGGGGAAGAGGCGATGGAAGAAGGCGTCCTCGGCTGGGAAACCCTCGAGGGGAAGAAGGTGGACGAGAAAGAGGTCGACGGTCTGGTCAAGACCTTGTCCAACCTGAAGTGTGACGGGTACCTGGAGGAGGAGAAGGGTGCTCTGGCAGACCCCACCTTTTCCGTCTCTTTGAAAGGCGGCAAGAACTACGAGCTTTCCCTGTTCGATGACCGTGACGGCAAGACCGCGGCCACGTCCTCTGAAAACGACCACCCTTTTCTGATCTCGGAGTGGAAGGCGAAGAGAATCAGAAAGGATCTGGGCGACTTGGTCAAGACCGAGGACTGAGAGGCGGTTCTTTCACCTTCGACCTTTTCTCAGACTTCCATTGCATTGATGATCTTCCCGCCGTTCGGCAGATCGGCTATTCGGATACCGAACTCCGTCAAGAACCGCCTGGTTACCTTCTCGTCTATGTCCCAGCCCATGGTCCCCTTGCGGAATCGAGTTGCCACCTGATAGTCGAGAACCGGTGCGAACGTGCCCATGTAGAGGCGGTTCGGCTGGCACGAAGTGTCGCAGGACGGCCCGTCCTCGCTCGCCCACAACGCGTCGATGATGCAGAGCTGTTGCCGGGGAAACAGGACATCCCCGGTTCTCTCGTTCATTTCCCCCAGGATCTGGGGCGTCTTGTTGATGGAGAGGAGGTAATCCGTGGCCCCGAACCGATGCGCCGCCTTCGGGTCGAAGGTGCCCAGGTGGTTCTTCATCGACATGGTGAACCCGCCGAAGCTGTCCTGGTGGCCCTTGCACAAGGCGATGTTGATCAGGATGTCGACTTCCCCGGTGGCGAGGTTCGCAAGACAGTCCGTCTTCTTGTCCCCTCCCTTCCATGGAGAGGGAACCGGGACGGGCGTTTGGATACCGCCCCACTTGCCGACGATGCGGATCCCTTCGGGCAGCCCTGCAAAGGGGGTCTTCTCTGCCAAATCGGCTCCATGTTTGCCGTCGTAGATGCGAATGTGGTTCGCCTTGATGTTCATCTCCTCGACAAGAACCCGGCACATCTTCGCCATCACCGCGCCCCGTGTGTGCTGGCGGGCGATGTTGTTGGTCTTGATTGCCACCACCACGTCGCTCCAGGCCTTTCCGGGTGGTTTGAGAAAGATTGCTCTCCACGCGTCCCGGATCTGCTTTTCGCCGGACAGGGCCATGGCCATCCGGTCCATGTTCTCCATGACGGCCCGGGAATCCACGAGTTTCTCCTGATGGGTCCATGGGCAGACAGGCACGACCTCCCGGGTCATCCCGGGGTCGTGAACCCCCACCACCCGGCGACCGTCTATATTCGGGTGCGTGCCGGTGCCCTCGTGGAGGCCGGCCGCGGACTTCGGGAGGAAGAGATGGGGGGCAACTCCAAAGACAGCAGCTCCTGCGACCGAATGCTTGAGAAAGCCCCTTCTGGAGACGTGGACCGGGGGAAAGGATTTCATGGTACACCCTCTCTTTCTTTGGAGGTTCTCGGGCCTGCTCGGGACGCCTTCCTTTGACAGGAGTCCACCTTTCCTTCTACACTATAATGTGTAGGATGTAACCCCCCTGCTCTTGGATTCAACTCGACCTGTTCCCCTCGAAAGGGTCTTACTCAGGCTGCAAGCACGTATCACGGAAAGGAAACCGGGATGCTCTTCGATTCCGTCCCGCCGGATCAACAGAAGTACACACTCGATGACACCTTCTCGTTTGCCTGTCACAACGAGCTGAGTTGTTTCAACGCATGCTGCCGAAACAAGCACCTGCCGTTGTCACCCTACGATGTGCTCCGACTGAAGAGGGCCCTGCGTCTCGACTCGGATACCTTTCTGGTGGAGTATGCGGTCTACGCCCTGGATCCGCGTTCCGGCTTTCCGATCATCTCCCTGAGGATGAGAGAGGACGAAGGAAAGACCTGCCCCTTTGTCTGCGAAGAAGGCTGCAGGGTTTACAACGACCGGCCGACGGCCTGTCGCCTCTTCCCGCTCGGCCGGGCATCCAAATCCGGGGGAAACGGGGAGACAAGGGATCAGTTCTTCTTCCTCCAGGACATACCGGGTTGTCTCGGCAAAGGCGAGAAGAAACTCTGGACCGTGAAACAGTGGCTGAAGGACCAGGGTGTGCTGCCTTACATGGCGATCAACGACAAGATGCTGGACCTCCTCTTTCATCCGAAGCGGGAGGTGGGCAAGCCGCTGGATGATCGGCAGCTGCAGAAGCTCATCGTGGCCTGTTACAACCTGGATGCGTTCCGCACCTTCGTTGCGGAATCGAACCTGCTGGATGCCTCCCGGGTGGATGCCGAGACGCGTTCGAGGATCGAAAAGGAAGAGACCGCCCTCCTGATGTTCGGACTGGCTTACCTCACCGCCACCCTCTTCGAATGAGAGGCTGCCGGTAAACGGCCGGCTGCCTAAGGGTAATCCTCTCGCTTCACTTCCTCTATCGACATGGGCTTTCCCCTGACGAGATCGCGCATGCTGATCGTGTACAGGAAGAACCTCCGGTCAGGGTAGAAATCCATCAGCTCCCCGTTTCTCTCCCCCATGTCGACCGCCATCAGATTGTCGTCGTCGAAGTCGAGATTGTTCCGGGTGCGGAGATAGATCGAGTCGATGTCCACCCTTGGGTCCGACTCGGAGGGAGTCAGGAGAAGAACGCTGTCGTGAATTCCCTGTTCGCCGAGGTGAGGGCCGGCGTTCTGGATGATCCGGATCTGGCGGACCATGTCCGGGACAAAACGGACGATCATGGTGGACAGGCCGATCGAATAGACGAAAACCAGCACCAGGAACAGGGCGAGCCGGCTCCGCCCCGTGTCTTTCACTCTTGAAGTCAGCCTGAGGAGGGCTACCGAAATCATGAGATAGGCAATCCCTGCGGACGGTAGGTAGTAGCGTGGACCGAACTGAACTCCGCCCCAGCTGTTGTAGAGCATGTAGCCTGCCCACAGGGAGAAGGCGGAGCCCAGCAGGAGGAAGTCCCATCTGCTTCGGTCGCGCAGGATCAGAGGCAGAAACATGAACAGCGGGGCCAGCGGAAACAAGCAATAGTTCAATGCCAAGAGCCGGTTGGTCGTCCAGGTGACCCTCTGTTTCAGGGTGAACAGATCGTGAATGCCGAAGGGGCGCATCTTGACGAAATTTTCGGAGAGGAAGTTCTCATCGTCGATGTACACCTTGAACGGAACTTGTGTCGGGGACCCGCTGACGATTTTGTGGTGAAGGCCCGTGAAGGAGAAGAACAGGACGATGCAGACGATCCCGCTGAGGATGAGCTTGTGCCTCGGGTAGACTCGTCCCTTGAGGAGGCGAAAGGCAAAGACCAGAAAGAAGGGCACGAGCTGGAACAGCTCGATCTGATGGATGATCGGGATCGCCGCCGTGAGGCATCCGAGCAAGACATACGCGGATGTTCTCGTCTCACCGCGTTCCAGCCGGATGAAGAGCAGCAGGAAGGCCATGAAGGCGACCAGATTCGCCTGGTGGGGAAGATAGGTGCCGGCGTGGAACACGACAAAGGGGGAAACGGCCATCAGGGTTGCAGCGAGCAGTCCTGCCCGGTGTCCGTAGAGGCATCGGCCGACCTGATAGGTAAGGAGGACCCCCAGGGCCGTACACAAGGGAGAAACCACCCACGGTACCCCCAGCAGGATGGCCGGGACCAGCATGAGAGACCAGCCGACGGGCATGATGGAGAAGAGCCTGCCGTCATGTTCCGCTATGAATGCGAACCGAAAGAACGCGTGCAGAGGGTGTGACGGGACGGTCCACTCTCCCCGTGCGAAAATCTTTGCCTGGTAGAAGTACGCGTATTCGTCCGGTGTGAGCGGATAGTCGAGAAAGGCGAGCCGTTCCACCAGGATGTAGAGGACAAAGGTTGAAAGAAAGAGGACCCAGGAGGTGTACCTCGAGACGTCCTCCTCTTGATGCCCGTCCGGATGGAGCCACGGTTGAGAAATCCGCTTCCAGAACAGGGAAGCCATGAGCAGGGAGAGGCCGGTGGTGATGAGGCCCCAACGCACGGAGGCAGTCAGGGCGTCAAGAACGGGCGGAAACTCCTTGAAGGGAGCGAGATACGGCAGCCCTGTGAGGCTCTCCGGGTCCTTGAGGAAAACGGCGCCCGCCAGGGCCATCCATCCGGCGATGCCGAGCAGGGCACGGGTCCGATTCGAGGCTGTCATGAGGTCGGAATCGCTCCTTTCGCTTTTCGGACGGTAATGTATAGAACCCCCTGTTAACAGTCAAGAATTCACGTTTCCGGCGATGGGCGAGGGCGAGCCGCGCCTGGACAGGACCGCCTGCCCCGTCTAAAATAAATGGTTCTTTGAACGTCCCGCCGAATTCTCGAGGGACGACTTCGAAACGGGTCCGTCCCGGAAGCAGGAATCGTAATGGAATCGCACAAGTACCTGTCGATCGAGGAGAAGATCGAGGAGGCTCGAGCCCTGTACGCGGCCTGGTCGGACCGACTGTGCAGTGACGAAAGGGTGCGCGATCTACTGGTGCGAATGGAGGAGAGGATAAAGGCGAGCATGGGGGCGATGCGCGCGCTCCGCGTGGTCCAGGCCTGCAAGTGGTGCGAAGAGCAGGAAGGAGGAAGCTGCTGCGGGGCAGGAATCGAGAACCGCTACGACCCTCTTCAGCTCCTGATCAATCTGCTCCTGAATGCCTCCCTGCCGGACCGTAGGAAATACCCGGATTCCTGCTATTTCCTCGAAACGGACGGCTGCTGCCTGGAGGCTCGACACGTTCTCTGTGTGAACTACCTCTGCAAGAGGCTCGAGGAGAGCCTGGCCGGGGAGGAGTTGGAGGCGCTGCAGACCATCGTCGGAGAAGAACTGGATACAGGATTTGCACTTCATGAAGCCGTTAGAAAAGGATTGGGCCGCCGCTCCGGTGATGGATGACCGTCTGGACCGGACCCTTGCCCACATCGGTTCGTTCTACGATGCTCGCAAGTTCGGCTACCAGGGAAACGAGGGCTACCGGAAATCGACGGATCTCCGGAAGTTTGCCTCGTGCATAGGGGAGCTCCTGAGGGAGGGTCTCCTGGATGCCGACCGGACCGTGTTCACCGATCTGGGGTGCGCCGACGGTCGGGTGAACGTGATGATGAGCTACTTCGTGAGGGCGTCCATCGGAATCGAGATCGACCCGGAGATCCTGTCCGAGTACGAGCCCCGAAAGAGGGCTCTCCTGAGGGAAATCGAGCAGGGGTCCCTGGAGCCGCCCCCTGACAACCTCTTTCTGTTTCAGGGCAGCTCGCTGGACGATTCTCTTCATGGGCGGATCTTCGAGGAGACCGGCTTTCGGTTCGAGGATACGGATCTGTTTTACACCTACATCACCCTTCACGACGCATTCGCGGAGAAGATCTCTCGGGACGCCCGGGACGGCGCTCTGTATCTTGTATACGGCTTTCACAGGGTGCTGCCCTCCTATGAGGGCCTCGAGGTCCTGATCCCGGATGTCGGGCAACAGCATATCGCAGCACTGTTCATGAAACGATCATAGGTCAGTTGATGGAAGAGGAGAACAGATCGCAGCCCTTTTCGTGAAGCGGTCGGCGTGCGGATGATGGAGGGTGCAGGCATAAGAAACGGTGCGCCCGCGGACCGGGAGTTCGTGGCCGATCTGGCGAGGCAGGTCTTCTCCACCTACGGCGAGTACGACAGGATCCTTCCTGATTGCCTGGACGATCCTCAGTTTCATACCCTGGTCAGCGAACTGGGCGACGGCCCGGCAGGCTTTTGCATGCTGTCGATCGGGGACGGGGTGGGGGAGGTGGTCGCGGTCGCGGTGGACCCTCTTCAGCAGAGCAGGGGGATCGGCAGGCAGCTCATGGAGGCCATGGTCGAGGACGCCAGAGAGCTGGGGATACGGGTGCTCGTCCTCAAGACGGCGACCCGAAACCTTTGTGCCCAGGGGCTGTTCCGAACGATCGGTTTCGAGGAGACGGGTAGGGTGGCCGGATACTACTCGAGCGGGCAGGCCGCGATCGGGATGCGCATGAGGCTCTGAGAGGATGAGCGAACCCGGAATCGACAAAGCAGACCTGGCCATTCAGGGGATGGGATGTGCCTCCTGCGTCCAGAAGGTCGAGAAGGCCGTAAAGGGCTTGCCCTTTGTGAAGGACGCGCAGGTGAACCTGGCGACCATGCGCGCCTCGGTTACCTACGTGCATACCCCGGGTGCCCGGGAGGAGATCCGGAAGGCCGTGGAGGGGGCGGGCAGCTATCGAGCCACACTGCTCCCCGCGGATGGGCTGGGCGAGTCCGAATTCGCGGACCAGATGGAACAGGCCGAAGAAAGGGAAGCAAAGGGTCTGAGAAGGCGTCTGTGGGTGGCCCTCTTCCTGTCAGGCCTGATCATGGTCGTTTCCATGGACCTGATGATTCCCTTCTTGAAGATCCAGGATCGAGAGGTGAGGAATCTCCTGCTCCTGTTCCTTGCCGGCCCGGTCTTTTTCTGGGCGGGAGCCCCCTTCCATGCCGGTCTGATTCGCTCGATATGCCACCGGACCGCGGACATGAACACCCTGGTTTCCATCGGCACGGCCACGGCCTTCTTCTATTCGGCCATGGTGACCTTGCGGCCCGGCCTGTTCGCAGTGGACAGATTCTCTTCCTTCGTGTACTACGATACGGCAACGATGATCATCACCCTGATACTTGTCGGCCGGACCCTGGAGGCCAGGGCCAAGGGAAAGGCGCGGCAGTCCATCCGCAGCCTCATGGGTCTGCAGCCCAGGATGGCAAGGGTGATCCGGAACGAGCATGAGGACGAGGTCCCGATCGAAAGCGTGATCGTGGAGGACCAGGTCATCGTACGGCCGGGCGAAAGTATTCCGGTGGACGGGGTCGTGCTCCAAGGGGCGAGCTCGGTGGACGAGTCGATGCTGACCGGCGAGAGTCTTCCCGTGGAGAAATCGGCCGGGTGTCAGGTGGTCGGGGCCACCATCAACCAGAACGGCACCCTTCGGATCCGGGCGGAGAAGGTGGGTGCGGACACGGTCCTGGCGCAAATCGTGAGAGTTGTCCAGGAAGCCCAGGCCTCCAAGGCCCCGGTTCAGCGGCTCGTGGACAGGGTGGCCGCAGTGTTCGTGCCCCTGGTTCTGTTGACCGCGATCGTGACGTTTGCCGGTTGGTGGTTCTGGGGCCCGGAGCCGAGTGGGCTGACCGCGATGCTGCATGCGATCGCTGTCCTGATCATTGCCTGCCCCTGTGCTCTCGGCCTGGCGACCCCAACTGCAATCATGGTCGGTACGGGTAGGGGAGCCGAACTGGGCATCCTGATCAAGAATGCCGAGAGCCTGGAGAGGGCCGGCAGGATTCAGGCCGTCGTTCTCGACAAGACAGGGACCCTGACGCAAGGCAGGCCCGAGATCGCCGAGACCGAGTCGTCCGGAAACGTCTCTCGCGACGATCTCCTGCGATATGCGGCATCGCTGGAGAGGGTTTCGGAACATCCGATCGGAAGAGCGGTTGTACGAGAAGCCGAACGTAGGGACCTCGCTGCAATGGCGGTCGACTCCTTTGAGAACATCCCGGGCAAGGGGGTGCGAGGGATGATCGAGGGGCGGGAAGCGCTCTTGGGTAACCGTGCCCTGATGGAGTCTGCCGGAGTTCCGATCGGAGAATGGCTCGACAGGGCAGACCCGCTCTTCAGAAAGGGCCGGACCGTCATGTTCCTCGCAATCGATGGAGCGGCCTGGGGCCTGCTCGCCGCTGCGGATGTCCTGAAAGAGGATGCCGCCGAGTCGGTCAGAGAGCTGAAGGCCCTCGGTCTGGAGGTCACCATGTTTTCGGGGGACAATGCCAGGGTTGCTGCGGCGGTTGCCGCGGACCTGCCCCTGGACGGGGTGATCGCCGAGGTTCTTCCCCAGGACAAGGCGGCCAGGATCGAAGACTTGCAGAAACAGGGCAAACAGGTATCCATGGTGGGGGACGGAGTCAACGACGCCCCGGCGCTGGTACAGGCCGACCTCGGGATAGCCATGGGCACCGGGACGGACATCGCGATCGAGAGCGCGGACATAGCTTTGATGGGGTCCTCCCTGAAGGGGGTGCCCCTGGCGATCAGGCTCTCGCGCCGCACCCTGCGAACGATTCGGCAGAACCTTTTCTGGGCCTTTGTCTACAACATCGTTGGGATTCCGGTTGCAGCCGGAGTCCTCGTCCCCTGGTGGGGGATTTCTCTGAAGCCGGTTTACGCGGCCGCAGCCATGGCTTTCAGCTCGGTTTCCGTTGTCACAAACAGTCTCCGCCTGCGGAGGATGAGAATCACCTAGCCCGCATATTGCGCGAAGATGGATGCAGTACGCGGGCGGATGCAAACCCGGACTTGTTGAATCGGAGGGAGGCTTTTATGAAGGAGCAGGACAGAACACTGGACGAACTATGCATCAATTCCGTACGGATGCTGTCGGTGGATATGGTGGAGGCGGCGAAGTCGGGGCATCCCGGGCTTCCCCTGGGAGCGGCCGCCATCACCTCCGTGCTCTGGACCAGGCTTTTGCGACACAACCCGGCCAACCCCTCCTGGCCGAACCGCGACCGTTTCATCCTTTCTGCAGGCCACGGCTCTGCGCTTCTGTACGCTCTTCTTCATCTTACGGGGTATGACCTGCCCCTGGAGGAACTGAAGGATTTCAGGCAGTGGGGCAGCAAGACCCCGGGGCACCCGGAACACGGCCTGACGGCCGGGGTCGAGGCAACGACCGGGCCTCTGGGGCAGGGCTTCGGTATGGGCGTGGGAATGGCCATGGCGGCCCGTTTCCTCGGAGCCTGTTTCAACAGGCCCGATTTTCCGATCCTTGATCCTTATATTTACGCATTGGTCTCCGACGGGGACCTGATGGAAGGGGTTGCCTCGGAGGCGGCGTCTCTGGCCGGCACGTTGGGCCTCGGCCGGCTGATCTATCTGTATGACGACAACCATATCACCATCGACGGAGATACGAGCATCACCTTCCGGGAGGACGTGGTCAAGAGGTTCGAGGGTTACGACTGGCATGTCCAGAGGCTTGGGGACGATGGGGACCTGGATGCGATCGAGACGGCGATTCGTGCTGCACAGGCCGAGCAGGGCCGGCCCTCATTGATCATGGTGCGAACCCACATCGGGTACGGAAGCCCCAAACAGGACAGCCCGAAAGCGCACGGCGAGCCTCTTGGGCCCGACGCGACACGGGAGACCAAAGAGAAGGTCGGCTGGCCCACCGATTCGGCTTTCCACATCCCGGAAGAAGCCTTGACGCGCTTCCGCGAGGCGGTGGAGCAGGGGGCGAGCAGGGAAGGAGAGTGGCAGGAGATGTTCGAGTCCTACCGGCGGTCCTTCCCGGAGGAGGCCGACCGGTTCGAAACGCAATTCCGTTCAGAATTGCCCGAAGGGTGGGACAAGGACATCCCCGTCTTCAAGTCGGAGGATGGTCCGTTGGCAACCCGCGCGGCCTCGGGCAAGGTGATGAATGCAATGGCCGAGGGGGTGCCGAACCTGCTCGGCGGGTCCGCCGATCTGGCCGCCTCGCTCAAGACTCTCCTCACAGGCCACGATGACCGGAACATCCACTTCGGCGTCCGGGAGCATGGGATGGGCGCGATCGTAAACGGAATGGCCCTGTTTGGAGGCGTGATTCCCTACGGGTCGACCTTTCTAGTGTTTTCGGACTACATGAGGCCGTCCCTTCGATTGGCGGCGCTCATGGATACCCATTCGCTGTTCATCTACTCCCACGACAGCATCGCCGTGGGGGAGGACGGGCCGACGCACCAGCCGGTCGAGCACCTAGCTTCCCTGCGGGCCATGCCGAACATGACGGTTCTCAGGCCGGCGGATGCAAATGAGACTGCAGCTGCCTGGAGGCTGGCGGTTTCGCGACCCCGGCCGACCACACTCATTCTGACGCGACAGAAGGTCCCTGTTCTGGACATTACCGAAGGAGCTCATCCTCATCCTTTGATCGAGGGCGTGCCGAAAGGGGCATACGTCCTGTCCGATTGCACAGGCGTGCCGGACGTGATCCTGATCTCAACCGGCTCGGAAGTCCATCTGGCGCTTGAGGGCAAGGCGAGGCTTCAGGAAGAAGGGATCAAGGCGCGTGTCGTCTCCATGCCCTCGTGGGAGCTGTTCAACGAGCAAACCCAGGAATACCGGGACAGCATCCTGCCTCCGGAGTGTCGTGCACGACTGGCCATAGAGGCCGGCTCGCCGGTAGGGTGGCATCGCTGGGTCGGCCACAATGGTGATGTGATCGCGGTCGACAAGTTCGGAGCCTCGGCCCCGGGTGGGACCGTCTACAAGGAATACGGGTTCTCCATCGAAAACGTGCTTTCCAAGGTGCGTATCTTGCTGGGTAAGTAGCTTAGGAGGGGTCAGGGATCAGGGGGCAGGGGTCAGTTCCCCGCCTTCCTCCCCTCGTGGGCTGGGTGGGGGGCCTGACCCCTGACCCCTGGTCCCTGACCCCTGTATTCACAATGCCTTCACCGTCATCCCACCGTCGATGACGAGCACGTTCCCGGTGATGAAAGAGGACTCCTCCGAGGCGAAGAAGGCGACCGCGCCTGCCACGTCCTCGGGGACCCCGAGCCTGCGCATCGGCACCCCTTTGATCAATTTCTCGTGGTACTTTTCATCCGCAAGCAGGGGGCTCAGCATCTCCGTTTGAATCGGTCCCGGGCATACGGCGTTGACCGTGACGCCGAACCGGGCGAGCTCGACGGCATTCGACCGGGTCATCCCGATCACGCCCGCCTTCGTCGCGCTGTAGACCGGCAGGAGGCCGGAGCCCCTTATGCCCTCCACAGAGGCGACGTTCACGATCCTTCCCCTGCCCGACTTCTTCAGGTGCGGTGTAGCGGCCCTCGTGATCCGTATGACCGAAAGAAGGTTTACCCCCAGGACCCGATCGATCTCCGCGTCCTCGACGGTCTCGATGAATGCGGCGTAACCGACCCCGGCGTTATTGACGACCACATCCAGGCCGCCGAAGGCCGAAACGGTTTCCGTGGTCATTCGGTCCACATCCTTCTGTTGCGCCACATCCGCAGCGATGGCCAGTGCATCGCCCCCCTCGCCACGAATCAGCCGTGCGACCTCGTCGACCCGATCCTCCTTCACGTCTGAAGCGGCTACACGGCAGCCCCCGGCGGCAAGCCTTCTGGCCACGGCCCGTCCGATGCCTGAGCCGGCCCCCGTAACGAGAGCGCGGACGCCCTTGAGATCCTTTGCCATACCTTCTCTCCCCTCTTCGACAGCCCCTGGTCCTGCTGGCCTTCTGTGATGATTGGTCCTATACTGAAATGAACTCGGCGGAGCTTCACCATTTGCTGCGATCGGTAGGTCGGACCACCGTGTGTGCGATTCCCTCCCGCGGTTTTGCCATCCACGGAGCAACGGCCTCTCTCCAGTTCTTGTAGTGAACGGTGTCCTTGTGGGCCTTTGACGCATCTTCGGATGCATAAGCCTCGTACAGCATGAACCGCGTCGGGTCTTCCGCGCACTGGAGAACATCGAATCGCAGGTTGCCCGCCTCCTGGATCGATCCTTCGTGATTCAAGACCGTGGCGGTGATGAAGTCCTGGATGTGTTCTTCCTTGACGTAGACCGTAACGCACGTAACGATCATGACTCGCCTCCATGCACGTGTGGTGAAATGCCCGCACAGTATAAGGGAACCTTCAACAGGGGGTCAAAGAATGATCAGACGGGCAGCACACCTCTTCTTGATTACTGCCGTATGCCTCCTTCTGACAGGATGCGCGGGAACGGGTCGGCTGCCTGGAACGGCCGCAGTCGAGTGGCGTGCGGAGCGCATGCCGGAATGGGAAGAGGCCTTCCAGACCGCTGACGACCGCTGGCGTGGTGCTGATGGCGCCTATTCGGTTCCTCTGTCGGTTTCAAAGACCCTGTGGCTCTTCGGGGATACCTGGATTACAGAGTCAACCGCGAAAGGAAGGGAGCAGGGAAGGGTGATCCGGAACAGCGTGGCGCTCCAGAATATTCGGAAAGACGAACCGGGAGCCATCGAATTCTTCTGGAAGGAGGACGAGGACGGGCCGAAGGCCACCTTTCTGCTCCCCGGGGAGTCCGGATGGCTGTGGCCGCTGAGCGGTGAGCGAGTGCAGGATTCCCTGTATATCTTCTTGGGTCGGTTCGTGAGAAACGACTCGAAGCTCGGATTTGAAACAGCAGGGAGCTGGCTCTTTCGGGTCATCAACCCGGACTCTCCGCCCGGGGCGTGGGAGACGGAGCGGTTCCGGGTGCCCTTCTTCGAGCACACCCGGAACGGCGATCTCATCTTTGGTGTCGGGTGCATGTCCCACCAGGGATTCCTGTACGTGTACGGAGTGAGAGAGGATTGGACCCGTGGTGTGACGGGGCGAAGCCTCCTGGTGGCACGGACGCCCTTGGAATCCCTCGCCGAGGCGGACTTTTCCGAGTGGCGTTTCTTCTCCGCGGACGGGTGGGTGGCGGACCCGGGCAGGGCAGAGGCTCTCTTCGATGGGGCGGCGACCGAGATGTCGGTTTCGTTTCTTCCGGCACGAAACCGCTTCGTGGCAGTGTATACGTACTGCGGGCTGGGCCGCGAGATCGTAGGCCGGCTTGCGCGGAGCCCGGAAGGGCCCTGGGGAAAGCCGATGACCCTGTACAGCTGTCCGGAAGGGGCCTGGAGCGAGCAATACTTCTGCTACGCTGGAAAGGCCCATCCTGAATTCGCACGAGGGGCAAACGAGCTGGTCGTTACCTATGCGGTCAATTCCTGGGACTTGGAGGCCCTCGAGCGGGATCTGCGGATATACTGGCCGCGGTTCGTTCGGGTGACCGGGCAGTAGTCGCGGGGCCACGCTGTGTGATTCCTTTTGCGCCCAGGAGGAATCAAAGAGGCAGTGAAGCCGGAAAGAAACTCGCCGAATACAATTTCTCCCGACACTAAGGAACCCATACGATGCAATCGACGGCAAGGATTCCCCTGTTCCCGCTCGGGGTCGTGCTTCTGCCCGAGGTACTCCTTCCCCTTCATATCTTTGAAGAGCGATACAAAACCATGATCGGCGAATGCCTCGATCAGGACCACGAATTCGGTGTGGTCCATTACAACGGCTCACAGATGCAATCCAAGGGGTGCACCGCGCGGATCCTTCGCGTTTTGAAACAGTACCCGGACGGAAGGATGGACATCCTGACCAAGGGGGAAAGCCGTTTCGAGATCGAGGATCTGCACGAAGAGAAACCCTTCCTGGAGGGGAGCGTCGCGTTCTTCGACGATGTGGAGGAGCCTTCCTCGGACCAGATGGAGAGCCTGGCCAAGGAAGGGCTGGATCTGATGATGCAGTTCGAGGAGATCGATGGGAGGCGCCTGTCCGAGGAAATCGGGGAGCAGATCGGTTTGAAGCAAGCCTCCTACCTGATTGCGTCGAGCGAGGGGTTTACGATTGAGGAGAAGCAGGGATTTCTCGAAATGACCTCTACCCGTGATCGGCTGGACAAGGGAGTGCGATCCCTCCGGAAGATCCTCGAACGGGCGAGACTCACCCGGGAAATCAAGAAGATCGTCGGCGGAAACGGAGATGCCGCCAAACTCGTGACGGGGCTGGAGTAAGGCCCGGCGTGTGAGACTCGCGAGAGCGAGCGGGCCCGGAGGGCCTACTGGACTCGAAAAGGAGAATTCATGGCAGCTACCAATTCCACCATGCTAGAGCTGGGGACCGAGGCGCCCGCTTTTCGCCTGCCCTCGGCCACCGGGGGCACCGTGTCTCTGGAGGACTATCCGGACGCCAGTGCCTTCGTGGTGATGTTCATATGCAATCACTGTCCCTTCGTCAAGCACGTAAGGGACGGGCTCGTGAAGCTTGCCGACGACTACCAGGCCAAGGGGGTGGCCGTGGTGGCCATCAATTCGAACGACTGGTCCGCATACCCGGACGATTCCCCTGAGATGATGGAGAAGGAGGCGCGGGAGTTCGGATACCCTTTTGCCTATCTCTATGACGAAACCCAGGAGGTGGCCAAGGCCTACAGGGCGGCCTGTACACCGGATTTCTATGTCTTCGATGCCCGGAGAAAGCTCGTCTACAGGGGCCAGCTCGACGCGAGCAGGCCCGGTAATGACGTGCCGGTAAGCGGCAAGGACCTGCGGGCGGCACTCGATGCCCTCCTCAGCGGCGAGTCGGGCGTCAGCGAACAGAGGCCGAGCCTGGGCTGCAACATCAAGTGGCGGCCCGGCAACGAGCCGGACTACTACAAGTGAGGACGCCGGCCCGAACCCTGCGGTCCCGGGGCTGGCCATTTTTCTCGGTTTGTGGAAGAATGTGGGGGTTTTTCTGAGGAGAAGGCGGAAAAGGAACCAGCGGTCGGTCGGAAAGAGGAGTGGAAGGATGTCAAAAGCGCTTGTTGCCTACTACACGCAGACCGGGAACACTCTCAAGGTTGCAGAGTCCATTTACGAGGCCCTCCCGGGTGAAAAGCAGATCAACACCTTTTCGGAGATCAAGTCGCTCGACGCCTTTGATCTCGTTTACATCGGATTCCCGATCCACAGCCACAACATTCCGAAGCAGGCGCAGGACTTTCTGAAGAAGGTGCCGAAAAACAAGAAGATTGCCCTTTTCTCCACCCACGGCGCCCTCACGGGTTCGCAGCTCTCCAGGGAAGCGCTGGAACATGCCACGGTCCTGGCTTCCGGTGCACAGGTTCTCGGTACTTATACCTGCCGGGGTCGCGTGCCCTACAGCGTTCTCGAGAGACTTCAGACCAGGCCGGAGCACAAGGCCTGGGCCGAGATGGCCGCCTCGGCCCGCAATCATCCGGATGCGACGGATCTGAAAGAGGCAAAAGTCTTTGCGAAGTGGGTCCGGGACAAGGCTGCGGCCAAGAAGTAAATCCCCCACGCTGCAACCGCGTCGGATCAATCCTCTTGCAGGAGGTCCTCCAGGGCTCGTCCCAGGGAGGGGTAGCGGAAGGAGAACCCGAGCTCCATCAGACGGGCCGGGACCGCACACTGCCCCTCCAGGAGGACCTGGGCGAATTCCCCCAGGGCCATCTTGAGCAGGGGGCCCGGTACGGCAGGCAAAAAAGTCGGCCTTTTCAGTGCACGGCCGAGTTCCCTTGTGAATTCTCGGTTCCGGACCGGATGGGGGGCCGTGCAATTGAACGGCCCGGATGCGTCGTTGCGGTCAAGCAGAAACAGGAAGATATTGGCAAGGTCTGTTTCGTGTATCCAGGAGAACCACTGATCCCTTTTCCCAAGGGGACTCCCCAGACCGGCCCGAAAAGCCGGGGCCATGCTTTTCAGGGCGCCTGCGTTCCTGCCGAGGACGACCCCAAGACGACAGACCGCAACCCGGGCCCCGTATGCCGTCGCCTTCTCCGCTTCCGCCTCCCACTCCAGGGAAAGCTCCGCCAGGAAATCCTGACCCGCCGATGCATTCTCCTCCAGGCCTTCCTCCTGCCGGAAGCCGTAATAGCCGGTGCCGGAAGCGCTGATCAGGATGGTCTCGCTACCTGTCCGCCCTGACAACCCTTCCACAAGGTTTTTCGTCGTCTCGATCCGGCTCTCCCGGATCGCCTCCTTGTTCTTTCGGGACCATCGGCGAAAGATCGAGGCCCCGGCCAGGTTGATCACCCCTTCGTGCTCGCCGATCCTCTCCTGCCAGGGGCCCGGGCGCCTTGGATCCCCCTCTACGTAGGCGACACGGCTGCCGTGGGGTTGCCCTTGTGGTGCCGACCGGGTGAGGATGGTCACTTCGTGGTCATGCTGCAACAGGGCAGCTGCCACGGAGCCGCCCACGAACCCCGTGCCGCCTGTGATGAAAATCTTCATGCTTGTCCGGGTCTCGTCGTCTGTCTCAGCGGGAGGGCAGGGTGAGTCCCATGACCTCTTTCTCGCCGGACTTGTGAACGCTTACGTCGATTTCCAGCCGGTCGTTCCGAACCCCGTAGGCAAGCTTCGACTCACCGGACTCGTCCTCCAGGTCCGTGATGCATCGGAGGATGCCCACCATTTCCTTGGCAAGTCCTGCCGGAGGCTTGGGAAGGGTGGTTTCCTTGCTCCCGAGCAACTTGCACTCCCCCTCCATGACCCCTACCCGGGAGATCTGGACCTTCTGGGCGTCTTCTTCGATGGCGTGAAGAATGGCGGTCGAAAGGTACTTCAGGGCCATATCGGTCGTGTCGCCCGTCACCTCGGCGCCGGCCCCCTTCTTGCTGATTTCTTCGAGTTCCCTGCCGGCATCCGACTCGGAGTAACAATCCGCATATTCCTGTAATTTCAGGTGTAGGCTCTTTGGGTCTAGCATGTCTGAATTCCCCCAAAAAATGCTCTATATGGTTGAGTTTGTGGGTTTATGGGTCATTTTCTCTTCTGCTATATCGATGCACGCTTGACCGGGCAAGTTTCGATTCCTTCCGGACGAAAATGGTGACAAGCACCATTTTCTGAGTGTACGGGTATCCACAGAATTCGTTGGGGTCCGTAATTGGCGGAGATCCACCAATTCCGTCGGGGTCCGTAATCGGGAGTGTTCCCGATTTCGTCTGGATTGGCTCCGAGATCTGCGGATGCCCGCAGATCTCGTCGGGTCCGGAATCCGGAATCTTCCGGATTCCGTCCGGGTCTAACTCCGTAATTGGCGGAGATCCACCAATTCCGTCGGGGCCGAAATCGGCGGGTGTCCGCCGATTTCGTTGGGGTCCGTAATCGGGAGTGTTCCCGATTTCGTCTGGATTGGCTCCGAGATCTGCGGATGCCCGCAGATCTCGTCGGGTCCGTAATCCGGAGTGTTCGCGAGG
>JANQFG010000144.1 GCA_028277985.1 bacterium | reverse complement strand
CCAGGAGATGGGCCCGTACCTCGCGAGGATGCTGGGTATTCAGATGCCCGAGGTGAGTTTCGATTTCTTCCTCCAGGAAGGTGAGCTTCTGATCGGTGGGGAGCGGTTCCAGGTGATCCACACCCCCGGGCATTCACCCGGCTCGGTCTGCCTCTTCTGGGAAGAGCCGAAGGTGCTCTTCAGCGGGGACCTCATTTTTCCGCAGGGCGTTGGGCGGACCGACTTCCCGGGCGGGGACGGGAACCTGCTGAAACAGAGCATAAGGCGCTGCAGGACGCTTGGGGCGGCCATGCTCATGCCGGGCCACGGCGAGCCCATCCTGGATGCAGAGATGGTGGAGAAGAACTTCGACATGATCGAAATGATGTATTTCGACTACGTCTGAGGCTCCCCGAGGACCTTCTTCACACCTGCGTGAAACGCCAGAACGTGCTTTTCCCGCTCCTCTTTCCAGGCGGGGTCCTGCTCACTGACACGAGGCAGGAGGGCAGGGCCTTTCAGCCCGGCTTCGGCGAGAACCTCCCGGCAACGATCGGCTGATGCCTCCCAGGCATTTCGGAGAGCCTGCAGGCATTCTGTTTCCAGGGGGGCGATCGAGTCTTCCCATCGTTTCCTCTCGGTCTCACCTGCGAGCACGGCCACGGCCGAGAAGATCCGCTGCTTGTCTTCGAAGGGACTGATTCGGTCCATGAGAAGCTCGAGGCAGAGCTTCCTTCCATTGCCGACCGTGTCGTCAGAGAAGCGGTCCAATTCCTGAGCAAGGTAATTCGCGTCTCTCTCTCCCTTGAGATATGGTATGAGCAGGGCCTGGACACGACGATGCAGCTCCTTCTGGTCGAGCGCATCCTTCTCTTCTTCGTTCAGGGAGAGATGCTTGGTCTTCTCCATGATGAGATCGATGGTGCTCTTTACTTTTGCCATTCGCCAAGGCTCCCGTTTGCGCAAATTATCAGTGTATCACGGGGCAAAGCATGCCACAATCCGCACATGAACCGGGGGGAGTGTGAGATGCAGCTCACGGTCTTGGGTTGCGGAACAGCCATTCCGGACAAGGAGAAAGGTTCGCCGGGGATGGCGTTACGTTCCGGGGACACCCTGCTGTTCCTGGATCTGGGGTCCGGATCGTTGTACCGGGCCGAGCGCTTCGGGATCGACGTCGGCCGGGTGGACGGGGTACTGTTCAGTCACTTTCATCCGGACCATACCGGGGATCTCGTTCCCTTGCTGTTCGCCTTTCGCAACCCGGAATGGCCTAGGGTAGAGCCCTTGATGCTTTTCGGCCCGACAGGATTGCACGAATTTCTGAGCAGCCTCGAGGCCGCCTACGGTCCGTGGATCGATGCGGAGGGGTATCGCCGGGAGGCACAGGTCCTGCAGTCCGGAACGGCGTCGCTCAAAGGCGTCCAGGTGACCACGTGCCCGGTTCGGCACGGCCCCGCGGCGATCGCTTACGAGATCCGGGGAGAACATGGAAAGCGTCTCGTATACTCGGGGGATAGCGAGTACTGCGAAGAGCTGGCTGTCTTTGCAAAGGACGCGGATCTTCTGGTTCTCGAGTGCTCCTTTCCGGATGGGGAGGAGAGACCGGGCCACCTCACCCCGTCAGAGGCAGGAAGGATCGCGGCAAAGGCGCGCTGCCGTCGCCTCCTGCTCACGCACTTCTACCCGGCCTGCAAGGGGCAGGACCTGTTGACGCCCTGCCGCCTTCACTACGACGGACCGATCACCCTCGCACACGACGGACTCACCATCGAAGTGTGACTTCCAATTTGGCTTTGGTCGGGGTTGGGTGGCATTGGCGTTCTTGGGCTGTTGGGCGGACAGGAAGAGGTCATCTGGGGTGCTGAGCCAGCGCCTTGTTCGGTGCGGTCCAAGTTCCGGCTCGGATTTGTGCCGGGCGACTTTACCCGCATAATGCTCTCAGCAGAAGGCTTCGTGCATTATACGGGTGGGTAGAGACACGGGGGGGCGACGGAGCCCAAGCAAATCAGAGACGGAACTTGGACCGCGCTGGACCGCAATTGCTGCTGGGCAACAGGCGGACGAAGGGGTCGTCCCAATAGACCTCTAGTAGACCAGCTTGTTCAGAGGATACTCAAAGATTCCAGAAGCGCCCTTCCGCTTCAGCTGCGGAATCAACTCCCGGGCCTCTTTCTCCGCGAGGATGACTTCCACGCTGCACCAGCCTTCGTCGCTCAGCGGCGAGACGGTGGGAGTGTGGAGGGCAGGCAGGGCCGCGAGCACGCTCTCCATGGACTTCCTGGGCACGTTCATCTTCAAGCCGACCTTGTGCTCCGCCTCGATGGCCGCCTGAAGGAGAAGGGCCAGATTCTGGATCTTTTCCTTCTTTCCAGGATTCTTCCAGGATTCGCGGTTCGCGATCAGGACCGTGGTTGACTCGAGGATCGTCTCCACGATCCTCAGGTTGTGCGCCTTGATCGTGGTTCCGGTTTCGGTCAGCTCGACAATGGCGTCCGCCAGGGTGGGAGGCTTCACCTCCGTGGCTCCCCAGGAGAACTCCACGACTGCCTTGACGTTTCGCTCCCGGAGGTAGCGCTTCGTATACTGCACGAGCTCCGTGGCCACGCGCTTCCCTTCCAGATCCTCGACGCGACGTATTCGGGAGTTGGCAGGTACGGCCAGCACCCACCTCACCGGCCGGAAACCGGCCTTAGCGTAGAGCAGGGAGGTGACCTCCTTGACACTGGCCCCATGCTCGAGGACCCAGTCCTTGCCCGTGAGGCCCACATCCAGTACGCCGTCCTGCACGTACCTGGCCATCTCCTGGGCCCGGATCAGGAGGCAGGAGATTTCCGGGTCGTCCACATCCGGAAAGTAGGATCTTTCCCCCACGCTGAGGGTGTAGCCCGCCTTCTTGAACAATTGAAACGTAGCCTGCTGCAAGCTCCCCTTCGGGAGTCCGAGTTTGATCTTCATGTCCGGGATTGCCTTCTAACTGCTATGGGGTTGTGAGGATAGGACCTGCTTTGGGCGTACCCAAATCAGCACGTATGCGGCAAGGAGCAGCATGAACACGCTCACGACCTGTGATTCCGACAGCAGGACAGGTCCCATGTGGAGGAAACCCCTCGGGTCCTCTCGAAGGATTTCGATCAGGGATCGAGTGATGCCGTAGACGATCAGGCAGATGGCAACCAGTTCGCCGTGGAACCTCTTCTTTTCCCTGTACAGCCAGAGGGCGAGGAAGATCAGGAACCCGTTGATCCCCGAGATCACCTGCGTCGGGTAGAGCGGCGTGTTCTTGACCCCCAGCCCCAGGGGATTGTCAAAGGTGATCCCCAGGGCGAACTCCGGTCCGCAGACCTTGCCGAAACAACAGCCGGCCATGGTACAGCCGATTCTGCCGAAAACCAACCCGAGCATGACCGAAGGCATGAGAAGGTCGGCGAGCTCCCAGTAATTGAGCTTCTGGACTCGGCAATACACGACACCGGCAAGCAGGGCTCCCAGGAATCCTCCGTAAAAGACCAGGCCTCCTTCCCAAAGCATCAGGATTCTCAGAGGATCGTCGAGGTACTGGGGATAGAAGACGATGCAGTGGAACAGGCGGGACCCGATGATCGAGCTGACCAGGATCCAGAAGGACAGATTGAGCACCTTCTCCGGATCGATACCGGTCCGCACCGCTTCCCTGGCGGCCAGGCTGATTCCCACGATGAAACCGACCGCGAGCATGACGCCGTAGGAATGGATGCTGAATCCGGAAAACTGGACAAGAATCGGATGCATATGGAAGATTCTCCTTCCAGGAAGGTCGGCAGGTCGGTCCTCTGACTTTACCTTCGGTCTTCGGGTGTCTCCGGGGTTTACGGGTAAAGCCTAATCGAATTCTAGAATTCCAGGCGGATTTGTCAAGTGGATCGGCACTTTGCCAGGGGTGCCGTGAGCGGCCGGCATTGCCCCTTGAGACTCGCTTTTTGCATTTCTTCTGGGATATACTGACGCGCCGGGACCGGTTGATGGCACACAAATTGAATAATGATTTTGCCCAAGTTGGCCGAATCCATGTCCAAGGCTCAAAAAAGAGGTTTTGCTACAGAAAGGATGACGAGACGATGAAGGACCCGGGTCGAATCGTGCTTTCTCTGATGGTCCTGGTTACAATTACGTTCTCTGCAGCGGCCCATGCTGCGTTCTACAGTTGGGAGGACGAAGAGGGAAATACGCATTTCACCGACGACCTCACGAGGGTGCCCCCTTCTTACAGGGAGCAGGTGCATATCGAGTCCCTTCCTGAGGAGACGATCAGCGTGACGCCGGCGCCGCCTCCTCCCTCGCCCACGGATACGTCGGCCAAGACACCGCCGAGTCCGACCGATGATTACTCGGAGTGTCTGAAGAGGGTGGAGGAAGAAAGGGAGCGGTTGATCCGACAGCTCGATGAAGACCAGGACAGGCTCGTGGAACTCAACCGGGTGATCCGAAGGTCGACCACATCCAGGAAGAAGAATGCCTACCAGCGAGAACGAGTGGCCGTCAAGGACCGCATCGCCATGACAGAGGAAATGCTCCGCGACAAGGTTCGCCCCATGGAAGAGGAATGCGAGACCATCCGCTACTGGCAAGGTGAAGAGTAAGGCAGGCATGGCAGCTGAAAACACGTTTGCCAAGCCCCCCATGCTTCGAAAGGGGGACCTGGTAGGGCTGGTGGCGCCTTCCAGCCCCTTCGAGCCGGAAGCGCTCGAATCCGGTATCCGGTTTCTTGAGTCCGAGGGGTTCCGGGTCAAACACCAGCCCGATCTCCTCGAACGGCGCAAAGGGTTTCTGGCGGGCGGGGACCGGGAACGGGCGGATGAAATCCAGCGCATGTTCGAAGATCCGGAGGTTGCAGCGGTCTTCGTGGTGCGCGGAGGCTACGGCGCTCAACGGATCTTGGACCAGCTGGATCCTTCCCTGTTTCGGGCCAACCCGAAGATCTTTCTAGGCTATAGCGACGCAACCTGTCTCCTCGCTTTCCTCCTCCAGGCGGCCGGCCTGGTCTGTTTCCATGGCCCGGTGGTGAACGAGATGGGGAAGCTCTCGGATACGACCCGCGACTGTCTTCTCAGGCTCCTGACGCAGGCCGAGCCAATGGGCCCGATTCCGGCCGGGGATCTGCGATGGATTCGACCCGGACAGGCCCGGGCACCGATCGTGGGGGGAAACCTGTCCTTGATCTGCTCCACCCTGGGCACGCCCTGGGAAGTAGAGACCACGGGCAGGATCCTACTCTTGGAAGACCGGGGCGAAAAGCCTTACCAGGTGGACCGAATGCTCCTTCAACTCCGGCAGGCAGGCAAGCTCTCTTCGATTGCAGGTCTGCTCTTCGGCGAGTTCATGGCGCGGCGGCTCGGCGAACCCGAGGGACACCATAGGGAGGGCATGGACGCGGTGCTCGAAGAGAATACCCGGGATCTGGGTGTGCCCGTCGTATGCGGCCTCCCCGTAGGGCACGGGGAGCACAACGTCCCGCTGCCCCTCGGGGTGGCTGCGGAAATCGATGGCAGGGAAGGCGTGGTTTCCATCCTCGAGCCTGCCGTGAAGCTGCACGAATGACCTCCAGAGGCCTTACAAGAGTCGACCGCCTGCTTCGGGAAAAGATCGTAGAGGCAGGCCAGGTGCCCGGGGCCGTCCTCTTGGTCCGCGGCCCGCAAGGGCCCGTGTTCTTCGAGGCGTATGGGCTGCGCCGAAAGGTGCCCGACGCGCTTCCCATGACCCGGGAAACCGTGTTCGACCTTGCCTCTCTGACCAAACCGGTTTGTACCGGCCTCTTGACCCTGATCATGACCGACAGGGGCCTCCTGGGCCTGGATCAGGGCCTGGAGACGTGGTTCTCGCCTCTAAAGGATCCTGCAAAGCGGCAGATCACCCTGCGGCAGCTGCTGTCGAACCGGTCGGGTCTTCCCGCTTGGAGGCCTTTCTATCAGCAGTTCCCGGAAGAGTGGCAGCCGATCCGCACGGAAGAGATCGCGGCGAGGGTTCTCGAAGAGCCCCTGGAAGCACGGCCCGGCGAGAAGGAGGTCTATTCCGATCTGGGCTTTCTTCTGATTGGAGCGATACTGGAACGGGTGGCCGGCCTGTCCCTGGACCGACTGTTCGAGGAGGAGATCGCCCGGCCCCTGGGTCTCGATGGGATCGGCTTCAGAAGGGCCCCTATCGATGCCGGAACTGCGAAGCGAGAAGACGAGGCAATCGCCGCTACCGAGGACTGCCCCTGGAGGGCAAGGATCCTCGCGGGGGAGGTGCACGATGAGAACTGCCGCCTCCTGGGAGGCGTCGGGGGACATGCGGGCCTGTTCTCTACCGCCGCCGACCTGGATCGGGTCGTAGCGGAGGTATTCGAGGGATTGCAGAGCCGGTCGGACCTCTTCGCCACCAAGGCCCTGAGGACCTTTCTCGAGAGGCAAGGCGGGCTTCCCGGGGGAACCTGGGCCCTGGGCTGGGATACGCCCTCGGCGCAAGGCTCCTCTTCCGGCACCCACTACTCGCGGTACAGCTTCGGTCACAACGGGTTCACAGGTACCTCTCTATGGATGGATTGTGATCGGTTCATTTCGGTCATCTTTCTCACGAACCGGGTCCATCCGAGCCGGGAGAACAGGGCGATCCGGGCCCTCAGGCCCATGGTGCACGACGCGGTTCTCGAGGAATTGCTGCACCTCTAGGATGCATGGGGAGAAGGG
>JANQFG010000121.1 GCA_028277985.1 bacterium | reverse complement strand
CAGAGCCTCCCGCAGAGCCTCCCGCAGAGCTGGCTCCGGAGCCGGTGGCGACCGATCCTTCAGCGGAAACGGTCCCTCCGGGAGATTCCGGTGGTTCGGAAGAGGAGGGGGAAGAGGAGAAGCCTTGACGGTTGAGGCTCCGGTCCTGAAATCACCTTCTACCTTGATACACCCCTAGATGTGGGGGTTGAAAAGAAAGATGCCGGGCCAGAGAAGAGGGAAGGGCATTGTCGTCCTCGTCTCGATACTGGGATTGATCTTCTTGATCAGTTACGTTGCGGGGCGGTGGGGCCTGTTCGAGAGCAGCCGGATTTCCCTCTCGAACGAAAAGATCGCTGTCATTTCCATCCAGGGGGTCCTCACCAGCGCAGAGGACACGATAAGGCAATTCAAGCGTTACGAAGAGAACCAGGATGTGAAGGCACTCGTCCTCCGGATCGATTCGCCGGGAGGGACGGTGGTCGCCGCGCAGGAGATTTACGCGGAGATACAGAAACTCAAGGGCGACAAGGTGGTTCTGGCCTCCATGGGCAACGTTGCCGCTTCCGGCGGGTACTACGTGGCATGCGCGGCCGAAGAGATCATCGCCAATCCGGGGACCCTTACGGGCAGCATCGGTGTCATCTCGGAGTACCCGAACATCGAGCAGTTGATGAAGAAGGTGGGGCTCAAATCCGAGGTGCTCAAGGCCGGACGCTTCAAGGATCTGGGAAACCCGACAAGGGAGATGACGGAAGAGGAGAGAAAGGTCCTGCAGGATCTGATCGACAATATTCACGAGCAGTTCATCCGCGATGTGGCGCTCGGCAGAGGAAGAACCGTCGAAGAAATCGAGCCGTTGGCGGATGGCAGGGTCTTCACCGGGGAGCAGGCAAAAGAGCAGGGGTTGGTGGATTCACTCGGGAATTTCCAGGATGCCCTCGACAGGGCGGCGGAACTGGCGGGCATCGAAGGGAAACCCGTGATCCTTTATCCGGAAGAGAAGCGGAAGAAGATTTGGGAATACCTGGTTCAGGGACTCGCGGAGGCAATGGGAAGTATGCTCCGCTCGACCCTTGAACATGGGATCCCATGAGCTTTCATCCCGAAGGATTCTCAGTTTCAGGGAGGAGATGACATGACGAAGTCAGAACTCATCAACCGTGTGGCGGAGCGGCTCCCGTACCTGACGCGAAAGGATGCAGAGATCATCGTGAACACGATCTTCGACAGCATGGTGGATGCGTTGGTCGAAGGGGACCGGATCGAGATCCGTGGATTCGGAAGCTTCAAGGTGAAGAACCGGGGGGATCGGGAGGGGAGGAATCCGAAGACCGGCGAGTCGGTCAGGATTCCCGCCAAGAGGATGCCCTTTTTCAAGATCGGCAAAGAGCTCTACGAGCGCATCAACCAAGGGAACGAATCGGGTGGTGCGGTCCAGGGAGGGGGAGAGGGCGTTTGACGGGGGACCCGCCGTTGAGAAGACTCTGGGCACCATGGAGGAGGGAATACATCTTGGGGCCCAAAGCCAAGACCTGCATCTTCTGTGACGCGCTCGATATGGACCCCGAGGAAGCGGGCCTCCTCTTTCGAGGGGAGCGTTGCTTCGTCATGCTGAACAAGTACCCCTACATCAATGGACATCTTCTGATCTCTCCTCGTCGTCACGTGTCGCAGCTCGAAGATCTGGATGCGGAAGAGACGGCCGAGTTGATGGAGACCGTGCGGGATTCCGTCCGCCGTCTGAAGGAGGCCTACGGCCCGGACGGGCTCAATCTTGGAATGAATCTCGGGAAGGTGGCAGGTGCAGGGGTCGAGGAGCATCTTCATTTTCACCTGTTGCCCCGCTGGAACGGGGACAACAACTTCATGGCCGTGCTGGCTGAGACGCGTGTGCTTTCCGAATCTCTTGCCGACACATGGAAGACCCTGTCGCCGATCTTTGGACAACTAGAAGAGGCGTGAGCTAGTACGAAACCGGGCAGCTGTTCTACTCCAGAAAATCGAAGTGTTCGGGGAAATGGGGGAAGCATTATGAGAACGATCAAGTTGGTTCTTTCCGTCATTCTGCTCGTGCTCGTGATCACTGCAGGGGTACAGAACATCGAACCTCTTCGCGGCGAACACATCACCCTGCAGCTTGATCTCTTCTTCTGGA
The DNA here is from genome assembly GCA_028277985.1 of bacterium. Classification (GTDB taxonomy): domain Bacteria; phylum Desulfobacterota; class DSWW01; order DSWW01; family DSWW01; genus S015-6. The sequence continues at coordinate 56,725 of JANQFG010000121.1, read as the reverse complement.
AATGGCAAACCGCCCCTATTCCACTCGGTTTTGTAGCTCCCATATGCTTTCTGGCGGGCGTTCTCCTTATGGGTGCGTATGACCTTGTCAACACGGGCCGCATCAAGAAGCAGCTGAAAGGGGCGGAGAAAGAGCTGGGCGCCCTGCGGGCCCAGACGGGCTACGACGCCCCCGAATCCATGGATTCCTACGCGGATGAGCCCTTTGACGAAGAGGGTGAACCGCCGGTTTCGGATGAATCACTTCCCAAGTAGACTCTAACCGGACGCAGTTTCCTACCCATGGACCGGATCTTCTTAAGAGACCTCCGCCTTGCCTGCACGATCGGGGTGAACGACTGGGAGCGAGAGGTCCGACAGACGGTCAAAATCGACCTGGACCTGGATGTGGATCTTGCAGAGGCGGGCCGCAAGGACGACCTGAGCCTTACGGTCGACTACAAGTCGGTGCGAGATCGGATCGAGGCCCTTGTTGCGGAGTCCCGCCATTTCCTGATCGAGGCCCTCGCGGAAAGGATCGCCGAGGCGTGCCTGGCAGAGCCCGGGGTGCAGCGGGTCAGGGTCTGTGTCGAGAAACCGGGTGCTCTTCGAGCCACGCGTACCGTCGGTGTCGAGATCGTCAGGGATCAGGGATCAGGGGGCAGGGGTCGGGGCCCAACCTGAAACCCCTCCATAACGAAGCCCGGTGACGCAACAAACTTGGATTGCAGCGTATGGGCGACATTTCTTCGGTATCTGTTGAGGCCTTTGTCGGTGTCGGATCCAACGTGGATCCGGAAGAACACATTCTGGCCGCATTATCACTTCTCCGATCCCGCGTGCAGGTGGTCGCAACTTCAGCGTTCTACCGGAACCCCGCCCTGTCGCCGGATCGTCGCGAACTGCCCCCCTTCGTGAACGGTGTGCTCAAGATCGCAACCGACCTTGCACCTTCCGAGCTCAAGTACGATGTTCTCCGCAAGATTGAGAAAAGGGTGCAGCGCACGAGGACCGGGGATCGATACGAACCCCGGACGCTCGACCTGGACCTGCTGGTCTACGGGGATCTCGAGATCGAATCGGAGGGGCTCACCCTGCCCGATCCGGACATAGCGGTGCAGCCCTTCTGGATCGTACCTCTTGCGGACCTGATCCCGGATTTTCTCCCCCCCGGGGCCTGTGCTTCCATGGAGGAGATGAGCGCCGGCCTGGACACCCGCGCGTTCGTCTGCCTGGAAGCGCTCACTGCCGAGGTTCGCAGCTCTCTGGGCATCTCGGGAAGCCCTCGATTGCCCGTCTGAACGATCCGGCACCCTTTTTCGTTGACATTCTCTGTTCACGGATCTTACATATTCGGAGAACCCATATCCCGGCTACGGGGAGAAGGAGAACCGCGTACAATGAGCGTTGAGGGCAATGGGAAAGATACGAGAACCGAAGAGCCGGTTCCATCCGTAAAGGACCTGAGAAGCCGTGATGCAATCCTTGGGGCTCTGGCGGCCGCCACAACCCGCTGCCTGCACATGACCTCGTCCGAACAAGCCGTCCGGGAAATGCTTCGGCGTCTTGGGGAGGCGACCCAGGTGAGCAGGGTGTATATGTTTCAAAACCACCTGGGTGAGGACGGCACACCCCTGACGAGTCAGCGCTTCGAATGGGTCGCCCCCGGTATCGAGCCGCAACTGGGAAATCCGGCTCTTCAAAGCGCCTGCTGGGAAGCCATGGGAGTGACGCGCTGGGTAGAGGTCATGAGCCGGGGCGACACGATTCGAGGTCACGTGAAGGACTTTCCGCTGAGTGAGCAACCTGTGCTCGATTCCCAGAACATCCAATCGATCGTTGCCATGCCGATCTTTGTCGAGAAGGACTGGTGGGGATTCATCGGATTCGATGAATGCTCTGCCGAGCGGGAGTGGTCGCAGGCCGAGATGGAGGCCCTTAACGCTTCGGCGGGTATTCTGGGCGGCCTTCTTCAGCGCACGCGATTGGAGGAAGAGCTGCGAGTTCATCAGGAAAAGCTCGAAGTCCTGGTAGAAGAACGAACGGAGGAGTTGAGGGACTCGAACAGAAGGTTGCGAGAGGAAATCAGCTCTCGAAAGAGGACGGAAGATGCTCTGCGTGAGAGCCAGGAGCGTTACCGCTCCTTCTTCGATGAAGCCCCGATGGCGCTCTGGGAGATCGATGCTTCTTACGTCAAGAGTTTCGCGGACGAGATGAGGGGCAGAGGTGTCACCGACCTTAGAGAGTACTTTGTGCAGAACCCGGAGGAAGCACTTCGATGCGAGAGGAAGGTGAAGCTGCTCGAGATGAACAACGCGAGCTTGAGGATGCTGGAAGCGAACACCAAGGAGGAAATTCTGGAAGACCTGGCTCGTCTCATTCCCAAGTCTACATCTCCGCCCTTTTCTACAGGCATTCTCGCCGTAGCCGAAGGCAGGATCTTTTTCGAAAGAGAGGTGGCTTCCATGACCGTCAAGGGAAAGCCGAAGCACATCCTCTACAAATGGTCCGTCCTTCCGGGTTACGAGAAGACATATTCGAGAATACTGGTATCTCTGATGGACATAACGGATCGCGTCCAGCTGGAACAGGAGCTCTTGAGATCCCAGAAACTCGAATCCCTTGGTGTTCTCGCGGGCGGAATCGCGCATGATTTCAACAATCTCCTGACGGCTATCTGGACCAACATCTCCATGGTGAAGATGTACGGCGAGTTCGAGGATGATGTCTCGGAAATGCTCGGAGACGCAGAGAAGGCTTGTTCCCGGGCAAAGGGCCTGACGCACCAGCTGCTCGCCTTTGCAAAGGGGGGAAAACCGATCAAGAAGACCGTCTCCGTCGTGAGGTTGATGAAAGACGCGGCCGAGTTCGCCTTGAGTGGTTCGAGGGTACAGAGCGAGTATTCTCTTCCCGAGGATCCGTGGCCGGTTTCCGCGGATGAGGGGCAGATCGGTCAGGTGATCCACAATCTTGTGATCAATGCGGATCAGGCAATGCCCGGCGGGGGAAGAATCCGGGTCTCTGCGAACAACGTGCTGGTCGAGGAGAACGACAAGATCCCCCTGAAGGAAGGCAGATACGTGAACGTCACCGTGACGGATGAAGGTGTCGGCATCCCCAGGCAACACCTGGACCGTGTATTCGATCCGTTCTTCACCACGAAACAGAAGGGAAGCGGCCTTGGTCTCACGACCTGCTTCACCATCGTGAGAAATCATGGAGGGCATATTCGAGTCCGTTCGGAGGTGGAGAGGGGTACGACCGTCGAGGTCTACTTGCCGGCCTCTGAGGAGAGTCTGGCAGGTCAGGAGAAAGAGACCGAGGGACGGACAAGAGGGGACGGAAGAGTCCTTTTGGTCGATGACGAGGAAATGATCCGCAGATCGGCCGGTGAGATGTTGAGACGTTCCGGTTATGAAGTGGCGGTGGCGAGTGATGGAGAAGAGGGGCTGGAACGCTACCGGCAGGCGCAAGATGCAGGACGACCCTTCGATGTGGTCATCATGGATTTGACGATTCGCGGGGGCAGGGGCGGCAAGGAGATCGTCCGGGAACTCATGGGAATGGATCCGGATGCAAAGGTTGTCATCTCAAGTGGGTATTCGGATGATCCGGTCATGTCGGATTTTGGGGAGTACGGCTTTGTCGGGGTGGTCGAGAAGCCGTACAAGATTGAGGACCTGGCAGTCGCATTGAAGAAGGCCGTGGCGAAGGGGTGCTGAAAAGGGTGCCCCTCGAGGACGGTGGAGACAAGGGATTCAAAAAAAGCTTGCATGCTAATAATAGGTATGCTAAAAACTGGTATACTTTAAAGGAGGGGCGGCGGATGGAGGCACGAGACTGCATTTTCTTCCTGTTGACCAAAGCCAGCCTGGCCGGGGTCGGATTCACGTCGAGAAGGGTCGAGCACCTGGGGGTGACCGCTTCTCAAGCCATGGTCCTGAATTTCCTGGGCGAAGAGGACTGCATCCCACAGCACGCTCTGGGCCAGAAGGTGCAGATCACCTCTGCCACCATGACGGGAATCCTGGATCGGCTGGAAAAGATGGATCTGGTCGAGCGCCGTCCACAGCCCGGCGACCGCCGGGCCTTCTTGGCCTGTTTGACAGAGAAAGGCATCGAGTATGCCAAGGAGATCCATTCCACCATGGTTGATGCGAACGAGGAATTCCTGAGCCGGTTGAGTCAGGAACAGTCCAATACTCTCCGCGACCTGCTCAAGCAAGTCATGGAAGAGAGACCTCAACGTTAAGGAGGAACGGTTCATGTCAGAGCAAGAGATCTACGAAGGCCTTATGAGCTGGTATCGACAGAGCGTGGTGGGTCTTCCGGAGTCGGATGCCCTGTTGCCCCTCATGAAGGCCACCTATACGCCCGAGGAGGCCTCTCTGGTGACGGGGATCCCGTTTCAGGGAAAGAGCCTCGAAGAGCTGGCCGAACAGAAGAAGATGGACTCGGCCGAGTTGAAGGACCGGATGGATGCGCTGGCCAACAAGGGGCTGGTCTTCCGCGTCGTCGTAGGCGATACCATTCGCTACAGCCTGAACGATGTCTACTTTGTCCAGTACCGTGCTACCTATTGGCCCGGGAAGACGGACGGGCGAACCAAGGGTATTGCACCCTGGACGAACCAATACTACTATCGTGGGGCCTGGGACCGCTTCGAACACACCTCAACAAAGTACTGCCGGGCATTGCCTATCGAGGGAACGATCGAGGACACACGGGGCGTCATGCCCTATGAAGAAGTCGCCAAGGTGCTCGATCAGCACGACTACTTCAGCGTCTCCATCTGCCCCTGTCGGCACCGCAAGAAGCTCGACCCGGATTTCGAGGATTCCACTTATCCCATGGAGAACTGCCTCCATTTCGGCGCGCTCGGACGCTACATAGACGAAAACGGGATGGGGAGGCAAATCACCCGGGAGGAAACCGAGGAAATCCTGCGGAAGTCTGCCGAGGCCGGGCTGGTCCACGGTGTTGCCAACTGGCAGGAAGCCCCGGACACCATCTGCAATTGCGACCCGAACGACTGCCTCTTCTTCGAGGCCTTCCACAAGCTCAAACATGTGGACGGCCTTTCTCGATCCAACTACCTGGTCCGTGTCAATCAAGACACATGCATCGGATGCGGGCTTTGCGTCAAGCGGTGTCCCATGTATGCCCTCAAGGTCGAAGATGCACCGGAGACCAAGGACCGGATCACGGTTGTCGAGCGAGAAGAGGGGAAGAAGGAGCTCACAAACAAGAAGGGCCGGCTGGCGTCGGTCAATCTGGAAGACTGTATCGGCTGCGGTGTCTGCGTTGTCAAGTGTCCCTCCGATTCCCTCGTGCTCGAGCGAAAGGAGGTGCTTGACCATCCTCCGAAGAATCCGATCGAGTTGATACAGCGTGGCTTCGCGGAGGCCGCTGCCGCCAAGGAACAAACGTCCGGCGGAACCTAGAACAGGGGCACGTGATGAGCAGCGAAGTACGGCAACGTACGAACCGAATAGAAGGGAGGAAGGAAGTGACGGACGAGGAGAAGTATCAGAAGTTCATCGAATGGCTGGATAACCCGGTCTGGGCGTTTACGAAATCAGAGGCCATGATGCCCATGATCACCTCATATGTCTCACCCGAAGAAGCAGAATTCATGACGGGTATTCCTTTGAACGCGAAGACCATCGAGGAAATCGCGGCCGCGAAGGAAATGGACCCGGCCGAAGTTGCGCCGAAGATCAAGGCGCTCTGTGAAAAGGGCCTGATGTACGAAAGCTCGCGTGGCGATTCGGTTCGCTACAAGCTGCTGGATGCCCAACAGATGTTCCTGAGGATGCCCTACTGGAGCGGAGCAGAGACCGAGGAATTGAAGAATGTGGCGCACTACTCCAACCGGTACTACATGGACGGGTGGTATGACCAGATGGATGCGGTGCATCAGAAGGGATTGAGGGCCATCCCGATCAAGAAGACGATCGAGGACACGCGACAGGTCCTTCCGTTCGAAGACATCGAGCAGGTGGTGGACAAGTTCGAGTACTACACGGTGTCCCATTGCCCATGCAGGCACAAGCACAAGCTGGACCCGGACTACCAGGAAAGCGCCTATCCGTCCGAGAATTGCCTGCATTTCGATGAACTGGGCCGGCACATCGTCAAGCACGGCCTGGGCCGGGAAATCACGAAAGAGGAAACCCTGGAGATTCTCAAGAAGGCGGCCGATGCCGGACTGGTGCACGGCATAAGCAACCAGGAGGAGAAACCGGACACCATCTGCAGTTGCGATCCGATCTACTGCACCATGTTCCGGCCGTATCACCTGCTGTCCCATTCCCAGGCCATGAGCAAATCCAACTATGTGGTCAAGGTCACCCCGGCAACATGCAAGGCCTGCGGCCTTTGCGTGAAACGCTGCCCCATGGACGCCATTGAACTGAAAGTGTCCGGTGAGGCGACCAGCAAATTCAACAAAGCGGTCTCGGTCGACGAAGATCTCTGTATCGGTTGTGGGGTCTGCGTGCACAAATGCCCGACCGGCACGATCGTGCTCGAGCATCGGGAAGAGACGACCCAGCCTCCGAAAACCGCTCGTGAGTGGATGCAGCTTTTTGTGGCCGACCGTCTTGCAGCCCAGGAGGAACAGGTAGAACCCGAATGAGATCATTGGATGGAGACCTCGGGGCTCGGACCAAAGCCTAGAGGCTTCACGAAGAAGAGAAGGGGGGAACACGATGCAATCCGTGATCATGAAGACCTACATCCACGCGCCGATCGAGAAGGTGTGGGAAGCCCTCAGTGATCACGAGGGGTATGTCCGATACAAAGGGTTCAGTGTGTCGAAGTTGCTGAAGGAGGGCGAGAAGGAGCGCAACGGGGTGGGCGCTGTTCGAGAAGTCCACGGCATGGGCAGCAAGTTCGTCGAAGACATCGTGAAGTTCGAACCTCCGCGGATGTTCGAATACAAGGTGGTCAAGTGCTCGAGACCCCTCGGGCACGAGATCGGCCGCGTGGAGTTGATCCCCCGCGGCGAAGGAACGGAGATCCACTGGCTTACCGTCTTCTGGCTCAAGATCCCTGTGATCGGCAAGCTGATGGAGCCGCGAACCAAGATCGAAGCGACGGATTTCTTCTACGACTTCCTGCTGGACATGAAGGACAAGCTGGAGGCAGAAGTCTCCCGGTCTGCCTGATGATGGGGCCTCGGCGGCCCTCCGTCTACGGTTCGAAGAGAAGTGGCTCGCCGATTTCCTTGAGGGAGAAGTTCAGGAAGATCCTGTGCCCGTCATAGTCGAGCACGCGAAGATCATCCGTCTGCCTGAGATCCCCCATGATCACATCGAAGTGCTTGCCGTAAGCCTTTCTTGCCTTCTCCTCGGCAACCTCGCAGGCGATGAATTTCTTGATGCCCTTGGAAGCCAGCTTGTCGACGAGATTCGCATGTCTCAGGTCCTCGTATGTGGTGAGGACGAGGATGGGGCCCGAGCCCGTGAAGAAGATGCCTGCCTTCATCTTTCTACCCTCCTTTTCCAAGCCTTCTGAGACCCGGCACTTTGTGTGCTGCGGGTCCAGGTACATCGGTCGAAGGAGAACCCTGCAGGCGAGTCACCCGGCTCAGTGCGGAGCCTGGTGTCGAGAGACCGTGGAAGCAGGATACGGAGCAGAAGCGGAGCGTGGGGAGGGTGCTGTCGAAGACCACTCGTTCGCTCGGAAACCGGTCAACGAACTCGAGGAGTAGGGACCTCTTGCATGCAAGCGAGCACTGTGCAGCGCGATCTCGCCGGCAACTTCCTCTCGTGTTCCAGTCTATCCTCCCTGACACGGGTTTTCAACTCAAAAGCGGTCCGTCGTTCCCGGAGAGTCGCTGTCGAAGGAGATACTTCTGGATCTTGCCCGTAACGGTGTGCGGCAGGGCGTCTACCCTCGAGAATCTCCGTGGTATCTTGTAGCGCGAGAGCCTGCCGCGAGCGTAATCCCTCAGGGCCCCCTCGTCCAAGGAGCAGCCTTCGCGAAGGATCACGAAAGCGAGCCCCACCTCTCCCAGATCCGGATCCGGCATCCCGATCACCGCGATTTCTTCCAGGTCCGGATGCCCGCGGTAGACCCTTTCGACCTCTTCAGGGTAGACGTTTTCTCCGCCGCTGATATACATGTCGCCGCTGCGCCCGACCAGGGTGAGGAAGCCTTCCCCGTCACGAACGGCAAGGTCCTGTGTACGGAGCCAGCGGCCTTGAAACGCCTTTTCGGTCTCCTGGTCACGCCCCCAGTAGCCCAGCATGACGATCGGCCCGCTTGCGACGATTTCCCCTGTCTCACCGACCGCGGCCTCCTCGAACCGTTCGTTCACGACCTTGACCTCGGCATGGACGACCGGCTTTCCAACGGAGCCCGCCTTCCGGATCGCGTCCTCGGCGTCCAGACAGCAAAGGATGGAGGATTCCGTCTGGCCGAACCCCTGCTTCAGCAGTATGCCCCGTTCATGGTACGCCTCGATGAGAGAGGTCGGAATCGGAGCCCCAGCGGTGAAACCGAACCTGAGTCCGGAAAGGTCCGAGCCCTCGAGTCCGTGGTCGAGCAGGCGTTTGTAGATCGTGGGAACCGCTCCGATGAAGGTGACCCCGTGCCGCCTCATCGCCCGTAGGGCTTCGGCAGGCTCGAAACTCTCGAGCAGGACCACCGTGCCCCCCTGGAACAGGACCGGCACGCTCAGAATGTTCAGGCCGAGAGAATGGAACAGGGGAACCGAGACCAGGACGCTGTCCTCCTCGGTCAGCTCGAAGAAGCGTTCCGCGTTCAGGCTGTTGTAGAGGGTCTTTCTGTAAGGAAGGAGCGCACCCTTGGGCGTGCCGGTCGTCCCCGAGGTATACATGATCAGTTGTGGATCTTCCGGAGAGAAGGACCGGTCGAGATCATTGCGATCCACGCCATGGCCTGTCTCGATGAGCTTCTCGTAGTCCGGGGCGACCGTTGCCTTCCCGGTTTCGATCCGTACGATCCGCATCGCCCCTGCAGCCAGGTCCCGGAAGAAACGATCGGAGTGCTCTTCCTGGGTGGGGCCGAGAACGAGGGCCGAAGGTTGCGAATCTTCTATCTGGTGTCGGATCTCGGCTTCGGCCAGACGGAAGTTCAGAGGCACGAAGATCGAGCCAATGAGAGAAGAAGCAAAATAGGTTTCCAGAAAGGCGGGGTGGTTGGTGGTCAGGCAGGCAATCCGGTCCCCGGGCCTCAACCCCTTGCGGGCAAGTCCGCCCGCGAGTCGCGTAACCCTCTCCCACAGCCTGTGGTAGGTGATGCTTTCATGCCTGAAGATGATCGCCGGTTTGCCGGGCCGGGTCTCTGCCTTCTCCTCGAGCCAGAGATCCGGCCTCTGCCAGGTCGCGGGGAAGTCGTTCCGGGTTTTCGGGTTTGCTGAGTCTGCCATTCGGTGCGCGCATCACCTGGGGCGTTCGGTTCGTTACGACTTCAGATCCATGACACCTTTGTAGATGAGTTCGAACAGTTCCACCACGTTCTCCTCCTCGATACAGGAGAAGGCGACCCGCACGTCGTTGCCCCCGGCCGCGATGAGTCCCACTCCATAGGTGTCCAGGAGATGCTTGCGCAGAGTCTCCCCTTCCACACCCTTGAGTGCCATGCACATGAAATAGCCCGCGTTAAAGGGATATACCGTCCAGGCTTCCTCATACTTCGGGTTCTCGAGCACCTGCATGACCTTGCGGGCCCGCCCCTCGAGCAGTGCGAATTTCTCCGCCTGCTGCTTCCGAAAGTCGGGCGACTCGAGTGCTTTCAGGACGAGGGTCTGGGGAAGATGAGGGCTGTTCGAAATGGAACCTCGTATGGCCCCCATCGTTTTCTTCTCCAACGCCTCGTAAACCGCTTGCTGATCGCCGGCCCCGCCAATGCCGAAGGTGAGAAATCCGACACGGAAGCCCCAGACGAACTCCTCCTTTGTGGCCCCGTCGAGCTTGACCACCAGCAGTCGCTCGTCCTGGTTGGCAAGCTTGCCGAGAAGGGACTCACGGAACAGGTCATCCGCGTAGAAGAGGCCATAGTAGGCTTCGTCGAGAACGACCACGAGCCGGGCGCCCTTCCGGGCCGCCTCGATCAGCACACCTGAAATCGCGTCTGCCTCGGCTTTGTTGATCGAATACCCTGTCGGGTTGTTCGGGAAGTTGAGGAGCACGATGAGCTTCTTTCCTCCGGCTGTCTGCTCCTCGATCCCCTTTTCGAAGGCCTGTACATCAAAACCCCCGGAGGCACTGTAGAAGGGATAGGTGACGATCCGCCCCTGCTTGCGCACCTCCAGGATCAGTCGGTAGTTGCCCCAAAACTTGTCCGGGAGCAGAATCGTGTCGCCCGGTTCTACGAACAGGTCTCCCACGAGGGTGAGGCCGTGGGTCAGGGCATTGGTCGCAATCGGTCTCCCGATCGTCTTGTCCTCGAGGGACGGGCTCTCGGCAATCTGTTTCTCCTTCCACTTTTCCCGCAGCGCGAGTTTTCCCGCAGCGGGTGCATACGGGAAAGCATCGTCGGGCCGGATGCCCTTGAGCATGTCCTGGATGCAGGCCAGATGCATCGCCTCCCCGTTTTCCAGCGCGATCCCGATGGTGGCGTTGAACCGGTGCGCCTTTTCTTTCGCTTCGGCGCTCTGCGAAAGAATGCCCTTGGGAAAGAAGAGTCTCTTTCCAAAGGGGGAGAGCATCTCGAAGACGTGTGGGTTGTTCTTCTTGATCTGGTCGTTCAGTTGTTCTGCTAACGGGTTCATCTACTCTGTTCCTCCTTCAGGGAGACGGGATCCTCGGTTAAAGGGGGGGCGGGTCCCGGGCACGCCCTTGCCCGCATTCTATGGGATTTCCGCGGACCGATCCACTGCCTTGACCCTTTGCACGGCTCCAGAAAGGGACAAAAACCTGGAATCTTGACTTTATTCTTACGGCTTTGTTAACATTTTAGCCTACAAAAGGGGAGAAACGCGATGGCGAAGGCAAGCAGCGAGAGGCGGCGGCAGCGCCGCGTACCCGTCCAGATCCAGATCCAGTACAAGTCGGCCGACGGTTTCTTTCAGGACTACATCCGCAACCTCTCCCTGGGGGGGATCTTCATCGAGACGGAGAAACCCCTTCCGAAGAACACCAAGCTCCGGGTCGAGTTCTGCCTCCCGGAGATGGCAGATCCGATCACCGCAGACGGCATCGTGGTGCACACCCTCCGTGTGGGCAAGAAGAAGAAGGACAACGCCGTGAGCGGGATGGGGATCCGCTTCTCGGAGCTGGAGTCGGCCAGCAAGCAGGTTCTGGAATCCTACCTTCAAGGCGGTGCGGCCGCCGGCTGAGGCGTCCCGCCTGTTTGGGGCCGCCCCTACTCCTGCCCGCCCTCTCATGAGTTGAATCGATTGGTGATCGGCAGCCGTCGGTCCCTTCCAAAGGCCTTTGGGGTGATCTTCAGACCCGGGGGACCCTGCCTGCGCTTGTACTCGTTTCGATCGACCATTCGCAGAATCTCTCGGACCTGTTTTCTGGGGTATCCGAGCTGAACGATCTCCTCCAGGCTGAGATCCTCTTCCACGTAAGCGTGCAGAACCGGGTCCAGCTTTTCGTAAGGGGGCAGGCTGTCGGAGTCACGCTGGTTCGGCCGCAGTTCTGCAGTGGGCTCCTTGTCAAGGACCGATTCCGGGATTCTCTCGGCGCGCCGGATCTCGTTCAGGTAGCGGGAGAGGGCGTATACGGCTACCTTCGGAACGTCTTTCAGAACGGCGAGGCCGCCTGCCGTATCCCCGTAGAGTGTGCAGTACCCCACCGAGGTCTCGCTCTTGTTGCCCGTTGTCAGGACGAGCCAGCCGAATTTGTTCGACAGTGCCATGAGGAGGTTTCCCCGGATCCTTGCCTGGAGGTTCTCCTCCGTAACATCTGCCTTGAGGTTCCGGAACACGGGCTTCAGGGTCTTCAGATAGGTGGCGTAGACCGGATCGATCGGAAGCACCTGAAACGAGATCTCCAGGTTTTTTGCGAGCGTCTCTGCATCCTTCAGACTCTGTTTCGAAGAGAACCGGCTCGGCATGAATACACCGTGAACATTCCCGCTGCCGAGCGCCTCGGTTGCCAATGCGGCGGTCAGAGAGGAGTCGATTCCGCCGCTGAGGCCGACGAGTGCCTTCTCGAAGCCGTTCTTCTGGAAGTAGTCGCGGACGCCGAGCACGAGGGCATGGAAGATCTCCTCGATTTCGGACATGTCCTGCTGGGCCCGCTCGGCCAACGGGGGGCGTTTCTCCTTTCCCTTTGGGATCGAAGGGAGCTTGATCTCGTCGATTCCATGCTCCCGGCCGGCGGAGGTTCGTTTCTCCAGTCTTCTCCTCGTGTCCAAGAGGCGCGCGCGGAATACGTTTCGTACGTTCAAGTCTGCCACGACGAGGTCCTCGCAGAAGGCTTTCCCCTTGGCCAGGACCTTTCCCCTCTCGTCCAGAACAAGGCTGTTTCCGTCAAAGATCAACTCGTCCTGGCCCCCGACGAGGTTCACGTAGGCCATGGCCACCGTATGGTCCCTCGCCCGGGTGGAAAGCATCTGCTCCCGTTCCCTTCGTTTGCCCCGGCTGAAAGGGGATGCCGAGATGTTGATGGCAAGGTCCACGTCACCGTGAACGGTCTGTCTGGACAGAGGGCCTGTGGGCTGCCAGATGTCTTCGCAGATGGACAGACCGACCCGGATTCCGGATCGATTACAGACCAGGACCCGATCGCCTTTCTGAAAGTACCGGAATTCGTCGAAGACCCCGTAGTTGGGCAGGTAGTGTTTGTGATACGTACCCAGCCATTTCCCGTTGTGCAGCACCGCTGCCGCATCGTATATGTCGTCCTGTTTGTCAACGAAACCAACGATTGCCGTGATGCCTTTCGTCTCCGGGACGATCTGTTCGAGGGCTTTCAGGTTCAGGTCGGTGAAAGAGGGCTTCAGGAGAAGATCCTCGGGGGGATAGCCGGTGAGAACGAGCTCCGGGAAGGCGACGAGGTCTGCTCCTGCCTTTTTCGCCTTTCGGAGGTACCGGCGCACCAGCCGGGCGTTGCCCTTCAGGTCGCCTACAATCGGGTTCACCTGGGCAAGAGCAAGCCTAAAGCTTTGCATAAATAAATCCTCCTAATATACTAATCCTAATGAATAATATATCCATGATTCGTGTGAGGATTCCGGCATCGCTCCAAGTAGCTTTCCTTGGCCCGGTTCTTCTCGGCCGGGTTCGACGTACCTTATCACACATTGATAGACGGGTCATTACACCAGGGCTTTCGTTCGCGACACGGACGTGGCAAACTCTCGGCTGTGGGTTCTGATGTCTTCTGAGGAGAACGGATCGGAGGAAAGGGGGCCGGAGGAATGGATGTCGAGGGTCTGAGGGCCTTGAAAGAGTATCTCGAGTACCTGATCGAGAGCGACGTGGACGCGATCCCCCTGCCTCAACCCTCGGCACGAACGGTCCCCCCCGCGGAGGCCTGTTCCATTGAAGGGGAGTCCGGCGAGAGCGAGGAACTCGAGGCGATCCGGGATGACCTCGGTGACTGCTCCCGCTGTCCTCTGTCGAGAGCCAGAAAGAAGATCGTGTTTGGACAGGGGAACCCTTCTGCCGACATTCTCTTCGTGGGTGAGGCCCCCGGAGGCGAGGAGGACCGGACCGGGCTTCCCTTTGTCGGCAGGGCAGGGCAACTGCTGAACCAGATCATCGAAAACGGTATGGGCCTGTCTCGTGCCGAGGTCTACATCTGCAATGTGCTCAAGTGTCGGCCTCCATCGAATCGGACCCCCCAGGAGGTAGAGGTGCTGGCCTGCCTTGCTTTTCTGAAGAGGCAGATTGCCGCGATCCGGCCGAGGGTGATCGTGAGCCTTGGGCTTCCGGCTGCCCGGGCGCTCCTGGAGGTGGACAAGCCGATGCACCAATTGCGGGGAACCTGGCACGCATACGAAGGGATTCCCGTAATGCCCACCTTTCACCCCGCCTATGTCCTTCGCAACTACACCGTCCCGATCCGGCGGCAGGTGTGGGAGGACGTCAAGGAGGTCATCCGCCTCTTGCAGGAAGGCTGAGGAGGTCCGGCTGCAACCCCTTTGCCCTTGACCCTTTTCCCTTTCACCTTCTTTTTATCGTATTTCCGGGTTCAAGCGGTTGACTCGTTTCGCCGATGACAATAAAATGGTGGATTAACCTTTTAGAATATTTGGAAATATTAAGGCATTGTTATGCCAAAACAAGGCGCGGCCGACGCGCCCAACCAGAGGAGGGACCTGACAATGCACACTTGCAGCACGATCAAGCCTGGCCAGACATGTATCTTCATGAAGAAGAGCGGGTGCGCCTACAACGGTGGAGAGTGCCACCCGGTCGTGGAGAGCTGCCAGGAATGTGGGAACATAGAAGACTTCCCCGGCGGCAACTTCTGCCGCGTTTTCGCAGACCCGGCCCAGAAATGGAACCCCGGGCCCTGCAATATGTCGACCAACGGGAACGGCAAGGAAGAGAAGAAGGATTCGACCAAGAAGCTCAATCCTCTGAAGGCTTCCAAGCGAGCACAAGGAAGGGCTTAGGCCCACAGAGGCTCAGCCCTCTGGCGTGAACTCGGCGATGCACTCGACGTGGTAGGTCTGCGGAAACATGTCGAGGAGCTGGATGCGCTTCAGCCTGTACTTGGAGTACGACAGAAGACCCATGTCTCTTGCCAGGGTGGACGGGTCGCAGGAGACGTAGAGGATCTTCGACGGTTCCAGCGCTACGATGTTGCCGATACACTCCTTGGCCCCCTTGCGGGGAGGATCGATAATCAGAACATCTATGCGGTCCTCCCCCCCCAGCTGATCCAGGCCCTCAAAAACGTTCGCATTGCGAAAATCGCAATTGGGGAGTCCGTTCAGCTCCGCGTTCTGGCGGGCGTTTTCGACGGCAAGGGGGCTGCTTTCCATTCCGATCACCTTCTTCACGTCCCGGGCAAGCGGAAGGCTAAGGTTGCCCGCCCCGCAGAAGAGGTCCAGAACCACCTTCTCCCCAGAGGGTTCCGCCCATTCGTAGATCGTCTGGAGCAGGTTGCGGTTCTGCTCCGGGTTGACCTGACTGAACGAGTGGATCTGTGTTCGGTATCGAAGCGGAACATGCCCCTCCCCGGATAAGGGGGAGAAAGAGTAGTCGAATTCGAGCCCACAGTTTCCGAAGTGCTCCGTGTGAGCCTCACCGTTGGCGACCGTTTCGAAGGAAACCCCGTACACTTTCGGGATGCGCGACTTCAGGGCCTTCAAGAAATCCTTGACCAGCTCGTCGTCTATCCTCTGGGGGCAGGAAAAGGCGAGCGTGGCCTCTTCCTGGTCCGGGCTGGCGAGAATCTGTACCTCCGTGAAGCCCATCAGGTAATCGAGGGAGTTCAGGAAACCGTGCAGCCGCTTCATCGTTTCGTTGAGAAACTCGGAGGCAAGCTCGCATCGGTCGATCGGAATGATTTCCTTGGAGTGGGACTTGAAGAACCCGAGCTCGGTCGTTCTTTGCGTGAGACCTTGAAGACGTATGCGGCATCGATACCCGTAAGGCCTTGGCGAGGCGATCGGGGGCAGGCACTCGTACGAATCCGGGTCCACCTTACCGATGCGTGACAAGATGTCCTGCAATATCTTCTTCTTCGCCTCGAGCTCGTATTCGTACTGCAGATGTTGCCAGTGACATCCGCCGCAGTCCCCGAAATAGTCGCAGAGGGGAACGACGCGGTGTTGAGATCTCTTGTTGAACTGGTTGACCAATCCGCGAAGATAGTTCTTTCTGTTCTCCGAAATGGTCAACTCCACCTTGTCGCCGGGAGCGGTGAGGGGGACGAAAATGACCTTGTTCTGGACGTGACCGATGCCCTCTCCGCGGTATGCCAGCGACTCGATTTCGACGGTTCTTGTGGTTCCTGGCTTCAACTTTGTGATCCTCGTATGGTCTTCCTCACCCGGGGCACGGCAAGCGGAACAGGCTGCACGGGTGAGGCATTATTTTCGGTTTGAGGGATGCCTCCCTTATAATATCGGCAAGTTACCGAGTTCAATGTATCACAGAATGATCTCTGCGTCATGTATGGGCCCCGGTGGTGGACCTCGGACCGCCCGAACGTGCGGCCCACCGAGACGGAAGTCCAACTCCTTGACGTATCAGTCTATTTTCTTTACTATTTTTGGTTGCCGGTCCGACAACAGTGCTCTTCTCTACGGACACCGAACCCGCCCCATGACCCTGTTCGTCAAGGGATCATGCCAGAAGGTTTGAGAAAGGAGAATTCCCATGCCGTTGGCCAAGGTAAGGGACGCGATCGAAGACATTCGCAAAGGAAAGATGTTGATTCTCGTGGACGACGAAGACCGCGAGAACGAGGGAGATTTTTGTTTTGCCGCGGAACATGTAACGCCGGAGAAGATCAATTTCATGGCGATTCACGGCAGGGGCCTCGTCTGCCTGAGCATGACGGACGAGAGGCTTCGCAAGCTCGATTTCCCGATGATGGTCGAGAAGAACACCTCGCGCTTCGAAACGGCTTTCACCGTCTCCATCGATGCGAGCAAGGGGATCTCCACTGGGATCTCGGCCTATGACCGTGCCTACACGATTCGGCTGGCCGCAGATGACCACGCGACTCCGGAAGATTTTGTTCGGCCCGGACACATCTTCCCCCTGCGGGCGAAGCCGGGCGGCGTGCTCGTCCGAACCGGCCAGACAGAGGGATCCGTGGACCTTGCCCGGTTGGCAGGGCTCAAGCCGGCGGCTGTCATCTGCGAGATCATGAAGGATGACGGGACCATGGCCCGGATGCCGGATCTGGAGGAGATCTCCGAGAAACACAACATGAAGATCGTTGCCATCAAGGACCTGGTGGCGTACCGCCTCCAGAAGGAATCCCTGGTGGAGAAAGTGGCCGAGGCGGTCATTCCCTCCCCCTTTGGTGGGGACTTCCGTGCCCTGGTGTACCGCAGCATCCTGGATCGAACCGAACACCTCGCCATGGTGAAAGGGGACTTCGATCCGGAGGAGAGTGTTCTCGTGCGCGTCCATTCGGAATGCCTCACAGGGGACGTGTTTCACTCCCTCCGTTGCGATTGCGGTGCCCAGCTCATCCGGGCCATGGAGATGATCGGTGAAGAGGGTAAAGGGGCCCTCGTGTACATGCATCAGGAAGGCCGAGGAATCGGTTTGGCGAACAAGATCAAGGCTTATGCGCTCCAGGAGAAGGGCAAGGACACGGTGGAGGCGAACGAGGCACTCGGCCTGCTGCCCGATCTCCGCGATTATGGAATCGGGGCCCAGATCCTCGCCCATCTCGGCATCCGGAAGCTCAGGATGATGACCAACAACCCGAAAAAGATCATCGGGCTGAAAGGCTACGGCCTGGAGGTCGTCGAGAGGATTCCGATCATCGTGGAGGCGAACAAGAGGAACATCGAATACTTGAGGACGAAACAGGAGAAGATGGGTCACATGCTCGATCTGGAACCGTGATCCTTTCCGCTTTCGTCGCTCCCCGGACAAGGAAGCGAGAAGCGGTTCGGCCAATGTTGTCATGCTGCAGGAAAGGAACGAGCCATGCCGATCAAGATTCAGGTGCTGAACAACATCCTCGAGATGAACGATTCCTATGCTGCGGAGAACAGGAGCATATTCGAGGCGAACAATTCGTTCGTGATGAACATGATGAGCTCGCCCGGTTCGGGAAAGACCACGCTCCTCGAAAGGACCCTGGAGCGACTGGATCCTGCCAAGGTAGCGATCATCGAAGGGGACATGCAGACCACCAAGGACGCGGAGCGGCTCGAGCGCTTCGGCTCTCAGATCGTCCAGATCAGCACGGGGAATGCCTGTCACCTGGATGGGAAGATGGTTCACGATGCCCTTGCGGATCTCGACCTGAGCGATATTCGGCTCCTCGTGATCGAGAATGTGGGCAATCTTGTATGCCCTGCAGAGTTCCGCATGGGGGAAGATGCGAAGGTTGTGCTGCTGAGCGTCACCGAAGGCGAAGACAAGCCCCTCAAGTACCCCTTGATGTTCCGGGAGGCGGCAGTCTGCATCTTCAACAAGATCGACCTCCTTCCACACCTCGATTTCTCCCTGGAGGAGGCGAGGGAGAACGCGCGCCAGATCAACCCGCAACTAAAATTCATGTCCATTTCGTGCAAGACCGGCGAGGGGCTGGACCAGTGGACGGATTGGCTGCAAACCAATATGAACGGGTAGCAGGAGTCCGTGCGCCGGGACGTGCGTACGGCAGACCCTGTCCGGAGGGACTCACATGCACGAAATGGGGCTTGCCCAGAATATCTACGACATCGTCTTGAAAACGGCGGAGCAGAATGGCGTAGGCAAGGTGCTGCGCATCAATGTTCGGGCCGGACAGCTCAGGGGCATCGTTCCTGAACAGCTTCAGTTCTGCTTCGGTTTCGTGGCCAAGGAATCCACGATGATCGAGGGGGCGGAGCTGGTCATCGAGACGCTTCCCATCAAGGGGAAGTGCAAGAGCTGCAGCCACGAGTTCATGGTCGAGGAGTATCGCTTCGTATGCCCGGAGTGCGAGCACGAGGACATCGACGTGCTTCAGGGCATGGAGCTTCTCGTCTCGAATATCGAAGCCGTATGAACGGTTGACGGCAGACTTCAGCCGTGTTCCAGTCCGGCCTAACGGTCTACACCGATCCGACTTCCCTTGGGGGGTTGCTTGGGCTCCGTCGCCCCCCCGTGTCTACAAAGTCGCCCTGCGCAAACCGCCAAGGGAAGTCGGATCGGTGCAGACGGCTGGGGGCCCTGGCACGATCGAAGTGGCCGTCTGCCCACCCAGAAAGGAACGATCTACGGAGACGGGTGTTGACGGGATGAAAGGCCTGCGGTTCTACATAGAGACCTTCGGGTGTCAGATGAACGAACAGGACTCCCTGCGGGCAGGCTATCAGCTTGCTCGGGCCGGGTGCCTTCAGGTCGATTCTCCGGCCGAGGCGGACATCCTGGTCGTGAATACATGCAGCATACGGAGGAAGGCCGAAGAGAAGGCGTACAGCCTCCTGGGACGATTCCGAAACCTGAAGGGCAGACGGCCCGATATCGTTGTCGCGGTGGGCGGGTGTGTGGCGCAGCAGGAGGGCGAGAGCCTCCTGGAGCGGTTGCCTCAGGTGGACGTCGTTTTCGGCCCCCATCATGTCTCCGAGATCGATCGGTTCGTTGAGCGACGCAGGGCCGGCGGAGAGAGGTTTGCGGTCGTGAGCCAGAAGACGGATTCGGTCGATGACCTCGAGTGTCCCGGGATCTCGGACCCGAAAGGCCTGAAGGCCTTCGTGACGATCATGGAGGGCTGCGACAACTTCTGCTCCTACTGCGTCGTCCCCTTCGTCCGTGGACGGGAGAGAAGCCGCCCCTATCACTCTCTCCTTGAAGAGGCCCGACGACTCACCGAGCAGGGGGTTCGAGAGGTGACCCTGCTGGGGCAGAACGTGAATGCCTATTGTGCCCCGGACCGCCAGGGATTCAGGTTCCCGGACCTGCTGGCCGCGCTGAGCGCTCTTCCCGGGCTTCGACGGCTTCGCTTCACCACCTCGCATCCGAAAGACCTTTCCAGGGCCTTGATCGAGTGCTTCGGGAGCCTGGGCCCGCTGTGCGAACACATCCACCTGCCCCTGCAATCCGGAAGCGACCGGGTACTGGCGGCAATGAATCGCGGCTATACCCGCACGGCCTATCTGGAGAAGATCTCGGCCCTGAGAGAAAGGGTCCCGGATGTTGCGGTGACCTCAGACATGATCGTCGGGTTCCCAGGGGAGGAGATCGAGGACTTCGAGGGTACGCTGGAGGCGATGAGAATCGTCAGGTTCGATAGCCTGTATTCGTTCAAGTTTTCCCCAAGACCCTCCACCCGGGCCGCCTCACTGGAGGAAACAGTTTCGGAGGTGGAGAAACTCCGAAGACTTCACGAATTGCAGGATCTTCAGAAACGGATCAGCCTCGAGAAGAACAGGGCCCTGGAAGGGAAGTTCCTGGAAGTGTTCGTGGAGGGAGGCAGCCGGGACGGCGAGCAATGGATGGGAAGGACCCGGACCAACAAGATCGTCAACTTCACCGGGCCTGCAGGGCTGGAAGGGAGGTTTCTCCAGGTTGCGATCCGGGAAGGTTGCCAGAACTCTCTGAGGGGCGCCATTGCTGAGCGATCGGTGAATCCCGAGGAGTCCCCCACGCGTCTCTCCGAATAGAGATGTTTCTTGACAACAGATGACACGGGCAGCTAATAATGATGAGAGAATCGAGAGTCTCCTCGATGATTGGAGAATGGACATGTTCATCGAAATGAAGGTTGCCGGGATCACGCTCGATCCCATGACCAAGATGCCGATTGTCATCCTGAAGGACAGTACCGGGGAAAACGCGCTGCCCATCTGGATCGGTATTGCCGAGGCGAGCGCCATAGCGACCCAGCTGGAGAAGATCGATCTGGCAAGGCCCATGACCCACGATCTGCTGCGAAATGTGTTGGATGAGCTGCAAGTGAACCTGGACAAAGTCGAGATCACCGACCTGAAAGACAATACCTATTTCGCCATCCTGCACCTGATCGTCGGAGACGAGGTCCTGCCCGTGGATTCCCGCCCGAGTGATGCCATCGCTCTCGCCTTGAGGACCGAGTCACCCATCTTCGTGGACGAGGAGGTTCTCAACAAATCCCGGCATATCGACGCGAGCAAGGCGGAGGAGGGGATGGTCACCCCGGAGGACCGGGACAAGTGGACGGAGATCCTCGAAAACCTCTCGCCCGAGGCCTTTGGCAAGTACAAGATGTGAGGGCCTTCCCCGGAAGCCTACCCGTTTGAATTTGGGGCGGAAATCCAGGGCCCGCCTCGAATTCCTGCCCTTCCTGCACCCTTTCTAGGGACAGCACTCCAAAAGTTTACTCCCCTTTCGTGAGAGAGGCCCGGGAATAAGGGATTTTTCGTTCTCTTTCTCTGTAAAAAATGGTAAATTTTTTCCCACATGGAGCCGATAGATCATTAAGAGACGGTCAGAGTCCCCGAATGACGAGCAAAAAGGCGGCCTTCTTCCATGGACGATGGGTTGATTCAGAAGACTCTTGCGCGATCCCTCGGCGATCGTTTCGGCAGTTTCGCCACGGCCGAGCCTCCGGATTCGATCGGTCCCTTGGAGGCCTTTGAGAGCATCCTCTACAGCCTCCAGAAGCGGGACCTGATCCGTGTTCTCGAGATGATCCAGGCCTTCTCGACCATTCTCAGTCCGCGGCTTGCCCTCCACTCCCTGGTGAAGAAGATTACGGAGATTCTTGAGGTTTCCCATTGTTCCATGATCCTGCTCGACCGGGAGGACGAGACAGGGACGGTGGCCATTTCACACGAGGATCCGGATTTCGAAGGAGTCACCATCTCGCTGGGTGACTATCCGGAGATTCTCAGGTCCCTGCAGACGGGCAAGATCACAGTCGTCGAGAACCCCTCGGCAGATCCCCTGATGCATTCGCTCAAGAAGGATCAGATGAGCCGCATCAAGGATGTGTCCATCATGGTCCTTCCGCTGGTCTTCCAGGAGCTCGTTTTCGGGGTGCTGCTGATCCGGAAGCAGATGTCCGAGGAGGGGTTCACCATCCGGGAGGTTCGGATATGCCAGCTCCTGGTCAGGATCGTCCTCAGCGCCTTGCAGAGAATGTACAGCGCCGGACTCCCCGACCGGCCCGTTGCCGAAGAGAGCCAGGAAGCCGGGCCCCGGTCGGCGCAGGTGAGCCGGCGAAGATCCGACCTGCACGAAGAGTTGTTCCTCGCGGGACCCATCGGGGTGTTGCTGCTCGACAAGGAGGACAGGATCCGGGAGGCGAATCCCAGGGCCATCGATCTGCTGGGTATCGAGAGAGAAAGGCTTCTTTCGCTCTGTTTCAGCGACATCGTGCCGGACGCGTGGATCGAACGGATCCGAAGAATGCGCAAGGTGAGCGCGCCCCGGGGGGAGGGCCTGAGTCGATACAATTTCCCTTATCAGACACCCGCCGGGCACAAGAGGGCCCTGTCCGTGGAGCGCCATTCGTTGCCGGGGGCGGGTGAGCATACGCTGATCTTCTTTCGGGATGCGATCAAAGAGAAGCAGATGCAGGAGCACCTGCAGCGCCAGGCCGAGGAATTGACCACGACCAACCTTCGCCTCCGAGAGGCTCGAGCGGACCTGCTCAATCGGAACGAAGAGCTTCTGGCAACCAATGAGCGTCTGGATGAGATCAACCGGACGAAGACCCATTTTCTGGCGGTTGCAACCCATGAGATCCGCACTCCCCTGAACATCATCATGGGGTACAATCGTTTTCTCCTTCAGGAGAAGACCGGAGAGTTGAACCCGGAGCAGAAGAGAATCCTGGATGAATCGGTCCAGAGTTGCGAAAGGCTTCTCAACATCGTAAACGAAATGCTCGATTTCAGCCGAATCGAGTCCGGTCAGCTCAAGCTCCAGAACCAGCAGAGCGATGTCCTGGGGCTGCTCAGACGTGTCTACCGACAGATGAAGCTGATCGCGGACCGGGAAGAGATCGAGTTGATGCTCGACGTTCCGGACGCACCCGTCCTGATCATCCATGACCCGGATCGAGTCGAACAGGTGCTGGTAAACCTGATCAGCAATGCGATCAAGTTCACTCCCTCGGGAGGCGTCATTACCCTGTCTGCGCGGGAACGGGCGCGGAACGGAAGCGGATTTCTCGAGATCGCCATTTCCGACAACGGTGTCGGCCTGTCCCCCTCGATGATGGGGAAGATTTTCAAAGACTACCAGCCCTTCTTGTCCCAGGAGGCAGGACCCTCACACCCGAAGGGTGCGGGGCTCGGGCTGGCCATTTCCAAGAAGATCGTAGAGGCCCACGGCGGCCGGATCTGGGCGGAGAGCAAGAAGGGGGAGGGTGCAACGTTCCTGTTTACGCTTCCCTTTCCACTGAGCGGACACGTGAGTGACGAGAGGAATCTGTCAGCATGAGCCGGAACCACCTGGCGGTGATCGACGACGATAAGAGCTTTCGGAGCTACCTGACGACTCTGCTCGAAGCGATCGGCTATCGTGTGACCTGTTTTGCATCCGGGGAGGAGGCGATTGCGGCCCTGGAGAACGGCCTTGCCCCCTCCATGATCATTCTCGACATCATCATGGAGGGAATGAGCGGCATTGAGGTGCTGAAGAAGGTGAGGGAGATCCAGGAGGACCTGCCGATCATCATGCTGACCGGCGTGGACCAGACCCAGACTATCGTGGAGGCGATGCGATTCGGGGCGAGCGACTATCTCGTCAAGCCCTTTGAGACGGAAGAGCTCGAGATTGCCATTCGGAACGTGTTCGAGAAGGCGGATCTGGTAGACGAAATCAAGCGGTTGCGCACGCTTCTTCACAAGGAGGAGCAAGAGACCGGCGTTTTCCACAGCGCGAAGATGATGGAGATTCTCGAGGTCGTCCGCCAGGTGGCGGAAACGGATGTGACCGTGCTCGTTCATGGGGAGAGCGGGGTAGGCAAGGAGGTGGTGGCCAGAAGGATCCACCAGATGTCTCCCCGGGCGGAGGCCCCCTTCGTCAAGGTGAATTGTGCGGCCCTTCCCCACGAGCTCCTCGAGAGTGAGCTCTTCGGCTACGAGAAGGGGGCTTTCACCGGCGCGACCAAGTCCAAACCCGGTAAATTCGAGCTGGCCCAGCGTGGGACCATCTTCCTGGACGAAATCGGCGAGATGAGTCTGGCCACCCAGGCGAAGCTCCTCCAGGTGCTCCAGGACGGTGAATTCGCCCGCCTTGGAGGGCAGCAGAACATCCGGGTGCATGTTCGGGTTCTGGTGGCCACGAACAAGGATCTCGAGGCGATGGCGGCACAGCAGACGTTCCGGGAGGATCTCTATTACCGCCTCAACGTGATCAGCCTCCACATCCCGCCCCTGAGGGAGCGGAAGGAGGAAATCGCGATTTTCGCCGACCTCTTCACCAGGAGGTTCTCTCGCCAGTTCAACAAGAAAGTGTCCCGCCTGCCCGATGCCCTCATGGATGCCTTCCTGCGTCACGATTGGCCGGGCAATGTCCGGGAACTGGAGAACATGATCAAGCGGTACGTGGTCCTTCGGGATGAGAAGATCATCCTGAACGAATTGGCGGACGGCTCCAGCCTGCCGGTGGAACAGGATCTCGATCTGGATCTCACCGGGCTGGTCGAAGAAGGGAAAACGATTTCCCTCAAGGCGATCGACAAGAAGGTCGCCCAGTTTGCGGAAGGGGTGTTGATCTCCAGGGTTCTTCAGCACACGAAGGGAAACAAGAGGAAGGCGGCGGAGATTCTGCAGATCAGCTACAAAGCGCTCCTTTACAAGATCAAGGAATGCCAGTTGTGAGAACACATGCTGCGACCGGACCCGAAGCTCCGGACATGGAAGAAACGAAGAACAGCAAGATCCTGATTGCCGACGGCGACAACAGCCTGCTCGTCTACATGCGCGAGCTCCTCGCCAGGTTCGGATACGAGGTCTTCTGTGCGGATACGGGGGAGAAGGCGATTCGTCTGCTCCGCGCGGTCCGCCCGGCAATCGTCTTCCTGGATCTTCATCTGCCGGGTAAAGACGGCCTGGAGACGCTTCAACAGATGAAGCGGATGTCCGAGGATACCTACATCGTGATGATGAGCAGCGACGGCCTCGCCAAGGCGGTCGTGACCACGATGAAGATGGGCGCGATGGATTTTCTGCACAAGCCGTTCGATCAGGAGGAATTGCTCGCTACGGTAGGAAAGCAGATGGACCGGCGGGATCTGATCGATGAAGCGAAGTTTCTCAGAGAAGAGATCAAGCGAAAGGCGGAGTTCAACCGGCTCTTCCAGAACAGTGAGAAGATGAAGGAGATCCAGGCCATCGTGGAGCAGGTGGCGGATACGGATATCACCTTGCTGATTCAGGGAGAAAGCGGTACCGGAAAGGAGTTGGTAGCCCGCGCCATCTACACCCTCTCCGCCAGGAGGGACAGGCCCTTCCTGAAGGTGAACTGTGCCGCCCTGCCCGAGCCGCTGCTCGAGAGCGAGATGTTCGGGTACGAGAAAGGGGCCTTCACCGACGCCTCGAGCCGCAAACCGGGCAAGTTCGAGCTGGCCGACGGCGGCACCATCTTCCTGGACGAAATCAGCGAAATGATGCCTTCCCTCCAGGCGAAGCTTCTGCAGGTCCTGCAGGACAAGCAGTTCACCCATCTGGGAGGAAAGCAGGACATCCGGGTGGACGTACGGATCGTCGCAGCCACCAACCAGAACCTGTCCGAGAGCGTTGCCCAGGGGACCTTTCGGGAGGACCTGTTCTATCGTCTCAATGTGGTGAACATACAGGTGCCCCCCCTTCGGGAGAGGAAAGAGGAAATCCCGGTCCTCGTCGAGTATTTCCTGAAGAAATTCACGCGGGAATTCAAGCGGAAGGCACCCCGGCTCTCGACCGACTTGCTCGATGCATTTCAACGCTATCACTGGCCGGGCAATGTCAGGGAACTCGAAAACTGCATGAAGAAGATCGTGATCCTCGACAGCGACCAGGCTGTGTGCCAGGAATTGCAGAAGAAATGCGACGGAAAACAGTCTGAAATCCAGGGAAAGGAACCGGGCCTGGATGAGCTGATCAAACAGAATCTGGATCGCTATTCCCTGAAGGCCTTCAGCAAAGAGGCGATCCGGCGGGCTGAGCGTGAGGTGATCGGAACGGTCCTGCAGCAGACCTGCTGGAACAGGAAAGAGGCTGCAGAACGCCTGCAGATCAGCTACAAGGCCCTCCTGTACAAGATCAAAGAGACCGGTCTGGAGCGGTAGAGCCCTGCCGCATGGATTTCCGGAGCCGGCACCAGGCCCTCCGGAGTGAGGCACCCCAGGATTTTCTTCCCCCCAATCTTAAGTAATCCCCCATTAAATCCGAACAAGTAGTAGAAGTCGATGAAACACGTCTCGCTGCGGACGGAACACCTCCGCTGCCTTCTCGAAGCCAAACGAACCACCATCTGAGGAATCGAATCGGAATGGCCAGTCTAAAGATTCTATTCATGCATCCGGAGGGATCTCTCGGAAAGGGCATCCAGGAATTCCTGGAGAGCCAGGGCCATGCGGTGAAATGGGTACCCGACGAGGACGGGTGCCGGCAGAGCCTGGACCAGGAAATCTTCGACGGCCTGATTCTGGAAGTGAAACCGGAAGGGGACCAGACGGTCGAGTTGGTCCGACACGCGAAGAAAGCCCACTCTTTCGGGATCGTGATTTGCCTCGTCCACCCGGATCAACTGCCTACCGCGTTGGAAGCGATGGAAGAAGGTGCGGACGGTTACATCAAGAAGCCCTGCGTGGAAAAAGAGCTGCAGATTGCGCTCCAGCGCCTCCAGGAGTACCGAAGCCTGCTGGGCGCGAATTTCTATCTGCGACGAACGCAGGACCTGATCTATCGGTTCGATGACATCATCGGCGACAGCCAGGCCTTGAAGAAGGTTCTCTCGGTCGTCAAGAAGGTGGCCTACAGCAATGCCTCCATCCTGATCGAAGGGGAAACCGGCACGGGCAAGGAGCTGATTGCAGGCGCTGTGCACTACAACAGCGGTCGAAGCGAAAAACCCTTCATCAAGGTCAACTGTGCGGCTCTCCAGGATACACTGCTCGAGAGCGAGCTGTTCGGGCACGAGAAGGGGGCGTTCACCGGTGCGGACAAGCAGCGAATCGGGCGATTCGAGCAGGCGAACTTCGGAACGATCTTCCTGGATGAGATCGCGGATATGAGCCCGAGTACACAGGCGAAGGTCCTCCGGGTCCTTCAGGAACAGGAGTTCGAAAGGGTGGGGGGCACGAAGACCATCAAGGTCGATGTGCGGGTGATCAGCGCCTCCAACAAGGACCTCAGGGAAGAGATCGTGGCCAAGTCATTTCGGGACGACCTCTACTACCGGCTGAACGTCGTGAATCTATCCATTCCTCCCCTGCGGGAGCGGAGGGAGGACATCCTGCCCCTTGCAAACTACTTTCTCCGCCGCTTTTCAGGAGAGATGAGCAAGAAGGCGACCGGGTTCACGGCAGAGGCGGAGGCACTCCTGCAGGAGTACGAATGGCCGGGCAACATTCGTGAGCTCCGCAATACACTCGAACGGTCCGTTCTTCTCAGCGAGCAGGATTGGATCCGGCCGGACGATCTCTCCCTGCACGGGACCGACGGCATGGAGCCCTTGAACAACGTCGAGAAGTTCCACATGCCCGAAGGCGGGATCCCCCTCGTCGAGATGGAGAAGAAGCTCATTCTCGAGGCCCTGGAAAAGGCGAACTGGGTCCAGAAAGAGGCGGCCCAGTACCTGGGCGTGTCGAGGCGGGTGATGCATTACAAGATCCAGAAATTCGGCATTCGAAACCCGAACTGGGTAAAGAACAAGTAACCCTGAGAAACCCTCGGACCGTGACAATAGCGGACTCTCGATTACGAAATGGCCCGGGCCCGGTGTCCAGAAAATTGAATGTTTTACTTCATATTGTATTTCTAACTATTTAATTATAGTAATAATTACACTCTAGATGCTTGTGTCTGTACTGAAGTCGGATTCCTGGCAAAGGACTTGCAAACTCCACCAAGGAAGTCGACCGACACCCTGCATCTCAAGTTCTCGACGCCCCGATAGTACGAATCGGGAGGCCCGGAGGAGTTGAAAGAATGCATCTCGAAGCACTTCGCCTATGGAGCCTGTTGAAGAAGGGCTCCGTGTTCTGCGCAATCTTCCTGTTGGTGAGCCTGACCCTGGAGATCCAGACCTATCTCGCCGCGTCCGCCACGCGGGATGTAGCAATGGTCTGGTCCCTTCCGCCTGAACCGGACGTAGCCGGATACAATGTCTACTACGGCCCGGTTTCTCGCTATGACAACGGGTTCGACGAATACCTGTACGAAGAGAACCTGCGGCCCGGAGACTACGATGTCCAGGACCCGGAGGTCCACTACGTTCTGAGCAACATCGATGAGAACCTTACATACTGGGTATCGATCACTGCCTACGATAACGACGGGAACGAAAGCGCCTATTCGAACGAGAAGAAGATCGGAGTGCCCGACACCGCGCCGCCTCCGACGACCTACAGCGCCGGTGGCGGTGGTGGATGCCAGACCGCACTGAGCCCGTCGATCCCTACGTTCGACCGCCGTGCAGCGGCAGCCGGGTGGATCTTCTTCTGTCTCGTCGTTCCCGCATATATCGTGCGGCTTCGGAAACGCCTGTCCTAGTCCGCCGGTCCTTCGTGATTCTCGGGGCCGTCTGCAACGCGGAGCATCACCCAAAGACCGTTGTCTTTCATGCGAGTCACGTTCTTCGATGCTCTCAGAGGGTCCGTCTGTGATTCCCTTGGGCTCCGTCCCCCCCCTCGTGTCTACTCTCCCATATAGCGCTGGAAGCCCTCTGCTGAGATCAGTATGCGGGCAAAGTCGTCCGGCGAAAACCGTAGCCGGAACCCGGGACGGTACCGTACAACTCCAGGGCCGCCTGCAACCCATTGTGTCCGCTTGATGAAGACTACGTGCAGCGCGGCCCCCGTCCGTGAGAAGAGATTGGATTCGTTAGATTTTTCCGTGCGCGTGAGGAGAAGTGAAAGAGACCGTGGTCCTTTCTTTGCCACTCCCGGAATTGACAATTTTGTTCTCCGTTTGTACCTTCTTCTTTTGGAGTGAGACCCGGGCAGGTACGTTTCTTGAGCTTGAGGGGAGATCGAGTATGCCCTACGATACGATTGAACTGACGCAGAAGGACGAGCTCAGCCTGATCACGATCAACCGGCCGAAGGCCCTCAACGCGCTCAATCAGAAGGTGTTAGAGGAACTCGCCGACGCGCTGGGAGAATTCGAGCGGGATGAGAAGAGCAAGGTTTGCGTCATCACCGGCGCAGGAGAAAAAGCCTTTGTGGCTGGCGCGGACATCGCCGAGATGGCGGAGTTGACGCCCCTGGAGGCGGAGCGATTCTGCCGTGTCGGGCAGGAGGTCTTCCTGAAGATCGAGGAGATCGAAAAACCCGTGGTGGCTGCGGTCAACGGTTTTGCGTTGGGCGGGGGCACCGAACTGGTCCTGGCGTGCGACCTGGTCTACGCCTCGGAAAAGGCAAGATTCGGACAGCCCGAGATCAACCTTGGCATCATTCCCGGTTTCGGGGGCACGCAGAGGCTCGCAAAGGTGATCGGGGTGCGTCGCGCCAAGGAGTGGATCTATTCGGGAGACATGGTAGACGCGAAGAGGGCAGAGGCATACGGCCTTGTCAATGCCGTCTTTCCACCGGACAAGCTGATGGAAGAGGTGGAGGCGGTGGCAAAGAAACTGGCATCCAAGCCTCCCTATGCCCTGGGGCAGGCGAAGAAAGCGATCGAAAAGGGCCTGGTTCTCGACCTTCGGACCGGATCGGTTCTGGAAAGGGAAGCGTTTTCCATGACCTTCGCATCAGAGGATCGTGGGGAGGGCATCCGAGCCTTCCTGGATAAGAGAAAGCCGGTCTTCAAGGGGAAATAGGCGGGTCGGGCGCATTCCCGCAAGCATTGAATCGAATGCAGGAGAAACGAGAGATGACAGATCGAAAAGTACGAGTCCTTGTCGCAAAGCCCGGATTGGACGGACATGACCGCGGGGCCAAGGTAATCGCGAGGGCCCTTCGGGATGCAGGGTTCGAGGTGATCTATACGGGGCTTCATCAGACCCCTGAGATGATCGTGAACGCGGCGGTCCAGGAAGATGTGGACTTCGTGGGCCTGAGCATCCTGTCCGGAGCCCACAACCACTTGTTCCCTCGTGTCGTGGAGCTTCTGCGCGAACAGGGGGCGGGTGACAAGGTCGTTTTCGGGGGTGGAATCATTCCCCAGGACGATGTGCCGGCCCTCAAAGAAGCCGGCATCAGTGAGATCTTCACTCCGGGAACCTCCATGCAGGATATCGTGGATTTTGTGAACCAGACGATGTCCGCAAAAGCCAACTAGCCCTTATCACCGGGAAACACACTTCCCATGGGAGTCTTCCCCGTGCACCGAGGCAGAGGAAGAAGCCGGGCCTGCAAAGGGATCCTCTTCTTCCTGTGCCTGTCCTGTCTTTGTGCCTGCAGTCTGACCACCCCGAAGAAGCAGAACCGTGAGCAGATCCTCAAGAGGGACGTTCGGAGTTTTCACTGGGCGCTCATCAGCCAGGATGCCCCGGTGGCCCTTCGGTATGTTCCGGCCGACGACCGGGATCCGTGGGACGATTCCTTCGCGTGTCTGTTCGAACAAATCCGATTGCTCGACTACAGGGTCGAGCACGTGAAGTTCGGAAAGGAATCGATTGAGGCGACCGTCCGGGTGAGATGGACGGGTCATCCACTGGATTCACTCGTGGTGAAGGAGATGAGGTGGAGGGAGGAGTGGTCCTTCAGCCGCACGAAACAGCGATGGTCACTTTTGTCTGCGCCGGACGCGATCAAGGGTCTGCCGGAAGACTGTCTTCCAGAGGTTACGGAAAGCGAAGCCTCGGACGGGGACGGGCCTTCGGAGTGAGAGGCTGACGGGAAGACCTTCGCACGCGCCCTATGCGTCCTCCTCCGGCACCAGGTCATCCCCGGCATCCTCCCCGAAACAACTCGCCACCCCACCTTTCTTCTTCTGGTCGTTCTGGACCATGTCGGCGAGCGTCACGGAGTGGAGGATCTTCGACGTCTCAGTCGAGATCCTTGCCCACAGGTCGTTGAAGGCGCACGACTCGACTCGTTCGCACGTGGAAGGGTCCTTCACGCAGTTCACGAAACTGAGCGATCCCTCCAGGGTCTCGATGATCTCCAACAGATTGATCTTTTCGGGCGCGCGGGCCAGGGTATAGCCGCCCGAGGGGCCCCTCACGCTCTTGATCAGCTTGGCGCTCTTCAATACCATTGCGATCTGTTCCAAGTACTTGAGCGGGATCTCCTGTCGTTCCGCCATCTCCTTCAATGCCAGGGGACCTTGTCCGTCATGCTTGGCCAGTTCAACAAGAGCACGGGCTCCGTAGCGTCCTCTTGTGGAGAGTTTCATATGCTCAGACTCCCAGGTTATGGGTTCGAGGGAAAAACTTACGAATATGATAGAATATAATGCTGCGGGAGAATGGGTCAAGGAGGGCCGCCCACGTGGCCGTCGGAAAAAAGGGGAGGACGGACCGGGAAATCCTGGAGCGGGTCAGAAACACACTGTTCGGGCACGAGATGGTCGCCTCCGGCGACACCGTGGTCCTGGGTGTCAGCGGCGGCCTCGATTCGGTCTGTATGCTCGATATTCTGGCACGACTTCAAGCGGAGTTCCGCCTGCGTTTGGTGATTGCTCACGTCCACCACGGCCTGAGGGCCGAAGAAGGGGAAAAGGAATTTCGATTCGTCGAGGATCTTGCTCGCCGATATGAGGTTCCCTTCGAGGGCCGACGGGTCGATGCCTCGAGTTACGACGGGGCAGGGAACGTCCAGGCCCGGGCCCGCCGTTTGCGCGTTCGATTCTTCGAGGAGGTCGCCCTGGAATGGGGGGCCGGCCGGATCGCAACCGGGCATCACCGAGACGACCATGCGGAGACCCTTCTGATGCAGATGCTCCGTGGAACGGGGGGCCTGATAGGAATCCGACCGGTGCGCGACGACAGGTACATCCGTCCTCTGATCGAGGTCTCCCGAGAGACGATCCAGGCATACGCAACGGACCGGGGGCTCTCGTTCTGTGAAGACTCCTCGAATCGGAAGAAGACCTATCTCAGGAACCGCATCCGGAAGGAGCTCATCCCCTGGATTCAGAGAGAAGCGAATCCATCCTTTGTGGATTCCCTTGTCCAGCTTGCTTCGATTCTTCAGGAGGAGGGCCGGTGCCTGGACGGGGTTGCCGTGGAGGCGCTGGAGCGTATCACGAACCGGACGAATCGAGACGGAGAAGTGGTCCTGCGACGAGATCTCCTTGAGGGGCTGCCCAGGGCGATCCAAAGGCGTGTTCTTCGAAAGTGCTTCGGGCAACTCGATGGGTCCACCCGTGGGCTTTCCTACGTTCACCTGGAGGGCATTTGCGATGCCCTGGGAGCGCCGGAAGACGGGGTGCACAAGGCATTCTCCCTGCCCCGTGGAGTTCGGGCCTTTCTGGAATACGACAAACTCTACCTGACTCGTCGAGAGCTGTGGGAGGTCGCACCCTACGAGATTCCCCTTTCCCTGGGGGAGGAGCGGCCGATTCCCGGGGCCGGCATCATGCTTCGTGCGGACCGGGTTCCTTCCCCGGAGACCCACTGTCCGGGGGGGGAAAAGGACAGGAATCTCGCCTTTCTGGATGCCGATCTTGCCGACGGCGAAATGGTTGTCCGGAACGTCCGCCCGGGAGACCGCTTTCGCCCTTCCGGCCTGGGAGGAGAGAAAAAGATCAAGGATTTCTTCATCGATGAGAAGATTCCGAGAAGCCTGAGGCGACGAATCGCCATCCTAGAGGTAGGCGGACAGGTCGCCTGGGTGGTCGGTTACCGAACCGACGATCGTTTCAAGGTTTCGGACGAGACCCGGGCAACGATCCGGCTCCAGGCCTCGCCCCTGGCTGAAAAGGGGGAACACGGGCCGGAAAAATGAGTCAAATCAAGCGATAAGGCAAAGAACCCATCAGTTTTTGTTGAATTTTGCCGATCCCAAATGGTATGATGATTTTTGTGCCTCTTTTTGACACCCCCGGCGGCAGTGGGAAGCGGCCCTGCCGGAGGGCAAGGGGCCTACCCCCAACCGAAAGCCGGGAAAACCAATTGTGAATCAATTCTACAAGAGTCTCGCCCTCTGGCTCACCATCATCCTGTTGTTCATGCTCCTCTACAGCGCCGTCCGAAACCAGCAAGAGCATAAAGTGAGCCTCTCCTACAGCCAGTTCCTCGGATACCTGCAGGAGGGAAGGGTCACCCAGGTCACCCTGCAGGGCAATCATCTGATCGGCCAGACGGCAAGCGGAAGCACCTTCGAGACTTACATGCCGGAAGACCCGGAACTGATGAAGAATCTTCGGGACAACCGGGTCGAGATCGTCGTCAAGCCGGAAGAAGAATCGAAGTGGTACATGACCCTGCTCGTCTCCTGGTTCCCGATGATCCTCCTGATCGGCGTGTGGATCTTCTTCATGCGGCAGATGCAGGCAGGCGGCGGCAAGGCGATGAGCTTCGGCAAGAGCCGTGCCCGGCTGCTCACCGAGAACCAGCAGAAGGTGACCTTCGAGGACGTGGCGGGCATCGACGAGGCGAAGGAAGAGCTCGAGGAGATCATCGAGTTCCTGAAGGATCCGAAGAAGTTCACCCGCCTGGGCGGCAGGATCCCTAAAGGTGTCCTGCTGGTAGGTCTTCCGGGCACGGGGAAGACTCTTCTTGCCCGGGCCATTGCAGGCGAGGCGGGGGTGCCCTTTTTCACGATCAGCGGCTCGGACTTCGTGGAGATGTTCGTAGGTGTCGGAGCTTCCAGGGTGAGAGACCTGTTCATCCAGGGCAAGAAACATGCGCCCTGCATCATCTTCATCGACGAGATCGATGCGGTAGGCCGCCATCGCGGGGCGGGCCTCGGGGGAGGTCACGACGAAAGAGAGCAGACCCTGAACCAGCTGCTCGTCGAAATGGACGGGTTCGAAACGAACGAGGGGGTCATCCTCATTTCGGCCACCAACCGACCGGATGTGCTCGATCCGGCGCTTCTTCGGCCGGGCCGGTTCGACCGTCAGGTCGTCGTCCCGAAGCCGGATATCAAGGGCCGTCTCGGCATCCTCAGGGTGCACACCCGTAACATGCCCTTGGCCGCCGATGTGGATCTGGACGTTCTCGCCCGTGGCACACCCGGCTTCTCGGGTGCGGATCTGGAGAATCTCGTCAACGAGGCCGCCCTTCTGGCCGCCCGCGTGAACAAGCAGTACATCAGCCTCAAAGACTTTGAAATGGCCAAAGACAAGGTCATGATGGGCGTGGAACGCAAGAGCATGATCATCAGCGAAGAGGAGAGGCGCAACACCGCCTATCACGAAGCCGGACATGCTCTCGTGGCCTGCCTGCTTCCGGGCACGGATCCGATTCACAAGGTTTCGATCATCCCGCGCGGCATGGCCCTTGGCCTAACCCAGCAGCTACCCATCGATGAGAAGCATACCTACCCGCGCAATTACCTGATGAACAACCTGGCGATCCTCTTCGGAGGGCGCGTGGCCGAGGAGCTCGTCCTCGGAGAAATGACGACCGGCGCAGGAAACGACATCGAACGGGCTACGGAGCTCGCGCGAAAGATGGTTTGCGAGTGGGGCATGAGTGAGCAGATGGGGCCCCTGACTTTCGGAAAGAAGGACCACGAGATCTTCCTCGGCAAGGAGCTGTCGTACCCCTCGGACTACAGCCCGGCCACGGCAGTCGAGATCGACGGCGAGATTCGAAGGATCGTGATGGAGAACTACGACCGGGCAAAGGAGATCCTCACCGAGAACATCGACAAACTCCATTCGCTTGCCAGCTCCCTTCTGGAGAAGGAATCCCTCGATGGAGAGGAGATTCAGGAGATCGTGCTCCGGGAAGGAGGAAGTGAGGAAGCCCCGGATGTCACGGCCGATACTGTCTCGGATGGACCGCCCGATCAGGGTGAACCCGGAACCGAGCCCCACACCCCCGAGGACAGGGACGAAGAAGAGAAGACGAAGCTTACTACGATCCCGCCCTTGGGACTGAAAAGCCAGGAGGAGGGGGGGTAGCTGGTCTCGCCTTATTCCTCGACTGAAGCAACATCCAGATACACTCACCGTTACAAAGCTTGACGATGAACGAACGGGTGGACAATTGCCCGAAAGGCCCGCCGGTCCTGATCACCCCTCAGGGCAAGAGGATGGATTTCTCCGATGGGCCGGCCGTCATGGGCGTGCTCAACGTAACCCCGGACTCCTTCTACGACGGGGGCCGTTACGATGCGCGAGACCTGGCCGTGGAACGGGCTTGGAGAATGATCGAGGAAGGTGCCGCCATCCTCGATGTGGGGGGCGAGTCGACCCGCCCCGGGTCGGACCCGGTCCCGGCTGCCCGGCAGCAGGAGCGGATCCTGCCCGTGATCGCGGCGGTTCGTGAACGCTGGCAGGGATGGATTTCGGTGGATACGTGCTCCAGCGAAGTGGCTCGCGCGGCCGTGGAGGCGGGCGCGGACCTCATAAACGACATCAGCGCGGGTCGTCTGGATTCCGAGATGAAGACGACGGCGGCCGAGCTGGGCGTTCCCTGCATCCTGATGCACATGCAGGGGACACCGAGGACCATGCAGGAAAGCCCTACCTACGGCAATGTGGTGCGGGAGATCATGGAAGCCCTTGCAGAAAGCATCGCCGTTTGGGAAGATGCTGGGGTTCGGAGGGAGAACCTCCTCGTGGACCCGGGGATCGGCTTTGGGAAGACGTTGGATCACAACCTGCTCATTCTGAAGCATCTGTCTGAGTTGCGGGAGCTCGGCAGACCCGTCGTGCTGGGTACGTCCCGCAAATCCTTTATCGGGACCCTGCTCGATCGGGATGTCGACGATCGGCTTGTGGGGACTCTGGCGACCGCTGCCATCGGTGCATGGAACGGGGCGGACGTCCTACGGGTCCACGACGTGCAGGAAACCCGTGAAGTGTTGACGATCGTTCGCGCCATCAAAGAAGCGCGAGGACAGGCCTGAGAACCATGGAAACCCTTCAGATCTTCCTGGTCGCGTTCCAGGATCTGGATTGGCTGGACCTCACCTGGGTGGATGTGCTCGACATCCTGGTGGTCACGTTTGTGACCTACTGGATCATCCTGCTGATCAAGGGCACACGAGCCGTGCACATGGTTGCCGGCCTTGCCGTGGTGTTCATCGCCTATGTGGTCAGCCGACTCCTGCCGATGCATACCCTGCACTGGATCATCAACAGTTTTCTGAGTTCGATCATCCTGATCATCGTGGTCCTGTTCCAGGAAGATATCCGTCGCGCCCTCGCCCGGATGGGCAGGAACCCTCTGTTTGCCGGCATGAGTCGCAAGGAAGAGAGCCGGTTCCTGGAGGAGATCGCGGTGGCCACGGTCAACATGTCGGAAAGAAACGTGGGCGCCCTGATCGTTCTGGAGCGCGAGACGCGGCTCGAAGACTTCCTCGAGGGAGGCACCTCGCTGGACGCCAGGGTGGGCAGGGAACTCCTCACGAGCATCTTTTTTCCACTGTCACCCCTTCACGACGGCGCCACCGTGCTCCGGGAAGGACGGATTCATGCAGCGGGCTGTTTCCTGCCCCTGACGAAGCGAACGGACATCCACAAATCCTTCGGGACGCGGCACAGGGCGGCCCTCGGGATCACCGAGAGGGCGGACGCGGTGGTGATTGTCGTTTCGGAGGAAGACGGCTCCATTTCGGTGGCCCTGGATGGCATCCTTCAGCACGGACTGACACCGAAGGCCCTCCGTGAGGCCTTGACGGATCTCTTCTCCCCCTATGTGCCCAGGGGGAAGCGTAAGGCAGAGGCCCTATGATGAAGGACTTGCTCTTCCGCAACATCAGTCTGAAGATACTCTCCTTCTTCTTTGCCATCAGCCTGTGGCTCTTCGTCAACCTGAAGGCCACGGCGGAGAGCACGCTGCAGATCCCGGTGCAGTGGGACAACCTGCCCAGCTTTCTCGCCATCACGAACAAGGTGAACGATTCGGTGCGGGTTCGGGTGGCCGGACCGAGGCGCATCCTCTCCCATCTGGATCAGGAGAGGCGCCCGGTGACCCTGGACCTTTCCGACGCAAAGGTGGGCCTGAGCAACTATCAGATCAATGAGAAGATGATACATCTGCCCCCGGGGCTGACGGCAACCGTCCTGCCCCCCGACACGATTCAGTTCAAGTTCGAGTTGACGGTCACCAAGGGGGTGGAGGTAAGGCCGCGGTTCAGGGGGAAGCCGGCTGAGGGGCACGTCGTTGTGGGCGCGGAAGCGGTGCCGAACCGGATTGAAATCGTGGGCGCCCAGAGTGAGGTGCAGGGGATCTCGCTGGTCCAGACAGAGGCGATCGATCTGACGGATCGGAAGGAGAGTTTCAATACGAGAGTCAAGATCGCACTCGAGCAACCCCATGCCTGGCCGTCGACAGGTCAGGAGGAGATCGAGGTGCGTATCTCCATAGTGGAAGAGGCGGTCCAGAAGCTGCTGAAACAGATTTCCCTGAAGGTGGAAAACGGCAGAGGATCGGTTCGGCTGGAGCCGCCGCGGGTCGATATCGTCCTCGAGGGGCCGGCCGCCAAGATCGAAGCGCTGCAGTCGGATCAGGTCGTGGCATCGGTGGGGCTTCCGGAAGAAGGCCCTCTTCCCGAGAGCCTTCCGGTGAGGATCCAACTGCCCCTTGACGGGATTCGAGCGAGAAGCAATCCCGAGAGGGTGGGGGTGAGAGAGCTTTCCACCGAGGATTCGGAGTAGGGTCTGGAAACTCATTCGGGCACGGGGACGGGAAGAACAACGGAGATGTGGCGCCGAGGGAGAGTATAGATGGGAAAGCTTTTTGGGACGGATGGTGTGCGAGGCGTTGCGAACAAAGAGCCGATGACGGCGGATATCGCCATGAGGCTGGGCCGGGCTATCGCTTACCTGTGCCGTGCACATACGGGTCGTCATCGGATTGTCGTGGGCAAGGATACTCGCCTTTCGGGGTATATGCTCGAGAATGCCATGGTCGCGGGCATTTGCTCGATGGGCGTGGACGCGTTCGTGATCGGGCCCCTTCCGACTCCGGGAGTGGCGTTCATCACGCAGAGCATGCGGGCCGATGCGGGCGTGATGATCTCCGCGTCACACAATCTGTTCCAGGACAATGGGATCAAGTTCTTCCACAGGGATGGTTACAAGCTGCCGGATGAGGACGAGGAGCAGATGGAGGAACTGATCTTTTCAGATCGCCTCTCCGAGCTCCAGCCCACGGCGGACAAGGTGGGCAAGGCCTTTCGGATCGACGACGCCAAGGGCCGGTACATCGTGTTTGCAAAAGAGACCTTTCCGAAAGATCTCTCCCTGGAGGGGCTGAACATCGTGCTCGACTGCGCGAACGGGGCGGGCTATCG
This sequence comes from bacterium, assembly GCA_028277985.1. Classification (GTDB taxonomy): domain Bacteria; phylum Desulfobacterota; class DSWW01; order DSWW01; family DSWW01; genus S015-6. Next base: position 18,711 of record JANQFG010000121.1, on the reverse strand, counting down.
GGTTGCGCCGACCGTCTTCTCCGAGTTGGGCGCAGAGATAAAGGCGGTGGGGGTCGAGCCTGACGGAAAGAACATCAACGAGGGATGCGGTTCCCAGCACGCCGATCGAATGGCCGCCCTGACGAAAGAAACCGGGGCGGACCTCGGGATCGCCCTGGACGGGGACGGCGATCGGGTCATCTTCGCGGATGAAGAGGGTCGGATCGTGGACGGGGATGCCGTGATGGCCTTCTGCGGAAAGGAAATGATTCGTTCGGGCAATCTGCCCCACAACACGGTCGTGGCCACGGTCATGAGCAACATCGGCCTTGAGATTGCACTCAAAGAGGTAGGGGGGACACTGGTTCGAACCGCGGTCGGGGATCGTTACGTGGTGGAGGAGATGAGGCGATCCGGCTTTCTTCTCGGGGGAGAGCAGTCCGGGCACCTTGTCTTTCGAGAATACTCCACCACCGGGGACGGGATCATCACGGCATTGCAGGTCCTGGCCATGGTGAAGCGCAAGGGTCTCAAGATATCGGATCTGGCCAGGCAGATGAGGAGGCTGCCGCAGGTGCTCCTGAACGTGAAGGTGGAGAGAAAGACGCCCCTCGAGGATCTCCCGACGGTCCTCAAAGACGTCGACCGCGTCGAGAGTGAATTGGGGGACGGAGGGCGTGTGCTGGTGCGCTACTCGGGTACCGAGCCTCTGCTGCGCGTCATGATCGAAGGCCCGGACCCGGACCGGACCCAACGATACGCGGAAGAGATAGCCGAGACGGCGCGTAAAGAACTCTGTTGAACAGAGAGGGTTCAGGGATCAGGCCCAGCGCCCAGCCCCCAAAAAGCTTTCAGCACTTTGCCAGCTGATTACAGACAACCGACATCTACGCAGAAGACGTCGACGCGAACACAAGAGATCCTGAGGCGAGGGCAGGCGGCATGCGAATCGCTACAGCGGACCTGATTCGTGAACTGGACCGGCGCACCATCGAGGAGGTGGGCATTCCCGGTGCCGTCCTGATGGAGAATGCGGGCCGTGGCGCGACCCGGGTCCTGACAGAGCATTTCCCGAACCTCGACCAGGGGCCGGTCGTCGTCGTGTGCGGGGGGGGCAACAACGGAGGGGACGGCTTCGTCATCGCACGCTACCTCTACGAAGCCGGCATCGAATCGGAGGTGTTCCTGCTGACCGCGCCGGATCGCATAGGCGGGGATGCGCGGGTCTATTTTGATGCACTGGACGGGATGAACATCCCGATCCTCCTGCTCAAGGACGAAGGGCTCTCTGAGGATGTCTTGAGCCGATGGCGTAGCGCATCTTGCATCGTGGATGCCATCTTCGGCACCGGACTTGCCAGGCCGGTCGAGGGGCTCTACCGGGAAGCGATCGAGGCGATCGAGGCGACGGGTCGGCCGGTGTTCGCGGTGGACCTGCCTTCAGGAATCTGTGCCGATACGGGCAGAGTTCTGGGGACGGCCGTGCGCGCAGAGTGCACCGCAACCTTCGGGCTTCCGAAGCGAGGGCTCTATCTGTACCCCGGGGCAGACCACGCGGGCCGGATTGCCTGCGTGGACATCGGCATTCCCGAGCGGCTTCTGGACGAGCTCGATATCCGGGAAGAGATCCTGGATCCGTTTCCCCTGTTCGGTCGGCTCCATCGAGCACCCGATACCCACAAGGGTACCTACGGCCACCTGTTCGTCCTGTCCGGGTCCGTGGGAAAGACAGGGGCTGCCTGCCTCTGCTCCGAGTCTGCCCTGCGATGCGGGGCCGGGCTCGTCACTCTGGGGACACCGGTGACCTTGAATCCGGTCATGGAGCAGAAGCTCACCGAGGTGATGACCATGCCCCTGCCCGCAGGAAAGGACGAGACCCTTTCTGCCGCCGGCCTGGAGGCGATCCAGGAGTTCGCCTCCTCGGTGGAAGGCCTGGCCATCGGCCCGGGTATGGGTGTGAACGAGGAGACGGAAGAGATCGTTCGCTCCCTCTGGGTCGATTTCGACCGGCCCATGGTCTGGGATGCGGACGCACTGACCCTGCTCGGCCGGAACCCGGACCTACGGGGCAAGCACTCTGCCGATATCGTCGTTACCCCCCACCCTGGCGAGATGGGCCGCCTGCTGGACAAGCCGGCCGCCTGGGTGCAACAGAATCGTGTGGAGGCGGTCCGATCCTTTGCGGAGCAGTGGGGTGTGGTCACCGTGTTGAAGGGAGCCAGAACCCTGACGGCCGCGCCGGACGGGAGGCTGTGCATCAACCTTACCGGCAATCCCGGAATGGCAGCGGGCGGTATGGGTGATGTTCTGACGGGCATGGTCGGGGCGTTCCTCGTGCAGGGAATGGAGGCGTATGATGCCGCCTCCTTTGCCGTGTGGCTTCATGGGGCGGCAGGCGATCTGGCGGCACAGACATACGGACCCATAGGATTTCTCGCATCGGAGGTCATGCGCTCCCTGCCCCTAGTGTTCAGGGAGTGGATGGAAGAGATGGAATGCAGCCCCTCCGACTGATCCTTTCCACAAACACACCGGATGAGACCATCGAGGTCGGAAGACGCCTGGGGCGTCTCCTGGCTGCGGGTGATGTGGTGGCCCTGGTGGGCGACCTCGGTGCCGGCAAGACCTGCCTCGTAAAAGGGATTGCACAGGGCCTCGATGTCCCGGAATCGAGCTATGTGAGGTCCCCCACCTTTGTCATCCTCAACACCTACGCTGGAAGGTGCGATCTGAATCACCTGGACCTCTACCGGATCCAGAGCCCTCGGGAGATCGAAGATCTCGGAACCCGAGAAGTTTTTTATGGAGAGGGCGTGACCGTGATCGAGTGGGCTGATAAGATGGAGGATCTTTTGCCCGAAGACCACCTGCGAATCTCTCTGGACTTCCGGAACGAGACGGGAAGGGTGATTGCCCTCGAGGAAATCGGGGCCCTGCCGCCGGACAGGCGGGAAGCCCTTCGCTCCGCTCTGGCCGGTTTTGCAGAGGGGTGAGGGGTCTGGGGCGCCGACCAGCGAGTCCTTCTTCACGCTTCTCAGCATCTATAGGGGAGGGTCCGGGAAGGCCGGATCCGAAAAGAAGGGCCGGTACCATGAGGAGACAAGTCTTATGGGATGCGTAGTACAGAAATACGGGGGCACATCGGTGGGGTCCGTGGATCGGATCCGGCATGTGGCCCAGCGTGTGGCCAAGACCTGGAAAGCGGGTCGCCAGGTTGCCGTGATCGTTTCCGCCATGGCCGGCGAGACGAACCGGTTGATCGACCTGGTGCACGAGGTTTCCCCCGAGCCGAGCGAGCGCGAATACGATGTCATCGTTTCGACCGGGGAGCAGGTCAGTATCGGATTGCTGTCCATCGCTCTGCAGGACATGGGGGTGCCGGCCGAGTCCTGCCTTGGTTTTCAGATCAAGGTAATGACCGACAGCGCCCACAGCAAGGCGAGAATCCTGGATATCGATCCCTCGCGCCTGAAGAGCGTGCTCGACCAGGGAAAGGTCGCCGTGGTCGCCGGATTCCAGGGTGTGGACGACAACGGGAACGTGACGACCCTCGGGAGGGGCGGGTCCGACCTGTCCGCGGTCGCCGTGGCCGCTGCCCTCAAGGCGGAGGTCTGTGAAATCTACACCGATGTGGACGGGGTCTATACGACGGATCCGAACATGTGCGTGAACGCGAGAAAGATCGAGAAGATCTCCTACGAGGAGATGCTCGAGATGGCCAGCCTGGGAGCCAAGGTGCTCCAGACCCGGTCCGTGGAGTTTGCGATGAAACACGACGTGCCGATTCATGTGCTCTCCAGCTTCCGAGAGGTGAGCGGCACCTACGTGGTCAAGGAGGAGCCTTCGATGGAAAAAGTCCTTGTTACGAGCGTGGCCTACAACAAAGACGAAGCCAAGGTTTCGCTCCGGCGGGTCCCGGACCGGCCGGGCGTGGCGGCCAAGATCTTCAACCCCCTGGCGAGCGCGAACATCGTGGTGGACATGATTATCCAGAACATCAGTCGGGAAGGTTTCACCGACCTGACCTTTACGGTGCCGAAAGGGGACTTGAAGAAGGCGATCGATATCCTTCAGCCCACCGCTGAAGAGCTCGAAGTGCCCGAAATCGTGACGGACGAGAAGGTGAGCAAGATATCCATCATCGGTGTGGGAATGAAGACCCATGCAGGGGTGGCGGCCAAGATGTTTCAGGTCCTCTTTGACGAAGGGATCAACATCGAGATGATCAGCACCTCCGAGATCAAGATCTCCTGTGTGATCAAATCGAAATACACCGAGCTCGCCGTTCGCGCGCTGCACGACGCATTCGAGCTCGGGGACGAGGAAGCAGAGGCTTGAAAAAGAAACGAGCGACTTCGACAGACAAGCGGATCGTTCTCTACGACAGCACGTTGAGAGAAGGGGATCAGTCCGCGCACATAAACTTCTCCAAGGAGGACAAGCTCAGGATCCTGGAGAAGCTCGATGCCTTCGGAATGGATTACATCGAAGGAGGCTGGCCGGGCGCGAACCCGAAGGACACGGCCTTCTTCCAGGAGGCGGTTCGTCTGAAGCTCAAGAAGGCAAGGCTCACCGCCTTCGGCATGACGAGGCGTCCGGATAGAAGCGCGTCCCGTGATCCGGGGATCCAGACGATACTTCGTTCCGGGGCTCCGGTGGCCACGCTGGTCGGCAAGACATGGGACCTCCATGTGAAGGAGGCCCTGCGCGTACCCTATGAAGAAAACCTCCGGATGATTGGAGATTCGATCGCATTCCTGAAGAAGCGGCTCGATGAGGTCTTCTTCGATGCAGAACACTTCTTTGATGGATACGTCTCGAATCCGAATCATGCCCTCCGGTGCATCCAGGCCGCAGAGGAGGCCGGAGCCGACTGCATCATTCTGTGCGATACGAACGGAGGCATGATCCCGGAGCGCCTGGCAAAGATCGTCCGGGAGGTGAGCTCCGTGATCAAGACGCCTCTCGGAATCCATGCACACAACGACTCGGATCTGGCGGTGGCGAACTCGCTCGCCGCGGTCAGCGAGGGGGTGGTTCAGATCCAGGGTACGATCAACGGGTACGGGGAGCGGTGCGGGAATGCGAATCTCTGTTCCGTGATTCCGAATCTCCAGTTCAAGATGGATATGCCGTGCATGCCAAAGGAAAGGCTGAGAAGCCTTCGCGAATGTTCCCGTTTCGTTGCGGAACTGGCGAACCAGATTCCCGACCGGCAGCGCCCTTACGTGGGTGAGAACGCTTTTTCTCACAAGGGTGGGATCCACGTGAGCGCGGTGACCAAGAACCCGCGTACCTACGAGCACATACCGCCGGAAGCTGTTGGAAACCAGCGCCGGTTCCTCGTGTCCGACGTTTCGGGAAAGTCGACCATCAACGAGAAGGCGAAGCAGTTCGGGTTGGATCTCAGGCGCAAGAAGGGAGCGGCGCAGGAGATCATGGACACCATGAAGGAGATGGAGAAGAAGGGCTACCGCTACGAAGGTGCGGATGCGTCCTTCGAGCTGTTGATGAGAAAAGCCCTGGGCAAGCGGCAGAAGTTCTTCAACCTGGTCGGGTTTCGGGTCATCGACGAGAAGAGAGAGGAAAAGGAGCCTCCCTATTCCGAGGCGACCGTAATGATCGAGGTGGAAGGCAGGGTGGAGCACACCGCCGCGGAAGGGGAGGGCCCGGTCAATGCACTGGACAACGCCCTTCGGAAGGCTCTCGAGAAGTTCTATCCCCGGCTCGGTTCGGTTCGATTGATGGACTACAAGGTGAGGGTTCTGCCCTCGGGTGAAGGGACGGGATCCCACGTGCGGGTACTCATCCAGAGCGGCGACGGGACCAGGCAGTGGTCCACGGTGGGGGTCTCGTACAACATCATCGAGGCGAGTTGGCAGGCCCTGGTGGATGCGGTCGAGTACAAGCTGCACATGAGGCCGAAACGCGCATCGAAGACGTGAAGAAGGCTGCAGCGCCGATCAGGTGCGGGCGCGGGCACGAGAAGAGCTGCGGGTGAAGCCGGCGTCCCTTCTCATCCCTCTGGACAGGATCATGTCAAAACGGTTTCGCGGGTTGCATCCAAGCGCGGCTTTCCTGCTGGTTCTTGTCGGTCTGGTGCTCTTCCTGCTGAGCAGCGAGGTCGGCCAGTCGGTGATCGCCCCGCACGGTGTCGCTCCCGGGGACTGGGTTCGCCTCACAGGCCCGGATGCGGGATCCATATTCCATTCCTTCGAGGCCGGCCAGAGGCTTGGGCCACTCGTGGCAAGGGAACTGCCCCGGCATTTCGAGTTGCTGACCGAACTGTGCCGTGCGGTCCCTCTCGACGCAGGCACCGAGATCCGTCTCGCAAGCATCCCGGGGTCCGAGGCCCTCGGATGTGCCGTGACTCCGCTGTCCGAGCGATGCCGATATCTTCTGGGCATGCCGCTGAACGTGAATCGGGCCGGAGTGGAGGCCCTGGAGTTGCTTCCGGGGATCGGCCCGAGGCTGGCCTCGCGGATCCTCGAGGTTCGGTCGTCGCTGGGATGTTTCTCCTCTCCTGAGGAACTGCTTCGTGTACCGGGTATCGGCAGAAAGCTCTTGAAGAAGATGCGAGGACGCGTTTGCTTCTAGTGCCCTGACTCAATGCTGTTTGATCGACGACGAGGACGAGACAGAGGCAAACCGATGAGGATACACAGGTGAAAAGCCCATCCCGAAAAGTCATGCTCCATACCCTCGGGTGCAAGATCAATCAGTATGATACGAATTCCATGGTGTCTTGCCTCCGCCGGGAGGGACACCAGGTCGTGACCGAGCCTTCGGAAGCGGACGTAATCGTGATCAACACCTGCACCGTCACGGGTCGCACGGATTACAAGGGCCGCCAGCTTGCCCGCAAGGCAATCCACCAGAATTCATCGGCAGTCATCATTGTGACCGGATGCTACGCCCAGGTTCAGGCGGAGAAGCTCGCCGAGATCCCCGGGGTCGACTATGTGCTCGGCAATACGCAGAAGCAGGAGATTGCTGCATGGGTCTCTACGGGCGAAAAACAGCAGAGCGCCGTCATCCACACCGGCGAACTCTCCAAGGAACGATCCTTGGGCCTGGAGCCGCCGGAGGTTCATTCCGGGACCACCCGCGCATTCCTCAAGATACAGGATGGGTGCAATCACGCGTGCTCTTATTGCATCATCCCACGGGCAAGGGGGAGAAGCCGAAGTCTGCACCAGCCACGGGTCAAGGAGAAGATCCACCTCCTTGTGGACCAAGGCTTTCAAGAGGTGGTTCTGTGCGGCATCCATCTCGGCATGTACGGACAGGACCTGGATCCGGCCGAAGACCTGCTCGGTCTTCTCGAGGATCTCGAAGAAGAGAGCCGGATCCGAAGAATTCGGATCAGCTCGATCGAGCCGAACGAGCTGACCGACGGGCTCCTGGATCTGTTTGCCCGTTCCCGGCGTTTGTGCCCGCATTTTCATCTTCCTCTGCAGAGCGGGGACCCGGACGTCTTGAAGGCAATGAATCGACCCTATGGCCCCTGCGATTTCGTCTCCCTGGTCCACCGGATCCGTGATCGAATGGCCGACGCGGCGATCGGGGTGGATGTGATCGCGGGATTTCCCGGAGAAGGGGAGGGGGCTTTCCGAAATACGCTCGAGCTGCTGGAGGATCTGCCGCTCGCCTATTTTCATGTCTTTCCCTACTCGAATCGGCCGGGTACCGCCGCTGCCGGTTTTCCGGACCCCGTGGCCCCGGATCAGATCCGCAGGAGGGCAGGGATATTGAGGAAAATGGGCATGAAGAAGCGGACCCGGTTCTACAACCGATACCTTCACCAGGAGCGGGAAGTCCTCGTCGAGACGAAGCGGGACACGAAGACGGGCATGTTGAAAGGGGTCACCCGAAACTACATCCCCGTCCTTTTCGAAGGGCCCGACAGCCTGCAGAAAGGGCTGGTTCAGGTGTGCATTCAGGCCGTCAAGGGGCGGGAAGTATTCGGGTCCCTTGACAATGGGCAAGGATCAGATAAAATGGAAGGTCTTGTTAGTAAACAAGAAAAGGGTCCGGAAAAACGCCTTATGCGGGAATAGCTCAGTGGTAGAGCACCACCTTGCCAAGGTGGGGGTCGCCGGTTCAAGCCCGGTTTCCCGCTCCAGAAAGATGGCGAACGACCCTCCGGGGAATCCGGCCTGCACGAGCGGATGGAAGCAGGGCGGCGGCATAGCCAAGTGGTAAGGCAGAGGTCTGCAAAACCTTTATTCCCCGGTTCGAATCCGGGTGCCGCCTCCACCTACCTGAAATGCCGGGGTCAGCCCTGCGCATCCGACCAAGATCTTCCCCGCATTATCGTTTTGGCGAGCTGACCGATCCCTGTTCTCAACGGCACGGAGCCGTTTTGTCGAACGTGCAGGGCTGATGCTTGTATGCGGTGTGGCGGGGTGGGAGGCGCGGTGGGGCGTGCGAAGGATCACGGCGCGTTTTGAAGGAACATCGGCCCGGACTGCTCGCACTTGCCGCCAATATTCCGGTATTCTCCGAGGATGACTCCGCATCCGCTGCCCTGGACATCATTACCGTCGAAACGGAAGGCCCAGCAGCACTGGTCGGCGGTGTTCTGATTGGGATTCACGGCCACCCAGGCGATCGGGTTCTCGGGATCCGGGGGCGGTTCGACGGGCGTCGGTGCCCGGATGGACCAGACGCCGCATCCCAAGTCTCGCGTATCGACCTGACCCGTCGTGAGCATGGTCTGTTCGAAGTCGGTGCCGGGAATCGTCACGAGGGTATAGAAGCGGCCGAAGTTGTCCTCATAGGCGCCCGTGGGGCAACAGGCAGTGAAGAGCAGGGTGAGAAGGCCGAAGGCGAAGAATATCCGAACGCCAGGAGGACCTGCTATAGGGTGTTTCATCATTCCGTGCTCCCGATAAGGTACGGTGGGCGGACTCGGAACGGATGGTGAGGCCGGCGCATCCAAACGGGCATGAACAGAAACATGTTACGCGGTTTATCCATAGAACGCAAAACAGCGCCCCTTCCGGGAACGCTGGGGAAAAACGACCATGCCGATCTACGAATTTCTATGTAATTCTTGCGAACACAAGTTTGAGAAGCTGCTGATACGGAGGGACGCGGAAGTCCACTGTCCCGATTGCGAGACGGCGGATGTGAAGAAGCTCATGTCGGCGTGTTCCTTCGGCAGCTCGGACGGCTCGGTTCAGACCGCCGGGGCGAGCAGCTGCTCGTCCTGTTCAGCCACGAGTTGTGGCTCCTGCGGAGGTGGATCGTAGCCCGCTGTTTGGCCAACGGGCCCTTCAACCTTCTTCATTCTCCCCCTCGGAAACGTCTTCGATGAGACGGTCCACCAGTAACCTGACGGATCCTTCTTTTCTCTCACGGGCCTGTTCCAGGGCGGGCAGGGCCTTGCCACCGAAGGCATCCAGGGCCTGATAGGCGTAAATACGAACAGACTCGCCGTCATCCCCCAGGGCGTCGATCAACGGCTCGATGGCCCGCTCATCCCCCAGATGCCCCAGGGACCACGCGGAAAGTCCCCGTACGTTGTGGTTCGAATCCCTGAGAGAACCCAAGAGGGAAGCGAAGGCCGGCGCGTGGCGACACTTGCCCAGGGCCAGGGCGGCGTGCATGCGGATCCTGCTGTCCGAGTCCTGCAGGAATGTGACCATCCGATTCGAGAGGTCCTCTCCCGGTTCTTTGACCTCGCCCAGCGCCTCGAGAGCCCTGCAGCGTACCTGCAGGTCCTGATCCTCCAGGAGGGGAGCCAGGGCCGATGCGTGCTCTGTCCAACCCGCGAGGCCGAGCACTCTCGCCGCCTCTCCCCGCACTAGCGAGGAAGAGTCCTTCAGAAGGCCGAGTACCCGTTCGTCCGCACCCGAGGCTCCCAGCTTCCCGATGGATTGAAGGGAACGCCAACGGATTCTTTCGGACGTGTCGTCGAGTGTCTCCAGAAGATGAGGCAAGAGGGTGGGGTCCTCCCGGTTGCCTATCTCGGTGATCGCCATCTCTCTTCGCGCGGGGTCAGGACTCTTCAGAGCGTCGAGCAATTCCTGCACGGAGGCGGATTCCATGGTATGGTTTCCCTTTTTCTGCGGTTTCGGTTTAGCATGCTGACGACACCCTAATAGAGCACATGAACAGGGCAACAAGCAACTGTCTGCGAGGAGGTACATGCATTGAGCAGGGAAGACGGGAAATCCTTCGAGTTGAGACCTATCGGTGTGATCAAGGAATCGGATCAGGGTTCCGTTCTAAAGCTCTTTCCGGCCTACCTGGGCGGACTGAAGGGCGTAGAGGAGTTCTCACACCTCTGGGTCTTCTACTGGTTTCACGAGCATGACAATGCAGAGGGGCGGGCGGTCCTGGAGGTACACCCGAGGAAGGATCCGGCGAATCCCCTCACAGGGGTCTTCGGCACGCGCTCACCCTTGCGGCCGAACCTGATTGCCATGCATCTCTGTGAGGTCAGGGAATTCCGTCCTGAAAAGGGCGAAATCCTCGTGGATCGGCTCGACGGGAAAGCGGAAAGCCCCTTGATCGATATCAAGCCATATCTTCCTTACAGCGATCGGGCAGAGGACCTTCGGCTCCCGGAATGGGCGATGACACCACCAAGCAGCTAATATCTACTCCTGCGGGGCTTCGGGCTCGAAGAGGGGTTTCAAGTCATAGATGCGGACCTGGTCGAGACCCCTTTCGTTCACCTCGCGGACGAGTCTGAGCGTTGCCTTGAAGAATACGTTTCCTTCGAACAGGTAGCAGGCGGCCGAGTAGCAGGGATGCACGTATGTGAAATCGGGCGACAGACGCTCCTCTATTTCCTCGACTATTCCGACCTGCTCGGCCAGACCGGGGCGAGCCCGTATGAGAATCTTCCTGAAGTCGATCAGGAAATAGCGGTACCCTTCCCTGTAGTACGCTTCGAACTGCTCCCGTGTGAAAGGGGGCACCTTCACGAGGTCCCTGCCGATGTAAGCCTGTGAAACCGGGTACTGCAGGCTGATGTGCTTGGAGCCGTGCTCTTCGAGAAAACGAGCAGGCTCATCGTAGGAGCATCGTAGTTTGCGGACATCCGCCGACACGGCAGCGTTCGACAGGATGACCGAAATGAGAAGCAGAACCACGAGTGCCTGCGAAGGGATCTTTTGAATTCCGGGCAGACGCTTTGCCCATTCGGTGAGAACGAGAATGGACCGGGCCGCCAGAATCACAGCTGCGGGCAAGAAGACGAGCCCGTAGCGGACGGAAGCGGACAGGCCCATGCTGAAGAGCATGAAGGGAATCGAGAACCAGGCGAGAAGCAGAATGTCCGCACGGGAACGGGTACGGATCGCGGATGCGAAGCCGACCAGGAGGAGAAGAACAAAAACAGGGCCGTCAAGCAGAAGGAACAGGTAGGGGTAGGTGAGGAAATTGTACAGACGGGAACCGGCCTCCTGCGCTTCGGGGATGGCGGAAAGGTCCACCATGGTGAAAGCGAAGGCGTCGAGAAAGTTGAAGATGTGATGGGTGAAGAGCTCTTCGAAATAGGTCCGGAACGGAAGGGCCATCTGGAAGTGGCGCAGAGAGACCATGGCCAGGTAGTAGGGCAGCTCAAAGGCGAAGAGCGGCGCCAGGAAGGTGCAGCAGAGGACAAAGCCTCTGTTGAGAGCGGTTCTCCTGTTTCCGCGCATCATGAAGAAGTTGGCTGCCTCACAAACAAAGATCACGAAGAAGGCGTAGAGAAGCCGGTCATGGACCGTGAAGGAGAGTCCCGAGAAAAGGCCGGCAAGGGCGATCCAGCCCAGGTGGGCCTCGAATGCTTCTTCTTTCCGGCTCTGAAAGTAGAACAGAAAGGAGACAAGGGTGAAGAACACGGCAGACACGTCCGCCAGGCCGGTGACGGAATATACATAGTGGTAACAGGAAAGGGCCAGAAGAAGGGCGGCCAGGAGAGCCACCCGTGCAGGGAACATGGACCGCGCGAGCAGAAATACGACCAGAATGGACAGGGTGCCGAGGAGGGCGGAGACCATGTTTGCGGCGTAGACCTTCGGACCGATCCACGCCATGCAGATAGCGATCATCAGGGAGAAGCCGGGCCGACCCCAGACAGGGGGTTGTCCTTCGATCCCCGCGCTGACCTTTTTCGCCTCCTCCTCGAAGGTATACAGGTTCTCACGGGCTCGGAGCTCTTCCACCTTTCGTTGAAAGGCCCCTTTCAGGCTCGACACGGCTGTACAGATCCATCGTCCTTCCAGCGTGTAGATCCCCTCATCAAAGAATGAAGGGCCCCTTTGTTCGATGTCCTGGAAGCGAAGGAAGCCTCCAACGGCCAGTACCACCAGCAGCAGAAGCGCTATGATCCATCTGTTTTCTCGCCCCGACGGGAGCGTCGGGGCACGGGTCGGTTTCTCATTGTCTGGCAAATCAGCCACGGTGTCCTCGGTTTGACATGCTGAAAACAGGATCCCTATAATCCCCGTGCCGGAAGGAGGCCGAACACTTGGGGGAGTATGCCCTTGGCGGAATCGGTAAGACCGCGAGTGGGGACCAAGGATTCAGGGAAGGATATCGGTAGGGCTGGAAGATTGCAAACGGGCTTGGACACAGGGGAACGATCAGGAGGGAGAACACCGTGAGCACTCAGTTTCATGCGAAAACGGTCCTCATTACGGGTGCTTCTCGGGGAATCGGCAAGCAGCTCGCTCAGGATTTCGCACGCGAGGGGGCACGATGCCTTCTCGTGGCCAGGGATACGGCGGCGCTGGAAGAAAACCGCGGGCAGTTGCCCAATCCGGATCAGCACGTCTGCTATCCGTGCGACGTCGCGAGAAAGGAAGATGTGGAGGAGATGGCCCGAAAGGTCCGGGCGGAACACGGGCCCCCGGATATTCTCGTGAACAACGCCGGCGTGAGCCGTTACAAGCTCTTCCTGGATACACCGATCGAGGAGCACGAGGCGCTGATGCAGGTCAACTACTGGGGCATGCTCTACTGCACCTACGCCTTTCTGCCTGCCATGCTCGACAGGAATTCCGGTCACATCGTCAATCTGTCTTCCGTGTCCGGCAAGCTGGGCACGATCCGTCACACGGCCTACTGTGCCTCGAAGTTTGCGGTCGCCGGTTTTTCTGACAGCCTCTACTTCGAACTGCTGGGAACGGGCGTCAGGGTCATGGTGGTGAATCCGGGCGTGGTGGAGACTCACCTGTTCGATCACGAATCGTTCTCCGACTTCCCGGATGACGTTCGAAAGATGATGAAACCGGCGCACCTGCTCACCAGGGCGATCCTGAAAGGAATCCGCAAGGGGAAGTACGAGGTCACCTTCCCCAGGGGCCTCTGGGCGGGCGTAGTTGTCAGGGCACTGTGGCCTCCCCTGTACCGAATGCTGCAGGCTCGCTTCCTGAAGATCCCGAGAACCAGACCCGGGGCCTCCGTATGAAGACACTGATGGTCCTATTCTCTCACGGCTCCATTCAGGTTCGCATCCTGTCACTGGGAACCTGCGCCATCCTGTTCACCCTCGGAATGCTCATCGGCTTTCTCTCGTGGAAGGGACTGATCGTGGGTGCCTTCCTGGGTCTCCTTGTCGGAGTGGTCTTCTGGTACGAAACCAAAGACCCTCTTTATCGGGATCAGCAGTTCCCGATCACCGCGACCCAGAAATTGGGCCATTGTCTCCTCTTCGTCCTGTATGCGGTCTTCATCGGTTGCATTCTCGAGTGGACGCTGGAGCCTGACTCGCCCGCGTGGGCGATCGACACCCTTGCCGTATCCCTTCATGGCCTGATCGGTTTTACCGCGGCCTTCACCCTGGCCCAGCTGGTGCGCCTCTGGCATTATCTGTTGCAGGGAGGCGTGCTCGACCGGTTCATCTGGCGGGAGCGACAGACCGGCAAGGAGGGGATGCTCAACCGGGTGGGCGTTGTAAAGGAGAGGCTGGATCCCGAGGGGAAGATCTTCATCCGGGGCGAATGGTGGGACGCCGAGGTGGAAGGGGACCAGCCGGTCGAGGTGGGCGGCCGCGTGGTCACAAAGAGGATGGTCGGACTGAAACTGGTGGTTCAGCCTTGTGATGACGGAACCATCCGCTCTCTGGTCGAGTCCGATTGAGTAACATGAATGCAGTTGATCGGCATCCTCGTTTCGGACACGCACAACGGTTTCAGGAAAGCCCATAATCTCAATCGAAGGATACGGAGCGATCTCCATGGATCTGGCGAGACTCTCCCGGGTTGTGGGCATCATCGCCCGCTACGGGTTCGGCTCATTCATCTCGGAAGGCTCGGTGCCCGGCCTGACCAAGGTCGCCAAATCGGAAGAAGACATCCGCAAGCCCGCGAGCGAGAGGTTCCGCATGATGCTCGAGGAGCTGGGGCCGATCTTCATCAAGTTCGGGCAGCTTCTCTCCACGCGTCCCGACATCCTGTCTCCTGAATTCATCGAGTCCCTCACGGGCCTTCAAGAACATGTTTCGCCCCTGCCCTGGGCCGAGATCAAGGAGGAACTGGACCGCAACCTGCCCGGAACCGTCGTGGAGATCTTCGAGCGGATCGACGAAGAGCCGATGGCCACCGCATCGGTCAGCCAGGTGCACCGTGCCCGACTCAAAGACGGCAGAGAGGTGGTGGTCAAGGTCCGGAGGCCCGAGATCGACGAGGTGATCCGGGCGGACCTGGATTTCCTGCGAGGCATCGCCAAGGTGCTCAAAGGTACGATCGTGGAGGTGAGCCGCCACAACCCGGAGCGCTGGGTAGACGAGTTCGCCGCGGCCATGAAGGAAGAGCTCGACCTGATGAACGAGGTCCGCTCCATCGAGGCCTTTCGGGCAAACGGATCCCAGACCGGCCGGCTTGTTGTGCCCCAAGTCTACGCACAGTTGAGCTCCTCTCGAATCATCGTGATGGAATACCTCGAAGGCGTATCGGTCACTCAGGTCGAGGATCAGGATCAGCGGAAGAGCATTGCGCGCATCCTGCTACAGGAGTCCTACAAGCAGGTGTTCGTGGACGGCTTCTTTCATGCCGACCCTCACCCAGGCAACATTCGGTTCCTCCCGGACGGCCGAATCGGTTTGATCGATTTCGGGCTGGTGGGACGGCTTTCCTCGCGGATGCGGGATCTGTTGGTACGCCTTGCCATGGCCGTTGCGTTTCGGGACTCGGAGAGGGTGGCGAAGATCGTCTATTCCGCCGGCATTGCAACCGATCGTGTCGACCTGGCTGCTCTGAGCCGTGATGTGGATGACGTGTTCGGCACCACACTGGGGCGGTCCCTGGATGAGATCGACACCGAGATCGTGGTTCTTCAGTTCATGGACCTCGTGTCCCGGTACGGCGTTACCCTGCCCTCGGAATTGGCGCTTCTCGGGAAGGCGGGCGTGAACATCGAGGGAGTCGTGCGGACCCTGGACCCGGAGATCGACATCTCCGGGGAATTGCTTCCCCAGGCATACCAGATGATCGCGGTCCCGGATGACCCGCAGGAACTCATGACCGAGGGTCTCAAGCAGCTCGTTCGGCTGCGGGCGATGGTCGAGGAGGTGCCTTTACAGATCGACCAGATCTTGACCGACGTTGCCGGCGGGAAGATGCACATGCATGTCTCTTCCGATCAGGCGGAAGGGCTCGTTCCGTCGATTCGTGAGCTGGGTGCGCTGCTGGCGATCGGGATGGTGGCGGCTGCGAGCATCGTGGCCGCCGCGCTGCTGATCATTCCCTACTTCGGGGACGTGACCATCCGTGGGGTCCCGGTGCTGCCTGTTCTCGCCGCCGGGATGGCCGTCTACGCGGGCTTCCTCATGACCGCGGTCGTTGCATGGGCGCTCTTGCGCGGCCGGGACCTCAGAATCCAGCTCAGCCGCTGGGCTTCCTTGCTCCGTTGGTGGAAAAAATAGAGTGCTCCCCCGCACCACCCAGTCCTTTCTGGTGACGCTGCGGGGTCATTCGCCGTGATTCTCGCGCCTCATGGCTTCGTCCAGGTCCCGCGATGTCTCGAAGGCGATGGAAGTGCGCTCGTGCCGGTGCAGTTTGAGGGTTTCCTGCGGACACTCGATCGTGCAGACGCCGCAGCCGATGCATTTCTCGACGTCTACCTCGATTCGCCCGGTTTCATCGTCCAGCGCCAGGGCGTCCACCAGGCACCGATCCGCGCAGGTCTCGCAACCGATGCAGTCATCGCCGGCCCGGGGCACGAAGTTGGATGGAGACATGGCGTCCGGGTTGTCCCACCGGGTCCGACCCCTGAGTTGAGAACAGCAGCATCCACAGCAGAGGCAGATCAGCCGATCACCGACTCGGGTGTTGAGGGTGTGGCTCACGAGACCGAGTTCGACCATTTCATCCAGGTAGTCGATGGCCTGCTGCTTCGTCACCCGCTTGCCGAGGCCTGTTGTTTCGAAAATCAACGCCGGGCCGCCGATGAGGATGCAGGCTCCGATCGGGAACTTGTCCTTGCACTCACGGGTGCCCAGCTTCTCGGTCCGGGTGCGGCAAGGGCAGGGGACCAGGGCCAAGTCTTCGTCCGCGTGGTTCAGGATGTAGTCGTGGGCCTCTTCGGCGGCAAGGACTTTTTGGCTTGCTTCAATGGTCCGGTCGATCGGAATGACACGCCCCGCCGGCGTTCCTTCCTTCACGGTCTCGTATTTCCGGTAGAATCCGCCCTCGATGAAGTACTCTTTGTACAGGTGTCCGGCTTCGATGTCGCCGGGCTTGATCTCGGGATAGAAGTTGTGGGCGTTCAGCACCATAGGAATCATGGGAAGGCAGTACATGTCGCCCAGCCCGATGACACCGGATTTTGCCTGCAAATCCCCAAGAACCTTCTGCACGTGTTCCAGGTCTTCCCCACATGCCTCGGCCAAATCCCGTGAAGAGGTGAAGGCGTCCAGAAGGTTCAAGTACTGGATGATCTCGGCCTCCTCGGGAGAGTAGAGGATTTCGAGATGTTTAATAAAGGCCTCGTGGATGCTTCCATCCTCGGCCTTGGGGGCTCCATGGGGATCCTGCTCGTCGATCTTCCGTGCGATGCGGTAGTAAGCCGAGGATGTATCCATGTTCTCACTCCCTCATAAAGACATTGAAGCCCATCGCCTCCGACAGGTTCGCGTGCACCCTGTTGCAGGTCTCCATCTCTTCCGAGGCCAGGTCGGTGAAGTGTTCGAGTGCAGGCTTTCCTGACTTCGTGCTCTCCAGGACCGCCTCTCCGGCAGCATTTCCGGAAATGATCGAAGACGTGATCCCTTCACCACCTCGCAGGAAGCCGCCCGCCTCTCCCACCAGCAGGAGCGAGTCCTTGCCCAGGCAGTAATTCTTGCGCGCGGACATGTCCGTAAGAACAATGCCGTGCCTGGCCGCTTCACTCTTCACGACGAGGCCATGGTCTCTTTCCAGATGGTTCCGGAAAGCGGCGAAGTAATCCTTCACCGATTCCCGCTGCTGCACACCGGTGACCACGACGACCTTGTCGTCCTTGTGAAAGACCGTGGCGAAGTAGCCCGTAACGCTTCTATCCATAAAAAGGTATAGCCATCCGGGCTCCAGGTCAATGTTCCCCTCATAGATCTCCTCGTAGTTGGGAAGCAGCCCCACGCTCTTCTCGAAACCCGGAAAGGCTGTTCTTCGGACCCTGGAAAGGGTTCCGTCGGCACCGATCAGATACTTCGCTCGAACCGAAACTTCCTGGTCCAGATGTCTCAGCTTGAGCACGTAATCCTGTCCGTCCCTATCAAAGTGATCGAAACGGCAGTTGTCCACAAGCTCGGCGTCGGTCTCGGAACAAAGCCAGTAATCGAGCTCGGCCCGCCAGGTATTGAAGCCTTCTTCCTCCAGGTCGTCTCCCTCATCAAAGACAGAGAAGGGGACATCCATGATAGGGCTGCCGATGGCGGCGCAAACGCGGTTTCCCTTTACGATTTCAGGGTTGCACATGAGGCTCTTCGGAAGATCGCCGAAATGGTCCTCGATGAACTTCCGGGAACTGGGGAAAACGATGCCGCTGCACATTTTGTATCTCGGCAGCTTGTCCCTTTCCACGATCAGGGTTTCCAGACCGGAACCGCTGAGCGCCTTGGCCGCGCCTGCTCCTGCAGGGCCGGACCCGACGATGACAACGTCGTACTTGTCCTTCAAACTCATGACGTGTTCTCCCTACTCCTGTCTCTGTCATTCCCGCGCGAGCGGGAAGCCCTTAGTACATTGCGCCAATGGGTCCCCACTCCCCGCATTCGCGGGGATGACGGCTCCACTTCGCGGCCGGCGAAAAAAGGGTGGCCGTCATTGTTTCCTACATCCGTCCTCTTCTCCTCACACCAGCAAGAAAGCTCCTTACACCTTTTTTCGCAGCGCACTGAACCGGGGGATCCCCACCGGAGTCTATCCCCGCGAAGGCGGGGACCCCTTAGCACCTGAAGCCGAGGGATCCCCGTTTTCACGGGGATGACCGCGTCACTGCGTTTCGCGGTCAATTGAGCAAATAGCTTATGACAAAGCTGATCTGGTCCCGGTCTCTGTAGAACCCGAAATTCGTAAAGGACCCGTAGATCCCGCTGTACTGGATCAGGAACCGGAAGGGCTCCCTCAAGAACATCACCTGGGGCTGGAACATCCAGGCCCCACGCACATCGTAGGCCAGCACCAGCTGCGGGTTGATCTGACCGCTCATGTACGACGTGCTCGTAAGGAACGTGAACGTCGTCTCCGTCTCCTTCTGGCTCGCATACTCCTCGGTGCTCGGATAGATCGTAAGCGCCTGCTTGATCCGGTC
>JANQFG010000116.1 GCA_028277985.1 bacterium | reverse complement strand
ACGTTGCTTCTCTGAGGGTCAGCGCGGAGGTCTGGCGAGGCAAACTGCTTTACCCGCGCGAGCAGTCGAGCGGCCCCAAGGCGAAGCAGAGCGCCGACGAGATGGCCCGAAAAATCATCGAATGGTCCGGAGCACCCCGGCCCACTTCCCTGCGGCACGACGCCGCGGAGGCGATCGTTCTGGGCCTCTGGGGCGTGCTGGAGGTTGGCTGGCTGAAACGTATGCCCTCCGAGTTGAAGAGATAGAACTGGCGACCCCGATCCTGCCTGGAGCACCCCCCTTTATCGCCCCGCCCTCCCCTTTTCCTTTTCGAATAGAAGAACCCCTTTCTCCCCAGCATCCTCCGATCGAGGCAACACATCCAAGCGAAGTATTGCCATGATTCCACGGGGCACTCACGGAGGGGGCCATGATGAGAATCACAACTGCAGTCCTGTTCACGATGCTGGCGACTGCCGCTACCGGATTTGCACAACCCCCTGCCGTTGATTCCGACTATCAGGTCGGGGGATCTGCATTCGACCAAGGTAGAGAGGTCGAGTCCGACGCGGCCGGCAATTCCTATCTGCTGTTCTCAACGAGTGGGCCCGGCTTTCCGGGCGCGACCAATCTCGGCGGAGGCGGTTTCGACTACGTCCTCGAGAAATGGGACAGCACCGCCACACCCCTGTTCAGCGTCCAGTTCGGGACCTCCACCACCGACATCCTTGGCGATCTGGCGGTGATTCCATCAGGGACAAACCAGGGGCGAAGCCTCGTAACCGGACAGACATGGGGAGGCGTGTTCCCGGGAGAAACGGGGTTCGGGTCTATCGACGCCTTTGCGGTCTTCCACAATCCTGACGGAACCGTTCTGGATATAGACCAATTCGGAATCTTCAGCCAGACGATCGGCCAGGCGGCGCACGCCGACGAGAACGGGTTCTACCTGGCGGGCTATACCGGGGGGGTGCTCCCGGATACGATCGACGCCTTCCTCCGCATCTATGACTCGGATGGAACGCCCCTGGATACGGTCCTATTCGGAACGCCGGCGCAGGATACGCCCTGGGGGCTCACAACGGACTCTCTCGGGAATATATATGTGGTGGGCAACACGTTGGGCGCGTTCACGGGATTCGCGAACGCAGGTAGCGCGGATGCGTTCATAGCAAAGTTCGCCCCTGACGGTACCCTCCTGGCCGTCAATCAGCAGGGATCCTCCGGCTCGGACGCATTCACGGGCGCAGGGTTCGATGGTTCGGACAACCTGGTCGTCGCCGGATGGGCAACAGGCGACTTCGCCGGGCTGACGCAGGTCGGCCAGCGTGACGTGGTGATGCAGGGACTGGACAGCTCCACCCTGGCCGTGCTCTGGTCACGACTCGACGGTGGCCTACAGATCGACACTGCCGAGAGCCTCGTCGTCGACCCTACCGGTAACGTTTCGCTGGCCGGAAGGACCGACGGCGGCATGACGAGCCTGGGGCTGCCCGCGGTCTCCTTTCCCGACGGGATCGTGATCACGCGTGATGTCTTCGGAAATTTCCTGTGGGCCGACCAGTACGGTGCCGGCAATTTCTTCACGAACTTCGGGATAGACCGATCCCCGGACGGAAGGACCTGGGTCATCGGCGAGACGACAGGGGCCTTTGCGGGGCCCTCCGGAGGAAGCAGCGATGTGGCCCTGCGCGTGTACGAGCCCTTTATAGACCCGAGGAATCTGATCGACGAATGCACGGTGATCGACACCCCCGGCAATTACTTCATCGAGCAGACCCTGAGCGTGGATTCGGATACCTGCATCGAGATCATTGCCGACGATGTCACCCTCGACGGCCAGGGGCAGACCATCGAGCTTTCCGGCACCATGCCCGTTGGCGTCTCCATATCCGGGGTCTCAAACGTGGAGATCTTTGACCTGAATATCGAGGTGGTGGGTACGACTGATATGACCGCATTGGCTGTGATCAACGCCAATTTCATCATCATCACAAACATGATCGTGGATTTCGCGCTGGGTGAGGGCAACTGCGTCTTTCTCGATGCACGGGACAGCACCGATGCGGAGATCCGGGGATCTCACTATTCTCCCTGCCTCAACGGGTTCAACCAAACCATTATCCGGCAGATCACTGGCCTGTTCCGATTTCAGGACACCACGATCGAGGGCACCGAAAACGACGAGGTTGATTTCGACGAAGTCGAACAATTCGAGGCGGAGGACAGTTTGGTCGATGCTCCGTTCTCATTTAGCGACGGGTCTGACTTGACTTTCAACAGAACCGTCATGACGAAACGGGTCTTAATCGAGCGAACGCTGCGGGCTACGATTGAAGAATCGATACTCGGAAAATCGGAACTCACTGATGTGGATGAGACAGCGATGGATAGCACGGATTTCGCATCTGACACGAACCCGGTCCTCGAATGGCGTGGCTCCAGGGCACGCAGGATCGTTGCAGAAGGCATAACCGTCACCTCGGGGGATTCCAGTTCCAGCCGGCTTGCCGCAGCTATTCTCGATCTTGCAGACGCAGCATCCACGGCCGAACTGAATGGCTCAGCTTTCACCACCTCCGATAAAGAGGGGGTGGCGTTCAAGAAGATGGGTGCATCCACCTTGTCTATGACTGCTCCATTCTTCGGAAAACCTCCGGGCGGCTCGCCGAAAAACGTCTTCGAAAACGAGGGCAGTACCGACGCGACACTCACGGATCCAACCATCTCACTGGGGTTGCCGGGCAGTGGCAACTCCCTGACAGTATCGACGGTTGGAGACGTTACTGTGGGACCGGGCGAAGGCTTCGGTGAGGGATTCGTGGCCGGATTTCCCTTTCCCTTCGCGTGGGATTTCCTCCCTTCCTTTTTCGGCAATGGGTCCCCGGCCACCTTCACGGTCGAGAGCGACGAGGTCCCTTCGCCCCTCGATCTGGTGCTGGACCTGTTGATCAACGGTGTGTCTGCGGCGGTGAACTCCCAGGGACAGGCAGACGGCTTCTGGCAGGCGACCGTCTCGGCCGCCAGCGAAGGGAGCCATTTGGTCACAGCTCCGGCGACTTGTGGCAACGGAATACGGGAAGCCTGGGAGGAATGCGACGATACAAACACTCAGAGTGGGGACGGCTGTTCGGAGAATTGCACCCTAGAGCCTACATGTGGTGATGGCAATCTGGATCCTGGCGAAGAATGCGATGACGGAAACGACGTAGACGGGGACGGATGCTCCGCCGATTGCACCGCTGAGTCCATATGCGGGAACGGCAGTGCTGATGAGGGCGAGCAGTGTGACCAGACAGATTTTCGGGGTTTTACTTGTGAGGATGCGGGTTTTGACCGAGGAACTCTGGCCTGTAACGCTGACTGCACCTTTGATTTCTCAGGCTGCTCCTCGTGTGGCGATGGGAAGGTAGACCCAGGCGAGGCATGCGACGACGGAAATTCTGACCTCCTAGACGGTTGTGACAGCAACTGTCAGATCGAAGAGGGCTGGGAATGTGACGGCCAGAGCCCAAGTACCTGCAGTGAATTCTGCGGGGATTCGCTTGTAGTTGGAAGTGAGCACTGCGACGAGACAAACCTTCAAGGTGCGACTTGTGTGGATCTAGGTTTTGAACGAGGTACTCTGGCCTGCAGTCCAGACTGCGAATTTGACTTCTCAGGCTGCAGCACATGTGGCGATGGGAAAGTAGAAACCGGCGAGGAGTGCGATGATGGAAACGATCTCGGCGGGGATGGCTGCGCCGAAGACTGCACCCTGGAGCCTGTGTGCGGGAACGGGATCCAAGAGCGAGGCGAGGCATGCGACGATGGAGACAACAGCGACTGTGACGGGTGCTCGACCGATTGTTTCGAGGAGTTTTGCGGAGATGGAAAGACATGTCCGAACGAACAGTGTGACGACGGCAACGTGACGAACGGAGACGGCTGCAATGCAGACTGCACTCTGCCCTTCTGCGGGAATGAGATCAAGGACCCCGACGAGGAGTGTGACGACGGAAACAATGTAGATGGCGACGGATGCAATGACTGCAAACTGCCCTTCTGTGGCAATGAAATCAAGGACCCGGGCGAGGAGTGCGACGACGGAAACAATCTGGACGACGATGGTTGCTCCTCCGGATGCGCTCTGGAGTCCATACCCGTGTCCGAGCAGCCACCCGGGATTCACTCCAGTCTGAGCACCAGCGACGGCGAAATCCGGGACGACAACCTGGCCGATTTCGTCTGTGAAAAGATCCTCGAGAACGGCAGACAGGTAAGGGACGTCAAGATCATGGTCAACAGTTGTTACGGTGGGGGGCTGCTGGAAGACTTCCAGCGGATCTTCGGTCCGGGTGGGGAGTGTGAGGGCGTGAAGTGGGTCGGCGGATCTGCGAGCCGGGCGGATCAGACGGCCAAAGGGTATGCAGATGAAGACGTTACTCGACCGATATGGTTGGACAGGAACCTGGGCAGCATGTGGACCAGTGCCCTTGCCGGGCCAGCAAGCTCACACAAGGACGCGGATCCGGGTGCGATCCGTGACCGGACCAGCGACAACGTCTTGGAAGATCTGCGGCGGGCGCGCCTCAAGGATTATACCGGCCCTTCGGATCGTGCCCTGGAAGACCCGGCTATCGCCACAGGAAACGGGGGCGCAGACATCATCTGGAACCAGCCCGGAGCAAAGCACGAGGCAGTGGTCTTCGGCGGAGACCAAACAGACCAAAGGCATCACAATAACATTGCCAACGTGAAGGCCGCACTGGCAAGCGTCTGGCAGGGCAGTACCTTCAACATCCAGGATCTCGACGGTGGAACCGAACAGGATCTCCTGGATGCGATCGCCACGGCGGCAGGACGCCTGGACGAGGACACGCAGTTGGTCCTGTATTTGGACGACCACGGCGGTATCGATTTTGACGTTGACGAATTCCAGGGTTGGCTCGAACCGCTCACGATTCCTGATGCCTGCGTTCCTGTTTGCCAGGGAGACGGCAACGCCGGGACGCCCTGCACCGAGGCGAAAGAGTGCGACTCCGGTGTCTGCGGCAACACTCAGGACGGAGTCTCCTGCTCGAGCCAGAGCGAATGCACTGTTTCCGGAGGTGACGGACGATGCAGTCCGTATATGGCGGTCGACTTCCCTCTGGATGCCGGATGGGTGGAGGGCCTCGAAGCCATGGAAGAGCAGCCCGGGGATACCCCCGAACCGACCTTGAACATGACCCTCGAATCTACGATCAATGGTGCAGAATGGAGGATCGAGCTGAACGAAGTCGAGATCCCGTTGCCGCCGCAGCCACTTCTGGGTGAACGCAAATTCCCGGTGAATTGGAGGAGCATCCAGGAGGGCTCCAACCGGTTGAGTATCGCAGCCCTCGGTTCCACGACGGCTCCAATGGTCCTATCCAATCTGGAGATCTCCAGCGGCCCCATCAACGAGATCGAAGTGGATCCATGCGGCGATGGATTCCTGGATCCTGACGAGGATTGCGACGACGGGAATATCATAGACTGTGACGGATGCTCGGACGAGTGTGTGGAGGAATTCTGCGGGGACGGGAAGACTTGTCCGGACCTCGAAGAGGAATGCGATGACGGCAACAACATCAATGGGGACGGGTGCAATGCGGATTGCACTCTGCCTTTCTGCGGAAACGACATCATCGATGCGGGCGAGGAATGCGATGGAGCCGATGACATCAACTGCCCCGGGAGCTGTCTTTCCAATTGCATCTGTCAGCGCCCGGGGGACATCGACGGGAACGGGGACGTGGATATTACCGACGTTCTCATGATCCTGCTCTTCAGGGGATTCCCGGCAAGCGGCCCTGACGATCCGAGGGACCTGGACGGCGACGGCTGGATCACGGTGCTCGACGCACGGAGGGCTGTCGTGGCGTGCGACAACCCTCGTTGTGCGCCGAACCCACCCTAGGCAGTGGGCAACCGGCGCACGAACAAAAAGAGAGCGGTGACCCGAACGGGCACCGCCCCTTTTTTTGAACTCAGAATTCGTGAATCAGCGTCCGCGAATCGATAGAACAACTATCGGATGCGGACCCCTGCTTGCCTGCGCCTCCAGACCTGCCTCAGCAGCAGCAGGAAGAAGAGAGGCACGACCAGCACGGCGATGTTGAGTGCGAACCTCTCGTCCTCAGGAGTCAACCCTGTGATGCTGGTGCCGCACGGTGCCGCAGGCTCCTCGCGACAGGTACACTGGCTGTCACAGAAGCGGCCCGACCCGCAGGTTCCTTCCCCGTCGCACTCCTCGCCCAGGTCCGGGCAGATCACACCGTCACCGCAATACTCGGGCTGGCAGGTATTCGAACAACCGTCGCAGCTCGCGGTGTTCCCGTCCTCACAATCCTCGCCCAGGGCCAGGCACTGCTTTCCGTCCCCGCAGTACTCCGGCTCGCACAACGCAGAGCAGCCATCGCAGTCAAAGGTGTTCCCGTCGTCGCAACCCTCCGGCGCGGTGACCACGCCGTCGCCGCAACAGTCCGGGTCCTCCCCGTCGATCAGCTCGTCATAGTCGTTGTCCAGGCCGTCGTTGCAGATCTCGGCTCCGGGCGCTCCGGTGCAATCCGGATCCGCGATGTCCCGGCTGCAGTCCGCATCATTGTCGAGCACGTCGTGGCAGTTGTTGTTCGCGTCCTCTTCCGAAACGATCCGGCTGTGGGGGATCCCTGTCAGGCCGTGGCAGTCCAGGCAGTGGGATCCCGGGTCCGGATGGTAGAAGGGGCTGCAATTGTGGTGGGCAATGATCTCGCTGCCGACCACACTGTGACATGCGCCGCACTTGTCCGCCACCACAGGCGGATTTTCATAGTCGGGCGGGTCGCCATGGCAGCACTTGCACTTGTCCGGCGGTGAACCGCAGTTGGGGAAGTGTTCCTCGCCGGGGTCCTCGTAGATGTGCGTGTAGTGGAGCGCGCCCTCGTGGCAGGTCATGCAGACCTCCTTGGGCGAGCCATAGTATGCAAAGTGACATCCCTGACAGGAATCTCCTGTAGGGCGGGCCAGAACCCCTGAGGGTTGCAGCAGCATACAGACAGCCGCGAGCAGCAAAAGGGCTGGGATGATCTCGATCCTTTTCATGTGTGCCTCCCTCGATCCGGAACCTTCCTACGACCCGGTCCCGGAACGTTGACAGAGTCTCCAGGGCTACCAGGACCAGGTCCGATTGTGCCACACCGCCGGGAAGTACTTCTGCATGGCGTAGTAGGCAGAACGGCTGGCAAAGGCGTTGATCGTCCGCGCAGGGTTCGAGCCTCCGAGCCCGTTCGGCAGACAGCTTGCGTCGCAGATGTAGAGCCGCGGCACGGTCCAGCACTCGTGATTCCAATCACACACCGAGTTGGTCGGTGAATCGCCCATCCGGAGCGTGCTCATCGGGTGACTCCCGCTGCCGCCCGGATAGTTCATGATGATCTCCACGTTGGATCCTCCCGCCTGCCGGCAGATGTCGACCTTGCGGGCCGTCTGCCGCTCGTGGCGCTCCATGGTCAGCGGCGTCGGCTCGTAGTGGAGCTCGGCAATGGGGCCGTACTCGTCCGCTATACTGGCCGACACAGCGATCTTGTTCTCGTAGATCATCTCGTCGTTGGTCTGCGTGCCCATTCCTGTGGCATCTCGGAACCGCGCCATCAGGGTCTTCAGCTCCTGACCCCAGAGGAGCGGGCGTGTCGGATGGGGCTGCGACAGGTTGTCCGGATCCTTCTGCGGATTCGCAAGGGCCACATTGACCCCCACCATCGGGAACCCGCCGCCGATCGCCTCGATGATCCCGTCGAGCTGGTCCGTCGGGGTGGCATTGGTGATGAAGGATCCCACGAAGTTGCCGGTGAAGGGCAGTGTTTCCGGGTAGTCGGAGAAGAAGGCCACCTCTGACTGCTGGTGGTCCGTGAGCCAGTGCCCCACCTGGGGCATGCTCGGGTTCGGCTC
Source organism: bacterium (assembly GCA_028277985.1). Taxonomy (GTDB): domain Bacteria; phylum Desulfobacterota; class DSWW01; order DSWW01; family DSWW01; genus S015-6. The sequence continues at coordinate 107,500 of JANQFG010000116.1, read as the reverse complement.
GGGCAACCCCGAGTTCAGGTAGAGCCGCGGAGATTCGATGGCGCCTCCGCCTAGGAAGACCACATGGGCGGTCTCCGAGTAGGTGGTGGGATCGCCCTTGATCTTGTACTCCACGCCGTTGGCCGCACCCCCTCCGTCGGTGGTGATGCGGGTAACGTGCGCGTTTGGGACCACTTCGCAGTCGTACATTTCGGCGAAGGCAATGGCGGCCACCTGCATGGTCCGCTTCGCCTTCGCGTGCAGAGGCATTTGCAGCGGGCGGCGACAGCCGATGGTGCAGTGGGCGCAGCCCACGCAGCCTTCCAGCGGATACCCCTTGTCATCCACCCTTGCGTACTTGGGCGGAAGCATCGCCGCCGGGGCCCTGCCCGCCGTCAATCCAAGCTCGTTCGCGGCCTTGATGCACAACTGGGCCCCGCAGCTGATCGGGCGGTCCTGGCTCGTATCGATCGGGATCCTGTCATCGATCCACTTGAAGAACTTGATCGGCTTGTAATATCCGGATGCAGGAAAATCGGGATGCACCTGGGTGGTGTCGAACATGTCGTCCAGAAGCACGCTGGGCCATTCCTCGATGGAGAAATTCTGAGGCTGCGGGCTCATGCCCCAGTAATCCAGGGTGGATCCACCCACACCGGTGGACATGTTGCCCACACCCTGACCCACCTTGACCCGCTGCCCCTTCCATCCGAAGAAACCCCACATCTCGATCACGTCTTCCTTGAAATCCGTGTCCGGGTTGTGACGTGGGCCCGCCTCGAATACCTTGACCTTCAGGCCGCTCTCAGCAAGGTCCCTGGCAACCCAGGCTCCACCCGGGCCGGAACCGATGACGATTACGTCTACTGCCATAGCCTGACTCCTTTTCTTGATCGCAAGAGGTTTCTCCCGGAGGGACAAACCCGTCTCAACTCAGGTCACAGTCGAACAGCTCCTCCAGGGTCCCCTCTGTGAACTTCGGCAGCCCGATCAGGGGGAAGGTGCCGGGGAAGGAGGGGCTTCCGCACGGAGTGGGGCCTTGCCCCAGCAGCTCGGTGTAGAAGATGGTCGCTGTTGCCTCTCGCAAGCCGTAGAAGATTTCCGCCGTTTCCGAGGACTGTCGGAGCTGCTCCATGATCGCCACGCGCTCCCAGTACGAGATGTATGGGAAATCCGGGTAGAGCAACCCCACCACTTCGACGATCAGGTTGAGGTTGTCCCAGCCCATGACATCCCCCATCAGACAACGCATACCGCCCTCGACCGCACCGGGGCCGATGCCGGGAATGCTTGCGTCCCCCGGGATAAAGGTGTCGCAGAGGGCGTCGATCAAATCGTCCGTAGGGGGTGCGCAGCCGGTCGCAACGGCGCCGCCGCCAAAGGCGATCGCCGAGACCCCGGCCACCTTCAGCAGGTTCCGCCGGGTGACCTCCAGCTGCTCGAAGGTGGTGCTTGTGAGCCTCTGTTCGCTCTTCTTTTCCATGGCCATTTCTCCCTCTATTGCTTCTTTCAAACCTTACGCAGTTCTTCGTCGCGCTCTTTCCGCCACCGGGTCAGCTCTCGATATCGCTCGATCTTTTCCGGGTCCTGCGCAAAGGCCTTCAGCATTCCTCCCTGGTCCTTTGGCAGGTCGAGCCTGGCAATCAGCCTTCTGGCCTGTGCTTCGGCTCTGCCCTTGCCTCTCACCTTTGCCATCCAGGCCGTCAGCACCGCGGGAATGCCGAGCAGACCTGCACCCCCCGCGAAGAGGAGCTTGCGACGGGCTTCCGTAGAGTTCGATTTCGACATATCTTCACCCCTTTTTCTGGTTTGTCAGTTCACGAGTCCGGCGTTGAACTCCGAAATGAGGCGGATCAGCTCACGCTGAACGATATCGCCTGCATCTCGTCCGACCGAGAAACCTTCCTCGTACCTGAGGTTGTGGGTCCCGGCGATGTAGTCCACGAAATGCTGGTAAGTCTTCATGGAATGGTCATACTCGTAGGACGGGAGCAGGTAGCCCATCTCGGCGTAGGTGCTCCCCAGATTGAACGCGTTGTCCACGGTAATGAAATCGCGGATTCCGGTCAGCCCCGGGATGCGCGGATGGTATTCGAAGTCCGGGTTCCCGCTCTGGGAGGGGTTGAAGTCCCACGCCGGGTTGGCCAGCAGGTCGGCCGGGCTCGTGCCGACCCAGAGCTCTGCGAAGAGCTGCGACGGCGTCGTGGTAAACATGGCGCTGCCCAGCGCGAAGACCGTGACCGGCATCTCGATCTTCCGAGGCGCGCCCAGCGCGCCCTGGCCCTCGTGGTCGAGCATCATCGAGGGAGTAGGCTCGAACACACCGCTGAGCCCGATCAAATCGGCGAGGAAGGTCCAGATGTCTCCGACCAAACCGGTGATCACGTAATTCGCCTCTCCGAGCAGCAACCTGTAGAGCGGGTTCTCCATCGGGAGGTTGACCATGCTCGTGCTCAGCGTGAGATCCGGGCTTCCCTCATACGGAACCCCGACCAGTGCCTCCTTGGCGACATCCGCGATCAACTCGCCGTAAGCGGTCATCCCTGCGAACGTGTTGAGATGGTTGTTCGGGGGATAGCTGTCGTCATCTCGGCGGCCGTTGAAATTCACGTCGTAGTAAGACATGGTGAATCCACCGATGACCCGCGTGACCCAGATCGAGACACCGCCGTAATACGCCTCCAGGCTGGCATCCATGACCCCGGGGAAATCGGCCGTCATGAGCGTGTTCTCCAAGATCCCCATCATCTCCGGGTAGCCGCTGTAGTTGACCAGGGTGCAGATCACATCGTCCGTGCCGGAGTTTGCCAGCTGCATGACGCCCATGGTGTGGTCGACAACGATCGGTTCACGACGATCCGTGATCAGCGGGAATCCGAGGTAATTCGGCACGTAGTAGTTGTTGAAGCGCACCTTGGCAGGCTGCAGGTTGGCGATCGCCAGACCGACCACCTCCACGACCCGGCTGTCCACGTAGTCCATCCAGGCCGGGTCCCTTCCCGTGGTGTAGGAGTCCGGGCCGTAGACACCGATGCAATCCGGCGAGGCGTGGGTATGGGCGTTGGCAATGAGGACGTTCTCGATGATCTCGGTCCCGTCCACGTATCTTCGGGTCACCGGGTCGGTCACGCCGTCATCATGCACGAGAACGGACACATAGCCCGGGTATGCGGCCCGCAGGGCTGCCTGCATGCCCCGAATCCGGTCCGGCAGGTGGCCCAGAACATCGATCACGACCAGGACCACCGAATCGTTGCCGCTGGTCATGACCAGGGCCCGCGCATAGATGTCGTCATGCACGCCGGTGCTGTTTCGCCCGTTTCCGGCCGCCAGGGAATACCCCGGGCACGGACCTCCAACGCTGCATTCCGGCGGCGTGATCGTGAGCTTTGCCGCTCCGGCCTGCAGGGCGGCCTGTGCCGATGGCGCCCAAGAGAAGAAGGCCATCATCGCAATTCCCGTCACGAGGACGCACGCTCGTGTCAGCAGCCATACGCGTTTATTCACGCGCCCTGGATCTGCCCTCATGTTGATTCCTCCTTGTCTTCGTTCAGAGTGGATCGGTTCACAAAACCATCGTGGCCTGAAAATACCTGCCATGGTCGCGCAGGTCGGCAGCACCATCGCCGGTGCGCGCCGGCGATTCTCTACGGTCGACGGAAAAGGAGCATGGTGAACTGGAACGGATCGAAAGCTGCATCATGGAAGGGCAGGCCATTCTTCAGTCGTCCAGGCTGTTCAATAGGGGCCGGGCTTCACTCAAATGGCTTTATATATGATTTTATCATATAAGGCATTATTCTAAGATCAGCCACAGGATGTCAAGGAGTTTTTTCCGGCACCCTTTCCGTTTTATTTGAGGACTTTCCAACGTGGGAGCAGGGGAGCGCGCACACCCTCTTTTCAAGCATGTTCCAGGGCAAACTGTCTAGGCTTCATAACGCGAGATTCATTTTCTAGAATATCTAATCACGTCATATCCCTAGAAGACTTTATAACGTTCCCGGGGCTGCCTGTGGCCTTTCCCGAGGATCGATTTCGGCTAGCGCGGCACCGCGTGGGGGACCGCCCCCCTCTTTGACACCCCGATAGCCATTTATCTATCATCACTCGGATGCAGGCGAATCCTTAAGACTCGGGGAGACAAGACATGGACGTACACATCGACTATGTGAAGCGAATCGGAAAGATCCAGGAAGAGATGAACTCGAAGGACGTCGATCTGCTCGTCGCGACGAGAGGCAAGAGCGTGACCTACATCGGCGGGGCCTTCATCCCGTGGAGAAGCACCGCCCTCGTTTCCAAGGACGGATACGTTGGGCTGAACACTCTTCTGATGGATTTCGAGCGAGTGAAGGATGATTCCTGGCTGGACAACGTGGTGGGATGCGCACCGCTTCCGGATATGGAGCTCTGGGAGGTGACGGTCAACCAGATCAAGAAGCTCGGCTTCGAGGAGGCGACCATCGGCATCGAGCTGGGTCACTCGCCCCGGATGATCGCGGGCTATCTGTTCGCCACCGAGCTTGCCATCCTGCAGGAATCCCTGCCAAAGGCGAAGTTCGTCAACGCCCTCGAAGTGATCGACCATGCGACATACGTAAAGGACACCGAGGAGATCAAGCTCCTGAAGCAGGCAGCAGCCATCGCGGACGCTGCCCAGGAAAGGGTGAAGGAATCCCTCTGCGTGGGCATGAGCGAGATGGAGATCGCAGGCATCGGAGAGCTGGAGATGCGAAGACTGGGAAGCGAATTCCACTGGCCCGTAACCGGGTCCTCGGAGATCGCCTCGGGGCATCGCACCTGGTACAACATGGGAGGGTGCACCCCGCCTACGGACAAGCTCTTGCAGCGGGGAGAGAACCTTCTCGTCGACATGCACCCCACCTACAAGCGCTACTACTCGGACCTATCGCACAACTACCTGATCGGGACGCCGTCGAACGAACAGCAGAAACTCGCGGATGCCTACCTGCGGGCGGCGGACACTCTGGTGACCAGCATGAAGGCGGGCGCCACGATCGGGCAGGTCTGGAACACGGTCAATGACGAGCTGACGTCATCCGGGTACGCGCAGCACACGCTGCCCGCCTTTGGCCACGGCATCGGGATCATCGGTCACGAGTGGTATCCCGCGATCCTGAACAACGACGAGTTCCGGGATGTCGTCCTGGAGGAAGACGTCGTCGAGGTCGCGGCGCTTGTGATCAATGTGCCGGATGTGGGCGGCATGAGGCTGGAGTGCCCTGTGCGGGTCACTCCCTCGGGTGGAGAGATGCTTACGAACACTCCCCTCGAGTGGACCGTGCTGCCGGACTAGGGTGAGAGTGTAGAAGCGATCCCCCTCATTCCCCGCCTTCGCGGGGACAGGCTCTGACCTTCTCCCCAAAGGGGAGAAGGAATCGAGTTTCGCCTATATGCTTCTGCCGGCGGCGAACCCCTGGTGTACGGCCTCGAAGGCCTTTGCAGGCGTTGCGGCGTCGCCGATCACACGCACGGATAAGCCCTTCTTCTCGAGCTGCTCCTGCAGGGGATTGTACGCCTTCGCACCCGCGGCCACCACGACCGTATCGGCCGGGATCTCCTCGACGCCGTCTCCGGTTTCTATCTTTACCGCGGAATCGGTGATTTCCAGGGCCTTGGCAACGGTCCTCATCTCGATCCCCGCCCGGTTCGCGTCCTGGAGCATACCCCACCGTGTGGACCGGCCGATGTCCTTGCCCACCTTGTCGATCATCTCGAGAACCACGACCTCTTTCGAGCCACGACTCGCAAGCTCGTAGAGATCTTCCGGGTCCTCCGCCTTGTTCAGAAGCAGGAACTTCAGAGCGTCGCCGGACAAGGTCCCCTTTTCCGCCAGCAGAAGCGCGGTCTCCACGCCAACGGCCCCACCACCGATGATCACGACACGCCTTCCCGTTCGCGCCTTGCCTTCGAGCACATCCCAGGCCTGCACTACGTGAGGCAGGTCCACTCCCGGAATCGGCAAGGTGATCGGAACCGCGCCCGTGGCGAGGATAACGGCATCCGGTTTTTCCTTCTCGATTACGGAGGGGTCCACCTTCTGATTGAGCACGATCTTCACGCCCCCGGCCACGAGCTGGCTCTGCAGGTCCTTTGCGAGCTGCACGAACTCGTCTCTGCCCGGGGGGGCGCCGGCCAGATGAAGCTGACCGCCCAACCGGTCCGCCTTCTCGTAGATCGTGACATCGTGGCCGATGTCGGCCGCAGCCGAAGCTGCGCTCATCCCTGCAGCCCCTCCGCCGATCACCATCACCTTTTTCGGGTCCTTCACCTTTTCCGCGACCGTCTCCCTCTCATGACCCGCCCGTGGGTTGCAGAGGCATTCGACCGGTTGCAGCTTGAAGAGGTTGTCGAAACAGCCCTGGGCACAGGCGATGCAGTGCACGACTTCGCCTTCCCGACCGGTCTTCGCCTTTTCAGGCAGATACGGGTCGGCGATCAGGGAGCGGCCCATGGCCACCATGTCACATACACCATCCCCGATCAGCTCGCGGGCAAGCTCCGGTTCGTTGATGCGGTGGCTGGCGATCACCGGCACGTCCACCGTCTCCTTGATGCCCCTGGCCAGATATGTAAATGCGCCTCGAGGGACCTCTGCCACGATCTGAGGCACCCGGGCCTCGTGCCAGCCCACGTTCACACAGATGGCATCGACGCCGACGGATACGAGATTTCTGGCGTACTCCTGGAGCTCCTTGCGTCCCAGGCCGCCGGGCATGTATTCGTTACCGTTGATCCGGACGACCAGCGGGAAATCCTCTCCCGTCGCCTTCTTGATCGACCTCATGACGTCCAGACCAAACCGCATCCGGTTGTCCAGGGCCCCACCGTACTCGTCGGTGCGCTTGTTGGACACCTCGGAGAGGAACTGGCTGATCAGGTAGCCCGTGGCGCTCAAGACCTCCACCGCATCGTAGCCCGCCTTCTTTACCCGGAGGGCCGCCTCGCCGAACTCCTCGATGATTCGTTTGATCTCGTCAAGCGTGAGCTCCCGCGGGGTCTCCTTGGTCATTCGGGAGGCCACGGCGGAAGGGGCCACGGCCTGCTTGCCGTTCATGAAAAAGGAGAAATTGTATCGCCCGGCATGGCTGATCTGGACCGACGAGCGCGCCCCGTTCTCCTTGATGGCCTCGGCCAGCCTGGCAAGGCCGGGGATGAAGTCGTCGTGGTGCGCGCCGATGTTCAAGGGGCCCCCCGCCAATTCGTCAATGGTGGCAAAGCCGACAACGATCATTCCTGCCCCGCCCCGGGCCCGCTCGGCGTAGAAGTCGACGAGCTGGTCGGTGACTTCCTGGTTCTTCGCCATGTTCATATGCATGGCAGGCATGAATATCCTGTTCTTGATCTCGAGCCCGCGGAACCGGATCGGTTCGAAGAGCAGATCTTTCATTTCAACCCCCTTATGAATTTCCGTACGTGTCTTGTTTGCCCCCGTGCACCGGCGCCAGGGGCAACAGATGATTATAGGTGAAGGCTTGCAGGCGATCAATTTGAGGCAGGCGTCGGTGCGCGAATAAGTCACTACGTAGCAGGCCCTAAGAGGGTGGCAGGAGATCGCACATAAAAAAGCCGGGATGCGGCCCAAGAGGACCGCGCCCCGGCTTGATTCGACGAAGGAGAGTGCTCGTTTCCTACCCTGGGCTCGTGGGACTAGGAGCCGGGCGTGAAATCAACTCGAAGGTTGAGATTTCCCAGACGAATGACATCGTTGTGGTTCAGCTCGGAAACCTTGGACTGGATTCCGTTCACATAGCTCCGACCCAGCACGTCCATGTTCTCGAGAAAGTACTTGCGATCCTTGAAGAAGATCCTGGCATGGGACTCGGAGATTCCCTGGTCCGTCAACATCACGTCCGTGTTCGGCGAGCTGCCGAGCATGATGTCGGCGGGAATCAGCGGAACGCGATCGCCCTTGCGGGTTCCGTCCAGGACGGTGAGATATCCCTGCGGATAAGCAGAGGAGCCGGCATCAGGCTGGTACTCGGCCTCGCCCGATTCCTGCTCGGTATCCTGGGCATCTGTGTAGACCGGGATTTCCTCCACTTCCTCTGCTTCCTCGGTCTCCGAGGCGCTCATATCCTCTTCTTCCAGCATCGGAAGCGGCGTCTCTTCTTCCTCTTCCGGCTCTTCTTCCTGCTCGACCTCTTCCTCGTAGGCCGACTCCGGCTCGTAGGAGACTTCTTCCACTTCTGCAGGCCCTGAGCCCATGAAGTCGTCGAAGCCGATGATCACGTACTGATCCAGGATCTCTTCCATCTGGTCGAGACGCTCCATGCTCTCGGAGAGCTGTCCCTTCAGATCACGGATTTCGTCCTGAACCTCATCCTCTTCGTACTCGCCGACGATCCTGCGGAAACGAAGCTCTTTGAGTCGGTCCCGCAGCTTCTGGCAGATATTCTCGAGAACTTCTTTTTCCGACAGGTGTTCCTGATAGGCCTGCCGGAACCCTTCCTTCTGGGCCTCGAGTTTCTCGTCGACCTCCCCTTTCTGCTTGCGATAGTCCGCCTGCACCTGCTCCATGATGTAGGGCGGCACCATATCGCTGTACTTCTCAGACTTTTCGATCAGACGAGCGAATCGGTCCGATTCCTCCAGGAGACGGGAAAAGTCTTTGAGGCTCTGCAGTGATTCTTCGGTGGTGTCTCCCGACCCGGAAACCTCGGACAAGGCCAACGTTGAGGCTGCCTCCGTCATGGTACTCTCCTTCCTTCCTTGCTCTTTGGTTAACGCGTACGTCACCATTTTCACGAACCGGACAAAGAACGACACAGCAAGCTCTGTGCCGAATTCGTAACCGGAGGGACCTCCCCACCGGCCTCTTTCCGGTATTCCCCAATAATATTCAACGCAATCAAACAGTTAATGGCATTTCCCCTCTTCTTCAACATCTGACCGCCAGGCTTCGCTCTATCCGGTCCCCGGACACCGGGCGTCAAGGGCTTGACGGATCAAGCGATCTTGTCCTTGCCCATGGGGATGACCTTCGGGTCCCTCGCCTTGGGCGCCTGATCCACATCAGGCAGTGTCTCTGCGCAGTACGGACAGTGCTTCCACCCGGCATCCAGCGTCTTGCTGCAAGACGGGCAAGTCTCGATCAGCTTCTTGCCGCACTCCGGACAGGCGATGAAATCCGATCCGAGGATCGCGTTGCAGGCAGGGCACAAGCTGCCGAAGTCCTCGTCGGTCTGGATGGCTCGCAGCACCTCCTCGACAGTCGTGACGCCCTGCATGAGCCTTGCGACTCCGGCATTCGGAAGCGTCTGCATTCCCTCGGCAACTGCCAGCTGCCTCAGCTTTCCCTCCGAGGCGCCGCCGGCAATCGCCTCCTTGATCTTCTGGCTCAGGACCAGCATCTCGTAGATCCCTGCCCTGCCCTTGTAACCCGTATCGCCGCACTTGCCGCAGCCCTTGCCACGAAGAAACTTGTGGTCCTTTACCTGTTGCGCGGTGAGAGCCAATCCCCTCAGGCTGTCTTCGGTCGGCTGGTACTCTTCTTTGCAGAAGGGGCAGATCACGCGGACCAGCCTCTGTGCGATGATTCCGATGATCGTGGAAGAGATCAGGTACGATGGAACCCCCAGGTCTCGCAACCGGGTGATCGTCGCCACCGTGTTGTTCGTATGAATCGTGCTGAACACGAGATGCCCGGTAAGGGACGCCTGCATCGCGATCGTAGCCGTGGTGACGTCTCGCATCTCACCGACCATGATCACATCCGGGTCCTGCCTGAGCAGGGACCGCAAGACGCTCTCGAAGGTACGCCCGGCCTTTTCGTCCACACCGACCTGGTTGATCCCGGCCAGTTCGTACTCGATCGGATCTTCGATGGTGCTGACGTTCTTCTCCACATCCGCTATGTGCGACAGGGCGGTGTAGAGAGTCGTGGTCTTCCCGCTCCCGGTGGGCCCGGTGACCAGAACGATCCCTTGGGGCTTCGAAATGAGGCCAACGAATTTTCGGCGTGTCTCCCCGTCCAGGCCGAGCTTTTCCAGGCCGATAAGGGAGCCTTCCGAATCCAGGATTCGGATCACCACCTTCTCGCCGAAGGTGGTGGGCAGTGTGGACACACGAAGATCCAGGGTCTTGCTCCCCAGCTTGACCGCGATCCTTCCGTCCTGGGGCACCCGCCTCTCGGCGATGTCCATGCTCGACATGATCTTCAAGCGCGAGACGATGGCGCCTATGACCGAGGAGGGAAGTTCGAGGTCGACCCGGAGGGCTCCATCCACCCGGTTTCTCACGAGCAGCTTGTTCTTCTTCGGCTCGATGTGGATGTCCGAGGCCTTCTCCTCCACCGCCCGGGTGATGATCAGGTTCACCATCCGGATGATGGGCGCCGCCTCGCTCTGTTTCTTCAGGTCTCCGAGCTCGGGCTGATTCTCCAGATCCTCCTCGAGAACCTCCACTTCTTCGGGGACAATGTCGCTCACCAGCGAATCGACCGAGGTGGCGTCGACCTGGTAGTGCTGATCTATGGCCCAGACGATATCGCTGTGGGTGGAGATATACGGCTGGATTCGATAGCCGGTTGCGAACTGCACATCCTCCAGTGCGTCATGGCTGAAAGGATCGGCCATCGCGACGTGCAGGTCCCTGCCCCGGACCTGGATCGGGACGATCTGGTGCTTGTGGGCGAGCTTCTCGGAGATGATGCTGACCGCGGCGGGCTCGATGGTCGCAGCCTTCAGGTCGATGCAGGGCATCCCAAGCTGAGAGGATAGAGCAGCGGCGATGTCGTATTCGCTGCAGATCCCCTTGTCAACGACCAGCTCCCCAAGCTTCTTGTTGCTGTTCTTCTGCTCCGAGAGAATCGTCTCGAAGTCCTCGCGGGTCATGAGCCCCGATTCGACCAGGAGTTCGCCGATCCGCTTCTTCTTCCCAGAAAGGGCCACAGAACGCTCCTTTTTTCGTGGGCCTCGACGGCCCAGACAGAGATCTCCCACCCCATTCATCGGACCTTTCCGGGGATTTCTAAAGGGAAAACTGTCTTCTGATAGGGAGAAAAACGGCGAATTGCGGGTGTGGGCTAGAACTGGAAAATGTCGTGGAGCCCCTCGAGCTCGGCCCGGGCCTGATCCACGACTTCCTGGGCGACATCGGTTTCCAGACAGGCCTTTTTCAGGACCTCTCCAGCGAGCCCTTGAAGGTGTGCGCTCGCGGTGGTCCCGATCCCTGCTTCGATGCACAGGGCGTCTGCCACATGGACCAGCCCGGCAACCACCGCCTGACCCGGATCGTTTTTCGGCTCGTGATGCCAGCGGACCACTTCGGCCAGATATGCCGGCAGGTTCCAGGTCTCGAGCAGGCGCGCGCCGACCTCTGCGTGATCGATCCCGAGAATCTGCTGCTCCGCCGTGACCAGGTCGACCTGATCCTGTTCGGCACGGTCCAGAATCGGCAGGAAGTCGACCTCTCCGAAAGTCCCGAGCACGATCTTTCCGATGTCGTGGAGAAGGCCTGCCGTAAAGGTGTAACTCGGGATCTTCGGGTGGAGGGCCTGCCCGAGTCGCCGCGAGACGACGGCCACGCCCATGAGATGATCCCAGAGCTCGGTCGGGGTGAGGCCGTACCCTCTCACAGACTGCTGTGTCATCTTTCCGACAAGGGATGCGACCACGAGCTGGAAGATCTCGTTCCTGCCCAGCAGGAAGATCGCATCACGGACCGTACTGACCGCTCTGGCATACCCGAAATAGGCGGAATTCGCCAGGCGAAGGAGGTTCGATGTCAGGGAAGGGTCGTATTCGATCGCCTGGGCCAGCTTCGAATTCGGCGCGTCCGGCTCCTGGACGAGCCGAACGAGATCCACGGACGCGGTCGGGATAGCAGAGACGGAAGAGAGCTTCGAGAGAATCTTCTCCCTGCAGTCCATTGTCATGGTGTCCTTGAGTGCAACTTCTTGAGACATCCCACGAGACCTCTGGCCTTTGGCCTATTCGATGATGATCCTCTGGGTGCGCGACAGTCTCGCGCGCATCATGCAATCCCGGGCCCTGGCATAGTAGTATCCGATTCTCTGCCCCGCCTGGCCCCGGACCTGGCCGTAGGAACCGCCGATATGCACGGACAGCGCAAAGCCCGCCTTGTGGATGGATTGGGCGGATTCGGCGAACCGCTCGGCGATGTCGTACAGGTACTGATGGTTCACCTTCGACAAGTAGATCAGGAAGGTGGAGAAGCTGTATCGGCCGAGAATATCGGAAACCCGAATACCCGGCTTGATGCCGTTGTAGAATCGCTGCACCACCTCGTCTGCCGTCTTCGTATCGAAGGACGTGTAGAGCTCGTGCATGTTCTCAATGCCGACCATGATGATGGCCACATTGTGCCCGTCTCGCTCCGCCAGACTGGAAAAGGACGAAATGATCTTCTGAAGGGACCGTCTGTTGTGAGCTCCTGTGACAGGGTCGACGCTGTCTTGTTGTGCCAGCCATCTGTTCTGAACCCACATCCGTTCGAGGGAATCGGTCAGCGCGGCATGGAGGTAATGAGGTTCACAATGCTTCTTCATCCCCGTGAGGAAGCGCTTCAAGTTGGTCTGGTAGTCCCACTTCACCACCTTCCTGTCCGGGACCAGCATGATCGATTCCGGAAGCGAACAGAGCACGGGGTGAATGAGCTGCACCTCTATACTGTAGGCCAGATAGAAGTAGTCCAATACGCTCCTGAAAGCGCTGGAGGACTCCTGGATCTGGTCGATCCTCGCTTCCACCTCGCGCAGTTGCTCCAGCGCCGTGTACGGGTTTCCCAGAACCTCGATGGTCGGGTCCTTCGCGACCCGTTCCGAGAGCTTCTTCCAGTACAGGATGTGTTTGCTCATGCCCTCGGCCATGCCTCTCCACAACTCGGTGATCTCCTCACTCATCGCGTTGTTGGCGAGCACACGATAAGCATCTGCGGCCTTCTGATAGATCACCCAACAGGCATGGACGACATCGGAGAGGCTCCCTTCGCAGGAGCCCGCCGATCGTTGTCTGGCGGCGGCTTCCACGGCTTCTTCTCCATCCTCCACACAGGATCCGGCTTCTTCTCTAAAGTTCCATCGAACGGAATCGGTCAAAACTTGAAGCGGCTCGATTATCATTCTGAGAGGGACAGGCCGGGCAAATGAGAATCAGAATGAGAAACCCCTCGACCATGTAACAATGTTTGAGCAAGTTTCAGCGGTTCATTTCTCATTTTTTCTTTTTTATTCTATATGGTTACAGATAAGCACCCGTTGCTGCCGTCTTCTGGCACTGCCTTTGCAGTAAAACACGGTCAGATCAACCACCGCACCCTTGGAGATCGATGAAAATACTGCAGACCATCGACGCAGCCACGCAACTGGCCGACACCGCGGAACCCACCTACTCGCGACTCGGGGCTCTGCTGGCGACGATACACAACTTCCACTTCTTCGGGGAGATCTTCCTCGTCACCACGGCCGTTCTCGTTCTCCTGCTGCTCTGTTGCACGATCTGGATCTTCAGGCTGACCCGGACCCTCAGCAAGAGAGACGCCTCCATAGTCCGGGACGCTCAGTTGAAGACCCGTCAGGTTCAGATGCTTCAACACAAGATCAACTCCTTCGATGACGCCCGGGACGGCTACCTCAACCTGATCACGAACATGTCCTTCGTCATGAGGAACGTGGACTTCCGCCAGAAGATCGGGGATCTGGCCGGAACCATTTCTTCCTTGGTCAGGAATATCCTTCACACGGACGTGGTGGAGTTCTACACCTACGACCCTGAGGACGAGCTTCTGAAGCGGGTCGACGCGACCGGCCAGAGTGCAGCAGCACAGGTGGTGCGGCCCATGGGAAAGGGCCTGGTGGGCACGGCGGCCAAAGACCGAATGATCATCACGACCGAGTACTTCAACAGAAAGCATCTGGACGGCAAGCGCCTCCGCTCCCGGAACGGAAGGCTCTGGATGGCCGCCCCGATCCTCTTTGACAAGCAGATCCTCGGTGTGATTGCGATCGGAGAGCCGGCCTCATGCAACGGGACGGAGAAGGATCTGCTCAGCATCGTGGCGCAGATCACGGGTGTGGTCCTCTACCACCAGTCCTTCCTTGTCCGCGCGCGACACAACGCGGATACGGATGTGCTCACAGGTCTTCACAACCGGCGTTACTTCTATCGAATGTCTCGCAGGTTCGTGGAGAAGGCGACCCAGGAAAGGTCCTCGGTTTCCATCCTCTTGATCGACGTGGACTATTTCAAGCATTACAACGACACGAACGGACACGACGAGGGAGACAGGCTGCTCATCGAATTCGGGGGGCTGCTGCGTGGGTGCACGCCGGATGACGCTGTGGTTGCCCGTTACGGGGGGGAGGAGTTCATCGTCATGCTCCCCAACGTCTCATCCGAGGACGCCTACCGGTATGCGGAGTACCTTCGAAATTCGGTAGCCAGTCACCCCTTTCCTCACAGAGAGAATCAGCCTCTCGGGTTTCTCTCCATCAGCGGGGGGATCGCATGCTTTCCGCACCACGGAAGGTCGATCCAGGAGGTGGTTCGCCTCGCAGACAGTGCGCTCTACAAGGCGAAAGAATCCGGCAGGAACCGCATCGAGCGTCACAGCTCCTGTCTCTTCGTAAGCGAACAGACCACGCCGATGGATTTCGACGCGATCGAACAGGACGGCTCGATCATCAACGTGTGGGATGACGTGGGATAGGAGATTCCGTTCACTGTATATGGCCGAGAAGCCTCATCCGCTCCTCAGCGGCGTCCATCCTTTCCTGGTCCATCTTCCTCCATTCCGCCCTCAGCTCTTCCAGCTTGGCCGAATGTGTACGCTCTTCTTCTGAAGACCCCTTTCCCTCCAACTTCCGCATCTGTGCCTTGATCTCGTGCACCTCCTCCTTGAGTCGTCTCATGGAAGCGAGAACCCGCAGTTCCCGTTCGGTCATGAAATGCATCGAAGCCGGGTCCGAAGCGTCTTTGCCGGGATGGGTCTGGCAAAGTAGATTACAGAAGTCGCAATCCGAAGGGGACTCCGGCTCCAGCGGTTCGTGGCTCACTTCCTGCAATTCCAAATCTCTGTCATCCTTCATGTTCGTATATGCCTCCATGGTTCGTTTTCCGGTTTCCCCTTTAGATGCAGAAGACGGACCAGCGTTTCCGGTTCCGGGACGGTTTTTTGTTGACCCGGGAGTGGGGGCTTCCTATGCTTGGGGGCAAACAGGAAACCCGAGAGAGGGAGGCCGCCATGGCGACCAAGAAACTGCAGGAACAGATCGTTTCGAACATGAGGCGTTGGCAGGTAATCGAGGATGCCTCCGTGGCCTCGACGGGCCAGGTGATCGGAGCCACCCAGAACCCGATCGTCCGTCTCATCATGGAGATCATCCAGACCGACTCCCTGATGCATCACAGGGTGCAGGGCCTGATCGCGGACAGCCTGGAGCGCAAGGCCATTTCCTTGAGCCCCGATGAAATCGGTCAGGTCTGGGAGTTGATCCAGGAACACATCAAGATCGAGAAGAAGACCCTGAAGATGGCGAAAGATGCCCTCGCCGCCCTCGAAGGCAAGAAGATGCTCGTCCAGGAGTATCTGTTGAAGTACCTTGCGGAGGACGAGAAGAAGCACAACCGTATGCTGACCGGCTTGAGGAAGATCAAGGACGGCATGTACCCGTATGGCTAGTGGGTGACCTAGAGTCACTGCTGTGTGTGGGGAGGCATGACCTCCGGTGCTGTCCTGGATTCTTATTTCTGTCTGCTTGGGCTCCGTCGCCCCCCCGGATCTACTCTCCAGTTAACGCACGAAGGCTTCTGCTGAGGTATTGTGCGAGCAAAGTCGCCCGGCACAGACCGAAATAAGAATCCAGGACAGCACCGGACACAACTCGCTCTTTCGACAAGGCAGCAAAGTCTCCTGTCGCCCACTAGCCTCCCGAAAGAAGGGCCACCCCCCGCCTCAGCCCAGACAGGTAGGGAAGGGACTCTTGCAGAGTGAGTGGACGTTTTGTATTTTACAGGGTCTTCAGGTAGACGGATACGGCCTTGATCTCTTCCGGGGTGAGCTTGCTCTGGAAGGCGGGCATCCTCTTTCGTCCCTCTGCGACCACCTTTTCGATCGCCTCCAAGTCGGTTGCCTCTTTCCACGCCTCGTCATTGAAGGCGGCCGAACCCTTTGCAAAGCTCTTCGGGACCCCGTCCTCGCCGTGACAGACTTTGCACCGGGCCTTGTAGATCGCCTCCCCATTGATTTCGTCCGTGGCGGCCGCAACCAGGAAGGCGAACAGCAACAGGATGGGCACAGCAGCATATTTGGACAAGGCTTGCTCCTTTCGCATGGATGCTGACAGCGGATCAAGGGTGCTGAAACAGGAATTCCCTGAGTCCGCTTCGGTAGATGAACGACTTGACGAGCTTGAAAGGGCTCAACACGGAGATCAAGTCTCGATTGTGCCGATGATGGAGCGGAAGGTCCAGATCCGGCCGGGCCCGCACAAGAAGCCGGAAGCCATCCCCGATGGCAAAACAGCTCGAACAAGCAGAGTCCTCGTGCTCCCCCCTGGCCACCAGCATCAACATACCCTTCGGCTTCAACATTAGGATGCACAATTCCACGAGCCGGGTAAAATCGCGGTCTTCCAGGTGATCGCCCAGATTCCAGAGCTGAATGGCTTCGAACGAACCGACCGGGTAGTTCAGGTCGGGCCAGACGTGGCTGGCAGACCGGCCTTTGCTCTTTTCCTGGCAGAGCCGCTGGAACAGGTCGCACACATAGAGCTTTGCCACGCGTGAGGCGAAGAAGCGGATGTTTTCCCCGCAAACCGGCCCCACATCGAGAAGATGCCCTTCGGGATGATCCTCGAGAAACTTGACGAACAGGGGTAGAATCCTACTGGTGTAGCCCCCCTCGTCCGGGTCGGAGTGGTTGGGACGCAGCAGCGGCTCGGCAGACCTCGGCAAGGGTCACTTCCCTTTGTCGGCCCCGCCGGAAAGGGCGACCTGCTCTTGGCTCGACCCGGAGGAGGCCACCTGGAGATCCGGTTTTCCAGAGGCGGCGGGCTTCGCCTTGTCGCCGCGATCGAGCTCGATCACCGCCTTGATGTAAGCCCCGTCCTCGACCGAAATTCGCTTCGCCTTCACCTCGCCGTTGAATTCGGCCGCCCTCGTGATCTCCACTTTACCGAGGGCCTGGATGTTGCCGGTCATCCGACCGCTGATGGTCACGTCCTTGGCGTGGATCTCGGCTTCGACCTTGCCCTTGGAGCCTACGATGACCTGGTGCTCCTCGAGCTCGATCTTGCCTTTCATCGAGCCCTCGATCAGCAGGTTCTCCTTGCCGCGGATCGAGCCTTCGATGGCGATCTGTTCGCCGATGACCGTCTTTTCGTCGGTGGAGCCGGGGTTGGAGCCGGACACGTAGCTGTTCGCGGATGAAGAGACTCCCGAACCCGAAACAGTACCGTTTTCCGTTTCCTTTCGCTTCTTCAACATCCCATCTCCTTTTTGAGGGTGTCCAGAAAGCTGGGGCCACACAGTATACGGAAAAAGGGTCCGGGTTTGCAATGGAAAAGATGGGGCCAGGACCGACCCGAACCCTTTCAAAAGCCCTGCCGTGCTGATATAAGCAGTTGGAGTCCCCACCTCAAAGAGAGCGAGGACCCCTTCTATGAAGAACCCGCCTTCCGCCAACCCCGGAAGCACAGGCCCGGGAACCTACAGCACAACCGGCATGCGGTCCCACGGGATTCTGGTCGTGCTCTTCCTGATCTACATGTCCGACTACATCGACCGATACGTCGTGGCAAGCATGATCGATTTCATCAAACGGGACTGGCATATCACCGACGCACAGGCGGGCACCCTGATGAGCGTCGTGCTCCTGTTCATCACGATCTTCACCGTACCCGCCTCCATACTCATCGACCGGTGGAGCCGTCGAAAGATGGTCGCGGTGATGGTCTTCCTCTGGAGCCTGGCAACCCTTGCGTGTGCCTTCACAAAGAACTACACCCAGCTCCTGGTGGCCAGGGCATTCGTCGGGATCGGGGAAGCGGGTTACGCGCCGGGCGGGGCGGCCATGCTGGCCGCAGCCTACCCGGAGAAGAGCAGGGCCAAGGCTCTCGGGACCTGGAACGCTTCGATTCCCCTAGGTGTGGGCGTGGGGCTCTTCGCGGGGGGACAGATTGCCAAGCACTGGGGCTGGCAGAACGCCTTCGGGCTGGTCGCTTTCCCCGGGATGCTCCTCGCTCTGGTCGCCTGGTTCCTTCCCGATTACAAGACCGTGCGCGTCGAATCCTCGACAGAAGGCCCCGGCGATCTTCGAGGATTCTTCTCGAAAGCCTTTGAGATCTGCCGCAGCCCCTGCCTGGTCCTTACCTACCTCGGCTTCGCGATGAACGTATCCGTCACGACCGCCCTGATGACCTGGCTCCCTGCCTACTTCGAGCGCACCGGTATGGCCGAACCGGGCGCGGGCGGAACGTATACCATGCCGATCTTTGCGCTCGTTCTGGTCGGCGCCCCCCTGGGCGGATTCCTTTCCGATGCCTGGCGTGCGAGAAGGCCCGAGGCGAGAATGCTCTTTCCCGCCCTGACCTCCCTGGCCGCAGCATCGACTCTGCTCGTCGCCCTCCTCAACCCCGGCAAGGGATTTCAGCTGTACATCATGATCAGCTACGGAGTCCTTGCCACTTGCTTCATTGCGCCCGCCTCGTCGGTCACACAGGACTTGGTCCACCCCGGCCTGCGGGCATTCAGCTATGCTCTGTGCGTCATCGTTCAGCACATGTGCGGAGACATCTGGTCCCCGTATATCGTGGGCGCAGTCAGCGACAGTATAGCGAGCGACGGCAGCGGTCTCGCGAGGGCCATGCTCATCGTCCCGGCCTTCGGAATGATGGCGGCCGTCTTCTTCTACATCGGAGCCAGGTTCTACAACCGGGATCTCGCGCGGGTAGAGAAGGTAGAGTTAGAGGCTGAGTGAATTGCGTGGAGACGCAATCAGGGATCAGGGGTCGGGGAACAGGGATCAGGCCCAACCCCATCCATCCCAACTCGCTCATGTTCGTCCAATATTTCCTCGGGGAGGCGCGGCGCCTGATACCTGATCCCTGACCCCCTACTCTGCACCTACGCTTTCGCCCGGAGGGGTAAGGCACATGGAGGGAGGGGCATCCGGTGCGGAACAGGACTCACACTATAGGTCTTTGAAGACCTTGGCCAGGGAATCGCCGGCCACGTGGAGTTTCCATTCGTTCAGGTAACCGAAGGGCGTCATCCCGACCGTGTATCCGCTCCGCTCGAGACGTTCCCGCGCCTCTTCGATGAAAGGCCCGGCAAACTCCGGATCCGCCTTGCTCCCGGACAGGTGGTTGAAGGAGTGAAGAACGACGGCCCTGGAATCGAATTTGCCGGCCAGCCACTTCACGTTCTTGATGAACTTGGTGAGAACCTTTCCCCTGCGTGCTGCGTCCTCTTCCTCGACCTGGTAAAAGACGACGACCGCTTTCTCGAACAGCTCGTCCCCTTCGCTATCGGGCACATCCTCGAGCACCTTCTGGTACGTCCTGAACCAGAAGGAGGGAGCGTAGAACAGAAGAAGCTTCAAGCCTTTCCCCCCAAGCTTCCGGGCGCCCTTCTCAGGGCGCGGATAGCTCCGCCAGCGCCCCGATCAGGGAGTCCAGGTCCGGCCTCTTGTTGATATCGTGCACATCGATGTACCGGATGATCCCCTTCTTGTCGATCACGAACAGGGCCCGCTCTGAGACCCCGTCCGACCTGAGAACCCCGTATCGTTCCGCAATCGAACCGTGAGGCCAGAAATCGGAGAGCACAGGGAACCAGAGGTCCCCCATCTCCTTGGTCCAGGCGTACAAGGTGGGCAGATTGTCCACGGTGATCCCCAGCAGGACCGCATCGTGTTTCTGAATCATGGTTCTCGCTACGTTGTAGCCCGGCCATTGGTCCGAGCACACAGGCGTCCAGGCAGCAGGCACAAACGAGAGGACCACGTTCTTCTCTCCTTTGTAGTCGCTCAACCTGATCTCCCCGCCCTTGAGAGAAGGCAGCGAGAAATCCGGGGCCGCATCCCCAACCTTTACCCTGAGCCTGCTATCAACCGACTTCAGCACCCCGACCGGGTAGATGCTGTCCTTCAGCCCTTCCCCTCTGGCTTCGCCATCCCACAGGGGGAAAGCGCCGGACATCAGTACCAGTGAGATCGAAAGGAGTTTTCTCACGGCTTCACTCCTTCTTCAGTCCGGATCGCTCGAGGATGTCGTCGTAGAAGGCTTCCGGGTCTTCAAAAGCACCCGTCCTCGTGTGAACGACTCGCACCCTGTCCCCGGGAGCCATCTTGATCACGATGAAATGAGGCGTGCCCTCGTCCTGTGCCTGCAACGCCCGGGTGATCGAAAGATCATGGTCCGGAAACAGAGGGAATTTCACATCGTACTTCTCCTTGAACGCAGACACCTCCAGCGCCGTGTTCATGCGCCCGATGCCGATCATCTTCACTTCGTCGCCGAAACCGGAACGCAGGTTGAGTTCGTATACCTCGTCCACCGTTGGCGCCATGCCCTGACAGAACCTGCAGTACATGTCGAACACCTCGATCACGAGGACCCGGGCCCTGATCTGGTCCATGTGGAAAGACTCCTCCACATCCGCCAGCCCCAGATACGCAGCATCCGACTCCGAGGACGGCCTCGGCAGCGGGATGGCGAGGGAATCGATGGCCACCGGTTCCTCCAGCTTCGGCGGTTCGACCTCCCGTTGTTCTGTTGCCGCACATCCAACCAGCAGGAGGGCAACGAGGATCGAGATTTTGTTCATGTTTGCACCTCCCCTTTTCCCGCTACAGGGATAGCCCGCTCTTCTCGATGGCCGCCACCAGGCGGCGGTGGTGCTCTCGCGTGGAAGAGACCAGGCCCTCGAAGATGAACTTCAACTCAGCGGTTTCCGCTTCGAACAGATGGAAGAAGCTCCTCTCGATCAGATCGTGCTCGATGGCCAATGCGGTCTCGAAGGCGCTCTTCAGCGGAAGGCCCTCCTCCCTGGCTCGCGCCAGAGAGGCCTTGAGGTAGTCGCGAAACATGCCGACCGAGGTTGCATCCAGGCTCTCTGCCTTGAATCGAACCGTTCCTTCCTTCACCTCCGGAACGACCGACCGAATCATGTCGGCATGCTGCACCTCTTCCCGGGCCAGCTTCTCCCAGAAGTCCCTGTATTCTGGAAATCTCTCGGAAAAGGCCCGGTAGATTCGGCTGATCGTGACTTCATTCTCGGCCAGCGATTCGATCGCTTCCAGCGGTTCATGGGTCATTTCTGGACTCCGAAAAATTGGGTGTGAAAGATCGGCAACGCCGGACAGCCAATTGTCCAGCAATCCCTTGGGATCGTTATACCGGCCGGCCGATCTACCGACTCTGTCTTTGGATGCAGAATGCCCCCGGCCGGCTTCCTCGAGGCCCGGCTGCCCCGAGCCCTCTACCTCCGCATGGTCAAGGCCGCAAGGACACGGACACCCCTGCCGACCTCTCCAACCGTTGGAATCCCCCTCTTCTCGAACTCGATGCTCACCTCCCTGGCCGACTCGGGGAGCCCCATGACCCAGACCACGACAGGCTTCCCATGTGCGACCATGAGCCGGGCTGTCTCGTCATAGTCGTAGAGGGGTCTCCTGGAAGGGGGGGCGAACACATGAAGATAGACCCCATCGACCCCGGGGTCCTCCATGACGGCTGCAATCGTGCGCTTCAGGGTCTCCGCTGTGCCCCCTTTCTCGTAGGCGGGATAGAGATCCACCGGGTTCGAGGGATCCATCCATTCCGGGAACACCTCCTTGAGCCTGGCCAGCGTGGGCGGGGTAAGATCGGCAAGCTCCATTCCCAGATCCGAAAGGAGATCGGCTGTTACGACGCCGCCCCCTCCCGAGAAGGTGAGCACGGCCGTTCTGGCGCGGGCGCTCTTCTTCACTTCTCCCACAGCCAGGCACCGGGCCACATCAAGTAGCTCCGTCATGCCGCGCACACGAATGACCCCGGCCTGGCCGAGGGCCGCCTCCATCACCCGCGCATCCTGAGCCAGTGCAGAGGTATGTGAAATCGCTGCCTTTTTCCCGAAGGAGCTTCGTCCTCCCTTGAGTACCACGATCGGCTTGTTGGTGGAGCGGGCCAGCTCGACAAACCGGCGTCCCCTTTGCAGGGATTCCAGGTACATTGCGATTACCTGGGTCTCCGGGTCGTCCACAAAGTATTCCAGAAGGTCGGTCTCGTCCACGTCCATCTTGTTTCCGATGGAGCAGACCTTGGAAAGACCGAAGGGCGTCCGGCCGAGGATGTGGCCGAGGAACCCCGCCGAGAGCATCCCGCTCTGTACCACGAGTGAGACGACACCGGCAGAGAAGACCCCTTCCCATATCCAGGATGCCATGAAAGAGAGGACCTTGGCCTGGTGAACATTGATCAAACCCATACAGTTGGGGCCCCAGATGCGCAGCCCTCTGTCCCGGCCGATCGCGAGGCATCGGGCCTCCAGGGCCCTTCCCTCCGGTCCGGTTTCGGCAAAGCCGGCCGATTCGATGATCACCCGTCGGATCCCTTTCTCGGCGCACTGCTCCAGGGCTTTGGGCACCGCACTTGCCGGGATGAAGATGACGGCAAGGTCGATCTTTGCCGGGATATCGAGGATGCTCTTGTAGCAAGGCTTGTCGCCGATCGCTTCCACTCTCGGATTGACCGGGTAGAAGTCGTCTCCAAAACAAGCCTCCATGTTACGGAAGAGCTGATTTCCCGGCCTACGTTTGTTGGTGGATGCACCGATGAGCGCGACCCTTCGCGGCTCAAAAAACAATTTCATTTCAGCACCTTATCGGGAGAAGATCTGGGAGCGTGATCGGAGGGGCCCCAAGGATTCTGAGAAGAATGGCACGGTCTCCCGTGTGCGTCAAGATGGGCAAGGGCGAAAGGATCAGGGCACAGAGGGCGAAGGGCGAAATGGAGGCAAAGAAAAGTCGGGCGCGGGCCGGGACGATGCAAAATGGGAACGGATCGAGTATCATGCAGAACTGACATTCCTTGAGCTTCCTCCCGAGAGCCACCCCGGCGGCAACCAGGGGGATAAATCCATCTCATTCAAGACAGGGGACCTCTCAAAGGGCCTCTGGGTCCGAGAAAGGGCACTGTGTCAACCGAAACCGTCCAAACAGGCACCAAGGAAATCATTCTCGTAGGCACCGCTCACGTCTCCAGGGATTCGGTGGAAGAGGTGAGAGAGTCGATTCAGGCCACGAAACCGGATGTGGTGGCCGTAGAGCTCTGCAAGCGACGATACGATGTGCTCAGAAACCCCCAGAACTGGGAAGAGACCGATATCGTTGGGATCGTCCGTGAGAAGAAGGCATCTTTCCTATTCGCGAACCTCGTTCTTTCGGCCTTTCAGAAGCGTATTGGCGAGAAGCTCGGAGTGCGGCCCGGCCAGGAGATGCACGAGGCCATTCAAGTGGCCGATGAAGCCTGCATTCCGGTGGCCCTGATCGACAGGCCCGTCCAGATCACTCTGCAGCGAACATGGCGGAAGCTCTCCCTGAAAGAGCGCTTTCTGTTGATGGCGTCATCGATCACTGCCATCTTCGAGACGCAGGACCTGGATGAGGATGCGATCGAACAGCTGAAGGAGAAGGACGTTCTTACAGCCGCCGTGGATGAAATCGGCAAACGGGCTCCCACGGTCAAGGAGGTGCTCCTGGACGAACGGGATGCGTACATGGGAAAAAAGATCACCGAACTGGAAGGCAGCAGGATCCTTGCGGTGGTCGGAGCGGGGCACGTCAAGGGCCTGACGGAGCAACTCAAGGACCCGATCGAGGACCTTTCCGCCCTGGAGTACGTGCCGCCCAAGAGGAAGGCCCTGTGGAAATGGATCCTCCCTCTCATCATCATCGCCCTGGTGGCCGGAGGTTTCTATGTCGGCGGCGCGGACCGGGGCGTCGAGATGGTGAAGTGGTGGTTTCTGAGCAACGCCTTTTTCGCAGCCCTTGGGGCCGCACTGGCCCTCGGGCACCCGATCTCGGTTATCGTGGCCGCTTGTGCATCGCCCATCACTTCCATGAATCCGACCCTCGCCGCCGGTTGGTTCGCCGGGCTCAGCGAGGCCTATCTCAGGAGACCCAAAGTCGCAGATTTCGAACGGCTCCAGCAGGACATTCTCAGTGTCAGAGGGTTCTGGAGGAATTCGGTGACCCGGATCCTGCTGGTCGTCATCCTTGCCAACCTGGGAAGCTCGGTCGGAGCCTACCTGGCCATGCCGATCCTCACCAAGCTCATCTTCGACACGTAATGGGGGAGTGCGATGCTGACCAAGGCAGATGACTATCCGATCCACCAGCGGCCCGAGCCGATCGCCACACCGGGAACAGACAAGAATTTCTACGATCGCTATTTCTTCAACGGTTACGCAAGGGAAGGCAGACAGTTCTTCGCCCTCGCCCTGGGCGTCTACCCGAACCGGAACGTCATGGACGCTTCGTTCTGCGTGATCCACGAAGGTGTCCAGCACAACCTGCGGGCCTCGAGACACCTGGGTGGAGAGCGGATGAACATCAACGTGGGCCCGATCGCGATCGAGGTCCTGGAGCCTCTCAGGTCGTTGCGAATCCTCGTGGACGACAAGGAGAGCGGAATCAAGGCCGACCTGACCTTCACGGCACGGGCGGTGGCCCTGGAAGAGCCCCGGTTCACCCGCGAGCTCGGGCCCGGTCTCATCATGGATTATACGCGTCTCACTCAGAACGGGAGCTATCACGGATCCATAGAGATCGAGGGGCAGCGCATCTCGGTCGCACCCGAGGCCTGGTTGGGGACCCGGGATCGATCCTGGGGCATCCGGCCGATCGGAAGACCGGACGACGCTGCTCAACAGGCCCTTCTGCTCCAGTTCTACTGGCTGTGGGCCCCGGTCAACTTCGACGACTGCATCTCTCTCTACGATCTGAACGCGGACGAGAAGGGCCGCCCCTGGCACACCCACGGCGTCCTCGCTCCCCTCCAGGACGGAACACCGGAAACCATGGAGGCTGTATCCAACCGCATTCAATATCGGTCCGGCACCCGTCACGCAGAGGCTGCGGAGATCCTCTTTCGCCGAAAATCCGGTGAGGAGCTCCTGCTGCAATTCGAGCCCCTGTACACGTTCTACATGTCAGGTCTCGGCTACCTGCATCCGGAATGGGGTCATGGAAACGACAAGGGCGAGCTGGCCGTGTCCTATGACACGATCGATCTGGACACGGCGGACGAAGCCGCCCCCCTGCATCTCCACATACAGGCGGTCAGTCGCGTTCGAATGGGCGAAAAGGAGGGCCTCGGCGTGCTCGAGCAGCTCATCCTGGGACCCCACGAACCCTCCGGATTCAAAGAGCTTTTGGATATGGCACCATGACGCGGCTCGCGCCGCTTGGGATCAGGGCTCAGGGGTCAGGAATCAGTCCCCGCCCCTGATTCCCCAAATGGATCAACCGCTCGTAGATCCTCCGAAACCGGCCTCTCTACAGGGTACTCATTCCTCCGGCAGCATTGGACGGCGGAGTGGGGCCCGCCCCCTGCCCTCTGTCCCCTGCACCCTCGAAGGGCCTGACAGCCACCCCCAACCGTTCAAGAAAAGCGAATAAATACCGAACTATTTACTAGGCAAACTGTTTTGAATTCGAGGAACCACCAGCGGGTCACGACAGGTTCATGGCCGAGAGCCTCCATCCATCCGAAAGAATTCGCCGGATCCTGGGCAGCATCGAAAAGCTGCCCATGCTTCCGACCGTCGCCATCAAGTTGCTCGAGGTAACCGATGACGAGAGGACCTCCGCCCTCGATCTGGCCAGGCTGATCGAGACCGACCAGGCCCTGGCTGCCAAAACCATGCGGATGGCGAACTCGGCCTTCTACGGCCGGTCGGGCAAAATCTCCACCCTGCGAGATGCAGTGACCTTGATCGGCTTTGGGGCCATACGTAGTACCATCCTGACCGTGTTCTTCATGGACGTCTTCAAGGGCACCACCGACCGGACCGGCTTTGACACGGAAGCCTTCTGGCTCCATTCCCTTGCCTGCGCGATTTGCTGTAGAGAGATTTCGAGGAAGGTGCGCGGGGCTGCATCGCTTGCGGAGGAAGCCTTTGTATGCGGCATGCTCCACGACGCCGGCAAGATTCTTCTGAACAACCACGTGTCGGACGACTACAAGAGGGTCGTCGAGGCTGTCCGTACAAAGAACCTGACCGTGGCAGAGGCAGAGCAAGCGGTGCTGGGTGTGGATCACGCGCAGGTGGGCGGCCGGTTGCTCGAGCTCTGGAAGCTGCCCGAGCATGAAACGCGTGCGATCGCCAGCCACCATAACCCCTCCCCCGAAAAGGCGGACCGGGACCCCGGCACCCGACTGGCGGAGATCATCCGGCTCGCGAACAGCATCGTGAGGATGCAGAAGATCGGGTCGGGCGGCGACGAGATCCCCCGGTTTCCGGACCCAAGAACTCTGGCCGCCCTCGATCTGAAACAGGAAGATGTCTCACAGATCGCGACCGATCTGGACGACAAGGTGTGGGAAGCCGCCCAGGCAATGGGCGTGAAGAAGACCGCGAAGAGGTCCTATTTCGACCTCCTCTCCGAATCGAACCGCGAACTCGTGCTGAAGCGGTCCCTCTCGATCACCGAGGGGAAGTACCGGATGCTCTTCGACGGTTTTTCAGACGCCCTGTTCCTGATGACCGACGTGATC
This sequence comes from bacterium, assembly GCA_028277985.1. Classification (GTDB taxonomy): domain Bacteria; phylum Desulfobacterota; class DSWW01; order DSWW01; family DSWW01; genus S015-6. Next base: position 80,775 of record JANQFG010000116.1, on the reverse strand, counting down.
CACGAGTGCAATGAACAGGCCTGCGGGATGTTGGCCCTCGACCGCGGAGAGATCGTTGATCAGGCCCTGGCCGGGTTCCTGCCTCCGCTTCAGGCCGACGGCAGCCCTTCGGCGGATTTCCTTGAGCAAAGGGTCCTCGCTGCGCTGGCCGGAAACCCCCAGAAGTTTGACTGCCAGGTCCTCCGGAGCAACGGTACGGTCATCGAAACGGAGGTCTCCCTGAAGGCCTTCCCTGCGGGTGGCAAGGATGCCCTGCAAGCCGTGCTTCGGGATATCACGGAACGGAAGCGGGCAGAAGAACAGATAAGAGACCTGAACGAGACGCTCGAACGGAAAGTCCGCGAGAGAACCGCAGAACTCGAGAAGGCTTACGAAGAGCTCAAGCAACTCGACGAAATGAAGGATGTGTTCCTCTCCACGGTCTCCCACGAGCTTCGCACTCCCCTGACCTCCATTCGTTCCTTCTCCGAGATTCTCCTCCGGTACGATGAGGATGACCCGGAGACCCGAAAGGAATTTCTCGAGGTCATCTACAATGAGAGCAAGCGGCTCACGCGCCTCATCAACGATGTGCTGGATCTCTCCAAGATCGAATCGGGCAGGATGGTCTGGCACGACGAGCTCGTCTCCCTCGAGGAAGTCTTCCAGTATGCGATCCATGCCCAGCAGCCCCTTCTGGATGCAAAATCCCTGCAGGTCACCCTGGTCCCATCCGTGGGGGTCCCTCTCGCCCTTGCCGACCAGGAGAGAATCCAGCAGGTGGTCGTCAATCTCCTGGACAATGCGATCAAGTTCTCTCCGGAAGGCGGACAGATCCTCATCCACGTAGAGAGCCCCCGGGAGACCATCGCAGGGGAGTCGGACAGGGCCATCAAGGTCACGATCACGGATCAGGGCGTTGGGGTCGACGCAAAGGATTTCGACGTCATCTTCGACCGCTTTGCCCAGATTTCGCCCGAGGCCCTGAATGACAAGCCGCAGGGAACAGGGCTGGGCCTGGCCATCTGCAAGGAGATCGTCACTCACTACGGCGGCAACATCGGGCTGATGAGCGACAAGGGAAAGGGCTGCAGCTTCTTCTTCACCCTTCCGACCGCAGACAATGCCTCGAGTGCAAATTAGTGTCCTGTCCCAGCAATAGCATGACACAGCGTCATGCTGTAATTGGGGACAGCCACCGATTTCGCCCCTGCGCCAAACGTTCATTCGGGCTGGGGAAATCGGTGGCTGTCCCCAATTACACCCGGACAGGACACTAGTAGAGCATGTAGAGGAATTCCTTGAACATCTGCTGGTCGAACTGACCCTGCATCTCTTCTTTCATGATCTTGAGGGCCTGGTAGGGAGAAAGGGCCGTCTTGTAGACGCGGTCGGCCAGGAGAGCATCGTAGGTATCCACGAGATTGCAAATCTTGCCCAGCTCATCGATCTCACTGCTGTTGAGGCCTTTCGGGTATCCCTCGCCGTTGCATCTCTCGTGGTGTTGAAGGGTGGTGCTGGTGGCCTCATCGGTCAGATGACCCTCCCCCTCGAGGATTTGATAACCCGCCTCCGGGTGGGACTTCATGACTTCCCACTCCTCGTTCGTCAATCGACCGGGCTTGTTGAGAATACTGAGATCGATCCGGGTCTTGCCGATGTCGTGCAGAAACATGGCATAACCGATCTCGTGCAGATCTTTGTCGGCGTCACTGTAGACCTCCCGGGCGAGATTGGTGCCCAGGAGACCTACGTTCACCGAGTGGGTATAGATACTCGTCTCATGGGTGATCATCAGGACCATGTCACGGATCGCATCCCGATTCGAAGAGATGACATGATCTACACTCTGTCGAAAAATCCCTTTGCTCTCTTCGATGGCCTTTGCTTCGGGCGCCTCCCACAGCTTTTCGAGTTGGTATGTGCAGGTGTCGTAGACGATCTTTGACTTCTCCTGGTGGCTCATGGAGGGATCGGCGAGGATGGCCTGCAGGTTGCCGTTCATGTAGGCTTGCAGCGCATGCTTCTCGTCCGCCCGGATGTGCAGGGTATGGATTCCCTCTCGAAGCAGCCTCTGGCGGGTCTCCTCGGTGAAACCGTCGCCCTGCGAATAGGGCACGAACCTGTCCCCAAGCAGGATGTAGAGTCGAAACGGCTTCTCATCCTCGGGCTGGAGAAGCTGGATATCGAGGGGAATGAAATTCGAATCCATGAATGGCAGCCAATTCTTTTTGGTTGGACCGACCCTGCCCATCTTTCTATTCGGTAGAATCTGCAGAAAACTCAACCAATTATGCCACTTCGGCCACCCGCACCGCCGTCTTGACGTAGCCGGTGCCTCCCCGATAGCATGTCGGGGGAAACGGTTGCGTCCATTCCACGAGGAGGAGATCATGAGCCCACCGATGACCGGAAAAGAGCGTATTTTCAAGGCCTTGGAGCTGACGGAGCCGGACATGGTCCCCGTCTTCGAGATGGGAATCAACGAAGCCAGTATCGTGAATCTTGGCAGGCAGTTCACGGATGACGTCCCCCAGGTCAAACACATCACGGACATGAGCCTCGAAGAACAGCTTCAATACATGGACCTTCTCTCCCTCGTCCTGAGGGAGTTGGGCAACGACGGCATCTCCACGGTCTTCATCATCCGCAAGGAACGGGTCGGTGATGATCTGGCGCGGGACAAGTACGGAACGACCTATCACCTTTCCGAGGAGGGAGAGCCGGTTCCGGTAGAAGGCCCGGTGCAGAGCGTCGCAGACATCGCAAAGCTCACCTTTGAACCGGACCCGGGCGACTACGCCATGCTCCAGTACCTTGTGTCGACCATGGGGAAGGACGTGGCCCATTTCTTCGCGATCCCGGACCTGTTTCGGTTTTCCTGGCAACTCCGGGGCGGCATGGACAAGCTGCTGCTCGACTACATCAGGAACGAAGAGCTGGTCCTTGCGCTGGCAAGAGTCACCACGGATTTCTGCAATGCCGCACTGGGGATGGCCCGGGACAACGGAGCCGATGTGATCATCCTGGAGGGGGACCTGGCCTTCAACACGAGCACCCTGATGAGCCCGGACCAGTACCGGAAATTCATCAAGCCTTATCATGAGGAGATCGTGTCCTTCTGTCACGACAAAGGGATGAAGGCCGTGAAGCACTCGGACGGAAACCTCTGGCCCATTCTGGATGATCTGGTGGAGGTGGGCTTCGACGGCATACACCCGTTCCAGCCGCAGTGCATGGACATCAAGGAGGCGAAGGACCACATGAAGGGCAAGGCGGCGGTGGTCGGAAACATCGACTGCAGCTTTCTTCTTCCCTTCGGAACGACCGAAGAGGTGGACAAGACGGTGAGAGAGACGATCGAGGCGGCCGCCCCGGGAGGGGGCTACATCATCAGCTCTTCGAATTCGATCCACCCGGGATGCAAGCCGGAGAACTACATAGCGATGGTCAAAGCGGCCAGAAAGTACGGCGCCTATCCGATCAACCTTTGATCCTTAGACGAGTCGAACAGGGGGCAACAGGCATGAACGAGCTGATGACCAATCTGGGAGAGACACTCCTCGCCGGAAACATGGAGGAGATCAAGCGTCTGACCGAAGAGGCCTTGAGCGGGGGCACGACTCCACAGGAAATCCTGGAACAGGGCCTGCGGCCGGCCATGGAGACCCTCGGAGACCGGTTCTCGAGGGGAGAAGCCTTTCTGCCGGAACTCCTTGTGGCGGCGGAGACGATGAAGGCCAGCATGGAGGTCCTTCAGCCGGCCATCGTCCGTGACGGAGTCGCTCCCAGGGCCACCATGCTGCTCGGCACGGTGGAAGGGGACATCCACGATATCGGCAAGAACCTGGTCAAGATGATGTTCGAGGGGTCCGGGTTCAAGGTGATCGATCTCGACATCAACGTAAAGGCGGACAAATTCCTGGAGGCGTACCACAAGGAGAAGCCGGATCTGGTCGGGCTTTCCGCGCTGCTCACCAACACGATCGGCGAGATGGAGAAGGTGATCCAGGCGATCCGGGAATACGACCCGAACGCGAAGTTCATCATCGGCGGGGCGCCCGTGAACCAGGAGTTCTGTGACCGGGTGGGAGCCAATGGTTACGCTGCCGACGCCGGCGAGGCGGTGAAGGTAGGCAACCGGATCATCGGCCTTGCCTGAGGAGTCTCTTGGAGAAACGGTCATATACGGCAAGTCTCATTCGAACCTCTGCCGAGGGGAATAAGCGCGATGTATGAGGACCTCAAGAACAAGACGGCACTGATCACGGGATCGGGAAAGCGCACCGGCATCGGATATGCCATCGCCGAGAAGCTCGCTTCCTGTGGCGCGAACGTCATCATCACGGACCTGGGTCAGGATTCGGGCCCATCCGACGGCGTGCGAACCGGAACCCAGCAGGAGATGCAGGAGATCGCCGCCGAGCTTTCCGACAGGTACGGGGTGAAGACACTGGCGGTCGAGATGGACGTTACGGACGGCTCCTCGGTAGCCCGCATGGTCGATCGGGTGAAGGAGACCTTCGACCATATCGACGTACTCTGCAACAACGCGGGCGCCTCATTCGGCGTTCCGAACGCGGTGCACACCTATGACGAAGACGCATGGATGAAGACGATCGACGTAAACCTTCACAGCGTTTTCCGGGTGACCCGGGCCCTGCTCCCATTGATGGAAGGCCGCAAGGGAAGCGTTATCAACACGGCTTCCAGGGCCGGGAAGGTGCCTCCCATCTTCAACGGGGCGTACGCGGTGGCAAAGGCAGGCGTCATCATGCTCACCAAGGTGATGGCCAGGGAGCTGGCAGCCACAGGTTTGCGGTTCAATTCGATCTGCCCCGGACAGGTCATGACCGACCTGGAGAAGTGGCGCTTCGGCCTGGAGGCCCAGTTCCTGGGAACGACCCCGGAAGAGCAGGAGCAGGAGATGTGCAAGACCATCCCGCTCGGACGGATCGGAAAGAAGGAAGAGGTGGCGAGCGTGGTCGCCTTTCTCGCCTCGGAGGCCTCTTCCTACCTGACAGGGCAGGCGATCAATATTACCGGTGGACAGTTAATGGAATGCTGAGGCTTGGCTATCGGTCCAGGATTTTTCGGACCCTGCCGACGATGTCCTCGGCCACGGGGTCGGCCTTCTTCTCCTCCGAGGCAGAGGTGATCGCGTCGACCTTCACGGCCTTGGGAGTCCAGTCTTCCCCGCCGGCCGTGGTAAGCAGGACGACCTTCTCCTTATCCGGGAACTCCTTAACGAACTTCGAAGCTCCCCCGGTCAGTCTCCACGCTTTGCACGTGTTGACCACCACAACCGCATCGAAATCGGTTGCCGTGTCGATCTCGAGCTCCTTCAGGTCGATCACCCTCACATAGCAGAGATCCTTCTCGAGATCCTCTGCAATCCTCGAGACAACCGCTTCCTTGAACTCGCTTCGCTGGGTGGCGATCAGGACTCGCTGGTCCGATTTCAAATCTCCCCATTCGTTCGTCTTGACGGCCTTTGCGGCGCAACCGCCAAAGGCGAGAACCGCCATGGCCAAAACGATCAAGGCAAATGCACGGTGTTTCACGTTGGAGGCCCTCCTTCAGGCGTGTCACTCCCGGTCCATGGTTTCGCTAGAAGGAAGATAGTCCAGCCCGGCGAACCGGGTCAAGCGCCCGGGGCACACAGCCGGAACCTCCACCCCTGCTTCCGATAACAAACCCCTCAGGAAGTATAACGTCTGATCAGGAACCAAAACTTCACAGAGGATTCACACGCGGTTCACAACCACCGCCTATATTGCTTTCGCTTCGGCCTCCCGGAACGGCCTTCTTGGAGTCGCGGCTATTCATCTCGGGGCCTCCTCGGCGTGCGCGAGATCGAGGATTTTGCCAAAAACCGGAAAAATGGGTTGCATCTGTCGATTCAATAGGTTAAAACGATTTTACACTTCACAAAGACAAGGGAAAGGGGGACGAGATGAAGAATCTGATGAGATGTGTGTTGGCCATTGCCCTGATCCTGGGTTTCGGCCCGCAGGCCTGGGCTGACTTCTCGCTCGATCAGGCACCTACCGAGTTCCCGATGTGGCCGGCAGGCCCCGGAGATCCTGGAGACATCGTGATGCCCGGCGTGGCCCCTGCCGTGGATGACGGGGACGTTTTTCCCGGTGGAACGCCCTCGACTTTGGCGGTGCCTCTGGTGGTGGGTGGGGGCCCCGGAACACTCTACGACACGGACGGCGTCAGCTTCATTGCCCCCAACGATCCGTTCGTCCCGAATGCGGGCTCTCCTCCGGGAGTGCTGGTCTCCATCGACGATGGAGACATAGGCCCCGGCATGGCCCCCCCCGACAACGCGGTAGAGCTATGGTATTCGCCCCTGCCGCCTATCGGTGCCTCCTTCGCCACCAAGGCCACCGAGGCGTTTCTGGGACTCCTGGCGGATCCTCCGCCCATCAACCTGGACGATGACATAGACGCCTATGAAGAGTTCCCCCTTATTGGTGGACCGGGTGCATTCTTCTCAGCCGACTGGGACGCCCCTGCCGGCCTCGACCCGGGTGATATCTATTTCAGTCCTTTCACTGGCGCGCCCCCGGCGTTGGTCTGCGACGACGTAACGCAGATGTTGATCTCGCCCAGCGAGGCGATAGCGGTCGACGTTGACGCAGTACACCTCGTTCCCCCCGCCGTCTGCCTGGCAAGCGGATTGCCAGGTGGCGGGCTGTGTTTCCTCTTCTCGGTGGACAACGCTCCCCCACCCCCCGGCCCTTTAGGTATTGTTATCGATCCCGGGGACATCTACATCACGGATTGCATGAACGGGAGCGCGCTGTTCCTGGACGACGTCACCCAGATGGGGCTGTGGCCCGCCCCGGATGAGTTTGCCTTCTTCGACATAGACGCGATCAGTGTCGCGGATATTGGGCCGGTCTGCGAATTGGACGGCGACACCTTCTGGGACGTGGCCTGCGGCGGAGGCGACTGCGACGACACCGACCCGAACACCTTCCCGGGAGCGGCTGAAATCTGCGACGGCGTCAACAACGACTGTTCGATCTATCCGACTGTTCCGAACAACGAGTCGGACGACGATGCCGACGGGTACGTGGAATGCACACCCTGGGTTGGCGGCAATCCGAGTGTCGTCGGCGGTGGTGACTGCAACGACGCGAACCCGAACATCTACCCGACCAATCCGAACACCAACTGCGATTGCGTCGCTCCCATACCACAGGGGACCACGGAGGTCTGTGACGACGGCCAGGACAACGACTGCGATGGATTGACCGACGGTGCGGATCCGGATTGCTCGAGCAGCTGCGCGGGAACCGCGACGGCATCCGTTCTGCCCGCGCCTGAAGCAGCCGAGGCGAATACGCTTGGCCTTCTGGCCTTCCTGGCGATCCCGGTAGCCGCGGCGTTCGGTATCGTGTTCGTTCGCAGAAGAAGGTAGAGGATAGCCGGGCCAGAACCTGTTTCGACCCAAAGGCCGTATCTCGAAAGAGATACGGCCTTTCCTTTCCCGGACAGAGCCCTGTCCGTCCGGTTGACCTGATACCTCTGTTTTTCCTATTCTCCCTGCAAGGCAACGGTCCGTCGGCCTGCAACTTCAGATGAGGGAGCCCCCTTATGGACTATGAAAACATCCTTTACGCAAAGGAAGACCACGTCGTCACGATCACGATCAACCGCCCAGAAGTGCACAACTGCATCAACCAGGCCACCAACCTGGAGTTGCAGCATGCCTGGAAGGCTTTCCGGGACGATGAGGATGCGTTCGTCGCCATCTTCACCGGGGCCGGGGACAAGGCCTTCTCCGCCGGGTGGGATCTGAACGATGCGGCAGCCCTGACCAGCATGGGCTCTTACGACGATTTCCGGCTTGCGGTTCACAACAGCGAAGGCTACTGCGGGTACACGAAGAAGTTCGACATCTTCAAGCCGATCATCGCAGCCGTGAACGGCTATGCCTTTGCCGCAGGACTGGAGTCCTGCCTGCTGGCCGACATCCGCATCGCCTCGGAAAAGGCCCAGTTCGGCGCCACGGAGCGGCGCTGGAACATCGTGGCCGGTGATGGGCTCTGCGTGCGGCTTCCCCTGGCGGTCGGCTACGCCAGGGCCATGGAGCTCATCATCACGGGCAAGCGTATCGATGCCGAGGAGGCCTACCGGATCGGGCTGGCCAACGAGGTCGTGCCACACGACCAGCTCATGACGCGAGCCATGGAGCTGGCCAAGTCGATCTGCGAATTGCCCCAGGGCTCCATACGGGTGGACAAGGAGACGGTCATACGATGTGTGGGACGCACCGTCGAGGAGAGGACCTTCATCGAGACCGAGGGGATCCTCAGCATGCTCATCCGGGGGGACAAGCAGACCGAGGGAGCGAAGGCGTTTCTGGAGAAACGGAAACCGAAATGGAAGGATCATGGACGCTGAGCCGAGCGTCGCGTCCAGGGACCCATCCTGACAAGATCGTGGGTTGAACCTTGAACCAGGGGGAAGCAGATGATACTCGCTTCAGAAGAACGAATCAGGACTTACACGGAAATGGGATGCTGGGGCAAGAAGACCCTGCTCGAGGACTTTCAAGAGCACGCCCGAAAGACACCTGAACGCGAGGCCCTCGTAGACCCCCGAAACAAGGAAGCGCTGGTCGGCGTGGCGCCTGAGCGAGTCACCTATGAGGAGCTTGCCCGCGCCATAGACGGAACCGCCTCGGCACTGGCAGCCTCCGGGATCGGCAAGGACGACATCGTGATCGTTCAACTGCCGAACTGCTGGGAACTGGCCATGCTGTACCTGGCCGTTGCCAGAACCGGCGCGACCATCTCCCCGATCCCGCTCCAATGGCGTGCCAAAGAGCTGGCCTACGTGGCGGAGCTGACCGAGGCGAAGGCGTTTATCACCGTGCAGGAGTTCCATGGTTTTGAGCATGTCGGTATGGGCCGCGACGTGAAGGACAAAGTCCCCTCGCTAAGGCACATCTTCTCGTATGAAGACCTGCGCGGGATGATCCGGGAGCCTGCCGATGCCTCCAGGCTGGACGCGATCCGGGTCGACGCCAACGATATCTTCACGATCTGCTGGACCTCCGGAACGGAAGCACAGCCCAAGGGTTGCCCCTTGAGCCACAACAACTGGCGCTGCCAGTCCGACATGGCCGCTGCCGCAGGCATGGAGCCCGGAGATGTCCTGTTGACCGCAGGTCCGCTCGTGAACATGGGAGCGGTGGGAACTGTGCTCGCCCCCTGGATCCTTTTGGGCGGCACGATCGTGCTGCATCACCCGTTTGAACCCATGCTTCTTCTCGAACAGCTCGTCGAGGAGAAGATCAACTACACCCTCCTGGTTCCGGCCGTGCTGAATCTCCTTCTGAAGCATCCCGCTGCGGCCGAAGTGGACCTGAGCAGCATCCGGGCCATCACCGTGGGTTCCGCACCCCCCTCCCTCTGGTCCATGCAGGAGTTCAAGAAGCGCTGGAACATCGATATCGGGAACATCTGGGGACAGAACGAGGGGACCGGGTTCATCTCGGGGGTCAAGGATGTGCCGGACATCAACCTGCGGGTAGATCACTTCCCGAGATATGGTGCAGAGGGACAGGAGTGGTCCATCCGCATGGCACAGTTCGTCCACACCAAGATCGTTGACCCGGACGGAAGCGAGCTGACAGAAGAGGATGCAGTGGGGGAGCTTCTCTACAAGGGGCCGAACAACATCCCCGGATACTTCCGGCGGCCCGATTTGAACGAAACGGCCTTTGATCCGGACGGCTACCTGAGGACCGGGGATCTTTTTCAAATCAAAGGCAAACTCCATCTGAAGTTCTACGATCGCGCCAAGGACATCATCATTCGGGGGGGGCTCAACATCAGCGCGCAGGAGGTGGAGAACCTGATCCTGGCACACCCGGACGTACAGGATGCCGCAGCGATCGGCATGCCGGATGAAAACCTCGGGGAGAGAACCTGTGTGTACGTCGTTCCCGGCCCGGGCAAGACGGTGACCCTGGAGGGGATTGTCGCCTTCATGAAAGAGCTGGGCTCGGCCGTGTACAAGCTCCCGGAGCGGATCGAGATCGTGGAGGAGATCCCGCGCAATCCGGTGGGCAAGATCATCAAGAAAGAGCTGCGCAGGGATATCGCGGATAAACTGGCCGAAAAAGACTAGGGCGAAGGGGCAAAGGCGAAGGGGTCAAGGGGTGGTTAACGTTTTGACGGGGCATTCCTTACAGACGAGTGGCCGGCTGATCGCAAAAGTCTGTTTGATTCCCTCTTAAATACTTGGTCCATCCCTTTCGCCTTCCGCCTTTCGCCTTTCGCCTGGGCCTGCCTGTCCGTGCTCCAGAAGCATGCGCATGGCGCGCACGCTCTCCATCGCATCATTGAACACCGGGAATACGCCCGTCCTCTGAAGCTCCTCGACCTTTTCCCGCCGTCCGAAGAAACTGAGCGCGATCGGTTTCCCCGCCTTTTCGCATAATCGCTTGAAGAACTTCAAGATCTGTTCCGGGTTACCTACCTCCCCTTGAAGCATTCGCATCATCTCCGGCTCGTACATGTGACAGAGAACGACTCCGTCGATGGAATCGAGGGCCAGGCATTGCTCGAGGGCGAATACGAGCCCCTCGACGTTGTGGATATCGCCAAAATCCATCGGGTTGGACATACGTATCACGCCTCCCCGACGGTAGCTCTCGATCTCGTCGATGAGCTGCCTCGGCAGATCGGGGCACTCGAAGCCGAGCTTCTCACACACGTCTCCGAGGATCACGGAGAAACCCCCGGACAGGGAGATGGCCACCAGCCGGTTCCCCCGGAGAGGAGGCAGCTCGAGCGCCTTGGCGCAGACGGTCATGTCGTGGATGCTCTCCACCCGGACGACCCCGCTCTGACGGAACGCACCGTCCACGATGCGATCGTCGTTGAAGAGCGCGGCCGTATGGGACATCGCGATCTTAGAGGCTGTCGTGCTCACGTTCGCTTTAAAAACGACCACAGGCTTGGCCGATTTCGATGCGACACGGATCAACTCGGGGCCGTCCTCGATGCTTTCGAGGTAGAGGTGGATCTGCTTCGTGTCTTCGTCCTCGTTGAAGTATTCGATCAGATCGATCTCACCCACGTTGAGCTTGTTCCCCACGCTGACGATCTTCGAGAACCCCACATGCTCATCCGAGAACGTGTAGGCACACTGGGTGGTCACGCCTCCGCTCTGGATGATCAAGCTGGCGGAACCCTTCTTGTAGTGCTCCACCTGCATCGGGTTGAAGGGCGAACACAAGCCCGAGTCGGTGCAGATCACTCCGATGGAGTTCGGCCCGATGAAGCGGATTCCGTATCGTTCCGTCACCTCCAGGATTTCGTTCTCGGCCTCGGTCGGATCCCCCTCGAATTCACGAAAGCCGCCCGTGGAGATGATCGCATGGCGGATCCCCTTGCGGCCGCATATCGCAAGCGTCTCCGCCACAAATGCGGCAGGCACGAGGATCACTGCGAGCTCGATTCCGTCGGGTAGTGAAGCCGGGTCCGTGCAGATGTCGACGCCGTGAACGGTCCCCGGTTTCCTTCCAACGGGATGGATGCGGCCCTGGAAGCCCATCTCCTGGCAGTGGAGCACGATGTTCCTGGCCAGGTTACCCTCTTGGGTCCCTACTCCGAAGACGGCAAGGCTCGATGGGTAGAAGAACTCTCTCATCTTCTCGTCTACAGGCATCCCAGGGGAAAAGAGGTGTGCGTTGGATCGTATTCGTCAGGAGAGAATCTAACCGGGGGTTCCCCACCGTGTCAAACAGTGCTGTCTCCGTCCGGAAACGGATCTGCCCGGTCGGAAGGAAGGTCATCTGGGGATCAGGGCTCTTCGTAAGTGAGCACCCGGATGATACCTACGGTCTCACCGTCGCCGCCCGTTGTGAGCGCATCGCTCGTCGAGATTACGTTCCGGATCTGATTCGACGCGATGAAGTCGTTCACCTGCTCATCCAGATCGCCGATCTCCTGCATCATGTGGAAGATCTTCAGCTGGGAGGTGAAGGTTCTTACTCTGATCATGCTTCCGTCCTTTCAGAGCTTCTCTGGCTTGCAGAGGTTTCTCTTGCCGGCTGCGGCGCGACCGCACTTCCTGCAGACATAGTCCGGATCCCTGACCAATGCCTTGTACTCATCCAGATTCTTCTTGATGAAGCCTATGTTCTTCAGCAGACAGAGATGCTTCTCGTGATCCGGGTGAGGCATCTTGATCTCTGCCATGTGGACGCCTCCTTTCATTCAAGTCCCTGCGCTTCAACACGTTTCACACAACCTAGGATGAGAACGCGAAGCGAGAGGTTGCGAGTGCGATCCGATTGGCCGAGTTCAGGGGTATCCCTGAACTCGTTGGGTCTACCGAGTTCGGGTCTACCGAGTTCGGGGGTGTCCCCGAACTCCTTTGGGCTGTCCCCGAACTCCTTTGTTTGGCCGAGTTCAGGGCTACCGAGTTCGGGGCTGTCCCCGAACTCGTTTGGGGCATCCCTGAACTCGTTTGTGTTCCTCACCAGGTCTTCTTGGGCTCCGTCGCCCCTGCACATAATGGTTCAGGGCCTACGTTTTTGTGTTTTTTGGTGACCCATATGGGCAAGGTGGCCGCAATTTGCGGTCCCTGCCGGCGCGCCGCCGGGTCGGGAGCCCCGATGGGGGGCCGGTACGGTATCGTTCTGCACAACTGGTCGTTCCGAGGATATCCATTTTTCTTTTTTGCAACAGAGGGTTATCGCCAGTGGGCTGGGGCTTTCGGAGGGAGTGGAAAGGAGTGCCCATGAGTGCCTGCGGGCAAGGAGCGCGGGTCGTCGATTGGTACGATCCTTGCTGTTCTGAGACCGTACAGATTCGTTCCAGGAAGGCGGGTAGCCTCTTGCAGGCGGCGAGCAGCCGGATCGTTCCGGCGTGTTCCCAGTGAAGTAGGGGATTCCCGGCTTTCCAGTACGAGCAGTCTTCACTCTGATCCGTCTCATTCTGAGAATGCGCGGACAAAGAAAGGGAGTCACAATGGACGGCCCCATCTCAACCAACGAAGCTGCCGGCTCCTTGCAGCAAGCTGCTTCCATTTCGTTCCGCAGCCCTTCGGTGGGCCCACCCGAGAAGGTTCCGCCGGTTCTCGAAGGTGAGCGCTCTCGCTCGTCCGGACAGGACGAGACAGGCCAGTCCGACAAGATGAGCAGGAGCCGGGCCGGCCAAGAGCAACGGGCGGAGGCGGAGAGGGCGGCGATGAAGCAACAGCCCGCGTTCTTCGTTGAGTTCGGCGCCAGGGAAGCTGAACATGCGGAAGAGAAGAGCCGCCTCGAAACATCGAGGGAGCTTCCCCCTCCCCCCCTGGAGAGGGAAGCCGAGGAAAGGGAAGAAGCCCTGTCCGCCGATGAATTGTCATCGGGCCCTCTGACAGACCAGAAGAGTCTTTTCGAGGCAGGAGCGGACCAAGGCCGGGAAGCGCTCTCCCTGCCGGGAGACCCTTCCTCTCCGTCCCCTACCGAGGTTCTTTCCGACGCCCTGGCCAACGCCAAGGCGCGATGGGCCGAGGTGAATCAAGAGGCGCTCGAATCCGGCACCCTGCCCGGTCAGGGCGATCCGATCTGGGCCGAAGGAATGGAAGTGACGGAGGACCTGTCTGCCCAGACTCTCTCGGACACCTCGGGCAAGGCAGAGGCTGCCGAAAACAAGAATATCACGGAAGCGGGACAAGCCTCTTCTCAAGCGGAAGTCGGGTTCTCGGCGGGCACCCAGGGCCAGGCAGCACCGACCGGCGAGATCTCGATGGGCGCCGGGCCGGAGAACGGCCTTCAGCGTCAGTTGACGAGCCGATACGAGAGCGTCTCCACGTCCCTGTCGAGCCCGCAGCCGAATCGACCGATCATCGATCTCTTCGTCTAAGCCGACCACGAACACCGAGGACAACGCCGGGCCGCACAGGCCCGGTTTTTCGTTGGGGCCCTAATCGACAAGGAGGTGAGGTGCTGCTGCCGAAATGTAGGGTCTCATGAATTCGAGCGTTCCTGTGAATTCGTCCACGCACCTGTCGATTTCCTGCTCCGACATGGGCGTCGAAATGATGAATTCGCCTCGCTTGGCGGTGTAGAGACCCCGATTCATCAGTTCGAGGTGCAACCATTTCTGAAGCTCCATGGCGCCTATGTAAGCCATGGCAAAGGCATGGGCGTTCGAAACTTCCTGATCGGTGTAGATGATATTGCTCAAAGAGCCGACCCCGATCACCTGCATTTTCAGGCCCTGGGATCGAATCGCGGCATTGCAGCCTTCACGGAGTCTTTCCCCCAGCGAGTTGATGTGGCGAACCGCTTCCTCATCGAATTTGTTCATCGACGCGATACCGGCTACCATCGTGATTTCGTTCCCATTGAAGGTGCCGGAGTGATTTATGGAATCCGGACGGGTCGGGTCGTAGTCGAACCGATCCATGAGCTCCCTTCTTCCGCCGAAGGCGCCGACCGGATAGCCTCCCCCGATGAGCTTTCCCAGGGCCGTCAGATCGGGCATCACATTCTCATGCTTCTGGTACCCGCCCGTGCTCATACGAAAAGACTGGACCTCATCGAAGATCAGCAGCGTATCGTACTTGTCGGCGAGGTCCCTCAGGCCCTTCAAGTATCCCGGTTTGGGGGCAATGACGCCGAGGCTGGCGAGGAACGGCTCGGCGAGAACAGCCGCGATCTTTCCTTCGTGCATCTTCAGGACCTTTTCGGCGGCGTCCAGATCGTTGAAGGGTGCTACCACGACGTCCTGCAGAGTGCTCTTCGGGATGCCGAGCCCTTCGAGTTGTGGTTCGGGTAATTCGCCAGGGTCCAGGTCCGGGACAACGGACACCTTCGCGTCGTCGTGGGTGCCGTGGTAACAGCCCTCGAACTTGAGGAGCATGTCCTTGCCCGTCACGGCCCTGGCGGCCCGAATCGCCCACTGGGTCGCCTCGGTTCCCGAGTTGCCGTAGCGGACCATGTCCACGGAAGGCGTCCGGTCGCACAGTATCTTCGCATGTTCGGCCTGAAGGGCAGAGGTCGAGCCGAGGATGCATCCCTTCTCGGTTTGAGCCCGCACGGCCTCCATGACGTCTGCGTCGCAATGGCCGTGAACCAGGGAAGTGAAGTTGCCCAGGAAATCGACGTACTCGTTTCCGTCTACATCCCAGACTCGACAACCCTGGCCATGATCCATGAAGGTTGTGTAAGGCTTGTAGGAAATCGATTCCCGGGTCTCGCCGCCCGGCAGGTATTGCTCGGCCCGCTCGTGAAATTCTCTCGATTTCCCGGTCCGCTCCAGATACCTTGCCTCGATGTCCTCGATGATTTCCGTGCCTGTCCATGACGACATGATCTCAGGACCTCCTCTTGACGGCGGTTTCGAAGGTGTCAACAAAGGTGTTCACGATCTGGTCCGGCTGAGCAGCCATCGGAGAGTTCGCAACGACCTGGATGATCAGGCCTTCGAGTGCCACGATGAGCATGCGCACGAAAGCGTCCCTCGTCTCCGGGCGAAGGCTCGGGTAGCGGCGCTCCAGTTCGTTTATGAAGAATCCGTAGAACTCTAGATCGCTTCGGTTGTGCATCCGGTTGAAATCCGGATCCGTCATGGACATCCCCATGTACTCCCGTGTGATTCCGCACAGGGTGGGGTTGTCTGCGAGTACCTTGAACTGGCCTCGCAGTCCTTTACGCAGAGCCGCAAAGAAGTCCTCCTCTTCGGACATTGCGTTGCGGAGTATCTGCGATGACATGATCTGCCGAGCCCGGTTCACCCAGATCAGCAAGGCCCTCTTGTCCTTGAAATGGTGATACAGGGCGCCGAGGGTCACCCCGGCCCTCGAAGCGATCTGGCGAATCGTGGTCTTGTGATATCCATGGTCGGCGAAACACTCGGCCGCCGCACGGAGCAGCTTCCGGCGAGTCATCCGGGCTGCTTCCTTGTGGAGCTCCCGCGTATCGAGTGTTTCCGCATCCAGCACCTGGTCGAGCGAAATGGCCTCTTCCACTTGCGCCATGCCTTCCCCTATCTCCGTTGGATCAAGCTTCTTTTTCCAATTGACATATCAATGATATGTTACATATCAGTGACATAATAACCGGCCGAGGCTGTTTCGTCAAGCCAATTGTCGTCAGGCTTTTCTTAAGAAAAACGGCTTGATCTCGCATACTTGGCCCTTGACACATCCAACCCGTCCGGTTACCCTCCACCCATCGAGGAGAAGCAGATGGAGATCCTCCGGGACAGGTCTTTGCGGGCATACAACACCTTCGGGCTTCCGTGCAGTGTCCGGTACTATGCCGAGGCCCTGACTGCGGATGACCTGCGGGAGGCCCTCAGGTTTGCCGAAGAGGGCGGACATCCTGTACTGGTACTCGGAGGCGGAAGCAACGTAGTGCTCCCCGCGGATTTCCCGGGTCTGGTGGTTAGGGTTGCCCTCCAGGGGGTGGAACTGCTCGAGGACACGAGAGACCGCTGCCTGCTTCGCGTAGGGGCAGGGGAGGATTGGGTCGAGTTGGTGGAGTACTGCCTTGCAAGGGGCTACTTTGGGCTGGAGAATCTCTCGCTGATCCCCGGCACGGTGGGGGCGGCTCCGATCCAGAATATCGGGGCCTACGGCGTGGAGCTCCGGGAGCATTTCGAATCGCTTGAAGCCCTGGAGCGAAAGACCGGACGAATCGTCCGATTCAGCAACCCGGAGTGTCGGTTCTCCTATCGTGACAGCATCTTCAAGCAGGAATGCCGGGACCAGTACGTCATCATCTCGGTTACGCTCAAGCTGGACAAGCGACCCGCGCTGGTGACGACCTATGGCGCATTGGAAGGGGAACTGGCGAGGATGGGCATCACCGACCCGTCCCCTGAAGACGTGAGCCGGGCGGTCAGCAACCTGCGCCGCAGCAGACTCCCTGATCCCGCTGTCCTGGGGAATGCAGGCAGCTTCTTCAAGAACCCACTCGTGCCCTCCGAAGTCTTCTCAGGACTCAAGTCCCGATACGAGGATCTAGTCGCCTTTCCAGGGCCGGAAAACCTTTTGAGGCTCTCGGCCGGATGGATGATCGACCGCGCCGGATGGAAGGGGGTTCGCAAGGGGGCAGTGGGCGTCCACACAGAGCACGCCCTCGTGCTCGTCAATTACGGGGACGCCTCTGCGGACGAGATCCTGGACCTAGCCCGGCAAATCCAGGCCTCGGTCAAGCATACCTTCGAGGTTCAGCTGGAGATCGAGCCCCGGGTCTACTGATTCTGAACGACTCCGCTTCCCTGGGCACGTCTCCCTCGGTCAGTTCCCCGGCTGGCCGGAAACCCCTTTCGTAAAGGATCTGAAATCCATGCACTCCCAGTCCGCCTCGAGCCCGCAGACCGTCCAGTAGGACGGCATGGCACCGTCGACCATGTCCCACCAGCCGGAGGGAAGTGAGACAGAGGTGTCCTCGATGAAGAAATAGACCGGGTAATAACTGCTCAACTGGACAAAATCGTAGTAGAAAATGCTGTAGAACAGGTACATGTCACAGGCGCCGGTCCAGCTGAATGTGGGTGGTGCAGAGGCGGAGGCTCCCTCCTCGGGACTGACCAACGCGAACTCAGGGGGCGAGTCATGAATATACTCGACGTAGTTGGCCCAACTGCCGACGAGGGACGTGTCATAGGTTATGTACATGTAACCGCCGTCCCCCCACCCGGATCCCCAGCTGTTCCGTAGAATCCAGACCCCATAGGTGTCACCGTCCCAGGAATAGGCATCATCCCAGCCGACCAGAACGATCGCGTGATTGAGGCCGATGGCAGACTCGTCATTGTCAAAGACCCCCGCTGAATAGCCCTGGAACGCCGGACCTACGGCTACTGCTGCTCCCACCGGACCGTACTGGTAGATCGCCTGCTTGATATCGGCCACCGAGGGACTGGATCCCGCCACATAGGCCCAGTCGTCGATCCGATATGCATGATCGTAAGGCGAGTTGCAGGGAGCATCGCTCGCCGTGTAGGGGAAGTCCGCCTCCAGGACCGCCCCGGCTTCGGTCTCGCCCGGCGGTATCCTCCATTCGTGGTAGTCGTGGGCAAACCACCCGCCGTCGACACAGTCCATACCCTCCGTATTGCAGGAGACGAGATACTGTTCGGACAGATCCACCGCCGTCCCGGACTGGATCATGATCTGGCTTTCCAGTGGACCCACCGTTCCGAAGGCCCAGCAGGAACCGCACCCCCCCTGGTTCCTCACCGGCGGTAGCCCCACCGAGCGCCAGTCGAATGAGGACGGAAGGGTTTGCAGGTTTCCCAGCTTCCGGAGAGTGGCCGTTTCCTCCAAACCATCCGGCTTCACCAGGCCGCACAGTTCGTCCAGGGAATACTCCATCGCAGGGCTGTACCCGACCCGATAGCTGTAGCCTTCCGCCTCCGACGCCAGCCGGTCCAGGCGGACCTGCAGACCTCGGGAAAGAACCGGCTCCTCCGGAGCGCTCGAATCTTGCGGTTGAGCGAGCCCCAACTGCGGAAGAGTGAAGAGGCCGGCGACGAGAACAAGGATCATGATGTTGGTCCGGTTGCATCTCATGGGGCGCAGTCTCCTTCGGGTTGCAAGGGTTTGATTTGGTTACAAAAATGAAACGATCATACGGGTTTCTGGATTACGGGTGTATACGTCCTAATCTTTCTGTATCGGCAGAAGAATAGTTTTTCATGAGGTTTTTTCTGGACTATTTTCGGGAAGGGTGCTTCAGGCTTGCAGGCGGAAGGATTTCAGGTTCAAGCCCAGTTCCAGGTCGGTTTGCAGGATCACCAGGTCCCTGGCGAGACGCACGTCTTCGGTGTGCTTTCTGAGAGCCTCGCCGGACCTTCCTTTCAGGGTCTCGGAGGCGGAAAGAAGGCGATCCAGGGTGCCGAATTCCTCCAGAAGCCTGGCCGCGGTCTTGGCGCCGATGCCGGGAACCCCCTTGATGTTGTTCGTGCTTTCGCCGCATAGAGCCATGAAATCCACGAACTGCTCCGGCCTGACACCGTATTTGTCCATCACAAAGGCCCGGCCCAGATCAAGTTGTCGAAAGTGATCCCTCACTTCGATACGATCCGAGAGGAGTTGCAGAAACATCTTGTCCGTCGAGAGGATGACCGCCTCGACCCCGCGCACAGCAACTTTGCTTGCCAGCGTGGCGATCACATCATCCGCCTCCACCGCGGGGAAGCGCACCGACACAACCCCCGCCTCGAGAAAGGCCTGCTCGAATCCGGCGAGTCCGGCTTTCAGCGCCTCCGGCATGGGCGTGCGCCCCGCCTTGTAGTCGGGGTAGCGCTCATGCCTCCAGCCCGGGCCCTCTCCCTCAAAGACGACCGCAGCATGGGTGGGCCCGCATTCGCGCACGGCACGCCTGAGTGACCCCAGGGTGGATACGCATGCTCCCTCGACGCGTTCGGGTCCATCCTCCCCCGGCTGGGCGGCGTAGACCCGGCGTATCAGATTCAGAGCATCTACGAGCAACAGCTTGACGGTCATTTGGGCTTCATGGCTCGGATCTTGGCTTGGTGGAGTTCTTTTCGGCGCGTCCTCCGGGTCGAGGTTATCCGTGCACCTTCTTCAGGAGGCCGGCCATGTTTCCTCCCAGAACCTTCATCGTGCGGATGCCCTCTTCATCCTTCAAGACATCGCCTATGTCGAGACCAATGCTCATGTTCGGATAGTTCGAGCCGACAACGTACATCCCGAAGCACAGGAGGAACCGGTTGAGAACGTCCAGAACGCTGAAGCTCCCCGCTCTTCGAGCCACCGAAACGGCAGCGCCCACCTTCTGCTCGAGTAATCCTGGGTTGGCGAATGCGACCAACCCGACCCGATCGATCAAGGCCTTCATCTCGGTCGTAACGGTTGCGAAGTAGGCGGGAGAACCGAGGATGATCCCCTGGGCGTCGATCATCTTCTCGATGTACTCGTTCACAGCGTCTTTCTTTATAACACATCGCTTGTCCTGGTTCGCAAAGCACTCCATACAGGCTGTGCAGCCGCGGATCGGCTTGCCGGCCATATGGACCAGCTCCGTTTCGATGCCCTCTTTCTCCAGTTCTTCGAACACCTGGTTGATCAGGATCGTGGTGTTACCTTCCTTTCGCGCGCTCCCGTTGAAGGCGACGACTTTCATCGGCTCTCTCCTCTACCAGTTCTCGCCAAAAGGTCTCAGGTCCAGCTCGAACGTCCAGGCGGACGGAGGCTGCCGGGTCAGCAGGAACACGGACTCGGCAATATGATCCGGCTGAAGGAAGTACTCATCCGGCTTGTCCGGCATCATCTGCCGCGTTCGTTCCAGGTCGATCACGCCGTCGATGATCACGTAGGAGACATGAATTCGGTCGGAACCCAGGTGGCGTGCCATGGACTGGACGAGACTTCGCTGGGCAGCCTTTGCCGAGGCAAAGGCCGCGAAATTCGCGCCGCCCCTCAGGGAGGCCGTGGCTCCGATGACGATGATGTTCCCCCCTTTCGCCTTTCGCATGTCCGGAAGTACCTGTTTGGCGCATGCAAGGCAACCCAGCGCATTCACCCGCCAGGAGCTCTCGAAGGCCTCGGGGGTCGTGTCGTCTATGCTCCCGAACATTCCGGATCCTGCATTGTAGACAAGGACCTCGACAGGGCCCATCTCCGCCTTGATCCGCTCGAATGTCTCACCCGCCTTCTCCGCCGCGGTCACGTCGTAGACAAAAGCCTTTGATCCGGGGATCTGCTCCTCTAGTTCCTTCAGCGTATCCTTGTTGCGTGCAAGCAGGGCCACGGCGTAACCCTCGGAAGCGAATTTTCTCGCGAAGGAGGCCCCGTTGCCGGGCCCTACCCCAACGACTGCACAGACAGGCTTGCTCATGGGAAAACCCTCCTGTTCTTCTCCGGGCGCTTACCCGTTCCAGGATTCCAGGGCCTTGCGGGCCACCTCTTCGCCCCATTCCTGCACGAAGTGACCCCCGTCCTCGATCTCATACGGTTCAGGGCAACCGCGAATCTCCTTCCTGAGGGCTCTCATCACGGGCGGGCCGAGCACCGGGTCCTTCGCACCCACCGCCATGAAGCTCTCACCACTCCATTCTTCTCTCAGCCAGTCCCGGGCCCTTCGCGACACCTCGGCACCGGGGGCGTCCGGATGGTCCGGCACGAGATTCGGGAAGCACCGCACTCCGGCCTTGTAGCTGGCATCCGGGAACGGTGCATCATAGGCCCGGCATTCTTCTTCTGACAGATGGGGACAACCTCTCTTGATGAGCTTGCCGATGGCCATGTCCGGATTCTTGTTCACCCAGTCGCGCCAGGCAACGAACCCATCGGACAGCTCCACATCACCCGTCCCGAGGAGCGTGTTCATGACCAGGAGTCTCGAAATCCGTTCCGGAATCTCCACGGGCAGTGTCAGGCCGAGAATGCCGCCCCAGTCCTGACAGACCAGGGTGATTCCCTGAAGCCCGAGGGTCTCGATGAACAACAGGAGAGACCTTCGGTGAAAATCGAACTGGTATACCTCTTCGCGGGCGGGTTTGTCGGACCGCCCGAAACCGAAAAGGTCCGGTGCAACCGCTCTGTGCCCGGCAGCAGTGAACACGGGAATCATTTTCCGATAGAGATAGCTCCAGGTGGGTTCTCCGTGGAGACAGAGAAAGACGTGCCGGGCATCTTTCGGACCCTCGTCCAGATAGTGCATCCGCATTCCGCTGTATCCGGGAAGGTCCTCGATATAGTTGGGTGTGTAATCGAACCCGGGGAGATTGTCGAAACATTCCTCGGGTGTTCTCAGTGTTTCGCTCACGTTGTCACCTCCAAGTCAGTGTTCTCGCTGCGTCCGGGACGGTTCATTCGGTGGTTCGTTGTACCTCGTTCGATCGGTATTCAGGCCTTTGAGCTCGGGCGTGTCTGAAAATTCTCATACCATCTCATCAGGTTGCCGCAGGACGGATCCAGCTCAACATTGGCCAGCTTTGCATGTTCGAAGGCTGCATACAGGGTGCAGTCGGCGATTGTGGGCCGCTCCCCGGCTACAAAGGTATGATCACCTACCCTTTCGTCCAGGATGCGAAGGGCATTCGGAAGACCTGCAAGTGCCTGCTCTGCAGCTTCGGGAATCTGCTGAGAGCCTGCGAACACCGGGCTCGTGTTGAAGAAGACCCGGGCGATCCGGTTGAAGACGCTCATCTCCGCCAGCCGCTCCAGCTCCCGGACCCGGGCCCGCTCCATGGGGTCGGTCCCTATCATGGGCGGCTCCGGGTGCAGCTCCTCGAAGTATTCGATGATGGCGAGCGATTCGGTCAGGCAGGAACCGTCATCCAGCTCCAGGACCGGGAGCGACCCCATGGGATTCTTCGTCAGGAATTCGGGGGTCCGGGTCTCGCCCTTGGTCAAGTCGACTTGCACGATGGGTATGGACAGGCCCTTCTCCGCAAGATAGACGCGGAGCTTCCGGGGATTGGGCGCGAAATAGAAATCATAGATCCTCATCACCGCCTCCTTTGTCTGGGCTAGCTCAAAGGCTTAGATGATCGAGGCTCTGCGATCGGTGCGACTTCTCTCCGCTCCTAGTCCAGTTGCAGAGCTGCGGCCGCGTTCCCGCCCAGTATCATCTCCTTGTCCTGGTCCGTGATCTCCGGCAGTCCCATGATCTGCAGCGGAGCCGGGTATTCCAGGTCCCGGATGCACTGCACCCACGCCTTCTGCGAGTAGAGCTCGGCGAAACAGGGGAAATCGGTGCCGAACAGCACCTTCTGAACGCTGCCGTGCATGAGCTTTGCCATCGAAATCGTCTGGTAGAGCCCCATCGGGAAGACGGCATGGGTGTGCTGCCAGGCCGAGATGTCCGAGTAGACATTCCGATTCTTGCCCGCCACGGCCAGGGCCTCGTCCGCCCACGGCGCGCCGAAATGGGCCATGATGAATACGATCTCTCGGAAGTCCACGGCAAGCTTGTCAACATAGACGGGCCTGCAATACCGCAGGTAGGAGTCCGGGGGACCCATCCCTGTATGAACGATGATGTTGATTCCGAGACGAGCCGCTTCTTCATACAGGGGATAGTATTCGATATCGTCCGGGGTGAATCCCGAGAGGGGCCACAGCTTCATGCCCCGGCACCCAAGCTCCTCCACGCACCGCTTCAGCTCTGCAATCGCCCCGACACCCCTCCGGGGGTCGATTCCCGCATACGGGATGATTCTGTCCGGGTACTGCTTGTAGGCATCCCCGATCAAGTCGTTCAGGTCCCTGGCCGAGTGCGTTGCCGAGGGCCAGGCCAACTCGAAGTCCACGGATACGAGCAGGGTCTTGTCGATCCCGGCCGCATCCTTCTCGGCAATGAGCCGCTCGATGGATGCCTTGAAGAAGTTCTCCTTGTTCTTGAATCCGGCGAATTCGGCGGTGTTGTCCATCAGCTTCAGTAGGCTGCCTTCGGGCATACCCTCCGGCCAGATGTGGCAGTGCGCATCCACGATCATCTTCGAATCCCCCCTTCTCTTGAGCCATTTCTAGACCCTATGGACCGACCGGCTCCATAGGGTCTAGCAGCCTGTTGAAAAACCCTTGGTGCCTCAACGAGCGATAGGGCGTTCAACCGCCTGCTAGGGCTTTGCGATTTTCTCCTTGTAGAAATCTGACAGCGGCCGCCCTCCGGCCTTCTCGAAGGCATCGATCCAGGACTGGACCCTCTCCCTTCCATACGTCTCGTACCAGGCGTCCAGAATCCGGTCCAGAGGAATGTCTGAAAAGGTTCCGTGATAGGTCAGGTACTCCATGTACCGCTTGTTCTCCCTGTCATACTGCTGGAAAAGGGAATCCTCCCGTCCGTCAAACTCGAGGGGAGCCACATTGTGGCGGTGGCACAGCTCCTTGTTGAACGCGGGCGTCGAGATGACCCATTTCCCCTCCAGGAAGAACTGGGTATAGCCATGATACACGAACAGGTCCGAGCCGAGGAATTCGAGCAGGTTCGACGTGGCCAGATGACTCCTCACGGTGGCGAAGCCTATCCTCGAAGGGATCCCGACCGCCCTTCCGAGGGTGCACAGAAGGGCAGCCTTGCACACGCAGTAGCCGCGCCCCATGTCCAGCACGTTGCTTGCCCGGTAGTGTTCCGGCAGGTAGAAGGGATAGTATGGATCGTAAACGATCCCGTCACGAACCGCATAGTACAACTTCACCGCCTTATCCGTCGGGTCGATACAGTCTCCGACCGCCTCCGACGCGAAGCGAACCACCACCGGATGATCGCTGTCGAGGATAGGGGTGGCCTCCAGGTACTTATCATCCACCTTCACCAAAATGCCTCCTCTTTGCATGAGTCGTTCCGCCTTCCGAACCCGGATTATACTCCATATGAGTGCGCATCGAAAGATGGGGCGCCCTCTTCCCGCTTTTTGTAATTTTTTCAAATGCTTAGAGAGAAGACTCCGGTTCGGCCCCTCCCTCTGGAAGGATGGGTTCGCCGAACCGATTTAAAGATATTGTCAGACTTGACCGAAAGAATATCATAGCGGTTTTTCACTTGAACCCAACGACTCCCTGGAAACGGTAGGTGGTTATGGATATTGCTACGCTGATCGGGGTCCTCCTAGGGTCGGGTCTGGTCATAGGCGCCATTCTGATGGGTGGATCGGCCGGCCTGTTCGTCAACGTCCCCGGGCTTCTGATCGTTGTGGGGGGCTCTTTTTCCGCCCTTTTCGTCAAATTCCCCATGAAGACGGTTCTCCTCACGATGAAGGTACTGACCAAGGCCTTCCTGGAGAAGACCACGGACCTGGAAGCGCTCATCGATGAGATCGCGGAAGTGGCAACCATCAACCGCAGAGACGGCACCCTGGCCCTGGAGAGCTACGAAACGGACCAACCATTTCTCCAACAGGCAATTTCCTATCTCGTCGCGAATGTGGAACCCGAGTTCATCGAAGCCAGCCTCATGAATGACACCAAGATCCTGCAGGAACGTCACGATACGGGTGCAGACATTTTCAAGAGCCTGGGAGGTTCCGCGCCCGCATTCGGTATGATCGGGACGCTCATCGGGCTGATCCAGATGATGGCTTCCATGAGCGATCCTTCCCAGATCGGTCCTGCCATGGCCGTGGCCCTTCTGACCACATTCTATGGCGCCCTCATGTCCAACCTGATCTTTCTGCCCTTTGCCGACAAGCTGGAGATAAGAAGCAAACACGAGGTCCTCGTCCGCCAGCTCATCATCGACGGGGTGGTCTCCATCATCAAGGGGCAGGCCCCCAGCATACTCAAGGAATGCCTGCAGACCTATCTGCCTCCCAAGGTTCGTAGTATCCAGCAGTAAGAAGCCCGGAGGAAACCTGCGCCCATGCCTGTAGACAAGCTCCTGGACACGAAGAAGGGCGGGGAAGAGGCGCCGGGCTGGATCACGACCTTCGCTGACCTCATGTCCCTTCTCCTCTGCTTCTTCGTCCTCATGCTCAGCTTCTCGGAAACGGACCGTCAGCTGTTCAAGGTCCTTTCCGGATCCCTCCGGGAGGCCTTTGGTGTGCAGCGGGAACACAGGGTCTGGGACATGCCGAAGGGCATGAACATCATCTCCAACGAATTCAAGGACCCGAAGTTCCTCTCGGACGACCTTGCCGAAGAGATCAAGAGTGCGATCAAGATGGCGATGGCACCCGGCGCCGGAGGGAAAGCACAGGTACAGGTAGAGGAAGGGGAGATGAGCGTAAAGGTGACCTTGCCGGGTCACGTCCTGTTCGACCTCGGGAGCGCACATCTCAAGGAGGAAGCGCTGCCGCTGCTGAACGAGCTGCGCAAAGTCGTCGAAGAGACGCCCAACCGGATCATCGTCACAGGACACACCGACGATCTGCCCATCCGTACGGCCCAGTTCCCGTCCAACTGGGAGCTCTCCGCAGCCAGGGCCGGTTCCGTGATTCGCCATTTTCTCGCCGAAGGGGGAATCAAGGCGACTCGTTTCCTGGCCGTGGGCATGGCGGACACCTACCCACGCGTGCCGAACGTTTCGGCGGTGAATCGTGCTCAGAACCGGCGGGTGGAGATCGCCTTCCAGAAGAGCGTGGATTCCGCGAAGGAAGGCGAAGCGACAGGCCAGGAGGCCTGGGTCTTCGATCCCATCTTCCAGTAAGTGTGCGATCCCTTTGTCGGCCCAGCTTTTCTTGGGCTCCGTCCCCCCGACTCCTGATCCCTGACCCCTGTCCCCTTGTTTTTTATCGCCATTCCGGATCGGATTTGCTACGCTTAAAGTAAACCGGTGCACAGAACCGGACAGGAAGAAGGGGGTCTCAGGAATGCAAAGCAGATCACGAAGACAATTCATGGAATCCTGCCTCTATCTCACGGTCGCGGGGCTCGGCTCCACGTCCCTTTGTCTCCTCGCAGGATGCAAAGAAAAGGCGGGAGCAGTCTCTCAATCGGGAAATCAGAAGAACGCGAAGTCCGGCTCCGACATACAGAACGCCGGAATCGATCCGAAGTTCGAACCGGCCTATCTGAAGCTTCACAAGAGTGGAACACTGAAGGCCCGCGGTGAGGCTCTGTGGAAGAGGATGGAGAGCTGCGACCTCTGTTGCCGGGAGTGCGGAGTCGATCGACTAAAGGGGGAGGAAGGATTCTGCAGGGCATCCTCCAAGCTCGAGATCTACTCCTACCACGCCCACTTCGGAGAGGAAGCACCCCTCGTGGGGAGACACGGATCGGGCACGATCTTCTTCAGCAACTGTGGCCTGCGGTGCGTCTTCTGCATCAACTGGGAGATCAACCACGAGGGCAGAGGCAGCGCCAGGAGCGTCGAGGACCTGGCCCAAATGATGCTTCGGCTCCAGCGCATGGGGTGCCACAACGTGAATCTCGTAACACCGACCCACTACCCTGCGCACATCCTCCTTGCCGTGGACATAGCTGCGGGCAGGGGCCTTCGGCTACCCCTCGTGTACAACACCTGCGGCTGGGAGCGCATGGATATCCTCAAGACACTCGACGGCGTGATCGACATCTATTTACCCGACTTCAAGTACGCCACGGGAGAGTCGGCATCGAAGTATTCCTCCGGAGCAGACACGTATCCCGAGGGTACGAAGGCGTCCCTTGTGGAAATGCATCGACAAGTGGGCGTCGCAAAGCCTGCCTCTGACGGGCTCATGTACAGGGGACTGATGATCCGACACCTGGTCATGCCGAACCGGGTGGCGGGGTCGAACGATATCATGGAATGGATCGGGGGGAACCTACCGAAGGACACCTACGTCAACATCATGTCCCAGTACAGGCCCGTGTACAAAGCTGCTTCTTATCCTGAAATCGCTCGCGGAATCACGAGAAGCGAATACACAGAGGTTCTACGGGCGGCAAAGGCGGCAGGGCTCACACGTCTGGATATTCAAGGCCCGCCACTGTTCTGAGAACCTGCTAGCCGCCTCGCATGGAGAGGACGACCTTGCCCACGGATTTGCGTTCGAGGAGGAGCCCCAGGGCCTCGGCGGCTCGATCCATGGGAATGACGTTCGACACATGGGGCCTGAGCTTCCCCTGCGCGAACCAATCGAGCATCTCTTCAAAGTTCTT
The DNA here is from genome assembly GCA_028277985.1 of bacterium. Classification (GTDB taxonomy): domain Bacteria; phylum Desulfobacterota; class DSWW01; order DSWW01; family DSWW01; genus S015-6. The sequence continues at coordinate 53,268 of JANQFG010000116.1, read as the reverse complement.
CCGGTTGATCTCGGGCTCCTTGATGAGTGTGGCACCCCACAGCACTCCGACGATCTGGCAGCTCTTGTTCATGACCCGGTGAACTGCCACCTCGGGAATACGCCCGCTCGCAAATCCGACGACCAGAAGACGGCCGTTCCAGTTGATGCAGCTCATCGCCTGATCGAAGGCATCCCCGCCGACCGCATCGTAGATCACGTCCGCCCCCTGCCCGTCCGTCAGGGCCCTGACCTCGTCCTTGATCGACTTCTCCCTGTAGTTGATCAGGTGATCGGCCCCGTACTCGGCCGCGATGCTCAATTTCTGATCACTCCCGCCGGCAGCAATGACACGGGCCCCCATGAGCTTGCCCAACTCCACGGCGGTCAGACCGACACCTCCGGTGGCTCCGAGTACCAGCAGGGTTTCCTCTGAACGCATTCCCGCACGCTGTTTCAATGCATAGTAAGAGGTCCCGTAGACCGTGGGTATGCTCGCCGCCTTGTTCAGATCCATATCGCCGGGAATGGGATAGACCGTGGATCGATGTGCCGTCGCCTGCTCCGCATATCCTCCCCAGCCCGTGATGGCCAGGACCCGATCCCCGGTCTGCACGTGTTCCACCTTCGAGCCGACCTCCAGGACTTCGCCCGCCACCTCGGATCCGGGGGAAAAGGGAAGGGGCGGCTTCATCTGATACTTGTTCTGGATGATCAGCGTATCGGCGAAATTAACGCCCGCCGCGTGAACGTCGATCAACACGCTCTCATCGTCAATCTTCGGCGAAGCCACTTCTTCCACCACGAGGGTTTCCGGCGGACCGTAGGATTTACACAAGACAGCTTTCATGGTTCCTCTCCTTAGCCCGCATCTCCTCCAAGCCTTCTGCTCCAGCGAAGAGGTTTCTTGCACAATGCGGGCGGGTTTTCCATGGACCTCGACATGGGTGAGATGCGCCGGGCCTGATAAACGGTGCGTTTTTCCCGTTGCCGGGATTCATACGAGGGAACGGAGAGCTGCGAAGATGGGTTGTCCAGTCGAAAGCAGGCCTTCAACGATCCCGCCACTCCGGTTTCCGCTTTTCCAGGAAGGCGTGCATCCCCTCCTGCGCATCGTCCGCCAGGGCGTTCAGGGCGATCGACTCCTTTGCATACCCGTAGGCGACCGTCTCATCCAGATCCACCTGGTGATAGAAGGCCTGTTTGCCGAAGGCCAGCGTGAACCTGCTCGCCTGGGCAAGCTCCATGGCCCAGTTCCGGGTCTCAGCAGCGAGCTGCTCCGCGGGCACGACCCGGTTGACGAGCCCGAACCTCTCCGCTTCGTCGGCAGGGACGAAGCGCCCGCTCATGAGCATCTCCATAGCGCGGCGCCTGCCCACTACACGAACGAGGGGAACCATGGGGGTCGTACAGAAGAGTCCGATCTTCACCCCGGGGGTCGCAAACCTCGCTCCTGCCTCGGCAATGGCCATGTCGCACGCGGCCACGAGCTGACATCCCGCCGCCGTTGCGATTCCATGGACCTGGGCGATCACGGGCTGGGGCAACTTCTGAAGGCGGAGCATCATCTCCGAGCACCTGGAGAAGATTTCCCGAAAATGGTGGATCTCATGATCCGTGCCGGCCATCTCGCTCAAATCGTGCCCCGCACAGAAGCCCGGCCCGTTTCCGCGAATCACGACGATCCGGATCTCCTTGTCCTCTGCTACCTTGTCGAGCTTCTCGATCATGTTTCCCATCAGATCGAGAGAAAGGGCATTTCGTCTGTCCGGACGGTTCAGGGTCAGCCAGCCGATCGGCCCGTCCTTTTCCAGCAGTACCGGTTCCATGGCACATTCCTCCTCTGTTCCTGTAGGCGTGAGCCTCCAAGCCGGTATGATATCGACAAAGGGAACCTTCCACAAATACCCGAAACGCCCCGGAAGCCTCGTCTTGTTTTCCTGAAACCCTCTATCTACAATGGCACCATGCGTCTGTTGCTCGTGAATGCGATCCATACGAAACGACAGGTGGAGACCTCCCTTCAACCCATCGGGCTCGCATACCTCGCATCCTACCTTCGCGCCAACGTGGACCCCCTGGAAATAAAGATTGCGAACACCTGCTCGGAAAGAATGCTGAACGATTTCAGGCCCGACATGGTGGGCATCTCTTCTGTTACACAGAATTTCGGGCTGGCCAAGCGGTATGCAGGGATGTGCAAGGCGGCCGGCTCCTTCGTGGTCGCTGGCGGGGTGCATATCACACTCCTTCCCCACAATCTGACTGCGGACATGGACGTGGGTGTGATCGGCGAGGGCGAGGAAACCCTGCTCGATCTCGTCCAGAAGGCTTCAGGAAACGGATTTAGGGTAGAGGATCTCGAACGGATCCGAGGCATCGTCTTTCGCGACCCAGAGGGGGGGCTCCGGAAGACGGCACTCCGCGAATCGATTCAACCCCTCGACAAGCTACCATTCCCTGCAAGAGACCTTCTGTACGAGAGGACCGGGAATATCCACCTCATGTCTTCCCGGGGCTGCCCCTTTGAATGCCGATTCTGTTCTTCCTCCCAATTCTGGAAGCATTTTCGAGCCTTCTCTCCTGCCTATGTGATCGAGGAGATACGGTCTGTAGTGACACGCTACCGGCCCGACTACTTGAGCTTCTGGGACGACCTGTTCGTGGCGGACAGGAAGAGGCTTCAGAGTATCGTGTCGGAGATCCGCAGGGCGGACATGCACACGCGGGTCGCCTTCTCCGTGGCCTGCCGGGCGGAGCTCGTGGACGAAGAGGTGGTGAGTCTTCTCCAACAGATGAACGTAACCCATGTATCCATGGGGCTGGAATCCGGGTCCGACAAGATCTTGAAGGATCTGAAGGGTGCACAGGCCTCGGTCACACAGAACGAACGTGCGATCAGCCTCCTGGACAAGGCAGGGATCCAGGCCATCGGAAGCTTCATCATCGGCTCTCCCGAGGAGAGGATCGAAGACCTCGAAGAGACGCTCCGCTTCATCAAGGCAGCGCCCCTTGCCCGGGTTGGGATCTTCGTCCTCACCCCTTTGCCGGGCACGGACGTGTGGGACAAGGCGAAGGAGGCGGGCCAGGTCTGTGACGACATGGATTGGGAAACCCTGTTCATGGATCTGGACCGGAACCGAAAGGAAAAGGTCGCCATCAGCAACCACATCCCCAGGGAGACTCTCTTCCAATGGTATGACCGGCTGAAGATGGAGGCCTTCCGAAAGAGGGTTCAGTCCCTGACAAGGAGGTTCCTGAAGAACCCGGGGGGTCTGCCTGCGTCCGCTTACCGGAGATTGCGTATTCTGAAAAACCATCTTACAATCCGTTTCTTTTCTTGAGACCCCTTTTATTCTCGGCCTTTTCGCTATGACGACAAACGAACAGAGATCCCCTGACGTATCCATCTGCATCGTGACCTGGCGAACCAAGGAACAGATCGCGGCCTGCCTCGAATCCATCTTTGAGACGATCCAGGGGGTAGGATTCGAGGTCCTGGTGGTTGACAATGCGTCCGGCGACGGGACGGTGGAAATGATCAAGGACGCTTTTCCGCAGGTCCGTCTTCTCGTGAACGCGGAAAACCTGGGATTCCCCAGGGCGGCAAACAGGGGGATCGAGGAGGCCGGGGGGCGCTACCTCCTCCTGCTGAACCCGGATACCCTCGTCGGTCCGAAGGCGGTGGAGGACCTGGTTCGTTTCATGGACGGATTCGCGGATGTGGGAGTGACCAGCCCCACGATTCGGAACCCGATCGGCACGGTTCAGCCCGAGTGCCGAAGAACGTTCCCTACCCTAGCCACGGAGTTCTTCGAGCTGACCGGCCTGTACAGGCTGTTTCCGAATCACCCGGTCATCGGACAGTGGAGGAGGACCTCCTGGCGCCCCCAGGCTCCTTGTGAAATCGAGCTCGCTTCGGGAGCCGGTATGATGATCCGCAGAGAAGCCATGGAGGCGGTCGGGCCCCTCAGCGAAGAGGCCTTCATGTTCCTGGAGGACCTGGACTACTGCTATCGGATGCGGCAGAAGGGGTGGAAGATCTACTTCTACCCGGATGCGGAAATCATCCATCAGGGACAGCAGAGCACCCGCCACGTTCTCCCCCGGATCCGAGCCCTGTCCTACGACGCAAGGTACAAGTTCTTCAGGATGTATCACGGTGTGGGGTCGGCAACCTTACTACGGTTGATGGTGGTCTTCGCCATGGCCGCTCGACTACTCCTCTATGCACCCCTGTCGATCCTCTTCAGGGGACCCAGGAGCATAAGACCTCGATTCTCCTTGCAAGAGTCCTGGCATACCCTGTGCTGGGGGATCACTTTGAAAGAACCCGAACTGGCTTGACGCATCCGTTGCGAGGGAGGAATGAGAACGCGGGTTTTGCATTTGGTCAGGGGCTCCACATTCTATGGAGGTCCGGATCTCTACACCCTGAATGCTTTCAAGTCCTTGGAGGGAGAAGAGCTCGATCTCTTTCTTGCCGTTCTGGCAAAAGACAGCCGGGACAGGGTGCCTCTCTGCAGGGAAGTAGAGCAGAGGCATTTGCCTCATTGCTTCATCGATGCGAGAGCCTGGTTTCGGTTGGACTACCTTCGGCAACTCAAGAGGCTCATCCGGAGCGAGAAGATCGGCCTCATTCACACCCACGAGTACAAATCCGATCTTGTCGGTCTTCTTGCGGCAAGAGCCGCCGGTATCCCGGCGGTGGCAACCGTCCACGGATGGACGAGGAACTCTCTGCGCGCCGTGGTCTATGAACGTTTGGAGGAACGCCTCCTTCGCCGCTTCGACCGAGTTCTTGCAAGTTCGAGGTTCATGATCGAAGACTTGGGCCGCATCGGGGTCCCTCCGGACAGGATCGTCCACGTCCCGAATGCAGTCGACGTGGATCGCTTCTCTCGGGTGGACACGAGCCGTCAGGATGCGAGGCAGAATTGGAGCATCCCGGAGAAGGGTTTGGTGGTGGGCACGATCGGTCGGTTGACGAGGGAGAAGGGGCACCGCGACCTCTTGAAGGCCTTTGTCGAGGTGCAGAAGAGAATGCCCGGCATCCGCCTGGTGATTCTGGGGTCCGGGAGGGAGGAAGGGGCACTTCGCGAACTCGCGCGAAGGCTCGGCATCGGAAGCGCAATCCAGTGGATTTCCTCTTGCCCGCATGACGAGGTCCCGGTCTTTCTCAAGTGTTTGGATGTCTTTGTTCTGTCTTCCCTACGCGAGAACCAGCCCCTGGCCCTTCTGGAGGCGATGGCAGCAGGAATCCCTGCGGTGGCGACAGACGTCGGAGGCGTCGGGGAAGTTATGAGGCATGACGAGGAAGGTTTGCTCGTGAGCCCTGGAGACAGGGTCGCATTGGCGGACGCCGTCGTCCGTGCGCTTCAGTCCGAGGAGTCCTCACTGATGGCGGAAAGGGCTCTCCGCAGGGTTCAGGACCGGTTCTCCCTGGAAAGGTTTTCCCGGGATGTGAGCCGCATCTATTCGGAGCTTGGGGCCCCATCTGGCTCTCTTAGGTGAACCGAAAGGGGTCTCGTCTCAAAGGCACCGGAAGGAAACATGGCTATCATCGGCATTGACGGCGACACGCTGGCAAAGGGGACCCGATTCGGGGACGAGAGATACCTTCGTAACCTTGTACGCGGTCTCTCCCAGGTGGATTTGGAGAACGAGTACGTCCTGTTCGCGGACAAAGGCGCCGCCGAGGTGGCCGAAGCTCTGGCACAGCCCTTTCAGAAGGGTTGCCGCATTCAGGATGTGGGCTCGTCCCGGCTCTGGGTGAAGGTTCCGTTTTCACTGCCCTACTGGGTGAAGCGGCACGGCTGCGACCTCTTCCATACGCAGTATTTCGGCCCTCCCTGGGGTTCCTGTCCCGTCATTCTCACGATCCACGATGTAGCCTTCATGCGATATCCCGAATTCTTCTCACGGACAGAGGCGACGATCTTCCGCCGACTCATCCGCTTCTCTGCCGGCAAGGCAGCGCTCATCCTCACGGATTCCGTATTCTCGAAAAAGGAGATCCACCTGCAGCTGGATGTCCCCCTCGATCGGATTCGTGTCATTCCCCTCGCGGTGGATCCCTGTTTCTCTATCAGAGACAAGCGCGGGTCACTGGACAAGGTGAGGAAGAAGTACCGGATCCCCTTTGAACGATTCATCCTCTTCGTGGGAACGATTCAACCGCGCAAGAACGTTTCTCTGCTCCTGGAGGCCTTTGCCAGACTTAAGGCAGAGTGCGACTTCGAACACGGTCTGGTCCTCGTGGGACCGGTCAAGTACAGGGATTACGACGTGGAGTCGTTGTGCGACAAGCACGGCGTGGTGAGCCACGTGGTCCATACGGGATTCGTACCAGCAGACGAACTTGTGGATTTCTACAATGCGGCCGATCTCTTCGTGTTTCCCTCCCTCTACGAAGGATTCGGGTTCCCTCCGTTGGAGGCAATGGCGTGTGGCCTGCCGGTCGCTGCCTCCCGGGTGAGTCCCTTCGAGGAGGTGCTGGGCAAAGGGGCCGCGTTCTTCGATCCCCGGGATGCCCGGTCGATTGCGGCGACCATACAGGCTCTTCTTGAAGACGATCGCCGGAGGGAGACGCTCCGGCAGGAGGGACTGGCCCGGGCAAGGTCGTATTCCTGGGAAGCCACGGCAGGGAAGACGCTCTCCGCCTACGAGGAAGTGCTTTCAGGACAGTGGGCGTAAGCCCTGCGCGAAGCTCGCAGCCCGCTCCATTCATTGCAACCTCGAAAAGCATTTGCTATGCTTTCCCAGGATTATGTCCTTGATCTCATTACACAATCGTTCTGGATCGGCCCGTATGAAGCCCCAAAGAAGACGGATCCTCCCTGCAACCCGTTTCGGCCCTTACCGCCGGGTCGTTATGATTGCAGCAACCTTCCTCTTTCTTATCACTTTTCTGGGGTCCGTAGGTTGCGCGAAACGGGGGCAGACGCGTCCCCCCCCTGCACCTCAGCCTGTCTCATGTCTCGGGTGGTATCCTGTCGAGAGGTACGTGATTCAGATCGGGGACGAACTCGACCTGAAGGTCTTCGGTTGTCCCTCGATGGATCAGCAGCAGCAAGTGCGCCCCGACGGTTGCATCTACCTGGAATGGATGGGAGAGGTCCGGGCGGCAGGCCTGACCCCTGCAGAACTGGATTCGATCGTGACAGAGGGCTACCGCCGGAAACTGGTCGATCCCGAGCTGACGGTCGTCATGCGTTCCTTTCAGACCCACAAGGTCTTCGTGGGGGGAAAGGTCCACAGGCCCGGAGAGATCAGGTTGCAGGGCGGGTTGACGGCCCTGCAGGCCATTGTCCATGCGGGTGGGCACACCGAGGAGGCGAAGCTTGATTCCGTGATCCTGATCCGCAGCTTCAACAAGGACCAGCGCAAGCCCTTCGAGCTGAATCTCAAACGGATGATCGAGACGGGCGAGGGAGACATCGTGCTTCAGCCGTATGACATCATCGCGGTGCCCCCGACGAGGGTTGCAAAACTGAACCAATTCGTGGACAAATACATCAATCGCATCATTCCGGATAATTTCTATGCGGGACTCTACTATCACATTAATTTGAGACCCATTGCCAACACGCAAATCGGTGCTATTCTCCCGTGAGGCCCTCAAGGGCCGGAACGAATCTGCACCGGTGCCCTACGATCTTTTTGAGAAGGAATCGTTCGCCATGAGAGAAAAACCTGCGCGTGGGGCAGGAAGCAGGGTCAGCGTACCGGCCTTGTACCTCCTTTTCTGTATCGCACTTCTGGCGCACGGCTGCAGCAGGACGCAAGCACCGAAAGCGGATACCATCGATCCTCCCCGGAACGCTCCTGATAAGATTCACAATCCTGAGCCCCTCGATCGAACAGCCACGGGCGATGGACAGACCGACGGCTCCCCCAAGAACAGCTACCGTATCGAGATCGGGGACGTGTTCGACGTCAAGATCTACAACAACCCGGATCTGCACGAAACCCTGGTCGTCAGGCCGGATGGAAGGATCTCTCTCCTTCTGGCCGAGGAGGTTCAGGCGGCCGGCCTCACGCCGACCGAGCTCGACCGTGTGATCACGGAGATCTACAGCAACCGGATCAGCAATCCGGAAGTCACGATCATCATGCGCAAATTCATTGGGAATCGGGTCTACGTGGGCGGCGAGGTCGCCCGCCCGCAGGAGGTCCGCATCGAAGGCCGTCTCACCCTTCTTCAGGCAATCTACAAGGCGGGAGGTTTCCGGGACACGGCAAAGCTCAAGAGTGTCGTCCTCCTGAGAGACAGCGGCAGCGGCATGCCGCAAGTCCACCTGGTGAACGTGCAGGAGATTCTCGATATGGGAGGAGGAGACGTGCCCCTCAAGCCCTATGATGCAATCTTCGTATCCAAGACCTTTATTGCGAAGGCGGACAAGTTCGTGGATCAGTACATCAACAAGATCGTACCGAAGAATCTCTCGGCCGGTTTCGTGTGGACTTACAATCTCACGCCCTGGATGGAAATCTTCAATCAGTAGAGAACAGAGAGGGGAAACCACTTGGAACTCCGAAGATACTGGGAGATCATCCTGAGATACAAGGTGATGATCGTCTCCCTGGTTCTTTGTGCAAGCCTCGCATCATTGGCCTCGACATACGTTTTGACCGACACCTACAATGCGTCGGCTCTCGTCCTCATCCGTCCCATAGACACCCGTCGGGTCACGGACCCTCCCGCAGGCATGAGAGAAAAGGAGGTGCTCGGGTTTCCATTGGTCGGTACGAACGCGAAGGTCACCACGCGGAGCTATGCCGAGATCATACAGAGCAGAGCAACGGCGAAACAGATCGTGGATGAATTGAAGTTGGACCAGATCTCCGAGCCGGTGGAGCCGAACCTCATCAAGCGGGCATACAAGTATCTGAAGAAGAAGGTGAAGGTCCTGATCTATTACACATGGACCTTCATGAAGTATGGCCGGATCGAGACAGGTGACCCCTACGATGCACTCGTGGAACAGGTCAAGGGCAGCATAACGGCTACGGAGATCCGGGACTCACACCTCGTGCAAATCGACGTGAGATCCGACGATCCGGAGTTCGCCGCCTTGCTTGCGAACACCGCGGCAAACGTCTTCGTGAACCACTGGAAGGCGTTGTACTCCAGAGACAGAGAGGAAGATCTGGCCATCCTGGAGGGACAGCTCGCGTCCAACACCGAAGAGCTGAACACCATGATGGATGCGCTGGAGCGGTTCAAGAAGGAATCGGCGCTCGTAGATATCGAGATCGAGATCCCCGAAAAGCTCTCCAGCATGAGCCTGTTTGAAGCAAAGCTCCGGGAAGCACAGGCCGACATAAAGGAGCTCATCAGGGAGCGGGAAGAGATCCGGCATCAGCTGGACCGCCGGAAGAAGATTTCCACCGCAGCGACGATCGTCAGCGAAAACCCTGTCGCGATAGACCTCCGGGAGATCCTGGCGGGCCTCGAAATCGACATGGCCGGACTCAAGAGCCGTTTCACCCCCACCCATCCGGAAGTGCTGGCACTCCAGGCGAAGATCGACGAAACGCAAAGAAGACTGGATGCGGAGGAGGCTCGCACCGTCTCGGACGAAACTTCCGCTCCGGACCCGGTGTATGTCGGAATGAAGTTGAGGCTTGCGGAAATCGAGACGAAACTCCCCGCCCTCGAGGCAAAACGAGAGGGCTACCGTTTGACGGTTGAGAAGTACCGTCAGGAGGTCGAGGCCATTCGGAACAAGACGAAAGAACTCGACAGGATGGAAAGCAGGCTGGACATCCTGAAGAAGCTGAATACCGAGTTCGTCGCAGAAGTGAACGATGTTCGGGTCCTGACCAGCAAGAATCCGGAGGAAGCTCGCCTGATTTCGCCGGCGACCCCCTCCCTGTATCCCTCCGGGCCCATCAAGATCATCTACCTCGCGGTCGCTGCACTCGTCAGTCTTGTCATTGCCGTTGCGCTCGCCTTTTTCCTGGAATACATCAACATCCGAATACGCACGATCGAGGAAGCCGAGAGCGCGCTTGCGCTCCCGGTTCTGGCCAGCATACCGAGAATCAAGAAACTAGCCGAGGCGGAGTTCCCCGACATCTTGACGCCGGAAAGCACACCGGGGACTTCCTGAAAGAAATCTTACACGAGTCCATCACACGGACACGTCAGTGAGGCAGGCAATGGCAACGGAAACCCCGACTACTTGGATCGAGCGGGTGCAGACCCAATCTCGACGATTGCTGGATGCCCGCCCTTCATGGCTTTTTCGAGGGAATTCGACCCGGGACGCGGATGACGGTATCGAAGGAGGCACCCGGTTCTTTCAAACCCTGAGTGCGAATCTTCTCCTTCGAGCCGGCGACCCATGCCGGACCCTCCTCTTGACGAGCCCTGCCCCGGGCGACGGCAAGAGCACGATTTCGGCCAATCTGGCCGCCCATCTGACGCGTCAGAGGACTTCTGTGCTTCTGGTAGACGCGGATCTGAGGCGTCCCGTGCTGCACAGAATCTTTCAGCTTCCGAACGAGCTCGGATTCTCCGATGTTCTCAACGGAGTCGTTGAACCCGAGAAGGCGATCCTCGAGACCTCTCAAGGCCTGCATATCCTGCCGAGCGGACCCACCCCCGAAGAACCCACCTCCCTCCTCGGATCCGACCGAATACGAGACCTATTAACACACTTGAGTCAGACTTTCGGGATGATTCTGTTCGATGCACCGCCCGTTTTCAGCGCTGCAGATCCGACCTTGCTCGCCCCCGTCGTCGACTGGACGTTGCTCGTACTGAGCGCCGGAACCACCACCGTGGAAGAGGCGAAGCGAGCCAAGGAGATGGTGGAGGCGGCAAGAGGCAGGGTGCTGGGGTCGGTCCTGAACAATCTGGATGCACGTTTCGCACCCGACTATTACCGGTATACGAACTACTACACCCAATCGACATAGAGAAGAATGATTCTTAAGGGCGTATGCAACCTGCTTCCTTGCCGAAACCACCCTTCCTGACGACCGAATCCGGACGTCTGGTTCTCGGGGCCGCCATCGGCCTTTCCGTTGGCGCGTACATTTCGGTGGCCATGCAGTTGCCGCTCCGATGGACCGTCTCCGTCGTGATCGGTCTGCTCTTCCCCTTTCTGGCCGTCCTTTCCGGGGGTGTGAAACGCTTCTTCACGGCCATCCTGATCGTGGCGATCCCCTTCGCCTTGAGCCAGAAGATGCTGATCTATCCGCTGGAAGGGTTCCACATATCCAACGGCATCGGGTTCGGGCATCTCGATTTCACATTGATCGTCCTTTACGCCCTCTGGGCCATCCGGATGGTGGCCTTTCCGGAAGAACGAAAGCGCCTTCGCCTCTTCTCCGGCTTCAATCGTACGGTATGCTTCTATGTGGCCGTATCCTTTCTATGCGTGCTTCCGGCACAAGATCGAATGCTGAGCATCTTCGAGCTCGTGAAGCTCTTCAAGGCCATGCTCATATTTCTCTGGGTCTCGAACAACCTGCGCACCATGAAGGAGCACAGAGCTTTCGTACTCTTCATCCTGATGGGTGCCAACCTGCAGGCCATCATCGTGATCCTGCAGGCTTTCGGTCTCTTCCCGGTAGCCATCGAAGGGATCACGCTCAAAGAGATCAGCGTGGAGGCGTATTTCCATGGCCGGCTGTACACCCGGCCGGGCGGGATTCTGCAGCACTCGAACCTACTGTCTCTCTACCTCGGGATGAGCCTTCCCTTCGCCTTCTCCCTCCTCCATCGACCGGACGAAGATCGATGGTTCCGTCGCTATTGCTGGTTTGTTCTCCTCACGGGCGTGTTCGCCCTCGTCCTCTGTTTTTCCAGGGCCGGCTGGTTCAACATGGCCATCTCGACGACCACCATCCTGTTTCTCTGTTACCGAAGAATCGAATCAAGAGAGCAAGTGACCCGAACCGTCTTCGTCCTGGCAATCGCCCTGGGTGCGATTCTCATCTATCTGTGGACCCCGATCATGGACAGGGTCTTCGGCTCGAACCCGGATATGCTCACACAGAGATGGGGCATGAACCGGGACGCCTTGAGAATGTGGCTCGATCATCCTTTTCTGGGTGCCGGCCTCAACAACTTCTGTCGAATGCTTCCCGACTATGTCGAAGAAGGCATCTTCCTGCCCGTCCACAACACCTATGTTCTTCATTTGGCGGAAATGGGGCTGATCGGGTTCATTGCGTATCTCCTCCTCATCTTTTCTTTCTTGCGCAGGACATTGCGACTGACCCATGTGCGAGACGGTTTTCGGTCCGCCATAGCCATCGCCATGGTCGGCAGTATGCTCGGCACGCTCGAGGACGGGTTTTTCAGTTTCGGATGGAAGTGGTGGGTGACGTTCTATCTTTTCTGGGCCGTGGCCGGATGGATGGTGGCGCTGGAACGGTTCAGGGATGAAGAAGACGAAGAGAACAGCAACTAGGAGTGGGTTCCGGTGGCCGACGTGATTTTGATCTACCCGGAGTTGCAGGAAGGCGAGCGCATGGGCCGGATGCTGCCCTTGTCTCTTCTGTACCCGGCGACGCCCCTCGCAGAGAAGGGGTATCATGTCGAGATCCTCGACCAGCGGGTGGATCGAAACTGGCCCGAGACGTTGCGTGGTCTTCTCCAGGGAGACGAGGTTCTGTGTGTCGGCGTTTCCTCCATGACGGGATCCCAGATCGAGGGGGGGCTTGCTGCCAGCCGAATCGTGAAGGAGAACTCGCCTGAAACCCCGGTCATCTGGGGCGGGGTGCACCCGTCCATCCTGCCCGAACAGACCCTTGTTCACCCATGGATCGATGCCGTCATCGTGGGCGAGGGTGAAGAAACCCTTCTACAGACCGTTGAGGAGCTGGCAGCGCGGAATCAACTCTCCAAGATACCGGGGCTGTGCCTCCTGTCGGAGGGAAAACCGGTTTCGGGCGGCCGGCGCCCTCCGCTGGACCTGAACAGCTTTTCCCCATTGGCCTATCACCTCGTGAATGTTCGCCATTACACGCGACCCATCCTGGAAGGGCCGTCCGAGGAATGGATCGCCCTGCTGACGAGCAGGGGTTGTCCGTATGGCTGCACTTACTGCTACGCGGACGCCTTTCATCATCGGCGATGGACCGCCCTTACACCGGAGAGGACCCTGGAGGAGATCGAGAGAATCATCCGTGATTTTTCGATTCATCACCTCTTCCTGTTCGACGATAATTTCTTCGTGGACACGGGACGGGTCGAAGAGATTTGTCGGCTCATCATCGAACGCAGGCTGCCCGTGAAGATTCACAACGCAAACTGGCGAATCGACTCCATCCTGACCTTCGATCCGGAACGCATGTCTCTTCTCAAGGCGGCAGGTTTAGAAAAAGTCTTCGTGGGTGTAGAATCAGGCTCGGATGAAGTCCTGAGCCGTATCGGAAAAGGTTTCGCATCCGCAGAGATCCTCGAGGCGAATCGAAAGCTCACAAGAGCCGGAATCGAGCCGGTGTATGCATTCATGACCGGATTCCCATTTGAGTCCCGTACGGATACAAAGGCTACACTGCGCCTGATGGACACACTCCTTTCCGACAACCCGGACGCTCAGATCCCCGGAATGAGTCTCTATGCACCATTTCCGGGAACACCCCTGTACGAAGAATGCCTGCGCAGGGGAATGAAGATGTCGGGCACGCTAGAGGGTTGGAGCGCCATCAGCTACACGGAGCCGAATCTCAACGGGTTCGATTCCCGTGACCAACGATACTTCCACAGAACGGCCCTTTTCTCGCAGTTTCTTGATTCGAAGAACCTGTACCGCAAGGGGAAGATCAAGAACCTCTTTTTCTTCCTTGTGGCAGGGTTCGCTCGTTTGAGGGTTCGGCTGGGGCTGGAGACACTGGTGCCCGAGAGGTTCATCCTGAGCTACAGCAAGTGGAGAAGGCGAAACAAGTGAAAGCAACGTCCGGACACCAGGCCTCGAAGGTCTCCATCATTCTGGTCAACTACAGAAACAGCCGACTCCTGCGACAATGCCTGGAGAGTCTCTACGCATCCGACATGGGGCATCCCTTTGAAATTGTCGTCGTCGACAATGCTTCCGGAGGCGAGTGGCTTCAGATGCTCAGAGACCATTTTCCCGAGGTCCGCACGATTGCGAACGAAGAGAACCGCGGCTTTGCCGCGGCGTGTAACCAGGGAATCCAGGCTTCCGCAAGCCCTTACGTGTTTCTCCTCAACACGGATACGATCATCCAGGGCAACGCCATCGACACCATGATCGATTTTCTCGACGAGAACCCGGACACAGCGGTCGTGGGGGCGAAGTTGCTCAACGAGGACCTGAGCACCCAGGCCGGCTCAAAGGCCTTCCCCACGCCCTTGACGGCCTTCTTCGGAAAGCAGTCCCTCATGACACGGTGGTTCCCGAACAATCCTATCACGCGGCGCTATCTTATCTGTATGTTCGAGGATCACGCCCGACCCTTTGAGGTGGATTCTGTCGGTGGTGCGGCCTTGATGGTCCGAAGGAAGGCGATCGAAGACGTGGGTATGTTGGATGAGGGATACTTCATGTATTGGGAAGACGTGGACTGGTGCTTCCGGCTGAAGAGACGAGGCTGGAAGGTCTACTATCACCCCCATGCCCTGATCGTCCATCTGGACGGAAGGAGCACGAACCCTCGTGAAGCAAAGGTGATCGTTGCTTATCACAAGGGCGTGTATCGTCTTTTCAGGAAACACTATTTCAAGTCCTCCTGGAATCCCGGCATCCCAGCCGCCGCTGCCCTGCTGACAGCCAGGGCGGCCGTACTGTACATCGTAAGAAACCTGAGAAAGTCCTGATGCCGGCCATCCCTTTGTTGAGAGACAAGTGGAGACAGTTTGCGGAGTACCAGCGCTACCTCCGGCACCTCCAGTCACTCACCCAACACACCACCTCCCTCAAGATCAAGAACCTGTTCACCGTGGAGCTCGAATACAGGCAGCGTGCAATCCGTCTCCGCGGACGGCCCTACAAGATCATCGTTGACCCCTGCAATATCTGCTCCCTCGGCTGTGTTCTGTGCCCGGCAGGGATGAATGAGCTCGAACGGCCCAGAAAGATGATGAAGCTCGACACATTTCGGGCCGTACTCGACATCCTGAAGCCCTACGCCTTCGAGGTCTCGCTGCACAACTGGGGCGAGCCTCTGGCCAATCCGCACATCTACGAGATGATCTCTTATGCTCAGGCGAACAACGTCGGCACCAACCTGAGCACCACCCTCTGCTCCGCTACGGCGGAAGACCTGGACGAGATCATCCGATCCGGGCTCGAATATCTGGTCGTTTCACTGAACGGCGCGTCTGCCGAAGCCTACAATGCCTACATGCCAAGGGGCGATTTTCGCCAGGCACTCGAAAACCTCTCGACCCTGGTCCGTCGAAGAAAAGAACTCGGATCCCGGCTGCCCTTCATCGAATGGCAGTTCCTCGTCATGCGGCCGAACCAGCATGAGATGCCCGAGGCCGTGAAGATGGCCCGCCGCATCGGGGTGGATCGACTCCGTTTCTCTTCTGCGGGGGTGCCGTGGGGAAAATTCGATGACCGGGCTCTCGCCGAGGCATGGATGACATCGAACCCGAAGTATTGGCGGTTCAACCCTCTCAAGCTGGATCACCAGCCCTTCCTGCTCGACCAACCCTGCTTCTACCTCTTTCGGTCGATCACAGTGAATCCGGATGGAAGGGTTTCTCCCTGTTGCGGGCTCTATCATGAGCAATACGATTTTGGAGATCTTCTGACCGAGGGTCTGGACGATCTCTGGAACAATCAACTGTACAGAAGCGCACGGGAATGCTTTGCCCGACGGCCGACATCCGGCAAGCCGGATACCGTGTGCGCCACCTGCCGGGTCTTCCGGCATTCCTGGGAAAGTTGATTTCCCGAAGGTCGCGAATCCTATGAGACTCCTGTTCATCAATCCGCCCAACATCAGACTCAGAAATGACGTCAACAAGGCCGTTCTGCCTCTTGGGTTGGCCTACCTGGCCGCCGTACTGCTCGAAAAGAACCATGAGGTGAGAATCCTGGATTGCGTCATAGAAGGAATCGAGAACGAGTTCGTCGCAGGAGACCGAGACTTTTACGGGCTCGGTCCGGAGCAAATAGAGAAGGAAATCGCTGAATACCGCCCGGACGTCGTAGGTGTTTCCTGCATGTTTACATCGCTCTGCGATATTTCGACGGAGATCTGCAAAATGGCCAAGGAACGCGGGGTAGCGTATACCCTTGTCGGGGGCGCCACGCCTTCGGCTTCGCCGCAGATCTTCACGGCAAGCCCGTTTGTGGATTTCGTGTTCATCGGAGAAAGCGAAAGGAGCATCGCCGATTTCGTAAGAATCGTTGAGCATGATCCGCAACCTGATTTCGGTTCGATCGCGGGCATTCTCTACAAGGATTCAGGGCTTCCGAACGTTTCGAAGCCGAAACCCTTCTTCATCGAAGATCTGGATGTCCTGCCGTTTCCCGCTCGACACCTGCTGCCCATGGAGAGATATTTCCAGGTTTCCTCCTACCAGGGGGGTGTCTACAAGAGCAAGAGAAACACGACGATCATGACCTCCCGGGGCTGCACAGCGAAATGCTGCTTCTGTGCATCCGCGAACATGTGGGGACACAAATTCCGCTACCGGTCCGCCGACAACGTCATCATGGAGTTGAAGGCTCTCAAGAGTGACTATGGAATCGAAGAATTCCAGATCCAGGACGACAATTTCACCTTTAACAAGAACCGGATCCTGGAGCTCTGCTCCAAGCTGGAGGGGTTGGGGCTTCACTGGTCCATGCCGAACGGGGTCGCCTTGTGGGCCCTGGACGAAGATCGAATCAAGGCGATGAGCAAGGCAGGGTGTCACTTTGTCATTGCCGCCATCGAGAGTGGGAACCAGCGGGTGCTCGAAGAGGTCATTGGCAAGCCCCTCAAGCTGGACAGGGTGCTCGACGTGTGCCGGTGCATCAGGCGGCACGGGATCGCCCTCTCGGGATTCTTCATCGTGGGGTTTCCGGATGAAACCCTCGATGAGATCAGAGACTCCTTCGATTTTGCATCCAGGTGCGATCTCGACATAGCGAATTTCAGCTATGCCACACCCCTTCCATCCACCGCCCTGTGGGAACAGGCAGAGAGAGAGGACCTGTTCGCGCAGGGTTTCGACGTGGCCACCATCACCTATGAAAGACCTTCGCTCAAATCCAAGCATTGGACCATCGACGATCTGCAGAAACTGGTTCTTTCGCTCAGCAGAAGATACTATCTGAAGACGTTTCTGAAGCGCCCGAGAATCATTCTCTTCCGCATCCTGGATTCGCTCAGACGAGATCCCGTCGGGCTGCTCCGAATTCTCTATTATCGATTGCTCGGGAAATAGGCTGTCCGGGGAGGCCATGGAATCATGAAGAGCATCTTCATGCTGATGGTAGGGTTCCTCTCTGTCGGGGCCCTTGCTTTCGCAGGAGAGGATGAGCCTTACAAAGTGTTTCAGGACGGGGAATTCCGGGTGGAATACCCGGATTGGAAACAAAAGAAGCCCAGCTCCGAGACGCAGGTCCTCAGGGTTGCAAAAGGGTCCTGCTCCGTGGTGATCGATGTGTACCCGATGAGCCTCGACGGCCTCTACGGTGCCTTGCGGAACGAGATCGAAAAGAGCCATGAATTGATCCGGGCGGATCCGGAAAGACACGAGCTGGAATACAAGATCCCCTTCCTGTTTCTCAAGGTTCATGTGAGGACGAAATACGTATCCGCGAATGACAAAACCTATGCGGTTTCCTTTGCCGGGTTGGGTGGCGAGTACAAGAAGAAGCTTCCCATCGTAGAGCACGTGCTGAATTCCGCGAAGTCTTCCGGTATTTCGACCTCGCTGCAGGAGGGGGAGGAACCGGGTAGAGCGCCGAGAAAAGATGAATTCCGCTACGGCCTTTACCGGGTGAAGCGGAACGGGTCCGGCCTGCAAAGGCTCTATGCGAATTCCAAGCCCGTACGCGGGCCGAAAGTATCACCCGATGGGAAGAAGGTCGTCTTCTACGTATATCTGAAAGACACGAACGGGGATGGAGTCGTTTATGACAACGATTTTCCCTCCTCGGAGATTGCCGTCGTGAACCTCGATGGGACAGGATTCGAACTCCTGACCGAAAACCAGCACTGGGATGTACAGCCGAACTGGTCGAGAGACGGGCAGCGGATCCTCTTCGCTTCGAACCGGGACAGTGTTACCGGCTATGACCTGGACCTCTTTTCCATGGATCTCCATACCCGGGCCGTCAAGAACATCACGAACACACCCGAAGCGACCGAAGCCGATCCGGATTGTCAGGCCGGCAAGGTGGTCTTCACCCGATTCTATCAGAACAAAGACCTCCAGAGCATCTGGATCATGGATGAAGACGGGTCGACCCCGAGCCGTGTCAGCTTCCCTGCGAAAACGGGGAAGAGCAAGACCGGCTTCCTCTTCGGAGATTTCGACCCGACCCTGACCCATGACGGAAGCAGACTCGCTTTCGTGAGACTGGAGGGCGACCGTTTCAAGATCGACGGCAACCTGGTCGGAGACTGGGAACTCTATGCCGCGAAAGCGGACGGATCGGAAGCGAAGAAAATCAGCGACACGCCTTTTCTCGAAGGGGTTCCCGAATGGTCGCCGGACGGCAAAGAAATCGCATTCATCGTGGTTGCACAGTCTCTCGAAGACAGATACCGCGTGTATGTCTCGGACGGGGCCGGCAAGAACAGACAAAAGGTACTCAAGGGCGCTCCCATCGATTTCCTGATGCGGGACTGTTCATGGTTTCCACAGGTGACAGGAGATCATCCCGATCTGCTCTTCGTGGGGGAGTGGTTCGAGTAGGAGAGAAGGGATCTGGGGTCGGGGGTCAGGGGTCAGGCCCAACCGCCCGCCGCCCTGGAACTACCCACGTCTTTCCTGGATGGCGTGCACGGTCTTCGTAACCGCCTTGCGTGCCAAGTTCATCAGATCCCGGGCACTGCGAATCTCTTTGAGTTTCGAAAGGACGAAATCGAAGCTGAGCCGGACCGCCTGGCTTGCGAGGTAGCGGTCCCGAGCGAGAAAGACCTCCCGAAGCTGCTTCGGATCGGAAGCCACGCGGCTCAGATAGAGCAGCAGGCTCGGTCTTTCCTTGAATCGGTCGTGGGCCTTGCCCATCTTGTCTCCGGCCGCCGCGACGACTGTCTGGAAGGAGCGTTCGATCTGCTCACGCTTCTCAGGCCATCGTAGGCCGCGGACCTCGTCGAACTCGTAGGCGAATCCGTGGGAATAGAACATCTCGTCTCGATCGAGAGCCCCTTTCCTGACGTGTCGGATGTTCTCGAGACCGTACCGTTCGGGATGCTTGAACATGAGGGAGTTGTTTTCCAGGTAGTATCGATTGATCCATATCTCGTCTATGAAGTCGTCGTTCTTCTTCAGGAACTCGACGGTGGCCGCAACGTCCTCCTCACCTTCCTGGGGAAGCCCGGCGATGATCTCCAGGCTCGTGAATATCCCCTCTTGATGGCAGACCCGGACCGCCTCCTCCACCTCGTCCACCCTTACTTTCTTCCCGATGAGCTCCAGCAGCCTTGGGCTTGCCGTCTCCATGCCGATAACGAGTCTCACGGCGCCTGCTCGGCGCATCTTCGCCACCGTCTCCCGGTCGAGTTGATTCACGCGTGCGCAGTCCGTCCAGCGGATATCGAGACCGAGCCGGATGATCTCATCGCAGAGCTCGTGGGTAAACTGTTTCGAGATATTCAATGTCGGGTGGAGGAAGTAGAAGTAGGATGTCCCGTATTCCTCACCGATATCGCCCAGCATCCGCGCCGCCTCCCGGGGGTCCATGGCGTTGAGCCGAATCCCGGTCGAAGCCGTGCAAAAGGCGCATCGGTTGGGACAGCCGATGATGAACTGCACCGGAAGCATGAGCACTTCACTTTGGGCCGGTAAGCCCCCTTCCGTGAGCAGGGAGAGCAGAGACTCGTCGGGCCGCCACACATAATCATTGAGATCGAGGCCACGGAAATCCGGCCGGATGGGCTTCGTGTTCAGGGTGAAGGGGTTCCTCCGGACGCTCGAATCGTCCATCCACACGAGCCCCGGAACCGATCCCGGATCGCTCCTTCCTTCCAGCATGGCGATCAACTCGACAAGGGCGTTCTCGCCGGGCCCGTGGATTTCGTAGTCGATCAGCCCGGAGCCGTGAACGAAGGAGAACATGTTGTCGATCGGCTTGTACTGCTGATACTCCCCGCCGACAACGATCGGAAGGTCCTTCTTCTGCTTGATCGCCTTCGCGATGAGCAGCGCGAACTTCGCAGGCTGAAAGAAGGCCATCTCGGGCGAGATGAGAACGAGATCCGCCTCTTCGACATCCACCCCGTCGAGCAGCGAGTCGATACACCCCTCAAGGTAAGCGTCCGGCCGGCCGACCAGGAACTCCCGGATTCTCCGGTTGTCCTCGATCGCTGCCCTGAGGCCGGCCAGGGGATGGGATGATTCCAGTGCGCCCAGCTTCCATCGGCCGTTGAGATCATGCTGGGTCAGGTCGAACCCATGGGAACGGAGAAAGGAGCTCAGGACGCCCAGAGCCAGAGGGGGGAAGAAGGTGTTCTCGAAGGATGGCGAACGTAGGAGAAGGATCTTGCGAATCGTTCTTCTTTTCATATCGCGACGGAAACCCCCTCGAACCGCTTCCCCTTTCGAAGCGCGTCCTCTTGGCTCGATCCTACCGAAATACAGCCGGTTTCGCAACGCGAGCCGGACCCCGCCTTCCGGGCATGAGAAGGGACCAACGAAGGCATCCGGGGTGACGGGAGACCCTGCAACATGGTATCTTTCTGGGGTCTGCCGCCTGAACCGAAAGGAGAGATTCAGGATGAGACGTTGGGGCCTCGGCTTCCTGGCCGTATCTTTGATGTTGACGCTTCAGTGCGGGCGAAAGCCCGACGCAGAGGACCAGGAAAGGATCCGTCGTCACACGGAGGGAATGGAGAGGGTCCTGGAGTCCGCCCGAGCCTTCCGGCACAAGGTTCAAGCGGAGAAACCGGAAAAGCAACAGGGACACGATTTCCTGAACGATGATCACGGTCGCTCCCGGACTCCCCATTGACGGCTCCTGCGCATGCGGCGTAGGATTCCGGTGTACCCTGTCCAAGTTCGCCTTCTGAGAAATCACTCTTACGAGCCCGGGAAACATTCGAATCGATGAATATTGCGCTCATCTATCCCCGCTTCCGGTACGAGGGCGTCGGTCTTCAGGAGGAGCCGCTTGGTCTGCTCTATCTTGCAGCGGCGCTGAGGGAGGATGGCCACGAGGTAGAGTACGTCGACCTGACCTTCGCGAGCGACATGGAACCTGCGAACCGGGTCGTTCAGGATGCAGCGCTGGTAGGGCTGAGCTCGACAACCCCCTTGTTCGGGCGAGCCTGCGAGGTGATGAAGGCCCTCAGGCAGACGGGCACCAGGGCAAGGTTTGTTCTCGGAGGTTCCCATCCCACCATCGACCCGGAAGGGGTCCTCGAGGCCGGCTTCGATATCGCCGTCATGGGGGAGGGAGAAGTCACGGTGAGGAGGCTGGCCAAAGCCCTGTCAGCCGACCAAGGGAACAGAATGGACGGCGTGGCAGGGATCGAAGGCATCGCGCTAAGTGCGAACGGAAAACCGGTCGTCAATCCCCTCAACTCCTTTGTTCAGGACCTCGATTCCCTTCCCTTTCCGGCCCGTGATCTGGCGGACTACGCGCGCCACGGCCGATACGGCATGATCGCATCCAGAGGTTGTCCGTACAACTGCCTTTACTGCAAACCGATGCAGGAGAAGCTCTTCGGCCGAACCATTCGGAAGCGAACGCCCGAGAGTATCGCTGAGGAAGTCGAACGGGCGTTCCATGATCAAGGGAAGAGGCCTCTCCATTTCAAAGACGATACCCTCAACTCCTATCCCACCCACTGGTTCGATTCCCTGCAACAGGCCTTCAGCCACAGAGGGATCAAACCCAGATGGATCTGCAACGGTTCTGTCAAGAATCTCTCGAGGGAGAAGCTCGCCGCCATGAAGAGGGCGGGTTGCGAACAGATCTGCTTCGGGGTCGAGAGCGGTTCCCAGCGAATTCTCGACTTCTACCGCAAGGGAGTCAGGGTGGAGGAGATCGTCAGCACCTTTGCCGAATGCCACAAGGTAGGGATCAAGCCTTACGCCTTCCTGATGCTGGGTGCTCCGATCGAGACGCGGGACGACATGGAGGCCACCTACAGGCTCGTCCGCCGCATCAAACCCTACAACTGGCTCACATCCACCACGACGCCCCTGCCGGGAAACGATCTATACGAATACGCGAAGAAACGAGGCATCATCAAGATCCAGAAATGGGAAGATTTCGACAATGCACGCAACAACTTGACGGACACGGATCCCATGGAGCTCGATCATATCACCGGTGCCGACATCCGGGAGTACCGGAACAGGATCAACCGCTTTCTGAGGATCCATTTTCTGATCAGGAACATCTTCAACCCCCGTGTATGGTGGGGTCTGCTCTCCGATCCGTCCGTCCGGCTCAGGGCAAAACTCTTCCTCCAAAGGAAGTTCAAGTAGCCCTCGAAGGCCGGCTCCAATTCGGCAAACAAGAGATATGGCAAGAATCCCTTGACCAATTGGGGCGACCTGGCTACGCTGCCAGAGGCGATCTCCTCCCCTGACGCGACGAGTCTCGGCTGCCGCTTCATCGCCTCTTGTCGCGGAATCATCGACCAAGTCGCGGTTAGGGACGGCGAGTGGGTCGCGCTGTTCGCCGGCGGCGGAGTCGGCTTGGGCACTCTCTGCTCTGAGATGGGGTGAGAGAGGACCGTCAACGCACCATCAAATTGCCCTATCGGGGTGTAACCCGGCACGGCTTCTTCGACAGGAGCGACGGTGACCGAACAACACCTTGGCATCTTCCTCATCCAGGTCCTTCTGCTACTGGGGCTGGCTCGTGGCCTCGGTGAGGTGCTGCGTCGTTTCGGACACCCGCCTCTCGTCGGCGAAATCGCCATCGGACTTCTGCTGGGTCCGACGCTGCTGGGCCGGGCTTGGCCTGCAATGCAAACAGCCCTGTTTCCTCCCGATCCGATCCAACTGGCGATGTTGGACACGGTCGCCTGGTTCGGAGTGCTGTTCCTGCTGCTCGAGACCGGACTCGAGGTCGACGTGTCTGCGGCCTGGCGACAGCGCGGGCCGGCTTTGCGGATCGGCGTCATCGGTGTGCTGGTACCCCTGGCGTTCGGGTTCGGCTTCTCCTGGCTACTGCCCGAGCGGTACCTGACCGGTCCGGGCGTCCGCCTACCCTTCGCGCTATTCCTCGGCACCACGATGGCGATCAGCGCTATGGTGATCATCGCCCGCGTCCTGCACGACCTTGACTTGGTGAAGAGCGACCTTGGATTGGTGACGCTATGCGGGTACGCGGTCAACGACATCCTGGCGTGGGTCATCCTCAGCGTCGTGCTGGGTATGGCTACGCCCGTCGGCGTGCGCCCGGGCCCGGTCGCATTGTCGCTGCTCATCGCCATCGCCTTCACGGCGTTCTGCTTGACCTGGGGCCTGCGAGGAGTGGATCGGGCCATCGCCTACGTCAGCCAACGCTTGCCCGATCAGCCCGGTGTGGTGCTCAGCCTGGTCAGCTGTCTGGGGCTGGCGAGTGGAGCGCTCACTCACCGCGTTGGCCTGACCGCGCTGTTCGGCTTCTTCCTCGCGGGGATCATGGCCGGTGAATCACATGCTTTGAGCGAGCGCACGCGCAACGTCGTGAGTCAGATGGTCCATTCGGTTTTCGTGCCGCTCTATTTCGCCGGCATCGGCCTGCAATACGACTTCCTGGCGAATTTCGACTGGTTCATCGTAACCTTCGTGACCGTGATCTCGATCGTGACCAAATTCGGCGGCGCCTGGTTGGGCGCGCTGGGGAAATCGGTGTCCCGTGAGGACCGTCTTTCCATCGGTATCGCTTTCACGCCCAGCGGCGTCACTGGAATCGTCGTCGCCGACCTTGCGCTCCAGCACGGGATCCTCACCACCGAGGTCTTCGTCGGCATCGTCGTCTCGGCGATCGTATCGTCGCTGCTCGTCGCCCCGTGGCTTTCCTGGTCTATCCATCGGCGCAAGGCTGTAAACGTCCTGTCCTTCTTCGTGCGCTGGGCGGCGGTGCCCGATCTGCGCGGCGCGACACGTGAAGAGGTCATCCACGAGCTGTGCAGCGGTCTGGCCACTCACGAAGGGACCCCCGCCCCCGATGTGTGCGCCGCCGAGGTCTGGAAACGAGAGGAGCTTCAGGGGACGGGCACGGGGAACGGTGTCGCTATCCCTCACACGCGCCTGCCGGACCTGAGGCGACCGGTGCTGGTGTTCGGCCGATCGATCGCCGGAGTAGACTGGGATGCCCCCGATGGATTGCCCGTGCATCTCGTGTTCCTGCTGCTGAGTCCCGAACACGAAAGTGGGGTTCAGCTCCAGATCCTCGCAGCGTTGGCGAACGGCTTTGCCGAAGCGCCGGCGCGCGAAAGACTGATTGAAGCGACATCGGACGCCGAGACGATGGCAGCTCTCAACGAGGCGCTTCGCTCGCAGAACATCACCCGCGTCACCTCCGTCTAGTCATCAAGGTGAGCGCCGGCCAGTCAATGGGGTGCAGCGTTCAGCGTGTGCCTGTTCCAGCCTTCGGTTCGATGAACTTCTGCATGGGAACGATGACGGCGGAGAACGGGGCGCCCTCCCTTGTTCACCTATCACCGGACCAATCTTCTCTTCCCGACCGCCTTTTTCGAGTTACACGATTTGGTCAGAATGGATCGCACGCTTCTCGAAACGGGGCGTTCCGGTTGTTGCCTAGCCCCGGAGCCGTCTTCTCAAGTAGTTGAATCCCTCTGAGAGGATCTTGCCGGTCGTATGCCGCTGGGCGCATCCATTCAGGCACGGGCGATCGCATTCCAGCATCTGCTTTCGAATTCGCTCCAGCTTTTCCGAGTGCCACAGTTCCCTGATCGGTTGTTCCTTTATGCTCCCGATGTCGCCGTAGAGACACATGGTCGAATGCCCGTCCGGCAGGATGAAGAGGGAGGTATATCCCACCAGGCATCTTCCCTCGAAACTCAGTCTTCTTTCAAAGTAGAGGATCATATCCCGCAGGTGCTCCGGGGTGTTCAAGACAATGCCTGGATGGGTTTTTCGCAACTTCAGAATGGATTCGATCGATTCCTTCAGAAGCGGGAAATTCTCTTCGCTGACCCAGAGCGGATGTTTCTTTCGTATTTCCTGAAGGGGGACCTCCTTCTTGAGAACCGCGAAATCCATCGGATCGTAAGCCTGGATCGAGAAGAGGGCCCCGCTTTCCCGGGCAATCTCGAAGACGCCTTCCATCTCGCCGAGGTTTTCGTTCGTCAGGACAGGCTGGACCTTGAGGGTGACATTCCTCGGTTTCGATTCTTTGTAGGTCTCTACGGCGTTCAGGGCTATCTCGAATGCACCGTCATAGTTCCGCATTCGATCGTGTGTCTTCTTCGTGCACCCGTCCAGCGAAACCGTGACTTGACCGCCGCCGACTCGAGAATATTCCTGAAGGAACTTTCGGTCGAAATTCGTACCGTTCGTCGAGAAATGCGTCAGAAGACCCTTTCGGTTCGCGTGGGCAAGGATCCGCAGGAACTCGTCCCTGAACAGGAGGGGCTCTCCTCCTGCAATCGTGAATCGGGGAACGCCCCACTCGCTCAATTGGTCGATCAGATCGATGACCACGTCGTAGGGCAGTTTCTCCTTCCATTCCTGAACCTTGCACATGGGGCAGGAGAAGTTGCAGATGCCTGTCCAAAGGACATAGATCTGGCAGGGCTTGACGAGACACTTCCCCGTTCGGATGGACAGCGCCAACAGCTGATTGTTCCAGATATAGTTGGTCGCGTATTTCAACTCTCTATACATTTCTTCTCCGAAAAGGATTGAAATGCTTCTTGAGGCTCCTGATCGCCTCTCTTCTCAGACCCGACGAAGTGATCAACTCCCTCCAGAGGGACGGCATCAGAAGGCTCTTCAGCAAGAAGCGTCTCTTCATATGCCTGTCGATCTTCCGTCTCACTTCCAGCACGTCCTCCGGGGACAGGTACTTGAGCTTCATCGGAAACTTCCCCTCGTACGGATTCGCGGAAGATACCAGACCGCCATGCAGGAAGTGATCCGTAAAGAGGTCGTTTTCCTTTGCATACTCATTCAGGTAGTTGCCCGGAAAGGGCGTAGCGATGTGGACAAGCCATTTGTAAGGCTTCAATCGCTTCATCAGCCGGAAGGTCTGCTCCATGTCCTCGCGTGTTTCTTCAGGTGCACCGATAATGACCGAGGCGTTCGGCAGGATGCCCAGCTTGTGGCATCGATCGAAGGCCTCGACCGCCTTCTCCACGGACGTCCCCTTGTGATAGAAGTCGAGGATTCTCTGGGACCCGCTTTCCACCCCGAAGTAGATGTGGTAACAGCCCGCCTCCTTCATGAGGGTGAGCTTCTCTTCGTCCACCGTATCGACACGGCTGTTGCATTGCCACCGGACGCGGATCTTCCTCGCCTCGAATTGCTCTCGAAGCTCACGAAACCATGAAGTCCTGTTTACCGTGAGCATGTCGTCCTTGAATGTGAAGACCTTCCTCGGGTAGGCCCTTGCCAACGGCTCGATTTCCTCTGCAACGTTCTCCGGGCTCCGAAAACGGATCTTCTTCCCGAAGAGCTTGTCCTGCATCGGCTTGCAGAAGAAACATTTGTAAGGGCAGCCTCTCGTGGCCATGAGCCCGACCCGGCGGTACTTCGAATAGTCCGCCCATTCGCGAAGGGGGAAGGCGATCTTGTCGAGATCCTGCACAAAGGGGCGAGCAGGGTTGATCACGACCCGGCCGTTCTGCTTGAAGGCAATGCCCGGCACCTCGGTCAGGGATTCTCCTCTATCCAGGCAACGGAGCAGGTCCGGCGTCGTGGCTTCTCCTTCCCCCACAACCGCCACGTCAAACGAAGACAGCGCGTCCTCCGCAAAGGCGGTTGCGTGCGGTCCGCCGATAACCGTCTTCACCGAAGGATTGACCTCGAGGATCGAGGCGAGCAGTGTCCGGGCGGTGGGGAAGAGCTGTGTGGTAGAGGAAAAGGCCACACAATCAGCCCTCCTGGCCGAGGCAAGAAGCCGCTTCAAATCTTTCTCGAAAGTGAGATCCACGAAGTCCGCATGGTATCCGGCCTGCTTCATCGAAGCCCCAATATACAGAGCCCCCAGGGGCTCTTCCGTGGTTGTCAGGGTCTCGAATTTGTATGCCGGACACACCAGGAGGACGTTCACGGTTCACCCCCGGACGACTTCGGAAGTCCGCTCACTTCTTCGTAGATCTCGCACGTCTTTCGTGCGGCGCCGGCCCACGAGAAGTTCTTCACCCACCCTTCACCCGTTTCCACGAGCCGGGAACGCAGAGAGTCATTATGAATTGCCTCCTGAATGGCTCTTCTCATGTCCGTCACATCGAAGGGGTCGAACAGGAGGGCCGCATCCCCAACAACATCGGGTACGGATGAAGCATTGGATACTACGACGGGTGTATGGGATGCCATCGCTTCCAGAGGCGGCAGGCCGAAGCCTTCCTCCAAGGAAGGAAACACGAAGAGGTGGGCCCCCTGATAGAGTGCGCACAGATCCTCGAGAGGAACGTATCCGGTCAAGCGGATATCCTCTTGATACGGAGACGACTGCATCCTGCCGACGATACTTTCATGTTTCCAGTGCTTTTCTCCAACCAGAACCAGCTGGCACGGAGATCCCTCTTGTTCCCGAATGATATCGTAACACTGAATCAACCGCTCCACATTCTTTCGCGGATGGAGGTTTCCGACAAACAGCAGGTACGGCGGGGTGATGGAATGCTTCTTCAGTATCCGATCGATCTCATGCCCGGGCAGGCGCTCCGAGAAACAGTCGTTCACGCCCAGGGGGACGACTTCCACCTTCTCTTCAGGGATGGAAAAGGTTGCAAGAAGCCTTTGTCGTACGTGATCGGTCGGGACGATGATCCGGTCCGCCCTGCGCACTCCATATCGGGTCATGAGGCCCAGCTGAAACCGGATCAGGGGATTGGCGGGAAAGAGTCCCGGCTCGGTGATCCAGTTGAATTCGATCAAAGACAGTACGACCTTGGAACGAATGTTGTGGGGAACCGTGTACAGGGCATGAAAGACGTCGACCGGGTTCCGTCTGAGCTCCGAGGAGAAAGTGAAAAGGAACCTGAGATACGGGTTCCTGTGGAAGAAATGCATCCTCTTCAGACGCAGGTTCTTCCGCGGCGCAAAGTCGAAATCATTCGTCCCATAGACCACGAATTGATGGTCCGTCTTCTCGAGGGCCAGGTGGTCGATCAACATCTCAGAAACCACCCCGTTCCCGGAGGGTCTGGGTCCCAAGAAGCGGCCGTCTATACCGATCTTCATAGCGTACTCAGGCGTTTCAAAGAACCGGAACACTACCGGTTCGCTGGTGGAGGACGGATGTAGACCTCTTCGATCCGATCGCCTGAAGGAGAATCGCGGAATCGGATATCGCAGCTCTTGCACACCTCGGGCGGTCGTGTCGAGTTGACGCGCATACGAAACCGGCCGAATCGAGAGCCATTCCAGATCGCCTCGAACGTATCCTCCAGAACATTGCCCATCACATCATCAGGTGCAGCACAACAAGGCTGCACATCCCCATTGAATTTGATCACCGGATGTCTCCACGGCATATAACATTTCGGCGCCCCCCGCGTAGGGTCCGGAGGCTCTCCCTTCCCGTTCAGAGATATCCGTGCCGGAAGATCCAGACGCACATTCAAGGCAGAAGCGGCTTCTTCCGCTTCTGCGAAGCAGCGTTGGGTTTCCTCCGGGTGATAAAGAAGAGACTCCTCCCGGTTGCGCTCATCCCATACAACAACGTGGGCAACGTGAACGCTCGACACGCCCGACCGGCTTGCCAGGCGAACCACATCCTTGAGTTCCCGGATGTTTCTCTTCATGGCGACGAACGCGATTTCGGTCATCGGGAACCGCAGGCCGTGCATCCTTCTATACTCGTCCACGTATGCAAGGTTGTTCAGAACCCGCCCGAAATCGGAACCCTGCCGAATCTCCTCGTACGTCGAGGCCGTGGCCGCGTCGATGGAGAAGCTTATGTGCGAAACAGGCCTTCTCGCTTCGGTCAACAGCCTGTGGAGGACGCCGGGCTTCAGGGCTACACCATTCGTGGTGAAGCGAATGTTCGCACATTCCAGTCGCCCGAGCAGAGCATAGAAGGGCTTTGCGATCAACGGTTCTCCGTATCCGTATAGCTGCATTTCCCTCGTATGCTTCGAGAGCGGAAGCACCTCCGCCAAGACCTCCGGAAGCATGTCCTCCTTCGGGATGTCCTCTCGCAGGCACATGAAACAATGAATATTGCAGCGTTTGGTTACCTCCACCTGGATCACAAGAGGGCGGGATCGCAACACGGCCCTGTTCTGCCTCCTCTCCCAGAGATTCAGAAGAGCGTTCCAGGCGTGTCGGGCGCCTGCGAAGGCGAGATTGTTGTTGTAGCTCGCAGGCATCCACGTCAAGTAAGGCAAGGGCATCCAGGCAATTCCTTCGTTCTTCAGTCGACTCTACAGAGAAAATACCAGCCGCTGACCATGGAGTGAGGCAGACGGTCCGCCAACCACCAATCCGCGAAGTGAACCGAGTCGGGCAGCTTGAAACGCCAGGCCAGTTCCACGACCGGCGTCAGGAAGTCGGAGTGGCCGAGGGTCTCGATCCGGAAGTGACCGGCAGAGAGGAGCCCTCGAATCTTCTTCAGGGTGAAACGCTGTACGTGGTACGATTCCGGATTGGAGGAGATGTAGCTTTCCTGTTTTGCCCCTGCGAAGAAGTTCTCCTTGATGGAGGCAAGCAGCCTGTGAAGCCCCATCGCTTTGAGGACCTTCCCCCCCACACTCAGCCCGGAGATGGCCAGTTCACACGGCCCATACCCGTTCGGCACGGTAAGGATCAGGATCCCATCGGGATCGATCAGCTCTTTGCACACGGACACGAGTCTCTCCGGGATCCGAACGTGTTCGAGCACTTCGGAGGCGAGCACAACGTCGAATCGTCCCTTTCCGGCCAGAGTCTCGCCATCGGAGACGAAAAACCTGGCGTTCGGGAACGTGTTCCTTCCTTTGGCAGTCTTCACGGAAGTGAAGTCTACATCCGTGGAGAAAACCGTATGTCCCAGGCTGGCGAGGGGATGAGAGATGTTCCCGTTGCCGCAACCGATTTCCAGGATCCGGAGCTTTCTCAGCCGTTCCGCTTCGAGTTCACGAACCGCATCGATGATGAAATCGAGGCATTTGATTCGTGCATACCTCGTGTCGCATTCCGTGTGTGCATGGTAAGGTCGCGCTTCCATGACCAACCGACTCCCTATCCTTCCGTCGCCCCTTTCCGGTCCGGGCTCGTTCCTTCAGTCATGTCTCAAACGCATCCATCTGGCAATCCTGCCAAGCCGCTGGTAGGTGGTCATCAGGTTTCGTGTCCCGAGTGTCCTTCGTACCAGCCATTTCACGGTCCGTTCGATCCAGGGTCGGTTTCTGGATAGTTCCAAAGCCTTGAAGAGAAACTCGTAATCCATGCCTTTCAGCTTCGGAGCCGGTGCATTCCTCCGAAAGTCGTCGTGAGAGTCCGGCGACCAGAGACCCTGCTCGACACAGTATTCGTAGAGCCGGCTGCCCACGTGGGGTGTGAAGAACGATGGCCCATAGATGTCCGGTTTGATCCGCCTCATCATGTCGACGGTCTTCTTCACTTCTTCCTTTGTTTCGGTGGGTATCCCCAGCATGTAGTTGCCCCAGATCCCTACCCCGTGCTCTCTGCAGATCTCGGCGGCCTGAAAATTCTGCTCCACGGTTGTGCCCTTCCCAAGAAAATCAAGAACCCGCTGACTCCCGCTCTCAAAGCCGATGATCAGAAGCCTGAGCCCCGCATCCGCCATCTCCCCGACAAGATCCGGGTTTCTGCAGACCAGATCGCTCCTGGTCTGACACATGAAACGCAGGTCACCGTCCTCGCTTCGCATCTTCTCGCAGAAGTCCCTGACCCAGCGTCTATCCTCTGTGAGACAATCGTCATGGAGGATGAAGCTCCTCATCCCGTAGTCTCTCCGCAGGTTGCGAAGCTCCTCCACCACGTTCTCCACGCTCCGCCTTCTCACCTTCTTTCCGAATATCTTCGCCTCGGCGGGCTGACAGAACTTGCACTTGAAGAAACAGCCTCTCCCGGCGATGGTCGACATGAAGGGTTCAGGCAGGAACTCAGGGGCGGGGGATTTCTCAAAGGGCCCGAAGAGCGTTCTGTCAATGAAGGGCACCCTGTCCAGGTCCGGCTTCTCTCCCTGGACCACATGCGGCTTGCCGTTCCTTCCCTTCGGAACCTCTTCCAGGAAACGAGGGAAGCTGATCTCCCCCTCACCGATGAAGATGCTGTCGATATTCGCGTTTTCCAGGAATTCTTCTATAACCAGCGAGGGATGTGGACCTCCGACAACGATCCTGACCTGCGGAAGCAGCGCCCGGGTGCGCTCGATCGCCTCCAGGGCCGGGTTGAAGTCGACGCTCGAGATGTACACCCCCACGAGATCGGGACGCCTGCCCCGCATCTCGTCCTCGAATTCCTTCCAGCCCTTTAGGCGCCTAAGATCCAGCAAGCCGACCGTGTGCCCTTCGGCCTTCACGCAGGCACTCAACACGGCCAATCCGTGGCTTACCCAGGAGGTCTCGATGGTCCTCCCGTAGCAGTCAAATCCCCACCCAGCGATCGCTGGATAGACGAATTCCACTCTCATGCCGGGTCTTCCTGTTCGCTGATTCCGTGGAGGACCGGTTCGAGATCCAGGGCCTCCCAGGCGTAAGCCCTTTCCACCAGGCTTCTTCCCGACGACCGAAGGGTTTCATGGAGTCTCCCGTCTTCGAAAAGTCTCAGAACCTGCCTCGCAAAATCCTCCGGCCGGTCCGCCAGGAGAATCTCCTCCTCCGGCGTCACTTCGATCCCCTCACATCCCAGGGTCGTTGAAACCACCGGCACGCCGGCGGCCATCGAGGTGAGGATCTTCACTCGCGTGCCGCCGCCGATTCGCAACGGCACGATGAAGACATCGGCTTTGTTCAAGAAGGGGCGGATATCCTCAGCGTAACCTACGATCTTCACGCGGGCATGGCCCTCGATGGCCTCTCTCTGGCTCGTCGAACACCGTCCGACCACTGTGAGGCGCGCTTCGGGAGCCATCTCGAGGAGCAGGGGGAAGATCTCCTGTAAGAAGAACAGGAGTCCGTCATGATTCGCCTCGAAATCGAGACCGCCGAGGAACAACATGTCTTTGCCCGTGTCTCTGCCGGCAGGCGGACGATAGAATTCCGTGTCCACGGGATTCGGAACCACCCACACCGGCAAGGAAGGATCGCAGTCCAGGATCCTCTTCCTGTCTGTCTCGGACACGGCGACGACTCGGTCTACCCTCTGCCAGGCATCTTCCTCGTAACGCCTGAGCATTCTGTACTGGAGGCCCTTGAGAAGTCTTCTAGGGCCCCGCGCCCGTGCATACTCGCGGTAGACCCGTACAGAAGCTATATCGATTTCAACGAGGATCGTCTTCGTCCCGGTCCCCTGGAGCATACCTCGGTTGACGTACGGCTCCATGAAGAGCGTTTCCAGCTGGATGATATCATAGGCGTTGTCCCGCAGCAAAGAATCGACCTTCTCCTGGTACTCCTCCAGGTACTTGCCGGCAAGGTCCACCGGTATTCCCCTCGCAACCCGGGCCAGTCTCCGCACCTGGTTCCTGAGCTTTCCCTTCTCCGTGAATAGGGATCGCAATCTCTGCCAACCTTGAAGGCGCGGCTTGCTGATCAACTCGATCCTTTTGCAGAAAGGCTCAAGGACCGGAACGTGCACCAATTCGCTCTCGGCAATCAATGAAACCAGGGTGATCTCGTGGTTCCGGGCGAGGTTGCGGATGATGTTGAACACCCTCACCTGCGTCCCGGAATGGGGAAAGGGAAATGAGGGAGATAGGATCAAGATTTTCATGGAATCTTCAAAGAATCGTTTGAACGTTGCGGAACTCGGCCATCCTTCCCTTAGGATGGTTTCCTGTACATGCGACAGGCATCACAGACCGCAGTCTCCCTGCCTTCTCGCCCGGTAGAAGCCTCGAGAAACAGGGAACGGGCATGCCTGAACTTCGGGTTGTTCCAGATATTCCGAAAAGGTTCATGATGAATATTGCCGAAGTCTCGATCCTGCTGGTACACGAAACAGCAGGGAGAGACGTTTCCATCCCAGTTGATGTAGGCCGTCTTCCACAAGAAGAAGCACCTCTCATCGCACAAGGTCTCATCCTTTCGATGATAATCGAACAAAACCCCCGGCCGGCTACCGGTTGACGAAAGGGCATCCTGAAGAACGTCGGGCGGTACGATCCAACGATCGATCAGTTCCGGCGAATGCTCTCCCGTATAGGGTTCGTACAGGGGGCCTCCCAGGCATCCCTGCTGCAGGCTGAGTTCGACACCCAGGGAATCAGCCAGCCGCTTTATGGGACCCACCTCATGGAGATTGAACTTGAATACGAGAAACTGGAGCACGATCTTCGGAAAGCGGGCTTTCTTCCGGCGTTTCATTTCGTTCAAGACTTCTATGTTTCTCAGGACATCATCCCAGTTGCCACCCACCCGGTACGTAGAATAGGTCTCCTCCGTGGCACCGTCCAGGGAAACAACCAGTTTCTTCAAGCCGCTGTCTATAAGGGCCTCGGCCATCCCCTTGTCCAGCAGGTTGAGGTGAGTGCTGATCACCGTCATCAGGTGGGCTCTGTTCGCGTATTCGATCATCTCCGGGAGCTGTTTGTTCATCAGGGGTTCGCCCCGGATGTACAGATGGGCCACGATTCCATGATCCCGGAACTCATCGATCGCCCTGCAGAACGTATCCATACTCATCTTGCCCCTGGACCGCCCCTCCAGGCCCTGTCCAAGGTAGCACAAGGGGCACTTGAGTGTGCACACGCAGGCGACATCCAAAAACAGAAAAGAAGGCAGGCTTTTCAAGGCGATTTTTCCGGAGCGGAATTCCGATTCATTCATCGCCAGATTCGTCAGCCGTTTTGCAGCGTATCTTGTCTGGAAAAGGAACCTTACGAGGGCGGCCTGGCTACGGACTTTCGAGACTCTTCTTCCTATTCTCACAGCCTCGACTCCACGCCTCTCACTCCGCGGGGTGGACCCTGCGTCCAGGAGAGTGAAACAGGATCGTCTTCACGACCTCCCAGTGGGATGCGATTCTGTACCGGATGTCGGCCCTGTCCCGTTTATCACGAAGAAGCAGTCGAGCCGAATGAAAAGGCAGCTTGATCAACGAACCGACCAGCGTAAGAAGGGAATACAGGGCAGCCGTTACGTTCGAACGGTGCTTCTGAACGAAGTACTTCTTTGAGAGGTAGGTCTGCCTGAAGACTTCCTGCAAATGCTCACGAGAACTGTGATGCCTCAGGTGAACGACACCCGTATCCGCCACGAAGAACACCTTGAATCCCTTTTGTCTGAACCTGTAGCACCACTCCATGTCCTCATAGTACATGAAGATGTTCTCGTCCAGCAACCCTACATTCGCGAGAGCCTCTTTCCGAACAATCATGCAAGCTCCCGCTGCCCACGCCACTTCCCGGTCGCGATCGTACTCCTCCCGGGGCAACACCATGGGCCGCATGACCCGGCTCAACGGAAAGGGCAGTTGTTGCCCGCCGAAGAAGGCGTATTTGAGATTCGTGTACTCCAGGCAAACAGACATCTGGAGACTTCCATCCGGGTAGAACAGTCTTGGAGCCGCGATCCCCACATCCGGATGCGCATCCATGAACTTGACCAGCCGCTCCAGGGTCCCGGGTTGCACCAGGGTGTCGTTGTTGAGCAACAGGACGTATCGACCTTCAGCCATGCCGATCCCCTGGTTGCACGCACGCGAAAAGCCGAGATTCTTCGAATTCCTGAGAGTGAGGGCCTGGGGGTGCTCTTGCCGCATGAATTCGGCCGTCTGGTCTTCGGATCCGTTGTCCACAACGATGAACTGCAGCGAGATTCCGGGCCGGCAGTCGAGAATCGATTCGAGGCATTGGCCCAGCACCGACTTGTTGTTCCACGTCGGAATGACAATGCTCAGATCGGGGGTTTCCTCTTTCATCGAGGGCGCCCCCTCTTCGGTCCACGTGCGGTCCTCTTCAAGACGAGGGAAGACAACAGTTGAGCCGGATTGTATTCCCTCTGTCCCGGATAGAACACCTTCCTTCGGAACGGGTGCAAGTGATTGTGCACGGAAAGGTTGAATTTCGTAAAG
This sequence comes from bacterium, assembly GCA_028277985.1. Taxonomy (GTDB): domain Bacteria; phylum Desulfobacterota; class DSWW01; order DSWW01; family DSWW01; genus S015-6. The sequence continues at coordinate 17,880 of JANQFG010000116.1, read as the reverse complement.
GTGCACACGTCACACCTGCACGTGGGCACGGGCTTCCCGGAATTCGGCAGAAGGATCGCATTGTCCCGGAACCGCTCGTAGGGTTCGGACCGCCAGATCCTGGCGAAGGATTCCTCCTCCACATTGCCCATTGCGGAGAAACAGTGGCAGCACGGCAGGACCGTGCCGTCCGCGGTAATGAGGGCAAAGAGCCATCCGATCGTGCAAGGAATCTTGCCGTAAACCTCCATCGGAGAAGGGGGTCCGACAGACCCGGGGAGAAAGCTCCCGATGGGCGGATCCAGCTTCATTTCCAGACCGCTCCGGGCGGCCGCCTGCTCCGCCTCGATCAACGCTCGATCCAGCTCACCTTTTTCTTCCTCCGTCAGCCCGAGAAAGCTGATTCCGTCATACAAGACTGCATGCTTGAAGATGGCCTGCTTCGCCCCCACTTCCTGGGCGAGACCCACCATCTCACCGACCTCTCGGAAATTCGATTTGCACAGGACGAAGGACAAGGTCACAATCGGTCCGGCGGACTCCTTTCCAACCTTCAACTGGTTCAGCCCGACGAGTGCCTCCTTGATCCGGAAGAAGGTGGTTGCATCTTCCGAGGTGTGGATCTTTCCGTAGGTCTCGGGACGGCCCGTGTTCAGGCTGACGATGAGCTGGTCCAGCCCCTCTCCGACAAGACGAGAGAGGGCTTGTTCGGTCAGAAGAGAACCGTTTGTCGAGATACTGCAGTACATCCCTTTGCCCTTGACGAACGCCACCATTTGCATCAGATCTTCGTTCAGGAACGGTTCGCCCCGGCCGACCAGGTCCACCCGTCGGGTCCCGACCGCGTGGAGATCCTCTATCGTCTTTGTGAACAGCGCAAAATCCATCACCTTCGAAGACCGGTCGATCCCCGGGTTGTTTCTGTAGTACTTCGACGTGATGGAATCCGGATACGGATCGTCCTTCGGGACGAACGTGGGGTGATCCCAGCACATGACACAACGATAGTTGCACCGGTTGCTGACGCCGATCTGCACCCAGAGGGGCCCGCAGAAGGCCCTCTTCTTCGTGTAGATCCCCAGGCCGATCTTCGAAAGATGTGTGAGTTGCTGGACCCCTGCGATCATGGATTCGCATCCGGTTGTTGCAAAGATGCTCACCATTTTTCGGCAATTCCCTATTCAAGTCAATCGAACCTTGATTCGTCGGGAGGGACGACGACGGATAGAAGGACTGGCGCGGCTTTCTCTGGGACAGGACACCGCCCCGTGTATGCAGCGAAGCCTGCTATCTCGAGAAAGCCCCGCGCAGCACGCGGGCCAGGCCCGCGACCTCCCGGACCCTGAACAGCAGGCATAGAGGGATGTAGGTAGAGGGACCCACGACAAACAGAATACCCACGCGAAGGAACCTGTCGAAGGCGGTGCTTCCCAGAACTCCCCCCAGATAACCGTTCACCGCCATCACCACGGGAACCATGCAGAGCGACGCTGCAAGGATCTTCAGCACATCCGGCGTCAAGGACCTCAATTCCAACCCACCCACGCAGCGCCCGATAAAGATCCAGCCGATGAAGGTCGTCGGTAGCTTCACCAGGGTTGTCGCCAGGCCGATCCCGTTCAACCCGAGCGGCCCGACGAGGACGAGATCCAGGATGATGTTGGAAAGCACCTCCCCTCCCACGATGACGGCCAGAACCCTGAGAACCCGGGTGTCCCTCAGGGAGAAGAAGATGTGGAATGCGATCGGCGCCATCGCCTCCATCAGAAAGCTTGGCGCCAGGCACAGGAAGACGGTAGCCACGGCCTTCGTATCCACCGAGGTGAAGGCTCCGTACTCCAGCCACAGCTCGATCACAGGGATTCGAAGAGCCACCAGAAGGGTAAACAAGGGGATGATCGTAACGGCAACGAGCCGCAGCCCGTCGTGTATCGTTTCTCTCACTTTCGATTCGTCTCGAGCATGCAAGTGTTCATTCAGCTTCGTGTAGAAGGGGATGGACACGGCGATCGGAAGGATCATCACGATCAGCATCTGGAAACGGGAGGCGAAATGATAAAGAGAGACACTCCCCGGGGACAAGAAGGAGGCAACCAGCCTGTCCACGACAAACACCAGGTGTTGTAACATGCTCACCAGCCCGAAGTAGAAAAAGATGCGCAACATGGCGCGCGTCCTCTCTCCCTGGACCGACAGGTGGATCCGGAAACGCAGACCTATACCTCGGGCACAGTACATGTGAATGGCCAACGACAGGCATGCACCCGTGATCATTCCAACAGGAACAGCATAGATTCCCAGGGGCCCCCTCAAGAGAAGCAAGGCCGCGATGACGGGCATGAGCTCGAAACACCTGGCAATCGGGGTGATGTTGTATCTCTCGTAGGCCCTTAGAAGGCCGCTCAGAATGCCGCAGACCGAAACGATGGGAAAGACCGGCATGATCATTCGACAGAGATTCACCGCGAGAGCGCGTGTCTCGGCATCAAATCCTCGTCCCATCACGGCGATGATCGGTTTTGCCGCCACGATGCAGACAATGGTGAGAAGCAGTGAAACAAGAAAGAGCAGGGTTATGAACGTATTCGCAGCTTCCACCGTCTGCCCGTTCCGTGAGAGCCGGTATTCGGTGAAGACCGGAACCAGAATGATCGAGACCGCACCGTAGGCGATCCAATTGATGAAAAGATAGGCGAGAGAGTTGCCCACCGTGAAGGCATCCAGGGTGGCCGAAGGCCCAAAAAACTTGGCGAGAAGAGACTGCAGGAGGAACGAAATGAGGAAGGCGCCCAGCATGAAGACGCTTATGACCAGTACCGCCGCTCGTTCTTTTCTGAAACCCTCGTCCTGCATTTGCGTGACTTCAGGTCCTCGAAGAATCCGGATAGGGTGGGTCTGCTCTGTATATCAAGGCTTTCCCCTTATCTCCTGCTCGGTCTAGGTTGGCACAGAAGAGGGTCGAGTGCAAGCTCTCCAAGGACGCTGCTTTTCATTACTCCTTGCAATCTTCTCTCATCTCGGGTAGTCCTCCTAGAGACACCCGGAATGCCGGTTCCCGATGTCCACTGGGGGAGGTGCCGTACTTGAAAGAGCCGGATGGCGGAAGCCGTGAGCAACGAGACCAAGGAGACGCCTGTACCCTCTGCGGAGAGAACCGACCGGAAATCGTTTACGCCTCCCTGTCCCGGTTGAAGAGATGCGGGGCCTGCGGCCACGTATACACGGCCCGATTCACAACCGAGCCCATATACACGGAAAGCTACTTCCGGGGAGAAGACGGTGATAGCAGCTATGACTTCTTCGGAACGTGGGGACAGCTTTTCGACAGGGTCCGGTTTCCTATCGAAGGAAAACACATTCGAAAGTATGCCGATTCCGGAAAAGTCCTGGACATGGGCTGCGGGGTCGGAAACTTCCTGAAATTCGTACACGAGGCAGGGTACGAACCTCACGGCCTGGATGTCTCCCCGTTCGCGGTTGATTTCGTCAAGACCCGGTATGGTTTTCCCGTGGTCCAGGGGGCCCTCGATGCCGTGCCGCCGGATTGGGGAAGGTTCCGTGTCATAACGCTCCACCACGTGCTGGAGCACATGCCCGACCCGGTCTCATGCCTTGCCGGAAACGTCAGGCCTCTGCTTCAAGAGGGCGGAATCGTGGTGATCGAGGTCCCGAACTTCGGATCGATCGACTCGAGAGTCGAGAAAAGCGACTGGGAAGATCTCAAGATCGAGCAACACGTGAATCACTTCACGATTGCCGCGCTTACGCGATGCGTGGCCCGAGCCGGACTCAAGGTTGACGAATACTACACCTATTCGCCTGAAAGCCATCGCCTCATGTGGTACTACCCTTACACGCTGCGCCTCCTGGGCATTCCCCGCCGCGTTCACAAACGCTATCCCGACCGCGCCGAATCTGTGGAGCAGTACGGTTCGGCCGGCAAGGGGGAGACAGGGCACCGTCCTTCCGACAACATCCGGGAGCCCACCCCTGCTCAGGGCACCTTGCCGCTACGAGATCAAAGAGGAGCCTTGAAGAGGCTCCTCCTGACCTTCATGCGGATCGGGACCACCCCGATCGCTTCCGCATACTGCGCCCTGGGTCTGGGCAAGTTCATCGTCTTGGTCGCAAGCAAAGACACTTCGAGCTCGTTTGATTTCGCAAAAACGCCTCGCTACAGTGATAAGAAACGATGAGGCAACACACGTAAGGCCGACGCGAGGACACGAGAACTCGAAATGAGAAAGACCGTGCATGAGCCCGCCTCGCGGGCCCGGGCCCTCCTGTCCGACTTGAAGAAGAAGGCACGAAGGCTTGCGACGATTCAGAAACGCAAGTTCGGGCCGGCTCCCCCCTTCCCCACATTGATCGATTTCGAGGTCACGAACCACTGCAATCTGGACTGCATCATGTGCCCGAGGGATTCCATGAACAGGCCCAAAGGGTTGATGGAGCTCGGCCTCTTCAAGGACATCGTCGACCAGATCCCTCCCCACTCGATCGAGAAGTCGTGGTTTCACCTCTACGGTGAACCTCTCCTTCACCCTGGCCTTCCCGAGATGCTTCGTTACGCCGGGCAGAGGGCCGAAATCGGGGAGCTGGGGGTGAGCACGAATTGTGTCCTCCTGGACGAAGAGAAGACCTGTGCCCTTCTCGAAACACCCCTCGACACGATCGTGCTCTCCATCGACGGGGCCACACGCGAGACCTACGAGAAGATCCGCTGCAAGGGGGACTTCGACACGGTCCTGGAAAACGCGGCCCGATTCATCGAATTGAGAAGACAGCGGGGTCTGACCCGGCCGGCCGCATGGCTCCAGATCGTGGAGATGCAAGAGAATGCCGGCGAAATCGAGCAATTCAAGGCACACTGGAAGCCTCTTCTGGGTGCGGCAGACCAGGTCTTCGTGAAGAACTACACGACTTTTGGCGGCCAGGTTCCCGACCGCTCGGACTACTATCGACGGATGCCTCGCACGCGATTGCCCTGCAGTTTTCTGTGGAGCTACTTCGTGATCTACTGGGATGGCCGTGTCACGCCCTGCTGCTTCGATGTCAACGGTGATCTCTGTATAGGCGATCTGAGAAAGTCCACGATCGCGGAGATCTGGGCCAGCCCAAGACTGGCCGAATTTCGAAAAATCCACCTGGCGGGCGCGTATTCCGACATGCCCCTTTGCGAGAAGTGCTGGGGACACTGAGTGCTTTGCTTATGAGAACACTGATCCTCGATCGTGGCAGGCACGGCGAAAGGGGGGCCATCCCGCACCTCGGGTTCGGGTACGTGGCCTCGGCTCTGGAGTCTGCCGGATATCCTGTCACCTACCTGGACGTGAACGACCCGGTACACCGAAAAGGGCAGATCGCCATCCCGGAGGGGCATGGCATGGTATGTCTCTCCGCCTCCACCTTTTCGTTCCTGGAAGCACGCGAGCTGGCCGAACGCGTGAAAAGGGAGAGCCCGGAAAGCATGGTTGTACTCGGAGGGCCTCACACCTCGCTCGATCCCGAGAAGATCCTGGCAGACTCCAACCTGGATCTCCTTGTGATCGGAGAGGGGGAAGAGACGATTGTGGAGCTGGCGCGGGCGGTCGCGGAAAAGGGCCGTTTCGACGCTCACGGGGACGGGACTGACATCAGGGGCATCGCTTTTCGGCGCCAGGGCAAGGTTCACCGTACGGAACCAAGACCGTGGATCCAGGATCTGGACCGGATCCCTTTCCCGGCCTTTCATCTTTTTCCGATGCATCTCTATCAGCACTATCCGCTGATCACGGCCCGCGGTTGTCCCTACAATTGTGTCTTCTGCTCATCCAAGAAGGTGTGGGGCAGGAGGTGGCGGGCCCGAAGCCCTCAGAACATCGTCCGGGAAATCCAGCATGCCCTCGAACACTTTCACGGAAGGGAGAACTACTTCGCCATACTGGACGATACCTTCAACCTGGACGTGGAAAGAGCGGAGGCGATTTGCGACGGCATCGTCGAGGCGGGCCTGCAGATCCGCTGGACCAACTCAGGGATCCGGGCGGATCGTGTTACCCCTTCTCTCGCCGGGAAGATGCGGCGGGCGGGGTGCGAGGTCGTGGGGGTGGGCATCGAGAGCGCAAACGAGCAGGTGCTGAAGAACATCAAGAAGGGGGAGACCCTGGAGGAAATCACGCTGGGCGTACACACGTTGAAGGAGGCGGGCATACGCGTGTTCGGCTTCTTCATGATCGGCAACCCGGGGGACACCCTCGAGACGATCCGCGAAACCATCGACTATGCAAAAGAGCTGAACCTCTGGGGCGCCGATTTTTCCCTGGCGGTCCCCTACCCCGGCACCGAACTCTGGGACATCATCGAGAGCAAGGGCCGGTTCGTCAGGAAGGACTACACCCGGTTCCACAACTTCAGAAAGACACCCCTTTTCGAAACGCCTGAATTCGGTGCTTCGGATCGCAAGCGCGCCTACCGAAGAGCCACCCTGTTCACGCTCCGACTCAAGGTCGTCCAGGGCTTCACCCTCGGCATACGGTCTTTTCTCCAGGCCTGCCGGAAGGACCCCGTCTCCGTCCCGCGCAAGACGTTTCGCGCCCTCGGGCGGCTTCTGAGAAGGCGGGGAAGTTAGCAAGCATAGTGCATGACCCACGCCGAGAAAGTTTGGCGGATTTTCGAACTCCTTCTACTTGCTCACCAACCCGTTCGCACGAACATGTTTCAAGATCTCTTCCGCTGCCAGCTCGTGCGCCAGTTCACTGAAATGGCCATCGGTAGGCCTGACCCACAAAAGACTCTCCCTTCCCGCATAGTCCCTGAAACCATCGTCCAGGACAAGGATGAATTCGATACCGGCCTCTTTCAGGGCTCCGATGATCTTCTGAACGATGGGGTGAACCGGATCCTCCTCGGCAACCCTGGCCAATTGGTAGTTGTTCGCGGATATGGCGAAAACCGGGATGATCCCGTGAACGTCACAAAATCTCTTGATGTCCCGGAAACACTGCTTCGTGTTGATCCACCCTTCGTAGTCCTCCTGATAAAGGACATTGTCGTAGAAGAGCCTCTGCTCGTATTCGTCCACATGGCCTCTGGCTCGCAGCCTGTACAGCAGCGAATAGAATCGGGTGGCCAGGAAATCATAGCTATGCAGATTTCGGAGGACATTCTTGATCGTCATCACCATCGGATGTCTGTTTATGCCGGAATCCTGGATGGAGACATGGATTGCATCGTTTTGCGCGCAATAGACGACTAGAATCATGTCCGGCCGGAAGGTGCTGTAGCTTTCGCGCAGATAGAGATATTCCTGGAACGTGTTGTAGCTCGGGACGCTGAGGTTGAACACCTGAACGGGGAATCGATCGCCGAACTCCTCGTTCAGGCGACTTTCCACGATCTTCGGAAAGGTCCTTTCCACCTCTACGCCGATCCCGAAGGCGATGCTGTCGCCCAGAACAACGATTCTGTAGGCCTTGTCGAGAACGGACCTTTCGTGGTCTCTCAGGCCCAATGAATTGATCTCGCATCTTGCCGAGTAGGTTTTGCCCACAAAATTCGGCTTGAGCGTGTATCGTCTTTGCGCGGACGTCTGGACATATCCGGGGGTCACGCTGGGATTCCCGAACACCCGCAGGAAGATCTCGAGGAGCAGCAGCAAACCCACTCCCGAAACCGTCAGGCTCCCGATCATCAACAAGAGGTTCTTGGTCGTCCCCTTCATCTCTATGCTTCCGGCTCCTCACCTACCGTAGGTCAAGGGGCGGTCTCTCCATCCCTTGACCGGACACCCTGCTGCCACGGGCTAAGACCCGTCGAGTTGATAGCAGAAAATTTCGGCACCCGGGAACCTCCTGGAGGCGAGAAGACGGTGCTCTTCGTCCACGGTTCGCTTCACAGTACCTTTCGCGTCACAGTACCAGGGTCTCGCCAGGACGAGCCAAAGCCTCTCTCTTCCTCCCGCCATCTCCCGGAGCTTTGCGATTCTGTGTGCTTCGCTCTTCTGATCCATGTAGCTAAGGCCATCCACCGATGCCTTTCCGTCGTAGTAATAGAGAAACGGCATGAGGGTCGACACCACAAGAACGACATCCTCCTCTGTTGCTTCTCTCTCCACATAGGCAGCCGTACTCCGCATATCATAGGTGTGGTAACGGGTGTCGAAATAGTGATTTTTCAGAGAGAAAGAAAAGAGCAAGAGCACCGCCGACCCGAGGACGATCCCTGCCGGGACCCGAATACGGCCCAGACCCACGGCGATCAGGATGAGATATGCGGGAAAAGAAGCGCACACATAGCGCACGTTGTAAGCCACGTTCGATACAGAGGAAGCGGCAAAAACGACCGCCATCGGTGCCAACGCGTAAAGGAGCAACAGCAACATTGCCCCCTTCCTTTCCTTGAGCTTGAAGATCCCCACGAAGAAGACCGTACCGAAGATCGCCGCTGCGACGGCGACGATTGGAATGTGCGGAGCAATCATTTCCATAAAGGGGGTACCCTGCAATTCCTCTACGGTCGGACCCGATGTGAAGCCCATGCTGTACGCAAAAAAGGTGTAGAGGATGGATATGGGGCCGAAGGATTTCTGAAAGCCGGTGGATTTTCCGAGCCCCTGCAGGACCACGAATACCCAAGGGAGATAGGCGATTCCGATCAACAGGTGACACATGACCCAACCCTTGAGAAGCTTCCGGTGATGTTTCCATCTGATCAGGAGAACCAGGGTCGTGAAGACGGGAAGAACGGCCATGAACACGTGCGTGTAAAGGCCCAAGATGACACTGATGAAATAGCCCGCCCACCAGAACCAGCGGCCGCTCGATAGAATCTCGATGAACGAGATCGTCGCGAGGACGGACAGAAGCATGACCATCGTGTAGGGGCTTCCCTGCTGGGAGAAGCCTATATGAAAAGGCGAGAGGGCTGCCAACAGGGCCGAAAGGACAGCGACCTTACGGTCAACGATCCTGTTTGCCAGGAAGTAGACGGCCGGAATGAAGAGGCAGCCCAGCACCAGGGAAAGATACCGCGATGTCATCTCGGTGGGGAAGAGCCGCATCCAGCCCTTCAAAACCAGCGGATAGGCAGGGGCGTGGCCGTCATCGACGATGAACCGTAAGAGAGGCCCGGTCTCCATCCATCCCAGGCCGATCCGGCCGATCTCGTCATGGGAGAGGCTCTGGATATCGATGCGGTAGAGCCGCGCGAGAAATCCGATCGAAACGAGCAGGATGAGTATCCAGACAATCGAGCTACGCTTGACACCGACCGATTCAGACGCTTCCGCCTTCATATTGACACCCGCCACCCTCCGATACATTATACGTATGTATTCCAAAAAGCGTAAAAGAGCAACTCCCATGAGAATCCTATTCTACGCCAGGGGCTTCGAGTCCGTAGGGATAGAGTACCTGAGTGCGGTGCTCAAAGACAGGGGACACCAGGTAGGGCTGCTCTTCGATCCCGGATTCGATGACAACTCCTACGCAAAGCTCCCTTTCCTCCGCGGCCTCAACCGCTACGGTCGTCTGATGCGAAAGGCCAGGGAATTCCGGCCGGATCTGGTCGGCTTCTCCTGTCTCACGAATCTCTTTCCCCACGTCTCGCGGATGGCCGCTGCCCTGAAGAAAGAGCTCGGCGTTCCGATCATCATGGGGGGGCCCCATCCCTCGGCGATTCCCGAGTACGTCCTGGACAATACGGACGTTGACATGGTCTGTATCGGCGAAGGCGAAGAGGCTCTGTGCGAGGTTGCGGACAGGATGTCCAGGCAAGAGCCGGTAGACGATGTGCGCAATATCTGGTTGAAAAGGAACGGAAAGATCATCCGGAACCCGGTCAGACCCCTCCTCGAGGATCTCGACCTGCTCCCCTTGCCGGACAAGGATCTGTTCCACCGCGTCGGGGTCTTTCGCCACGGGGTCATGGTCGTAACCAGCAGAGGGTGCTCCTTCAACTGCTCCTACTGCATCCACCCTTTCTACAAGGGGCTCTACAAGGAGCATGGCTACAAAATCCGCCGTCGAAGCGTCGACAACGTCATGGCGGAGCTCCACAAGTACTGCATCAAGTACAAGGCTCGCTTCTTTCTGTTCGAGGACGACGACTTCGCGGCAGACAACGAATGGGTCGAGGAGTTCTCGGAACGCTACCACCGCGAGATCAACCTCCCTTTCTATTGCTTGACAAATCCGAACCAGATATCGGAAAAGAAGGCCGGTCAGCTCAAACGCGCGGGCTGTTACCAGCTCTTCATGGGCGTGGACACGGGAAACGAGACCCTGCGCAGGGAGGTCCTCAATCGGAAGCACTCGAACGAATCGCTGAAGCGTGCGGCAAGGACCATAAAGGAGGCCGGCATCCGGCTCCATACGACGGCGATGTTCGGGCTCCCCGGCGAGAGCCCGACGGAGATGATGGAGACGCTGCACTTCATCCAGGAATTGGCTCCCGATACGGTTTCGACGTACACCTTCTACCCGTATCCCGGGACGAAGCTGGCCGAATATGCAAAGGAGAACGGGCTCGTTTCGGCCGGGGCGGAAAAGGACATCCATGAAGGAAAGAACTCTCTGCACTACATGTCCGTTCTCGACCATCCTCACAAGAAGATCGCGTATTCCTTCATCAATGCCCTGCCGATCTACGTGAAGGCTCCTGACTTGCTGAAGCCTCTTCTTGCGAAGCTTGCACTCAACGAAAGGTTCCACAGATTGACCCCGCTTCTCTACTACCTTTTCATTCCGATCACCTATCCCACGTTCGGGGTGGTACGCATTAAGGCGATGCTCTACCTTCTCTACCGCTCGATTGTTCCCGTGAAGGAAATCCAGGAATGAGGGCGAACGCCTCAGGGTCACCCGACAGGAACCACCCGGTCTCCTCGCCTCACCTCTCCGTCGTCATCCCCGCCTACAGGGAGGCGCCGCGAATCCTCAACTCCCTTCGAAAAGTGACGGAGTACTTGGGCGAGCGGGACTATTCGTGGGAGTGTATCGTGGTGGACGACGGCTCCCCGGACGACACGGCTTCGATCGTCGATGCGTACATCCGGGAGCATCCCGGGTCCCCCATCCGTCTTCTCCGAGAACCACACCGGGGAAAGGGAGCGGCCGTGCGCGCCGGCATTTTGGAGGCATGCGGTGAGTTCATCCTCTTTTCGGATGCCGACCTGTCCACACCGATCGAAGAGGTGGAGAGATTTCTCCCCCTCCTCGAGGCGGGCCATGATGTTGCCATAGGGAGTCGGGAGGCCCAGGGCGCCAGAAGATACAATGAGCCCCACCACCGGCATATCGTGGGGCGGCTCTTCAACTTCGTCGTCCGCACCTTCGCCGTGAGGGGATATCAGGACACACAATGCGGGTTCAAAGCATACCGGAAGGCTGTGGCCAGAAAGCTCTTCGGCAGCCAGAGGCTGGAACGTTTCAGTTTTGACGTCGAAATCCTCTTCCTCGCCCGGAAAGCCCGTCTCAAGGTGGCCGTGGTGCCGGTCCAGTGGTACTACGCAGACTTCAGCAACATGAACATCCTCAGGGACGGGTACTTCATGTTCGCGGATGTATTGAGGATTCGACTCAACGAGCTCAGGGGTTTGTACCGCTGAAGAGGCGGACGAAACGATTTGAAAAGAGAGCCCCATTTCCGATATTCTTGGGCCGGATATTCTCCACGCTCAAGCGCTTGCCATAGTGCTCCTCAAAAACCTGAATGGGAACCAAGAGTCGAGCGTTCTCGACTCGGAGAAGGCCATGGCCGACGTCGTCCTGATCCAACCGCTGCTGGGGGGCTATAGCAAGATCATCCGTCCGGTTGTCCCCCTCTCTCTGGTGACGATCGCGGCGCCGCTCATCGAGCAGGGCTTGAGCGTCCGTATCATCGATATGAATCGGCACAAGGACTGGCAGCTCCGACTCCGGAACGAGCTCGCGACCAAACCCGCCTGCGTGGGAATCACCGCCAAGACCGGCTCACAGATCACATCCGGCATCCAGGCATCGAAGGTCGTCAAGGAGCTTTCCGATATCCCCGTCGTCTGGGGAGGCATCCATCCGACCATCCTGCCGGAACAAACCGCCTCTCACCCCCTTGTCGACGTGGTCGTTCTCCGGGAGGGGGATCTGACTCTCCCCGAGCTGGTACGTGTCTTTCGCTCAGGGGGGTCCCTGGACGGGGTGAACGGGATCTGGCACAGGGCGAACGGAAGACCCGTGGCAACCCCTGCCAGAGCGTTCTGCAATCTCGATGATCTTCCTCTTCTCCCGTACCATCTCGTCGAACTCGACCCCGGACTGGTCGTGCACGCAGAGAAGGGGATCGATCTGGACCTGGAGACGAGCCGCGGCTGTCCGATGCATTGTTCCTTTTGCTACAACCACGAGTTCAACCTGTCCCGCTGGAGGGCCATGAGCCCGGATATCACGATACAGCGGATCGAACACGCCCTGAAGAGTCTTCCGGTCGGGTCGCTCCACTTCGTGGACGACAACTTCTTCATCCGTCTATCCAGGGCAAGGGAGATCATCCGCGCCCTGAAGCGCTTCGACATCCCCTGGGAGGCTGAAGGAATCGAGGTGAAGCAAATCAACCGGCTCACAGAGGATGACTTGCGTCTGATGAGAGCAAGCCGTGTCCGCTGGCTCAAGTGCGGCGTAGAGTCCGGCTCCCCCCGGATCCTGGAATTCATCAAGAAAGGGATCACCGTGGAAGAGGTCCTGGAGGCGAACCGCAGGCTGAGCGGGTCCGGGATCAAGATCATCTACGCCTTCATGTGCGGCTTTCCCACGGAGACGGTCGAGGACCTGCGAATGACCCTGGAACTGGCCTTTCGCCTCAAGAAGGAAAACCCCGACGCGATGACGACCGTCACAAACGTCTTCTCGCCCTACCCGGGAACGCCGCTCCACGAGTACGTCAAGGGGCTCGATGTATCCTTCCCCGAGAGCCTCGAAGCCTGGGGCGTCTTCGAATGGAAGAACGCCAATCTGCCCACCTTCTCGAGCAAGCACCGGCAGCTCCTCGAAGATGTCTGCTTCTCCTCCATCTTTCTGAGCGAACCCGTTCGAGAACGGGTCGCCTCTCCCCTCTTGAAGGTTGCGATGGACGCTTATGCCCCGATTGCACGATTCCGAACGAAGCGGCTGGACTTCAGGTTCCATATCGAGAGGAGATTTTCCGATCTTGTATTCAAGCTCATATGATGAAGAGGGAGAAATTGCGACTTCTGCTCGTTCGTCCGGACCTCGCCGGATTCGTTCTTAAGACGATTGACCCGCCCCTCGGAATCCTCTCGCTGAGCGCCGCGGTGAAGAAGGATTTTGGGGATGCGGTCGAGGTTCGTTTGATGGATCTCAGGGTCAGGCATCAGAATGAGAAGTCGTTCTCCGAGACCATCAAGGCGTGGCGACCCGACATGATCGGTTTCAGCGCGTTATCCGCCGAAGCGGATCGGACCGCCCGCCTGGCTCGTGTGGCCAGAGATCTGCATCCCCGGGCGAAGATCCTTGTTGGAGGCCCCTACGCAACCTCCACTCCCTTGGAGTGTTCGGAGAAGACCGGGGCGGATGTCGTGTTTGTGGGAGAAGCGGAGAGGACCCTGTGTGACTGGTTGCGTTGTCTCGGGGAGAACGGGTCTGCCACGGAGCTGCCGGGCCTGGTCCTGCGCGATTCGGATGGTCGTCCCTTCTTGACAGGCCCTGCCGAGCTCATCGAGGACCTGGACGCCCTTCCCATACCCGATTGGGGCGGGATCCGAATCGAAGACTACCATTTCGGCAACTCCATGAATTGGTTCAATGCTCACAAACGTTATGCCAGCATCATGACCTCCAGGGGCTGTCCCTATCAGTGCATCTACTGTCACAAGATCTTCGGCAGGAAAGTCCGCTTTCGGGACCTGAGCCTGGTCATGGAAGAGGTCCGGATGCTCTACGAAGAGTACGGGATCCGGGAGTTGCAGATCGTGGATGATATCTTCAACGTCGATCCCGAGCGTGTCATCGAGTTCAGTCGCATGATTCAGGACAGCGGTATGCGTCTGCTGCTTTCCTTTCCGAACGGTCTACGGTCGGATATCTTGACCGAGGAGGTCGTCGATGCCCTGAGGAGTGCCGGGACCTATATGATGACCTTTGCGATCGAGTCGGCGTCTCCACGGATCCAGAAGATGATCAAGAAGAATCTGGACCTGAAGAAGGCCGCGGAGATGATTCGATATGCGGATCGCCAGGGGATCATCACGAAGGCGTATGCCATGATCGGGTTCGTGACCGAGACGGAAGAAGAAATCCATGAAACGATCGATTTCATACTGAATCTACCATTGCTTCAAGTCAGCTTCTTCATGGTGGTCCCACAGCCGAACACCGCTCTCTACGATCTGACGAAAGAATTCGACAGGGATTTCGACTTGACGGATGTTCCGCAGTATTATGGGAACTCGAGCCAATACTCGGAAGGGGCTGACTATGATCTGCCGAGGATTCAGCGGTGGGCCTATCTGCGCTTCTATTTCCGCTCCGGCAGGTTCTTCCGCCTCCTTCTGCGGGTGCCGCGGCCTATGCATTTTCTGAGACTCTTTGTCGTCTCCGGGATAGAGGGACTGTTTCGAATCAGGTAAGAACGGACAAGATGCCGATACTCAGCTCTTACGCAAGAAGAAAGAAGATTGAATATTTCCTGAAGGGGATCCCAAAGGAGAAGAAGATCCTCGAGCTCGGGTGTGGATCGGCCTGGGCTCGAGAGTATCTCACCGACCACGGGTGGACCCACTGTGTCGGCCTGGATATCGAGCCTCCGGCCGACATCGTCGGGGATATTGCGGATTGGCGTGCTCTGGGAATCGAGGAGGAGTCCTTTGACGTCATCCTTGCGTTCGAGGTCGTGGAGCACGTCGATTGTTTTCAACACTGCTATGAAATCCTGAAACCGGGGGGCGTACTGCTGCTCACCTCACCGCTGCCCCACATGGACTGGGTGATGAAGATTCTGGAACGTCTGGGCCTGAACCAGAAGAGAAGGACCCCACATACAAACCTGGTCTACTTCCGGGAAGTCCCCTGGTTTGAGGCCAAAGACATCAAGATCGTTGCTTTCCTGTCTCAATGGGGCACATTCAAGAAGCAAGGCCCCGAAGGGAAGAACCCGACTTGAAGTGCACAGGAGATCCATGCGGGTCCTCTTCGTCTATCCGGACCACCTGATACACCGAAGTGATTGGCCCGGGTATTTCTATTCCGGCGTCGCTCAGCTTTCCGCTGTCCTGAAGACCCACGGGCACGAAACCCGTATCATCCACATTGCGCGGCCGATTGAGAAGGACGAATATCTTTCCCAGGTTCGAGCCTTCGACCCACGACTCATCGGGTTTTCAGGCGCCTCCAACTATGCGGGAGAGATCGCCCGCCTCTCCAAAATCCTCACGGACGACGGAATCACCGCCCCGAAGATCGTCGGGGGGATCCATGCAACCGTGTGCCCTGAAGAGTGCATTCGAATGCCGGGGATCGACATCGTTTGCCGCGGCGAGGGGGAAGACCCCCTCCTGGAGTTGTGCGAGAAGATCCAAAGGAACGAAGGGATCACCGAAATCGAGAATTTGTGGGTCCGGGAAGACGGAGAAATCGTCAAGAACCCGTTGCGCCCTCCCATCGAAAACCTGGACGACCTCCCCTTCCTGGACCGCGAGGGTTTTCCGAACTATGAAGGCCTGTACCTTGAAAGACGGGGGCTGATGAGCATGATGGCCAGCCGTGGCTGTCCTTTCAACTGCGCCTATTGCTCGAGCAAAGCGATCAGGAAGATCCTGAAGAGCGGCCCCTACGGAGTTCGATTCCGGAGCGCTCGACACGTTATCGATGAAATCAAGGCGGTGCGGGAGTCTTACCCCTTCCTCGACAAGGTAGACTTTGACGACGATATTCTGTTCTTTTCAAAGTCCTGGACAGAGGAGTTCACCGATCTCTACCTGGATGAGGTCAAGCTGCCCTTCATCTGCAATGCAAGGGCCGACCTGATCGGCGAGGACACGATCAAACAGCTGAAAAGGGCGGGGTGTTTTCACCTGAAGATCGGACTCGAAAGCGGTAACGAGAGGATCAGCAATCAGATCCTCAAGCGAAATATCACCAACGAGCAACTCAGGCGGGCCTTCCGTCTGGCCCGGGAAGAGGGATTGCGGATCGAATCATTCAACATGGTGGGGCTTCCCGAGGAGACACCGCACAATGTTCTGGACACCATCAAGCTCAACGCTCAGGTCAGAACGAATTCGATGCAGGTGAGTATTTTCCAGCCCTTTCCGGGCACCGATCTCTATGACTACTGCAATGAGAAGGGATATATGGCCGAAGGGGACAGGGTCGTGAACTATTTCCAGGAATCCACGATCACGCAGGATTCGATCGCCTCCTTCCAGGTCCAGATGTTTCGAGATTATTTCAAGGTTCTCGTCTTTCTATACCGAATCGTATTCAGGCTGAAAGGTGTGAACAGGCCCATCCTGAAACTCCTGGACCATATTCTTACGAGACACGTCACGAGCCGCATCTTGAATTGGGCGTATGGACCCATGAATCTTCTGTTTCGGAAGCTGCAGCTCATGAAACACAGTCGGATCAAGGTTCCTTCGAAGCCCTGACACCTCCATGGGGATGCTCACATGGGAGCGAACGTTTCGGCAGTGCTTTCGCGTTGGAGATGGCCCCTGCTTCTCGCGGGCCTCATGCTGGCAATCCTTCCTGCCACGCCTTCCATGCTGGCATCTCTGGGAGACCTGGATCTGCCGGCCTGTCCGATCCCCAGTCTGATGGCCGTCGGCCTCGGTGTCTGGGCGGCAGTGATTCTCTATGCCCTGCGCATCAGGCCGGACAATCGGCTCTTCCGTGCCGTCATGATCTCGTTGATCGGCGTCTCCTACGCCGCCATGTTCCTGTTTCTCAGTCACTTCCCCGCGGAACGGCTTCACCTGCTGGAGTACGGGCTGCTCGGAGGCCTTGCCTTTCGGGCCACGAGAGAACGGTCCGGAGTCCTGCACCGAGGGCTGCGAGTCGCCGCGTTTGTTGCCACGGTGAGCCTCCTGGACGAGGCTCTTCAGGGAGTCATCCACGACCGGTACTATGACAACAAGGACCTTCTCGTGAACTTCCTTTCGGGAATCCTCGGCGCCGCCACTTTTTTCCTTGCCGGCCGGAGAAGCCCGACTGCCGGGGCGACCGACTACGAAACGCCTCAGTACGGCCGGGCCGCCGACACCTTCGCCGCGGTCGTGCTTGTCGGAGTGACCCTTGGGGCGGTTATTCTTGCACGTCCACCATTCGATGAGCGAAGGCTTGCCGGGGCCTGGACCCGAATGGGGGAGTGCGGGACCCCCGAGGAGATTCTTTTTGACGGGAAGGGCGCGCTCCACTGGCAAGATCAAGCGGGCAACCGGGCCCGCGGACGCTATGCCATAGGGGGAAACCGCCTGGACGGGCCCCGACTCGATCTCGTCTGCGATTGGGCCGAGAATCGGAGCACGTGCGGGCTCCAACCAGGGTTTGCCGCAAAGGTCTACATCACGCTCGAGGAGGGCCGTTTCTTCTTCGACGATGCCCCGGACAGCCCCTTCAACCGGCAACCGGACGAGGAAGCCAACCTTCGGGCGGATGGCTCTCGATGATCCATCCGCGCAGAGAACGATACGGGACTTAAGAACGATGAAGCTCGAGAGGATTCTTCTCATCCGCACCTATGCGCCCGTGACCCACCCCTCTCTCTGTCCCCCGTTGGGCCTTATGTACATCGCCTCTGCCATTCGGAATGCTTCCGAACAGGCCCGCGCAATCCGCATCCTCGACATGCGGCCTGAGGCCATGACCCCGGACCAGATGCGAAAGGAGATCGAATCCTTCAGGCCGGACCTGATCGGGATCAGCTCTCTGA
>JANQFG010000077.1 GCA_028277985.1 bacterium | reverse complement strand
TTGATACTGATACAGGCCCCCTCCTGGACCTACCCCGAAGTGGGTAGGCACGATGTCGAGTGCACACTCACATCCAACCCAGGAGGGGAACCATGCGCTTCTATACTGGGCAGCATCAGCATTACTGCGGCATCGACCTTCATGCCCGCACTCTCTATCTGTGCATTCTGGACGCCGAGGGCAACGTCTTGCTTCACCAGAACCTTCCCTGCGATCGGCAACTCTTTTTGAAGGCCGTTGAGCCCTTCCAAAACGATCTCGTTGTGGCCTGTGAGTGCACCTTCAACTGGTACTGGCTCGCCGATCTTTGTGCCGAACACGACATCCCCTTCCTCCTCGGCCATGCCCTCTACATGCGGGCCATCCACGGGGGCAAGGCAAAGAACGACCGCGTCGACGCTCTCAAGACCGCCAGCCTGCTCCGGGGAGGCCTCCTGCCCATGGCCTATGTATACCCTGCCCACATGAGGCCCACTCGGGATCTGCTCCGACGCCGGCTCCACTTCGTCCGCAAGCGCGGCGAGCTCTTCGCCCACATCCAGAACACCTTCCACCAGTACAACCTGCCCCGTCCACCCGGTGCCCTCATCAACCCAGGTCAACGGGCCTCGGTCCCCGAGGCATTTCATGACCCTATCCTGCGAAAAAGCATCGAGGCTGACGTCACCGTGTGCGACACCTACGATGGCCTCATTCGCAACCTGGAGAAGACCATCCTTCGCCAGGCCAAGGTCCATGACCCCAGGACTCTCAGCTGCCTCAGCACCATCCCCGGCATCGGGAAAATCCTGGCTCTCACACTCCTTTACGAGATCCACGACATCGGTCGCTTCCCATCCGTCCAGCACTTCGCTTCCTATGCCCGGCTGGTCAAATGCGAGAAGACTTCCGCCGGTAAACGCACCGGCCGTTCCAATGGCAAGATCGGAAACGTCCACCTCAAGTGGGCCTTCAGTGAGGCCGCTCTCACCGTCCTCGTGCATTTCCCCCAGAGCAAGAAGGTCCATGCCCGATTAAAACGGAAGTTCGGCCAGGGCAAGGCTCTCAGTATCTTCGCCCACAAAATCGGCCGTACCGTCTATTTCATGCTCTCGCGCAATCAGGCCTTCGATCCTGATCGCTTCCTCGTCCACGCCTGATCCGGAGGAGAGAGGGTGAGCCCGTCGCATAACTCGAGCCTAAAGGGCCAAGCCCATCTCAGACGCACAAGTCCATTCTCAACCACGGTGCCTCAAGCACCCCTTCGCGTCTTTGGAGACATCACCTGGCAGCGCGCCCCGTTGATTGGACACCCTCTCTCACTCCTACCCTGGTCGACTTGTTGGCTCTGCCCCTCCCCCGAGCCCCTCGATAACTGGAAGCTCCTTGAGCGAACCCGACCCCCTTGGATTGGGCCGGCACGAGGGCACGCCGTCGTTTCTAGAACGCTGGGCCACGAGCCCAGCGCCGCCGCTCCTTGCGATCAGGGAGAGACCCGGCGGTTGAGTCTCTATAAGTGTTTGGTGCAGAGTCCTCTCGGGCCCTGATCCCGACCCCGAAACCAAGACGGAGACCGACGACCGACCTTAGCTCAACCGATTCAGACGCCCGCTTTCGGCGTCACAGTACAGGTGTGCGCGCTTGACTCCGGGGGCCTGATAAGTGTTA
>JANQFG010000052.1 GCA_028277985.1 bacterium | reverse complement strand
CCTATCGTGGCGCTGGAATACAGATCACCGCCGGGCATCCGAGCGGCAGCGGATTCCAGGATGTCCGCATCACGAATTGCATCGTCCATCACAACGGGGACAGGGGAATCGCTTCTTCCGGGGTCTGGCCGCCCGATCCCGCGAATCGCCCTCATCGGGACATTTACGTCGGCTACTGCAAAGTGCACGACCAGGAGGGCATCGAAACCAAGGACACCCATACCGGCAACGGCATCCTGCTCTCGGGAGTGGATGGGGCGATCATCGAATACTGTGAAGCCTTCAACAACGGCGCGCTGAACAGCGGGCCCGAAGGGGGCCCCTTCGGCATCTGGGTCTGGGAAGCGAACAACGTGGTCATCCAGTTCTGCGAGTCCCACCACAACAGAACCAGCAATGGAAAGGACGGGGGCGGCTTCGATCTCGATGGAGGATCGGTGGGCTGCATCCTCCAGTACAACTACTCCCACGATAATCACGGCGCAGGATACGGTCTGTTTCAGTTCTTCGGTGCGAGCCCGTACAGGGACAACATCATCCGGTACAACATCAGCGAGAACGACGGCCTGATCGGATACGGGGCGATCAGCTTCTGGGCGACCCTCTCGGGGGGCGGGATTCGGAATACGGAGATCTACAACAACACCCTCTATGTGTCGCCAGACACGCTGGGCGCAGGAATCTCGGATGCTCCTCCCGGGTCCAGCTTCGTTTACGATACAAGAGTCTACAACAATATCATCGTAACCGAGGCCGGCAAGAAGGCCCTTCGCATAGCGCGGCCCACGGGTGGCTGGATCTTTCAGGGGAACTGCTACTGGAACTACGGCGGCCCTGTGGAGATCGAATGGAACGACGTAACCTACACCGGCCTGGCAGAGTGGCGGTCAGCCACGGGGCAGGAAAAGATGGGGCCCAACCCCATCGGGCTGGAGGCCGACCCGAGACTTATCGATCCCGGCAAGGGCGGGACCGTGGGCGACCCGACCGAACTGTTCATGCTCGCTGCGTACCGGCTTCAACCGAACTCGCCCGTGATCGATCAAGGCCTCGACCTGCCCGCCTTGTTCGGATTGGATCCGGGAGTCAAAGATTTTGCCGGGGTCAGCATCCCGCAGTTTCAGGGCTATGATGTGGGTGCGCACGAATTCGATAGCGATTAGAGGGCGGAGAGAATTCCCTCGATGTTCTCCGCAATGATCTTCTTCTGCACCTCGGGCGCGCCTTCCCCGACCACGGCGACCCGGGCATCGTGGGGATAGGCGGAGACCGGGTGGCTTTCGAGCACGCCTCGCGCCCCGAACAGCTCAACAGCCCACTGGGCGATGTCCACGGCCTGCTCGGTGGCGAAGAGCTTTGCCATGGAAGCGTGATAGCGATACTCCTCGCCCGCATCCTTCAAGAAGGCAGCCTTCTGGACCATCAGCCACGCCGCCTCCATCGAGGTGATCTTGTCGGCAAACTCGTTCTGCTTCGACTCGTGTTCCATCAACAGCTTGCCGAAGACTTTGCGTCGGGTTGCATGACGCCAGGCCTGCCGGTAAGCCCCGAGTGCCGTGCCGAAAGCGAGCGCCGCCACCCCGATACGACCCCGGTTGAAGATCTCCATGGTCTGGTAAAAGCCCTGGCCCGACGGCCCGATCCGGTTCTCCGCCGGCACGAAGACGTCCCGGAAGTGCAGCGCGGAAAGATGAGAGGGATTCCACCCGAACTTCTTGAGCCTCTTTCTCGTGAGACCCTGAGCACGGCCATCCACGATGAACATGGAGATTCCCCTGTGCCGCTTCTCCAGACCCGGCTCGGTGACCGCCGTGAAGACGATCCAGTCGGCGATATCCCCGTTCGTGATGTATGACTTGGTGCCCTTCACCACGTAGCCGTCCCCTGTCTGCTCCGCCCGCAGATCGATTCCGGCTGCGTCGGAGCCGGCCCCGGGTTCGGTGTTGGCAAAGGCGAAGACCCCCATCCCCTCCATCCCGTTGCGGAGCTGGGCGGAATGGCGACGGTCTTCATCAAAAGCCTGCAGGGCTTGCAGGCCGAGCTGGGAGTGTGCAAAAGAGGCGATCGCCAGGCCGCCGGCAAAGGCGGCGGCGTGCTTGTAGAAGTATATGTTCTGCATCCATGGGATGGGCTGCGGGGTATCCAGGTCGTCCCGAAAACCGAGGAGACCCTTCTTCCCCAGGATCTCGAACATCCGGGGCGGTGTCGTGTCCTTTTCCACCCAGTCCGGATATTCCGGCTTGATCGCGTCATCAAGGGTGGCGCGTACGTACTGATCAAAGGCCTCTTCCTCTTCCGATACGAAAAAGTCCATCATGAACCTCGCTTGATGCGGTTCCGAATCCCTGCTAGAGAGTCGGACAGCCCCTCAGAATCTTCCCGCTCGAGGAGACATCTTCCAGGATGTAAAGACAGCCGTCCGGTCCCTGTTCGGCGGTTCTCAGACGGTTGGCAAACGGAGAAAAAGCCTCCAATTCGAGGGCGTTGAATGGGTCCAGACGAAAATACCCGAGCTGCCTCGTCTTCAGAAACGCCACTACGATCGCATCGTCCCAGTCCCCCCACTGGCTTCCCTCCAGGAAGCTCATGCCCGAGGGAGCGAGCGTGGGCGCGCCCGAAGACCAGAGCGCCTGGTTCGCATCCGGGTACAGGGCAAGGTCGGTCATCGGCACCGCCTCATTGTAACCGGGAACAGGGTTCCAGCCGGAATTGCACGCATCGCTGAAACAGTCGCTGTCCAGGCATTCGACTTCGTCGTCTCTGAGAGGTCCGTGCTGCGCGATACAGGCAAGCCCATCGGAGGGGCGAAAGTCTATTCCCTGCGGGTTCCGGTATCCCTTGGCAAACCAGACATCACCGCTCGGATTGCCCGGGGCCGCATTTCCGTCCTCGTCCACGCGCAGAATCTTACCCCCGAGGGAATTCTCGTCCTGCGGTGTCGTCCCGGTCGCGGCGTCTCCGAAGGTGGCCCAGAGATATCCGTCCGGACCGAACTTGATCCGGCATCCGGAGTGCCGGCCGGTCGTGTAGGGGCCGCCCGTCACAACCGGGGTCTTGTCGGACAGTGCCGTGAGTCCGGGGTTCGCCTGGTATCTTACGATTCGGATGTCCGGGACATTGGAGGTGTAGCAGAGAAAGACATAGCCGTCCGTATCGAAGTCCGGACTCAGGGTGATTCCCATGAGTCCGCCCTCACCACCGGGGTCCAGGTCGCTGACCGTGTGTATGGGCGCAGCGCTCTGGCCGACGGCGACCCACACATCCCCTGTGTTGTTCTCGGTGAAGAGCATCTCTCCATCCGGTGTCCAGGTAACATCCCAGGGCTTGTCGAGCCCGGTGATGTAGTCCGTGATGTTCAGAGAGGGAGGATCGGAGTTGCACGAAAGTGTCAGAATCGCCGCAATAGCGGCTGCAGAGTATCTTTTCATTTTCGATCTCGAATCCGGTTTTGGGTTTTGTTTACTGTGGACAGCCCCTCAGGATCTTTGCCGTCGAGTTGACATCTTCCAGGATGTACAGGCAGCCGTCCGGGCCCTGCTCGGCGGTTCTCAAGCGGTTGGTAAACGTCGTGAAGTCCTCGGACCGGAGCTGGTTGGCCCCATCGAGCCTGAAATACCCAAGCCGCCTCGCCTTGAGAAAAGCCACCACGATGGCGTTGTCCCAGGCCCCCCACTGGTTTCCGTCCAGGAAGCTCATGCCCGAGGGTGCAAGAGTGGGCGCGCCGGAAGACCAGAGCGCCTGGTTCGCATCCGGGTACAGCGCAAGGTCGGTCATGGGAACGGCCTCGTTGTAGCCGGGAACAGGATTCCAGCCGGAGTTGCAGACATCTCCGAAGCAGTTGCTTCCCAGGCATTCGACCTCATCGTCCCGGTCTGGCCCGTGCTGCGCGATGCAAGCAAGCCCATCGGAGGGGCGAAAGTCGATGCCCTGAGGATTCCGGTATCCCTTGGCAAACCAGACCTCCCCGCTCGGATTGTTCGGTGCGGCATTGCCGTCCTCGTCCACACGAAGGATCTTGCCCCCAAGCGAATTGTCGTCCTGTGAGGTCGTTCCGGTCGCCGAATCTCCGAAGGCGGCCCAGAGAAAGCCGTCCGGACCGAATTTGATCCTGCAGCCCGAGTGTCTTCCGGTCGTATAGGGACCGCCCGTCACGATCGGGGTCTTGTCGGTGAGAGACGTTAGCGTCTGGTTCGCCTGGTATCTCACGATTCGAACATCCGGCGCGGTCGAGTTGTAGCACAAGAAGACGTAGCGGTCCGTGTTGAAATCCGGGCTCAGGGTGATCCCCATGAGCCCTCCTTCACCACTGCTGTTCAGATCGGTTACCGTGTGGATCGGCGCAGCACTCTGGCCGACGGCCACCCACACATCGCCCGTGTTGTTTTCGGTGAAGAGCATCTCCCCGCCCGGTGTCCAGGTGACATCCCAGGGCTTGTCGAGTCCGGTGATGTAGTCGGTCACGTTCAACGCGGGGGGGTCGGTCTCCTGCGGTGGAGGAGCAAAGTCCATGGGAGAAGAATCGGGCCCGCATCCCAGCAACAGGAGCGCTCCCAGGGTTGCTGCAAGAAGCCTGTTCATGTTCGGCCTCGAAATATGAATATCGTTATGATTTGGATGAGGCATGGGCCCGCTTCGGTTCAGGTTGACTTGCACGGCGATTCCATGAACTATGGTTTGCTGCTATGCAACCAGCAATGACTACTCATCCTGACTGGAGGGAGTAATGCAGAAGTTCAGTAGAATCAGCATCCTGGCCGTTGCCATACTCTTGGTCGCCTCGCACGCTCACGCTCAAGCGGTGGACCTGGCCCCTTACTTCAACCTCGACCCCGGGAGGCAGTTTCTCATCGTGGAAGTCGTGGATGATGGATCGGGTCTCGTCATGGAGGACATCCACATCGAGAGCCTTACCGACCTGGGAGGAGGCGTGACGGGGGAGCTCGCTCTCTTTTCTCCCGGCTGGACCCTGGAGGACGTGGGCCTCTGGAAGAAAGAAACGGATGGACACTATCTCTTGGGCTACATCGAGACCGACACGGGTGAAACCGAGGTTCACGCCCCGCCCCTCGGGCCGGTGGACGGGCTGATGACGATTGGGGTCCCTCTCGTGAGAGAGTGCTGGATGGTGAAGGATGGGGTCCCGGACAGCTTGCAGAGATTTGAGATCACTCTCCTCGCTACCGGGGTTTCGTACCAGACCGCGGCAGGCGTGTTCGAAGACTGCGCGGTGATCCAGGTGGATATCTCGGTCAGCAGCGTCCTGGTACAGCAGGTCTATCTCGTCTGGGCGAAAGACGTGGGAGAGATCCTCGACTTCGAGTTCGTGAACGACGGGGGATCGATGGTCCTCCAATCCATCCACATAACCGTGGATATTCTCAATCTCCCCTGAGCCGAGGCTCAAACTATGAGGGGCGTCCTACGCCAGGCCGGGCTTCTTTGCCTCTGCCTGCTGGCCATCGCTGCCCTGCTCGCGGCGTGGCTCTATTTCGGGCTGGATGCGGACATGCGGGGGCTGGAGCCCTCGACATTCAGGAACAGCCAGAAGGATGCGGCCCCTGTCAGCCGGTTCATCTCGGTCATCGACGAGGCAGCTCCCCGGCCGAACATCGTGCTCATCCTTGCCGATGACCTCGGATATGGTGACCTGGGTGTGCAGGGCAGCCTTGCCATCGACACGCCTCACATCGATCGGATCGCCTCGCAAGGTGTACGCCTCACCGATTTCTACGCAGCAGCGTCCACCTGCTCCCCCTCCCGTGCCGGCCTGTTGACCGGCCGATATCCTGCGCGGAGCGGTATCGGTACTCCGCTGCAGGCGATAGGAGACACCTTCGCGCGAAAGCTCACCCACCGGGCGGCCATCATCATGGCAAAGCTCGGCGTGGTCGATATGATCGGAGGGGAGAACCTGGTGCAGGGGTTGCCGACGGCGGAGATCACCCTTCCGGAGGCGCTGAAGCTGGCCGGGTATCGCACGGCTGCCTTTGGCAAATGGCATCTGGGGGACTTCACCGAGCTGCCCGAATATCACCCCTTTCAGCACGGCTTCGATCATTTCGTGGGCTTCAACATGTCGAACGACGATTTCCCGGTCGCCTTCTGGCGCGGCGGCGAAGAAATCGTGGAAGACATAGGTGCGGAGCAGTCCCACTACACTCGCCTCTTCACCGAGGAAGCGATTCGGTTCATCGAAGAGGCAAAGGAAGGTCCCTTCTTTGTCTACATGTCCCACAAGGACCCGCATCTGCCCTTCTTCCCCTCGGAGCGTTTCGCCGGACAGTCGGATGGAGGCCCTTACGGGGATGCTGTCGAGGAATTCGACTGGAGCACGGGGGAGATCGTTGCGGCCCTCGAGCGGCTCGGGCTCGGGGAACAGACGCTGGTGATCGTCACGAGCGACAACGGACCCTGGTTCGAAGGCAGCGCCGGCGAATTGCGGGGCCGCAAGGGCCAGAGCTTCGACGGCGGGTTTCGCGTACCCCTGGTCGCGAGGTGGCCGAACAGGATCCCGGCAGGCACTGTAGTCGAAGCGCCGGCCATGGGCATCGATCTCTTTCCAACCCTCCTACGATTGGCCGGCGTGGGCCTTCCCTCTGACCGGGTGATCGACGGCTCCGACATCTGGCCGCTTCTTTCGGGCGACACGGATGGATTGCCCGAGCGCCCATTGTATCTCTTCCACGAATTCGACGTGGAGGGCGTTCGCGTGGGCGATTGGAAATACCTGCGGGACATCAGCCATTGGACATGGCCGCTACCACTTGACAAACGCGACAACTTCGCGGGCCGCATCGCCGGTGCCCGTGATTACACCCCACCGGGCACCGAAATACGCATCCCGACCCTTGGCACGTGGCCGAGACTGTTCCAGGTGCGTCGCGACCAGGGCGAGTCTTATGACGTGGTGAAGAAGTATCCGGACAAGGCAGAAGAGATGGGCGCGCTGCTGGAAGCCTGGACCCGGGAGTTCTACGAAAACCCCCGCGGCTGGAAGTAACCCTGCACAGGATTTATCCGCAATTGGGGACAGCCATTGATTTCACAAGTAATGGATGACTGCCCCAACCAAGTTCGTTGCCGGAACACGGAACCCAAGAGATCCGAGACGCGACAGGCGTTAGCGCTCTACTTGTACTTCACCGAACAGCCGTAGGGCTTGGTCACCGGGTTGCTGACCGGCTGCCCCGACATCGCCTCGTTCAGCGAAATCCGCACGTAGTTGTTCGCCTTCTTGATGGTCGCCGCCCGGAAGCTGCTCTTGTCGTCGATGGCTCCCTGATAGATCAGCTTGCCTTCCGGGTCGATGATATACATGTGCGGCGTGACCTTCGCATCGTAGAGACGTCCCACCTTGCCTTCCGGGTCGAACAGGATCGCCGTGGGCGATGCCTTCTTCTCACGGATGGCTTCGTTTGCCTCTTCTGCCGTCATGAAGCCCTGCTTCCCCTCGGCTGAAGAGATGATGGAGAGCCAGACCACCCCCTTGGACGTGAATTCCTTCTGGAGCCCCTGCATGTTCTGATAGCTCATCTTGTAGTGCTTCTTCACAAAGGGGCAGCCATGGTTCAGCCACTCAAGAACTACGTACTGATCGCGGTAGTCGGAAAGCGTCCGCTCCTGCTTGTTGTTGTCCATCAGGGTGAAATCGGGTGCGAGTGTGCCGTTCTCCACCGCCTGGGCCGAAAGGGCGAACAGGATGAACAGGGGTACGATGAATAAGCTTGCTCTGCGAAACATGACAAATCTCCTCTTTCGGATTGTTTTCTCAGGTTGCAAGATCTCCTGGTCCGGCCTTCTTCTCCAGCGCCTCGATGACCAGGTTTACGGTTAGGATCTCGGGCAGCAGGACCGGATCCGATCCGGCACCGCCCGCATACAGGACATACACCGGCACACCCCGTCTTCCGTATCGAACCAGAGACCGGGTGATTTCGTCGTCCCGATTGGTCCAGTCTGCTTTCATGAGTGTGAAGTTGTTGCGCTTGAACGCATCGATGACTTTCGGATGATCCAGCACCAGCCGCTTGTTGACCTGGCAGGTGATGCACCATGCGGCCGTGTAATTGACGAACAGCGGCCTTCCCTCTTTTCGAAGCTCCTGAATCCTCGTCTCGGAGAAGGGCTCCCACAAAGCATCTGACGAGACACTCCTGCCTGCATCCACATGCGGCACTCTACCCGGACTCTGTGTAAAGGCGCCGATCAGCCCGGCCAGGATCACCGCGGCGGCGGCAGCACGAATCCACGCGGTACGGAATCTGTGCCCGCGGCCCCGAGAGGTGCGCTCGAACATCCAGACTCCCAGAGAAAGCAGGAATAGCCCTGCCAGACATCGAATCACCCCGTCCAGCCCCACCTGATTGCCCAGCACCCAGAGGATCCAGATCAGGGTCCCGAACATGGGGAAGGCGAGGAACTGCTTCAGGGTCTCCATCCATGGCCCGGGCCTGGGAAGCCGCTTGATCAGGCCGGGCTGGGAGGAAAGGACCATATACGGCAACGCCATCCCCGTTCCCAGGGCCGTGAAGACAGCCAGGCCTACGCCCACCGGTTGAGACATAGCGAAGCCGAGAGCAGACCCCATGAAGGGAGCCGTGCATGGCGTTGCGATCAGGGTGGCGAGGATGCCGGACAGGAACGAGTTCCCATAGCCACTCCTGCCGACGCCGACTCCCCCAAGCCGGGTGAAGAAGAAGCCGACCTCAAAGGCGCCCAGCAGATTCAGCCCGATGAGGAAGAAAAGCACGGCCATGAAGGCAAGGAATGCCGGGGACTGAAGTTGAAATCCCCAGCCCAAATGCATTCCGCCCGCGCGCAACGCGAAAAGAAGGCCGCTCAACACCCAGAAGGAAACAAGAATGCCGAACCCGTAGAACAACCCATGAACGACCGGTCTCGCACCCTCTTTGCGCGCGTGTTCGACAAAGGAGAGGATCTTGATCGAGATGACCGGAAAGACACAGGGCATCAGGTTGAGCAGCATGCCTCCGACAAGGGCAAGAAGCACGGCCCGCCAGATAGGAAACCCGGAACCCACCGGTGCGTCAATACGCAATGCTCCAAGTGCATCGGAAGA
Source organism: bacterium (assembly GCA_028277985.1). Classification (GTDB taxonomy): domain Bacteria; phylum Desulfobacterota; class DSWW01; order DSWW01; family DSWW01; genus S015-6. Next base: position 983 of record JANQFG010000052.1, on the reverse strand, counting down.
CGAGTCACCCGAAAACAGACCGAGGTCTCCCCTGAGCCGAGCCACAGTCCCCTGTTGGTTCGGGTCCTTTTTCACAAGCAGGGAAAGAACCCCCTTCGACCAATCCAAGCGCTGGGGCGCCGCGTTCTGCACCGTGAGCGGATCGGCCGGGAAGAACTCTACCCGTGAGATCTGCTCGGACTGTCCGGCCCGAGGGGTCAGCCTGATCTCGTACGCGTCCGATTGCGAAACGACACGAACATCCCACTGGTCCGAGTACTGGGGAACCCACTCCAACTGTTCCCTGATCTCATCCGCCCAACTCGAGGCTCTTGCCTCGGCCCCGACCGGAATCTCGAGCGACAGCTGTGCATCGGCAGGGATGCACTCCTCTTTGCACACCAGCCATGCCGCCTCGACCTCGACCCGGAAAGGACCGGGTGCGCGATCCGTGCCCGGGGGAATGACTTTCGCGGGAAGGATGACTTCGCCCGCGTATCCGTAGTTCATCAGATGTGCGACGGGAATCCTTTCCGGAAGAGGCCATTGGATGGGCTCCAGCCGGAACCCCTCCGTCATCGTCCAATCGAATTCCGACGCTGCTCCGGAGTCTCCAGGGTTGTGCCAGTAGATGTGCCAGCCCTTGTCAACCACGAAGCGAATACCCACCCAGAAAGGGGCCTTCGGCCCGATCTGGGACACCTCGGAGATGAGCTCCACCTTTGTGTGCGGTGCACGGACAGGATCCGCACCCGCCGGGGACGAGACGAAACCCTGGACCAGGCAGACCGCAGCAAGGATCAACACCTTGCTCCAGAGCTCAACTACACTGTTCTTGTTGCGGAATTTCCGTACAGACATCGGGAGGCTGCACCTCGATCATTCGGCCGGGACTCGTCTCCGTTGGGTCGTGACCAACATTTGCCGGATGCAGTTAGATGAGGCGCCTCCTGGTATGGATTCGGGGGGTGGTCGGCGTCGGGCTATCCCTTGGCGACCACCGG
>JANQFG010000049.1 GCA_028277985.1 bacterium | reverse complement strand
CCGGCGGCGGCTCCTCTTTCTGGTTCACCGCACACCTGGAAAAGGGCACTGCGTCGGGCCGGGTTTCAGATCTGCCGGCCCGCGACCTGAAGAGCCTGCGCGTCCTCGTGGTGGATGACAACAAGACCAACCGAGAGATTCTCCATCAGCAAATTGTGTCCTGGGGCGCGCGAAACGGCCGTGTCGCAAGCGGGGCCGAGGCCCTTGAGGCGCTCAGAAGGGCTGCCGAGGGTGGAGACCCTTACGATCTGGTCATTCTCGACTACCACATGCCGGGCATGGACGGGCTCGAAGTAGCCTCGACCATGGAGCAGAACCTCGTCCTAAGGAAAGCGCGAAGGATCATCCTGACTTCGGTGGACATGACGCTGGGCGAGACGGACAGGGCCGAAGCCGGCATTTCCGCGTGGTTGACCAAGCCGGTCCGCGCCTCCCAGCTGTACAACTGCCTGGTCGGCGTGATGCAGGGTCCGGTCACGTTGGCGGCGAGCGTCGAGCAACCTTTGTCGGCGCAAGACAGGCTCGACGTCCGGATTTTGCTGGCCGAAGACAACCCGGTCAACCAGGAGGTGGCTATGGGCATGCTCGAGGCCCTTGGGTGCCGGGTCGAGCTTGCAGCCAACGGCCGGGAGGTCGTGGATGCTGTTTCGAGGAGCGATTTCGATTTGATTCTGATGGATTGCCAGATGCCGGAAATAGACGGATACCAGGCCACGGAGTGGATCCGCGAAACCGAGCAACAGGCCGTAGGGGAGGAGACACACTTGCCGATCGTAGCCCTGACGGCACACGCCATGGAGGGGGACCGGGACAGATGCCTGGCCGCGGGCATGGACGACTATCTGGCCAAGCCCTTCAGCCAGGATCAGCTGGGCACGGTACTGGCGCGATGGTTGAGGCCGGCACGGGGGACAGGGGCTCCCCCAAGCGAGGCAGTGGAGCCGGAGGAAGAGGCTGCTTGATCGAGGAAGGGCACGGGACCTCCAGAACGAGCTGAACAGTGAACCGGACAGGATCTCAACCTGTTGAGGGCGGAATCATGATGCTGCGTGCGGGCCGGGCTTTCGCACACAACGGAGAAGCGAAGGCAGCTTTTCATCTACTCCTGGTCTGCCTGGTGTGCCTGCAGCCGCTGAGTCTCATGGCCTCTGAAGACGTGACAGACGATCTCACGGCTCTGAGCCTTGAAGAGCTGATGGAGATCAAGGTCTTTTCCGTTGCGAAGAAGCCTCAGAAACTCTCGGAGACCGCTGCAGCGATCTTCGTGATCACGGCAGAGGACCTCCGGCGTTCCGGGGTCACGAGCATCCCGGAGGCGCTGCGCATGGTGCCCGGGCTTCAGGTGAGTCGGTTGAATTCGAACAGGTGGGCGGTCACGTCCCGGGGCTTCAACGGTCGCTATTCGAACAAGCTGTTGGTTCTGATCGACGGCAGGAGCGTGTACACGCCCCTGTTCTCCGGTGTGTTCTGGGAAACTCGGGACACCCTTTTGGAGGACATTGATCGCATCGAGGTCATTCGTGGGCCTGGGGCAAGCCTTTGGGGGGCCAACGCGGTCAATGGGGTCATCAACATCATCACGAAGACCGCAAAGGACACCCAAGGCACCCTGTTGAACGGAGGTGTCGGAACCGAAGAGCAGGGGTTCGTCTCGTTCCGGCATGGCGGAAAAATGGGGGACAAAGGTCATTGGAGGTTCTACGGAAAGTACTTCAATCGAGACAGTACCGTATTTCCATCCGGAGAGGACGGATTTGATGATTGGGACATGTTTCGAGCGGGATTTCGCGCAGACTTCGAGCCCTCCGGTAAGGATACGCTTACCCTCTCCGGGGACATCCACAATGGGGACGTGGGGAGTCAATTCGACCTCACCTCCCTTGTTCCCCCCTACTCGCAGACGGTGAAGGTAGATACGCTTGTGAGTGGGGGGTACTTGCTTGGTCGATGGGCTCACGAGGTTTCCGAGTCTTCGGATACGGTCTTTCAATTCTTCTATGACCGAACCTATCGCAGCAACATCGTGGCCGACACAGTGGAGGAGACGATCGATCTGGACTTCCAACATCGGTTCCGCCTGCTCGGGCGGCATGAAGTGAGCTGGGGCATCGGGTACCGCTATAACCGAGTGGGCCTGGACAGACTGACCTTCCAAGAGGGGAAGCCTGAAGATCACATTCTGAGTGGCTTCGTGCAGGGCGAATTTGGGCTTCTGAGGGATCAGCTCGGGCTGGTGTTGGGATCCAAGTTCGAGCAGAACGAATTCACCGGTTTCGAGGTTCAACCAACCGCAAAGATGATCTGGGAAGTAGCCGAGCGGAACACGATCTGGACCTCTGTGTCCCGAGCCGTCCGAACGCCCTCTTTCGCCGAGACCGGCATCCGGCAAGATGCCGGCGTCATCGAACCCGGTGAGATCTTTCCCCTTTCCCCATTGGTCCTTGTGTCGTTTCTAGGAAATCGCGATTTTAAGTCGGAGGAGCTGACCGCATTCGAATTCGGCTTCCGGACGCAGCCTGTGGACCGGATCTCTCTCGATCTGGCGGGCTTCTACAACATCTATGACAACCTGCGCACCGTGGAATTCATGGCTCCGTACGTGGCAGAGGGGCCCGGTTTGCCTTATATCGTGATCCCCTTGCAGGCAGGCAACAAGATGGACGGGGAAACCTACGGGGTGGAACTGGCGGCTTCCTTGAGCCTTTTCGATTGGTGGGTCCTAAAAGGATCGTATACGTTTCTTCAGATGCAGCTCCATCTCGACGAAGACAGCACGGATGCGGAAGGGGTCGGCATGGCCCCAGGGCGCGCAAACCTAACGGCCGAATCGGCGGAAGGGGACAGCCCGCACCACCAGGTTTCCGTGCGCTCGTCAATGGATCTGCCCCACTCTCTGGAAGTCGATCTATGGTTGCGGTATGTGGATGGCCTTCCGAGCCAGGCAATTCCCGGTTATGCAAGCATGGATGTCAGGCTCGGGTGGAGCCCTGTCGAGGGCCTGGAATTGTCTGTGGTGGGCCAGAACCTCTTGGATCCACAGCGTACGGAATATATCCCAGAGGCCTACGTCCCTACGTCAGCCCTCGAAGTCCAGCGAGGCGTGTACGGCAAAGTGACATGGCAGTTCTAGGAACATGTGGAAACGTGATGTGTAGAAGGAGCGAATACTTCAAGAGGTATACGCTCCTTGCCGCGATCTTCCTGTTTGCCTTCGGGTCCGTGGGAGTTTATGCCTCCGTCCCGACGGAGGAGGACTTCACGGACCTGAGCCTGGAAGAGCTGATGGAGATAGAAATCACCTCTGTGGCGAAGAAGTCTCAGAAGCTGTTTGAAGCACCGGCTGCCGTCTTCGTGGTTACCGCCGAGGACATTCGACGATCCGGGGTCACCAGCATCCCGGAGGCGTTACGCATGGTACCCGGCCTCCAGGTGGCAAGGATCGATTCGAACAAATGGGCGATCACGTCTCGGGGGTTCAACGGTCGTTTTGCCAACAAGCTCCTGGTCCTGATCGATGGCCGCAGTGTCTACACACCCCTGTTTTCGGGGGTCTTCTGGAACGTACAAGACACCTTCATGGAGGACATCGACCGCATCGAAGTCATTCGTGGCCCCGGGGCGAGTGTATGGGGCGCCAATGCGGTCAATGGAGTCATCAACATCATCACCAAAGAGGCAAGGGGCACACAGGGGACCCTGGTGAGTGGAGGCATTGGGACCGAAGAGCACGGGTTTGTCGGTGCACGACACGGCAATGAGCTGGGTTCGGACGGTCACTGGCGCATCTATGCGAAATACTTCAACCGGGATCATTTTGTCGACTCTTCCGGAGAGGATGGGGCCGATGACTGGCGCTCCTTCCGAGCCGGTTTCCGCGCCGACATTGAGCCGTCGCACCGGCACACACTTACATTGCAGGGAGACATCTACGACGGCGCCATGGGCGAAAGGTCTCTCCCGCCCATGCTCGTGCCACCCTTTGCTGAGATTGTAGACGCTGACGTCGAGGTCTTCGGAGGACATCTGTTGAGCCGGTGGACGCACGACTTTTCCGAAGCCTCTGATATGACCCTCCAACTCTACTATGAACGTACCGAGAGAGAGCAGGTGACCACTGGGGGAGCCCGGCATACGGTCGACGCGGAGTTCCAGCACAGATTCAGGCTTCTCAAGGCTCAGGAGATCATTTGGGGCCTCGGATATCGATTCTCCCAGGAAAAGGCCAAGGGGATTGAACTCCTTGACGATAGCCGTGAGGATCACCTGTTCAGCGCCTTTGTGCAGGACGAGACCACCCTGGTTCCGGATCGCCTGTACCTTACCCTTGGATCCAAGTTCGAGCACAATGACTATACGGGTTTCGAGATTCAGCCGAGCGGCCGCCTTTTGTGGATCCTTCAGGAGGGTCACACCCTCTGGACCTCGGTAGCGCGAGCGGTCCGCACGCCCTCTCGCATTGAGCATGACGTAGTTTTCAATGAAATCGCCGTGGTTCCTCCGGGCAGTGATTTCACCGCCCTCCCGTCTCTTCCGTCATCTCTGCCCTTTCCGGTGCAGATCGGCATGATCGGCAACAATGACCTGAGATCCGAAGAGCTTCTCGCCTGTGAGGGCGGATATCGCTTTTCGCTGTGGAATCGACTCACACTCGATCTTGCCGTCTTCTACAACGTCTACGACAACTTGCGTAGCACCGAGATCGGAGACCCATCTTTTGCGTTTTCTCCGGGACTCCCCCACATTGTCGTTCCCATACTCTTGGACAACAAGATGGATGGGGAGACCTATGGGGTAGAGTTGGCCACGGAGCTTAAACCCCTCCCGTGGTGGTCCCTTATGGCGGCCTATACGTTCCTTCAGATACAACTTCATGTCGATGAGGACAGCACGGATGTGACTAGCGAGAGCGCCGAGGGAGACAGTCCTCATCATCAACTCTCGATTCGATCCTCCATGGACCTGCCCAGGGGCTTTGCCCTCGATGCCTGGGTCCGTTATGTGGATCGACTTCCTAGTCAAGATGTCAGCAGTTACATCACCATGGACATTCGGATCGGTGGGAGGCCGTTCGATTGGCTCGAGTTCTCCATCGTCGGACAGAACCTGATCGAGGACCGGCATGCTGAATTCGAGCCCGAGCTAAGTTTTCCAATCTCGGCCTATGAAGTACAACGAAGCGTTTACGGGAAGGTCACATGGAGTTTTTGATGGAAGCTGTGCGCTCATTGAGTAGCGGTTTGAGATGCAGTACAGAGACGAGCTTCTGTGGAGCACGTGAATGAGGTCGAAGTTGTTCATAAGGGTCGCCCTGTTTGTAGTCTGTCTGGGCCTGGTCATTCCGGCGCCTGTCCTGGGCCAGGATGAGGCACTCGTGGAATACAAGGTCAAGGCGGCCTTTCTGTACAACTTCGCCAAGTTCGTGGAATGGCCCGACAAGGCCTTCTCCAGCAGCGAGGGGACCTTCAGGCTCTGCGTGCTCGGAGACGATCCTTTCGGGCCGGCCCTGAAATCGTTGGAGGGAAAACTGGTTCGGGGCAGAGCGCTCAGGGTCATTCGATGCGCGGATATCCTCGAGGCCGAGAAATCCCACATGGTCTTCATCGCTCGATCGGAACAGGACCGCCTGACCGAGATTCTATCGCGACTCAAGGATCGGTCCGTTCTCACGGTGAGCGATCTTACGGGATTCGCCAAGCAGGGCGGCTGTATCGGCTTCATAGACGCAGGCAAGAAGCTCAGGTTCGAAATCAACCCGGAGGCTACGAAAGAGGCTGATCTCAAGGTCAGCTCGCAGTTGATGAAACTGGCGAAGATCGTCCGATAGGGGAATATTCGGGGAACAGTATGCAATTCTTTGAAAAGCTTTCCATCAAGGGAAAACTGACGAGCCTGATGCTTTTCACGAGCGGTGTGGCCCTGTGCATCGGGTTTGTCGCAGTCGTGAGCGTTGAGCTCTTCATGGTGCCGCGCGGGATCGTAGAAGATCTTTCCATCCTGGCCAAGGTCATTGGAAGGAACTGTACGGCGGCGCTTTCGTTTGACGACAGGGCCTCGGCAGAGGAGAGCCTTGCCTCTCTGGTTGCAGAACCGGGTGTTATCTCTGCCCGTGTCTTCACCGAAGAGGGTGCGGTTTTCGCCGAATACCCGGCTGCTTCATCGCAAGACGAAGGCCCCTTGCCTCCTGGGCAAGGGGAAGACCGCCCCGCCTTCGGACTTTTTAAAGACCTCGGATGGGGACTGGGGCAAGTCCTGCTGAGTAACAGCTTCGAAGTCTCGGAAGAGATCATCCTGGATGGGAACCGAATCGGGTCGGTCTATATCCAGTCCGATTTGACCAAACTCCATCGACGCGTTCTGCTCTTCGTGGTCGTCACGCTGTGCGTGGCCCTCGTCTGCTTTTTCATCGCCTACCTCCTTGCGAGCCGACTCCAGAAGACCATATCCAGGCCCGTTCTCGACCTCGGGGGCAAGATGAAACAGGTGTCGCGGGACAAGGACTATGCGGTTCGAGCGAAGAAGGAGAATGATGACGAGCTCGGATCCCTCGTGGTCGGCTTCAACGAGATGATCGGCGAGATCCAGCTCCGCGATCAGGAACTGATGAAACATCGGGAACACCTGGAAGTAAAGGTGAAGGTGCGCACGGCGGAGCTGGCCGAAGCGAATCAGGAACTGGAGCAGACCGTATCGGAACTGGAAGAGGCGAAGGAGGCGGCTGAAGCCGCGAGCCTCGCCAAATCCCAGTTTCTGGCCAACATGAGCCACGAAATCCGCACCCCCATGAACGGGGTGATGGGGATGATCGACCTGGTGAGCGATACGGAGCTGACCCGGAAGCAGCGAAGCTTCGTGGAAACCGCAAAACGCTCGAGCGACTCCCTGCTCAGGATCATCAACGATATTCTGGACTTCTCCAAGATCGAAGCAGGGAAGCTCAGGCTCGAAAGGGTCAACTTCGACCTGCGCGATATGGTGGAGGAAACGGTGGTCCTCTTCGCTGAGCAGGCGCAGCGAAAGGGGCTCGAGATCGCGTGCCACATCGAGCAGGACGTGCCCGTCTCCCTGCGGGGGGACCCGATCCGGCTCTGCCAGATCCTGGGCAACCTGGTTGCCAACGGCATCAAATTTACCCGACTGGGTGAGGTCGTCGTGCGGGTAGCCTGTCTCGAAAAGGAGCCGACGGCTCCGCTGCTGCTCTTCGAGGTCGTGGACACGGGCATCGGTATCGACTCCGAGGCGCAGAGACGGATCTTCGACGTCTTCTCCCAGGCAGACGGCTCGACGACCCGCCGGTTCGGAGGAACAGGACTCGGCCTGGCCATCGGTCGCCAGCTTGCCGAAATGATGGGTGGAGAGATCGGCCTCAAGAGCGAAGCCGGCAAGGGGTCCACCTTCTGGTTCACGGCTCGTCTGGAAGGGCGACCGGAGGGGACCCGGCCGAGGAAGGTTCTGCAAAGCCTCCGGGACCTTCGCGTGCTGATCGTGGATGACAACCGGACCAACCGGGAGATTCTCAAGCATCAGGTCGTTGCCTGGGGGATGAGACAGGACAGTGCGGACAGCGGCAAGGCCGGCCTGTCGCTGCTTCGGTCCGCGGTCCAGGAGGAGGACCCGTACGACGTGGTGATCCTCGACTATCAAATGCCGGAGATGGACGGGCTGGAGGTCGCATCTGCAATCGAGGCGGGTCCCGCCCTGAGGAGCGTGAAGCGGCTGATCCTCACCTCCGTGGACCAGGGCCTCGGCGAGCAGGAAATGCGCAGGTGCGGGATCTCCGCCTGTCTGACCAAACCGGTGCGGGCCTCCCGCCTGTTCGATTGCATCGCGGATATCATGGCAGGGACCCTGCCGGCCGGCCCTGAGCCGGTCGTGTGGGCGGATTCGGAAAAAGGCCCGAAGGAGATGTTCGACGCGTCTATCCTGCTTGCAGAGGACAACCCGGTCAACCAGGAAGTGGCGCTGAACATGCTCGAGGTCCTCGGGTGCCGTGTAGAGGTGGCTGCAAACGGACTGGAGGCCGCGGAGGCAGTAGCCCTGCAACGTTTCGATCTGATTCTGATGGACTGCCAGATGCCCGTCATGGACGGCTATGAGGCAACCGACCGGATACGAAAAGAGAGATTAGGAGAGAGCGAAAGGGATGGAGGTCCATTGCCCATCATCGCCTTGACTGCAAACGCCATGGAGGGTGACCGCGAGCGGTGCCTGGCCGCCGGGATGGACGACTATCTGAGCAAGCCCTTTACCCAGCAGCAACTCGCGGAGGTCCTGAAGAAGTGGTTGGCGAAGAAGCCGGCTGTAGAGCCCTGTGAAGCGGGGGATGGCGAACAGGGTTCCGAGGCTTCTGCGCAAGCAGGGGCGGAACATGCCGCCATCGACCGGGGGACCCTGGAGAATCTGCGGGCCCTGCAGCACCAGGGCAAGCCGGACCTGCTCGCGCGCGTGATCAGCATCTATCTCGAGGATTCGTTGCGACTCCTGGAAGCATTGCGCCAGGCCCTTTCCCGGGGCGATGAGAAGGAGTTGAAGCGTCAGGCCCACAGCCTGAAGTCGAGCAGCGCCAATGTGGGCGCTCTCCGATTGGCAGGGTTTTGCAGGGAGCTGGAGACCACGGAAGAACACGAATCGAAGGTTCTGATCCTTGAGAGGCTGGCCCTTCTGGAGAGTGAATACGAGTCTGTCCGAAGGGAATTGACCGCAGAATTGGCCAGGGAGGCTGCGTGACATGGAAAGTGCTTTCTGAAAGGACAAAAACCTAAAAAAACATAAAGAAATCCTCTGGTTAAACCGATCTAGGTACCAACATTGAAGACACGGAACGGCCCGCCTCTTTGTCCCTCGGACGAGGGCGGGATCTCCCCATTCACCAGACCGAGTCGTGGTTATGAGAAAGCCAACAAAAACAGTATGTTCGCTGCTTGTGTATCACGTCGTTCTGTTTTTAAGCACAACTGCGCTGGCCTTTGACATTGCCTCGGTGTCCATCCACGGCTTTGTCAGCCCGGGTTATGTCAAGTCCACGGACAACGATTTCCTGGGGCTTCCGACGGAGAACGGGACCTTTGCCTTCAGCGATGTGGGCCTCAACTTCAATACCGAGCCGATTGAGAAGTTGAGGATAGGCGTTCAGATTCTCGCCCGTGACTTCGGTGATGAAGGCAATTTCGACGTCGTTCTTGACTGGGCCGTGGGCGATTACAGGTGGAAAGACTGGCTCGGCATTCGTGCAGGCAAGATCAAGAATCCCGTCGGGCTTTACAACCGGGAGCGAGATCTGGACATGGTGCGAACCTCCATCTTTCTCCCGCAGTCCATCTACACGGAGAATATGCGCGATTTCATGAATGCGTACCTCGGAGGCGAACTCTACGGAGTTCTGCCCGCAGCCTCCTGGGGGGACTTCGAGTACGAGATTTTCGGTGGGACGATCGATGCCGACAACGCCCCCGTCCTGCGTGATTACATCACAACAAAAACAGAGGAATACATGCCCTTTGACGCGTATCTCACGCTGGGGGATCTCGCGGTGGAGGTGAAATACATCTTCGGTGGGGTTCTCAGGTGGAACACGCCCCTCGAAGGACTCCGGGTTGGGGTGAGCGTCTTCAAGAACGAGACCGAGATGGAAGGGATACTGGTGGGCAGCATCCTGCCCGTGCCGGAAGTGCCCATGCTCCAGTACACCATTCAGTACCCTGTCACAGTAGGATATACCATCAAGTATGCAGGCATCTTGTCCGCCGAATTCACAATCGGAAACCTCATCCTGGCCGGGGAGTACTACTACCAGAGAAGTGACATCACAGTAGCCGCCCCTCCAGGGGTTCCTGATCTTCCGGACATTACCGGCGTGCAACAAAATATGGAGGGCTTCTACGTCCAGGCCAGATACCGCTTGTTCGATCGATTCGAAATTGGAACGTACTACTCCGTGTTCCATCCTGATGCGAAGGATCGAGGCGGTAGTTTCTACGAGTCGAGAGGAAAGCCCGACTACTACGGATGGCTGAGAGACTGGGCATTGAGCTTCCGCTGGGACATCAAGCCCTTCTGGCTGGTCAAGGTCGAGGGACACATCATGGATGGGGCCGCCCTGATCGAAGGGCCTGCCAATCCGACGGATGTGGAAAGACACTGGGGACTGTTCGCGTTCAGGACAACCTTCTACTTCTGAGCACGTGAGAGCGGCATGAAGCGAGTGGCAAGAGCAAAGACGATGATCATGTTCTTATGCGTGACACTGATCTCGCTGTGCGTCTTCGCCGATGTAGCCGGAGCCGATTTGCTGGTCATCGTGAACGATGGCGTCACGGAGACCGAGCTCGATCGTGTGACGCTCCAGGCCATCTTCCTGGGGAAGAGAACACAATGGGAGACGGGTGCCAGCATCGTGCCGGTCAACCTGAAAAAGGGCCCTGCCCACCAGGAATTCCTGAAAGTGATCGTCAAGAGAACGCCCGCCCAGTATAAGAGCTTCTGGAAACGAGCGATCTTCACCGGAACCGGCATGCCTCCGAAATCATTCGCCACGGAAGAGGAGATCGTGGAGTTCGTTCGCACCTCGCAAGGTGCAGTGGGATACATAGATGCTTCGACACCTCGCGAGGGTGTCAAGGTTCTTTCGGTCAAGTGACGCGTTGTCGCAGGAAGGATCTGAAAAGGGCCAGGAATTCCTCGTTGTCCTGAGGAAAGGGGAAGTTCCCTTGTTTCGTCTTTCATTGAGATGGAAATCAGCGATTCTCTTGCTGTGCTTTGTCGCGGCGTTGAGCGTCATCTTCCTGTTGAACATCAGGGCCATGGAGAACCTGTCCTCCAAGCTGACCAGAGTGAGGGACCGGACATTTCCTCTGTTTTCGGAAACGGTTTCGCTGGTTGCCGCCTTCGAGGAGACGACCCGCCATTTCAACGACGCGGTCACCACGGGGGAAACCCTTCTGCTTTCCAGAAGCGAAGAGGGGAAGACCGCATTCCTTGGGCATCTGACGAACCTGATGGAAAAGGGACCCCTTGAGAAGAGTCCCGATCTTCTCGCTGTGCGGAAAGACTTCAACGACTACTACCGGAATGCCCGTTCGTTTGCCTTGTTTCTCATCGAATGCTTTGAAGAAAGCGACGATCTGAGCGAGTGCGACAATGCTGCAAGAGGTCGTTCCGGTGTGATCACCTCGCAGCAGGAGAGGCTGGGGATCCATCTGAACGAAATGCTCAAGGGACAGAAACAGGACGCGGACGCCTTCATGGCCCGGACTTTGGAGGAGATGAAGGCGGAATTCCGGCAGGCTTTCTGGATCGCCATTGCGTGCTTTGTCCTGATTACGGTGACCCTCGCCGTGACCACACAGAGAATCGTCTCTTCCATAAAGGCTCTGTCCGGAGCGACAACGGAAGTCGCCAAGGGGAATCTGGATCTGCTGATGGAGCCTCCCACCGGGAGCCGGGATGAGATCGGGGACTTGTGGACCTCTTTTCAGACGATGACGCAGGGCCTGAAGCAGACGACCGTCTCCAAGGACTATCTGGACAATATCCTGAAATCCATGGTGGATCCGCTCATCGTCGTCAACAGGGACGCCACGGTCCAGTCGTGGAATCAGGCGACCCTGGACCTCCTCGGCTATGACGAAAGCGAATTGATCGGAAGACCGCTTCCACAGGTTCTCGTGGAGGAAGGTGCAGAATCGAGCGGCAAGCCGGCACCGGAGATATTGATGTGCGATGGGTCCGGAGGAAACGCGGAACGAGTTCTCGTAACGAAGAACGGCGACCGGATTCCAGTATCCGTTTCCACTTCCGAGTTGAAGAAGGGAGAAGAGACAGCGGGATTCTTGTGTGTGGCTCAGGACATCACCGACCGCAAGCACGCCGAGGAGGCCTTGCGGCAGGCGAAGGAGGCGGCCGAAACTGCGAGCAGGGCCAAGTCACAGTTTCTGGCGAACATGAGCCACGAGATCCGCACCCCCATGAACGGCGTGATGGGCATGATCGATCTCCTCTCCGAGACGGACCTCACGGAGAGACAGAGGCATTTCGCAGAGACGGCCCGGCGTTCGAGCGAAGACCTGCTCCGGATCATCAACGATATCCTCGATTTGTCCAAGATCGAGGCAGGCAAGCTCGAGCTGGAAAGATCGGACTTCGATCTGCGTGATGCTGTCGAAGAGACGATGGTCCTGTTTGCGGAAAGAGCGCACCGCAAGGGATTGGAGATTGCCTGTGATCTGAGAAGGGATGTGCCTAGCTCGCTGCGCGGCGACAGGCTGCGCCTGACGCAGGTCCTGTGCAATCTGGTCGGTAACGCGGTCAAGTTTACCGAGCGGGGCGAAGTGGTGGCACGGGTCCGTTGTCTCGAGGAGTCCCGAGGAGACGTCCTGCTGCGTTTCGAGGTGGCCGACACGGGAGTAGGTATCGACAGGGCGGAACAAGAGCGCATCTTCGAGGTCTTCTCCCAGGCGGACGGTTCGACCACCCGAAGGTTTGGCGGGACGGGCCTGGGCCTGGCTATCAGTCGGCAGCTGGCCGAGATGATGGGTGGGGAGGTCGGTGTGGAAAGCCGGCCGGGCGTGGGATCCACTTTCTGGTTCACGGCACGATTTCCAAGAGGAACCGAGTTGAGCCGGTCTTCGGGGCCCCACGGTCAAGACCTGCAAAATCTGCGGGTGCTCATCGTGGATGACAACAAGACCAACCGGGAGATCCTCGAGCAGCAGGTGTCCTCCTGGGGCATGCGAAACGGCAGCGTCCAAAGCGGGCCCGAGGCGCTGGAACGGCTGCACCGCGCAGCCGACGAGGGCCGTGCCTTTGACCTGGTCATCCTCGACTACCACATGCCCATCATGGACGGGTTCGAGGTGGCCTCGACCATGGAGCAGGACCCGATCCTCAGGAATGCACGACGGATCATTTTGACTTCGGTGGACATGAATGTGGCCGAGGAGGAACGAGAGAAGGCCGGCATTTCCGCCTGGTTGACCAAGCCGGTGCGTGCGTCGCAACTCTACAATTGCCTGGTTGCCGTAGTACGCGGATTGGTGTCAGAGACGCCGAGGGTGGAGGCCCCGTTGCGGGACGAAGACGGATTCGATGCCTTTGTCCTGCTGGCCGAGGACAACCCGGTGAACCAGGAGGTGGCCCTGGGTATGCTCGAGGCCCTCGGGTGCCGGACAGAGATCGCGGTGAACGGCCGGCAAGTCGTGGAGGCGGTTTCAAGGACCGATTTCGACCTGATTCTGATGGATTGTCAGATGCCGGAGATGGATGGGTACCAGGCGACCGAGCGGATCCGGCAGAGCGAATTCGCTGCGGGAGAGTCAAAGAAACGTCTGCCGATCGTGGCCCTGACGGCTCATGCAATGGAGGGAGACCGAGACAGATGCCTGGCCTCAGGTATGGATGATTATCTGGCCAAGCCCTTCAGTCAGGCTCAGCTGAGTGAGGTGCTGGGACGACGGTTGAAACCTATGCGCGCGAGACAAAATGGTGCGGATGATACGGACCGGCAAGGTGTGGAGGCCTCACACGGCGATGAGACAGAACGCGTTTCGATTGATCCCGAAGCTCTGGAGACAATCCGGGCCCTGGAGCGCCAGGGGAAGCCGCATCTGCTCTCCCGCGTGATCAACCTCTATCTGGAAGACTCGCTTCGGCTCCTGGAAGCATTGCGCCAGGCTTCGACCCAGGGGGACGGGGCTGGCCTGAAGAGCCGGGCCCACAGCTTGAAATCGAGCAGCGCAAACGTGGGTGCCCTGCGGCTGGCCGAGCTGTGTGAGGAGCTGGAGGTGTCCCAGGACGTGGCATCAAAGGATGGAATCAATCAGTGCGTATCCCGGATCGAGGAAGAGTACGAATCCGTGCGAGATGAGCTGATGGCAGAATTAGAAAGGTATCAGGCATGACGGAACAGAGTGACGACAGGACCGGGCGCAAGATCCTCATCGTGGATGATGATCTGAATTCGAGGATCCTCGTCCGGGAGTGTCTCGAGCAGGCCGGCTTTCTTGTGGAGGAGGCTTGCGACGGAGAAGAAGGCCTGTCGGTCTTCGAGAGGACCGGACCGGACATCGTTTTGCTGGACGTGATCATGCCGGGCCTCGATGGATTCGAGGTCTGCCAGAAGATCCGAGAATCGGAAGCGGGTGGGGGGGTCCCCATCCTGATGATGACCGGCCTGGATGATGAGGAATCGATCAACCGTGCATACGAGGTGGGGGCCACGGACTTCACCAGCAAGCCTCTGAACTGGACCATTCTTCCCCACAGGATTCGCTACTTGCTCCGTGCGAACCGTGCCATAACAGACTTGAGCAAAGCCTACGAGGAGCTCAAGACCCTCGACAAGGCGAAAGACACCTTCCTTTCATCTGTCTCTCATGAGTTTCGTACACCCCTCACATCGATCCGGTCCTTCTCGGAGATCCTCCTTACCTATGATGACACGAGCCCGGAAGAGCAGAGGGAATTCCTGGAGATCATCCGGTCCGAGAGCGAGCGGTTGACCCGTCTGGTCGACAACGTGCTGGACATCTCGAAGATCGAAGGCGAGAAGATGTTCTGGAACGACGGTCTCGTCGGCCTGGATGAGATTGTCCGAGATTCGGTCCGGGTGCAGCAACCGCTGCTCGAAGAGAAAGGCCTTCAGTTGAGACAGACCGTTCCGCCCGACATGCCTCTGCTTTTCGCGGATCGGGATCGAATTCAACAGGTTGTGACGAATCTACTGAACAATGCGATCAAGTTCTCGCCCACGGGCGGGATCGTCCGGATCTGGGCGGAGGTGCTGGAAGGAAAGCGTTTCGGTGAGCCTTCCCCCTTGATCAAGTTTGCCATCTCGGATCAGGGAATCGGCATCGAGGAACAGGATTTCGAGGTCATCTTCGACAAGCTGAGCCAGGTGTGTCCGGATGCATTGACCGACAAGCCCGGAGGGACGGGATTGGGCCTTCCGATTTCCAAGGAGATCGTCCTCCATTACGGAGGGAATATCTGGCTGGAGAGCCGAAGGGGAGAAGGTTGCACCTTCTTCTTCACGATGCCGAGCGCGTCCCAATCCCAACAGGCCGCAGCGGAAAGAGATCCCACAGAGGGGAGGCAGCGAAGCGGGGAGGACAAACGCAGCGCATGAACCGGATGATCCCATCCGATGGGATCGTCCGGAATTTCTTTGAGCATTCACGCAGGTGAAAACCAAAGAGGAGAAGGAGTTGAAGCATGGCCGAAGCAACCGTCGTTGAGGAATCTGCTGCCTTTACCCGATTGACCCTGCCCTTGATGGTCCAGAACGGGATTCCGACGACACCCATGAACTATGCTACCTGGTATCGCTATGTGGCCGGAACCGACAAGGAATTGAAGGGCGCCATCGATCGAATGATCGAACAGGGCGAATCGTTCTCAGAGGAAGCCTGTGAGATGCTATATCGCCGCTATTGTGCGGAGAAGGATGAAACGGCCGCGCTTGCTCTAAGGGAGAGTCTGCGCAACGTTCTTGGTGGGCTTCTGGGTACGTTCGGAAACTTCAACGAACAGTCGGACGAATACGAGACGCTGGTTTCCGCCTCCCTCGAGAAGCTCTCGGACCAGTCATCCGTCCAGGATATCCGCACCATCGTTGACGAGATCATCGACAGAACCAAAGAACTGGGAGAATCCGGCAGGTCGATGCAGAACACGATGAAGAACGCCGCTGAAGAGCTGGAAGAGCTCAAGAAGGAATTCGAGCGCGCAAAGACCGAAGCGCTGGTCGATTTTCTGACAGGCGCTGCGAATCGAAAGGCCTTCGACGAGAGATTGGCGAAGGCTGTTGAAGAGAGTTCGGCAGGCGGGAATCCCCTTTCCCTCATGATGATCGACATCGACCACTTCAAGAAGTTCAACGACCAGCACGGGCACATCGTCGGCGATGAGGTATTGAAATTCACGGCGGCGCGGATCAAGGAGGTCGTCAGAGAGACCGACTTCGTAGCCCGCTACGGAGGGGAGGAATTCTCGGTCATACTGCCGGAGACTTCTCTGGAAGAGTGCCAGAAGGTCGCTGAAAGCGTCCGAGTGGTCTTCGCGCAGGGGAGGTTGAAGAAGGCAGGCTCTTCCACCTATCTCGGTCAGATCACCGTCTCGATCGGTGTCGGGCAGCACCAAAAGGGCGAAGCCCCGACCGACTTGGTCCGGCGATCCGACCAGGCGCTCTACTTTGCAAAGGAAACCGGAAGAAACCGGGTCGCCACCGAATCCGACCTCTCAGGACCCGCAGAAGAAGACAAGAAGGCAGCATCCATGTAGATCCCTTCCCCTTTCTGCGGGAGAGAAGGCGATCTCCGCACAGGCAGATCGATGCGAATTCCAGGCTTGCTTCTCCTCGTAATCATACTGCTCGTTCCGGTCGGATGTGTTCCGGATGGGTCGAGTGAGCCCCCTCCCCAGGCCCGCCATGGCGTGTTGGATCTGCGTGATTGGGCTTTTGACAGAGATGGCCCCGTCAATCTCGACGGGCAGTGGTCGTTCTATTGGAACAGGCTGCTCAAGGAGCAGGATTTCCACAGGGAAGTCCGTCATGCGAGGACGGGATGGATGCACGTCCCTTCCTCCTGGAACGGTTTCGACACAGGTGAGGAGCGGCTTTCGGCGGACGGCTATGCTACCTTCAGGTTGCAGGTCCATCTAGGCCGTCAACAGAATGACCTGGCCCTCAAACTTCCGGAGTTTGCCTCCGCCTACCGTCTCTGGGTCAACGGAAAAGAGATGGCCTCGAACGGGATCGTGGGCAGAACCGCCGGGCGGATGGAACCACAGTACCTCCCCCTCGTCTGTGATTTTCCCGTGACACGGCCCTGGGTCAACATCGTCGTGCAGGTCTCCAATTTTCATGAGAGAAAAGGGGGCATGTGGCGCCGAATCCTGCTGGGCGAGGAGGAGCAGATCCGAACCGCACGAGAAAGAAAAATCGTGCTCGAGTTCTTTCTGTTCGGAAGCCTTCTTGTCATGGCCCTCTACAATCTGGTGCTCTTTGGCCTGCGACCCGAAGAACGGTCGCCGCTCTATTTTGCGCTCTTCTGTCTTCTCATTTCCCTTCGGGTGCTCGTTTCCGGCGAGAAGTATTTCGTCGAACTTTTCCCCGATTTGAGCTGGGAGCTTCCGAGAGGACTGTTCATGCTAACGTTCGTCATCGCAGTGCCTGTCTTCTCCATGTTCATGCGTTCGCTCTTTTCGGAGGAGTTTTCGAAACGGGTCGTCAGTTTAACGCAGACGGCAGGTCTCCTGTTCACCGGACTCGTGGTCCTGACGCCGGCCAGAATCTATACGCAAGTCCTTCCCGCTTACCAAGTGATCACCGGTATCCTCGGTTTGTACACAATCTATACCCTTATCGTGTGCGCGGCGCGAAGGCGTGAGGGAGCGCTCGCCTTCCTGTTCGGTTTTGCATTCTTCTTTGTGGTCATCCTCAACGACATCCTGTACGCGAACGGCATCGTGCAGACGGGGAACCTCGTGTCCTTGGGCCTCTTTGTCTTCATTTTCTCCCAGGCCTACGTAATATCGAGCCGATTCTCCAGGGCCTTTGCCAGGGTGGATGCCCTCTCTCGGGAACTGAAGATGCAGGAGGAGCTCGAGTTGGCCAAGGAGGCCGCGGAGGCCGCGAGCCAGGCAAAGTCTCAGTTCCTTGCGAACATGAGCCATGAGATACGAACGCCGATGAACGGCATCGTGGGGATGGTCGATCTGCTGTTGGGAACGGATCTGACCGGGAAGCAGCGCGGCTTCGTCGATACGGCGAAGCGCTCTTCAAGAGCGCTCCTCAGGATCATCGATGACATTCTGGATTTCTCCAAGATCGAAGCGGGAAAATTGGAGTTGGAGAAGACGGATCTGGGTCTGCGCGAGATGGTGGAGGAGACGGTAGCGCTTTTCGCGGAGCGCGCCCGGCGCAAGGGGTTGGAGCTGGATTGCCGGATCGACGAGGACGTACCGGAGCGCATGCAGGGGGATCGGGTGCGTTTGGGGCAGGTTCTGGGCAATTTCGTCTCCAATGCGATCAAGTTTACAGACCAGGGCGAGGTGGCTGTTCTTGTGCACCGGGTCGAGGAAGCTGGAGATTCAACGGTCTTGCGCTTCGAGGTTCTGGATACGGGAATCGGCATCGAGCCTTCGAACCAAGAGCAGATCTTCCATGTATTCTCCCAGGCGGATGAATCCACTACGCGCAAGTATGGCGGCACCGGCCTGGGGTTGGCGATCAGCAAGCAGCTTGCCGCGATGATGGGGGGATCGATCGGGGTTGAGAGCGAACCGGGCGTCGGGTCCACCTTCTGGTTCACGGCCCGGTTAGAGAAGACGCGCGTCGCGCGGCAGTCCGCAGAAGGGAGGCGGCCCGGAGGCTTTCAAGGGCGACCCTTGGCACTTGAGCCCTGTGCCGGCGCTTCTCCTGAGGAGGAGACACCGAAGAAAGGCCGCAGGGAGAATGCGTTTCATGGTACGCGGGTCCTGCTCGTTGAAGACAATCCGGTCAACCAGGAGGTCGCTCTCGGCATGCTCGAGAGCCTGGGTTGTGTGGTTCAGGTCGTGGGAAGCGGTCGAGAGGCCGTGGAGGCGGCCCTGCTTGCCGGGTTTGAGTTGATTCTGATGGACTGCCAGATGCCCGGGATGGACGGATATGAGGCCACAGGGCTGGTGAGAGAAAATGAGCGCATCATCTATGGGGAAGGGGTGTCCACACCGATCATCGCCCTTACGGCGAACGCGATGGAAGGTGACAGGAACAGATGCCTGGCTGCGGGCATGGACGACTACCTGGCCAAGCCCTTCACCCAGGTGCAGCTGGGCGAGATGCTGGAGCGATGGTTGCCCTCAGCACCGACACCCGCCTCGGCAGAGACGGAGGAGCCGGATGCGAAAGATACCCCGGATGCAAAGAACTCCGAGCAACGCAGCATAGACACGAAGGCCCTGGATGCCATCCGTGACCTGCAACAGAAGGGCAGGCCGGGTCTGCTGGTCAAGGTGATCGACATTTATCTCGACGATTCGTTAAGGCTCCTGGAAGCGTTGCGCCAAGCCCATTTCCAGGGGGACGCACCCGATGTGAAGCGCCACGCCCACAGTCTGAAGTCGAGCAGCGCCAATGTGGGAGCCGTGCGACTGTCCACTCTGTGCCGGGAGCTGGAGACCATGGGTGATGGGGAGTTCGCCGATCTTGTGGACCGGAAGATTGCACAGATCGAGGAAGAGCTCGACATCGTGCGGCAGGAACTCCGTGTGCTGGCTCCCGACAGCGGGGAAGAGATGCAGGAAATCGGCTACACGCCCCTTGAGGGCCCGAGACGATGAACGATCAGACCCCTGCATACAACAGCCGGATCACCAAGATCTATCTGGAATACCTCAAGAAGCATCATCCGGATATAGATCTTGATTCGGTTCTGGAAGCCGCAGGGATGTCGCGGCACGAGGTCGAGGATCAGGCTCACTGGTACAGCCAGGAACAGGTGGATCGCTTTTACAGTATCGTCGCGGTGCAAACGGGAAATCCGGATATCGCCAGACTGGCGGGGCGCTACGCTGCTTCCACCGAGGGTATAGGGTTCCTGAAGCAGCACATCCTTGGACTGATGAAAACCGAATCGATCTATCTCCTGATGGAGAAGCTCTATCCCACCGTGAGTCGGGGAGCGACCGTTCGGGTGAAGAAGCTCGGGCCCCGGAAGATCGAAATCGTGGCCACGCCCACACCGGGCATCCATGAGAAGCGCTTTCAGTGCCAGAACCGAATGGGGCAGTTCGAGTCCCTGGCGAAGCTCTTCACAAAACAACTGGCGAAAATAGAACACCCGGAGTGCTTTCACCGAGGGGATTCCTGCTGTCGCTACATTGTGACGTGGAACAAGGCTCCGTACCTCGTCCTGAAGAGTATACGTAACTACGCGCTCCTTCTGGGCTTTGTCGCAGCCCCTTTCCTTTTCGTCGGCCTTGATGCCCTTCCCCGGGGAATTGCGGGCCTGCTGTACGTGTTTCTGATTGGGGGCGTCTCGCTGCTTGCGGCACACGTGGAGAGGCGGGAGCTGGTCAAGACGATCCAGACCCAGGGCGATGCGGCAGAGAATGCTCTCAAGGAGATGAGGACCCGTTACGATCACGCCGTGCTCGTTCAGGAAATAGGCAAGACGATCTCGAGTATTTCGCAAGTCGATAGGATGCTGGAAGCCGTTGTGAGCGTGATGGAGCAACATCTCGATGTTCGAAGAGTCATCGTCCTGCTCGCGGACCCTGAAGGCCGGCGACTCCGCTACGCTTCGGGCTGCGGCCTCAGCAAAGGGCAAGAGGACGTGCTTCGCGACATCGAGTTTCTATGTGATGCCGCGAGCAAGGAGAAGCTCCTTTCGTCTACCCTCGAGGGGAAGACGTTTCGATCCCTGGCGGACACGGTGAGGGCGCAACCGGAGGTCATCGCTCGCCCCGATTCAAGAATCGCAGACATCCGACTCGAGGCGTTTCTTTGCCTTGCCGTCGTCTATAGGGACGAATTTGTAGGTGCCTTGGGTCTCGATACGGGAAGGACTCGGAATCTGCTGACCAAGACCGACCTGAACGTGATGAGGGGCATCTCCTCACAAATCGCCTCGGGTATCGTCAACGCCAGATCCTTCCAGGCCTTGAAGGGAAGTGAGCGGAACTACCGCGAGCTGGTCGAAAACGCCCGCAGCATCATCCTTCGCCTGGATCTGCAGGGGAAGGTCACCTTTGTCAATGAGTTTTCACAAAGCTATCTAGGCTATGGATACGAGGAAGTCATCGGAAAAAGGTTGGATGAGACCATTCTCTTCGACAGGGAGCATCGCTTCGACGAAACAGTGAATGCTCTACTGCGGGATCCGTCCCGTCACATTTCTTCCGAGACGGCGATCGAGCTTCGGCCCGGGGACCCGGTGTGGATTGCCTGGACCTGTCTGCCCATCCTGGACAAGGAGGGCGGGGTCAAGGAAGTGCTGTACGTGGGCAATGACATCACGAGATTAAAAAGAGCCGAAGTGGAGTCCGAGCGAGCCAGGGCCTCCTCTGAAGCCGCGAATCGGGCGAAGAGCGAATTTCTCGCAAATATGAGCCACGAGATCCGGACACCGATGCACGGCGTGCTGGGCATGGCAGACCTTCTGCAATCCACCGAGTTGAATGCGAGACAACGGAGACTGATTGAGAGGCTCCTCTCCTCCGGCAGAGGCCTTCTTGCGATCATCGATGACATCCTTGATTTTTCGAGCATGGAGGCCGGTCGGCTGAAGATGCGCTCGGTTCCCTTCGGCCTTCGTCGCACGGTCGAGGAAGTCCTCGAAACGCTTGCTGAAACCGCCCATCGGAAGGGATTGGAGCTGTTTTGCCAGGTCGACAGGAACCTGCCGGACAGGTACTGCGGAGATCCGAACCGCCTGCGGCAGATTCTGAACAACCTGGTGGGCAATGCGGTCAAGTTCACCGAGCAGGGGGAGGTCGTCGTCCACGTGCGTCCTGGAGAGAACCGGGAGAACAAGACAGGGGTCCGCTTCGAGGTGAAGGACACAGGAATCGGTGTGCCGGCCGAACTGCAGCTGGCCATCTTCGAACCTTTTGCACAGGAGGACGGTTCTGCCGCACGAATTCAGGGGGGCACGGGGCTTGGCTTGACGATTGTCAGAAGGATTTGTGCGCAGATGGGTGGAGAGATCCACCTTGAGAGTGTGCCCGGAAAGGGGTCTACATTCTGGTTTGAGCTTCCGTTGGACGAGGACTCGGAACAGAAGACGGTTGAGCCGCCTCCGTCCAACACAGTATCCGGTGCCCGCGTTCTCGCCGTCGACGATAGTGAGACAAGCCGCGGCTTGCTGCAGCAGCAAATGGCGGTTTGGGGCGTCACATGTGACGTCGCCGAAAACGCAGAGGCCGCCCTGAAAAAGCTCTCCGATGTCTACGACGAGAACGAGTCCTACGACCTGGCGCTCCTGGACTCGGAAATGCCGGATATGACGGGAATACAAGTCGCAGGAGCCATACGCGCCGATCCTCGGGTCCGCGAGCTCCCGATGGTACTGCTGAACCCGATCGGGTCCAAGGTAGCTGAAGCAGAGATCAAGCAGGCAGGCCTGGTGGCGTACCTGGACAAACCGGTGCTGGAGTCCGAGCTGTTCGACTGTCTTCATTCCATACTGGGGGAGCCGTGTAGGGACGGGATCGCAGCGGAGACGACCCGGAAAGATGCCGGGTTGGAATATGACGCTCGGGTCCTACTCGTGGAAGACAATCCGGTGAACCAGGAGTTGGGCGTTTCCATGCTGGAGGATCTGGGTTGTCGGGTCGACGTAGCATGGAACGGGTTGGAAGCCCTCGAAGAGGTCACCAAGACCCGGTTCGATCTCGTCCTGATGGACTGCCAGATGCCTCGGATGGACGGGTATGAGGCGACCGAAAGGATTCGAAATCAGGAAGAAACCGCGAAGGAACCGGGGACCCGTCTGCCCATCATAGCACTGACCGCCCATGCAATGGAGGGAGATCGCGACAAATGCCTGGCAGCCGGCATGGATGACTATCTGTCCAAGCCGTTCTCGCAGGAACAGCTAGCCGAGGTGCTTGGGCAGTGGCTCACAAAAGTGCCTGCGAGACGAGAAGGGTTTCTTGAAGTAGACAATCACGATGGGCGGGGTTCGTCCGGGGCCGAGAAGGAAGAACCCTGGCTAGACTCGAAGGCCCTGGATACCATCCGGGCCCTTCAGCGGAAGGGCAAGCCGGATCTGCTCAGCCGGGTGGTCCGCATCTATCTTGAGGATTCTCTGCGGCTCCTTGAGACCCTGCGCCAGGCCGTCTCTCAACGGGATGCCGAGATGGTGAAACGCCATGCCCACACCCTGAAGTCGAGCAGCGCCAATGTGGGCGCGGTGCGGCTCTCCACGCTGTGCAAGGACCTGGAGAAGATGGACCTTGAAGGGGCCTCCGAAAAGGGCTCTCATATCCTCTCGAAAATAGAAACCGAGTACGCCGGTGTGCGAAGCGCGCTGAGCCGAGAGATGGAAAAGGGTTCGCCATGAGGAATGAGCCATCCTGGGAGCCCTCTCAAGAGCAAGCGTCGGTGATCAAGCAGAGGGATGCCATACATTCCGTCGCAGCCTTCTACGAAAAGCTCCAGAAGGTCGTGTACAATATTGCTACAAGCGGCCTGGGGCAAGGCACCGATTCGGAAATACTCCGTAAGGTTGTTCTGCTGAACTGCGTCTTTCTCTTCGGTTCGGTGATCCTCACCTCTCTGGGGTTCATGGCCTGGCTGGAAGGGGTGATGGCGATCTGCTTCCTCGATTTCTCCATCGCGACTCTCTTGATCGGCAACTTCATCTATTTGCGGGTCGCCCGGAATCACGTGCCGGCCAGTTATTGCACCGTCTTCCTGATGGGCAGTCTGATCTTCTACAACTTCGTGTCAGGAGGGATCAACGGCGCGGGATTCTATTGGGCCTTTACCTTCCCTTTGTTCGCATTCTTCCTTCTCGGCCACACCGCGGCATTGCTCATTTCGACCCTGTTCATCTGCCTCGCAGTCGCCTGTGTGATCGTAGGCTCACACCCGGAAGGCCCTTTCGAATATACCGGTGAGATCGATCTGCTTCGATTCGTCCTGTCCTTCTTCATCGTATTCGGTTTTTCATACGTTTTTGAAAAGGTGAGACGAGGCTCGCACCAGGAGGTCCGCGATCGCAACGAGGAACTCGAGAGGACGAACGAAAGGCTGGAACAGATTACAGCCCACGCTCGAGAGATGGCCCTGCAGGCCGAGCGGGCCAACAAGGCGAAGTCTCAGTTCCTCGCCAACATGAGCCATGAGATCCGCACACCCATGAACGGTATCGTCGGGATGGTGGATCTGTTGATGAAGACGAATCTGACGGAGAAACAACGGAACTATGTCGCGGTGGCCGTTCGCAGCAATGAAGCCCTGTTGAGGCTGGTAGACGATATCCTGGACATCTCCAAGATCGAAGCCGGCACCCTCGTCCTGAAAAACGCCTTGTTCGACTTGAGTGAGGCCATCGGGCAGACGGTCGACCTCTTCTCTGAGGAGTCACGCAAGAAGGGAGTGGCCCTCGTCTGCAGGGTGGAGGAGGGGATTCCGAAGTACGTGAAGGGGGATCCGGTACGACTCGGCCAGATTCTGTCGAATCTCATCGGAAACGCGCTCAAATTTACACAGAATGGAGGAGTGTCCGTTCGCGCCGGTTCCAGGGAGCGGGCCCAGGAGCGGGTGGAGGTAAGGTTGGAGGTTGCCGATACCGGAATCGGCATCGCCCCCGGCGACCAGGAAGAGATTTTCAATGCCTTTTCCCAGGTGGATCCTACGATGACCCGGGAATTCGGAGGCACCGGCCTGGGGCTGGCCATCTCCAAGAAGTTGGCCGAGATGATGGGAGGAGAAATCGGGGTGAGGAGCAGGCTGGGACAGGGGTCGACCTTCTGGTTCACGGTGCAGCTCGAGACCGCCGATTCCCTGGAATGCGGGGATTCCGTCATCCATGGCTTGAAAGGTGACGGGCAGGTACCGGATGGCGACAGCACGGAGACTACATGCATGCTGTTCGACGCACAAGTGCTGCTGGCAGAGGACAATCCGGTGAACCGGGAAGTTGCATTGAACATGCTCGAAAACCTTGGCTGCCGTACCGAGGTGGTAGACAGCGGCAGAGAAGCCGTCGAAGCAGTCTTCAGGAAAAGATTCGATCTCATCCTGATGGACTGCCAGATGCCTGAGATGGATGGATACGAAGCGACCCGAGCCATTCGAAGGAAGGAAGAAACGGAGGTCGGGGCAGGGACTCGTCTGCCTATCGTCGCCCTTACCGCACATGCAATGGAGGGAGATCGTGAGAACTGCCTTGCAGTGGGAATGGACGACTACCTGACCAAACCGTTCACGCAGGGCCAGTTGGCCGCAATGCTGGGCCGGTGGCTCGAGGGGACTCCGACAAGAGGAGCCGACTCGTTGACCGGGGACCCTCGGGACGGGCAGGGGTCATTCGAAACTGAGCCGGGGGAAGTCAGAATCGATCCGAAAGCCCTGGATGCCATCCGGGCCATTGAGCAGCAGGGCAAACCGGACTTGCTCGTCAAGGTGATCAATATTTATCTCGAGAATTCCCTGCAGCTCCTGGAAGCGTTGCGCCGAGCCGCCTCTCAGGGGGATGCGGAGAATGTGAAGCGCCAGGCCCACAGCCTGAAGTCGAGCAGCGCCAATGTGGGTGCCCTGCGGTTGTCCGCGCTCTGCAAGGACTTGGAGAAGGCGGACAACGGTTTTTCAGCAGAAGAGATTGACCGGATGGTCGGACGCATCGAAGAGGAATATACATCGGTCCGGGAGGATTTGATGTGCGAGTTGCCGAAATGAACGAAGCCGTCGAGCTCGAGTTCGCAGCGGAAACGGATGCCGCTTTCAGGGATAGCCTGACGGGGCTGTACAGCCAGGGGTTCTTCCGGATCGCATTGGATCGTGAGGTGAGAAGGGCTCGTCGTTACGGTACGCCCTTCACACTGGCCATGATCGATATCGACTCCTTTTCCGAGTACTGCAAGCGGTTCGGGCAGGCGCGGGGAAGAGGACTCCTGAGAGAGGTCGGGGTGTTGATCGAGAGCAACATACGAGACCTCGATCTGGCCTCGCGACACGATGCAGATGCCTTTTCTGTGATGTTGGACGGCGCGGATGCCCGTTCCGCACACATCGCTGCTGAACGGATTCGACGTGCGGTGGAGGCACGGTTCCCCGAGGGGCCGACGGTGAGTATCGGTCTGGCTTGCTGTCCCAGGGACGCGGCATCTTCTTCGGATCTGGCGGGAGTCGCGCAGGATGCCTTGCTTCGAGCAAAGAGCAGCGGGAAGAATACGAGCTTCTTCTATGATAGCCAGGAGCCCACGGTCTCCGACAGGCCCAAGGTTCTCGTGGTCGATGACGAGGACATCATCCGCGAACTGATGGAGGCGGTTCTTGAACAGCTTCCGGTGGACGTGATCAAGGCACGCAGCGGCGAGGAAGCCCTGTCCATCGTCGAGAAGGTGGAAGTCGATCTCATCCTGCTGGATGTGATGATGCCCGGGATGGATGGATACCAGGTGTGCCGGCGGTTGAAGCGCGGGGACAGGACCCGACTCATCCCGGTGATCCTGCTGACCGGTCTGGACGAGCTGGAGGCAAAGATCCAGGGGATCGAGGCAGGGGCGGATGACTTCCTGGTGAAGCCGCCCCATCATGCGGAGCTGCTGGCAAGGACCCAATCCCTTATCAAGTCGAAAGGGCTCAACGACAATCTGATCAGTATCGAGAGCGTCCTGTTCTCTCTGGCGGGCGCCGTCGAGGCGAAGGACGTATATACCCAGGGCCACATCGTCCGGACTTCGCAGATGGCCGTGGTGCTGGGCAAGAGGCTCGGCGCGACCGAGACCGAGATACGGGCCCTTCGGCTCGGAGGCATGCTCCACGATATCGGCAAGATCGGGGTTCCCAGAGAGATTCTCAACAAGCCCGGCTCCCTGACCGAGGACGAGTGGCAGATCATCCGGAGTCATCCGGATGTGGGCTACACCGTTTGCGCGCCCCTGAAGAACACTCTGGGACCTGCCCTGGAGATCATTCGCTCTCATCATGAGAGACTCGACGGGAGCGGCTATCCGGACGGACTGAAGGGCGAGGAGGTTCCTCGGGTGGCCCGTATCATGGCCGTGGCCGATATGTACGATGCCTTGGTCACCGACCGGCCCTACCGCCGAGCCATGACGCTGGAAGAGGCCGTAGCCGTCATCCGCCAGACAAGCGGAGAGGGAAAGCTGGACCCGGAGATCGTCGAGCAGCTTGTTGAAATCGTCACCGGATAAGGCTTGAAGAGAAGTACGCCCTCTGCCCCGCCTTGATTGACATTCCAGGTCCGACTCCTTACCCTCAGAAGTTCGCAAGCGTTCGGCGACAGCCACCGAACACTTACTCTCGACAGGATATTCGATCGACTTGTGTACCGACAGCGAGCCCGCACCGAGTGGGGGCGAGACAGACTTGACACGGATGGAGGATGATGATGCTGAAGCTTGGGGAAAAGGGAGCGATTCCGCAGAGAGACGGCGAAACCTACGCAATAGCACCGCATATTCCTTGCGGCGTGGTGACCCCGGAGCTGTTGCGCCGAATTGCGGACGTATCGGAGAAATACGAGGCGAAAGCGATCAAGATCACCGGAGCCACCCGGATCGCGATCGTGGGGCTGAAGGAAGAGGACGTCGACAGCGTTTGGGAAGAGCTGAAGCTGGACCAGGGGGCCGCGGTGGGGCTTTGTGTTCGCAGCGTGCGCACATGCCCGGGCACGACTTTCTGCAAGCTGGGCAAGCAGGACGCCCTCGGCATCGGCATGAAGCTCGACGCGGCGTACCACGGCAAGCAGGTGCCCGGGAAGTTCAAGATGGCGGTTTCCGGTTGTGGCCTGTCCTGCGCCGAATCATGGGTCCGCGATGTGGGCCTGATCGGAAAAGAGGATGGATGGGTCCTGACGATCGGCGGAAACGTAGGGGCCAAGCCCCGTATCGGCAATGAGCTCGTGGACGGCCTGGACGACGATGCGGCTCTCGCGGCGGTCGACAAGGTGGTCGCCTATTACACGGAGAACGCGAAGAAGGGCGAGCGCCTGGGCAAGATGATCGAGCGGGTAGGGCTGGAGCCGTTCAAAGAGGCGCTATAGCCGGCGGCGCCTGTGCCAGGCGACGAGCCCCAGGACGAGGATCGCCTCCGGAATCAGCAACGCCACGGAGTTGAAGGCGGCAAAGGTCTTCTCCGGGATCAGAGGCGCCTGATAGAGGTCTTCCACTTTCGGCCTGAGCCGGATCTGGTCTTCCCTGTTGGCCAGATAGTAGACCGCATTCATGAGCAGGTCTTCGTTGTACAGGGCGCCGAGCATACGGTTCGTTGCAAAGTCGAGGTCGCCGAAGACGACGATGCGTGCTTCGTCCCCGCCCTCCGTCGGTACCTCCAGGGAAGCCCCCAGAGGGAAGGGGCCGGCGCCTCTCCTCATCCACCCGGGCAGCGGTTTCGCTCCGTCTCCTTCCGCTTCCAGACTCTCCCCCTCAGGCGTCTCGATCCGGCTCGTTCGTTCCGAGTAGACGAAGCCCCGAGGATCCGAACCCCGAAGGATGAGGGGCCTCGCCCCCGAAAATACGACCCCGGTCCGTTCCGTCAGCCCCTGGGCAACCGGATGGTAATCGGTAAACCGGTTGACGATCGGTTCCGTGCCCTTTGCCTCGCTACCGAAAAGTGAAGACGCCTCGTCCACGACCAGCGCATCCAGGGCGGATATCCCCATTCCTTCGAGCACCTCCCCGGGTTCGACCGGGCGATTCGGCTCGGAGAAGACGAGAAGACGTCCTCCTTGGTTCAGGAAGGTTTCCAGCCTGTCCCGCTCCTGAGGCAGAAACTCCTTTTCCGGGGCCCCTACAACCACGATCTCGCATTCTTCCGGAACCTCGGGATGGGCGGCCAGCAGCAGCTCCTTTGCCTGAAAGCCTTCCCGGGTGAGCAGGGCGTAGAAGGTCGAGAACCCTTGCGCGTTGTGCCCGTCCAGGGAGGGCTCCCCGTGGGCGGTTACGAAGCAGAGGGTCGTGCTCGCGCGCATACTGAAATCGAGCACCGTCTGGATGATGGCCCGTTCGTTCAAGGCCTGAACCTTCCTCGCCCGGCCGCCCGAGTAGAAGACCAGCTGCGAGCCGCCGCGCTCGATCTGTCTGGCCACCTCAGGAGGCAGTTCCTGCGGTGAGACGATCTTGAGGCGAAACCGCTCGGAGGCCTGCGCGAACTGCTCGATGAGGACCCTCTCCTGCCCGGATACTGCGGGGTTGCCCGCGTAAACGGCATTGATATCCACCGGAAGCTCGTCGAGGATGCGTTGAGAGAACTCGGACAGGGAGTACACCCGAGGCTCGGTCAGGTCCCAGTCGTGGGTGAGCCGGGAGGCGGCCATGAGGATTCCGCCGGTGAGGACGATCGCCACTCCGGCCTGAATCAGGGCGATCACCAGCGCTCTTCGCGAAAGGCCGGTCCTCTGTTTTCGTACGGATACCGCTGAGACCACGACGGTGCTGATGATCAGGACGCCGGCCAGGATCAGGTTCCCGATCGCCGTCGGTCCCGGTTCCTTGCTCAGGTAGATCCCCCCCAGGCCAAAGGCCAGGGCAACACAAGCCAGAGAAAAGAGAAAGCCGGGCATGGTGACTCCTAGTTGATCCGTTCGAGCGACAGGCTGACCCTGGCGAGCAGGAAGCCGCCCAGGCCCAGGCCTGCGAAATAGACGATGTCCTGGAGGGAGATGATGCCCCGTGGAAAGCTCCCCATATGGGTCATCAGAGAAAGATACTGGAGAATCCGATCCGCCGTGTTTCCTGTGAATTCCATCATCCAGCTGAAATCCAGGATGGCCATGGAGAAGGCATAGGCGCTGAGCGCCGCCACGAGCTGGTTGGCCGCCAGGACCGAGCAGAGGAGGCCGATGGAGGCGAGGGCAAAGGAGAGGAGCACCAACCCGAAGAGGGAGGCCAGGATCGGGCCGGTGTCCAGCTCGGTTGTGGCCGCCGATATGGCCGGCAGGAGCGCCGCGATGGCCACCACCGCAACGAGGAAGATGTAGGTGGCCAGAAACTTGCCCGCCGCGATCTGGGTGTGGCTGAGCGGCAGGGTCATGAGCAGCTCGTCCGTTCGCCGGGTCCTTTCTTCGCAGAACATGCCCATGGTGATCAAGGGGATGACGGCGAGCAGCACGAGAGCCGTCTCGGTGACCGTGGGCAGCAGGACCTGCTCGAACAGATTCAACCCCGGTGGTATCATGCCCGCGCCGATCTGGTTGAAGGCGGTGCGGGTCTGCAGAAGCATGATCTGGGTGTTGAAGGCCTTCAGGTTATCGAGGAAGAAGAGGCTCATCGAGAGGGCCATTGCCGTCAGGGCGATGTAGGCGATCGGCGAGGCGAACAGCCCGGTGAGCTCCTTGCGAAGGACGGTCAGCACTCCCCTCATATCTCTTGCCCCCTGTCCCGTTCCTGGGTCTGTCGGAAGATTTCCGCAATGCCGTCGGTCCCGCCAAGCTCCTCGATCGTGCCGATACGGGCGACACGCCCGCGGTCGAGCACAAGAGCCCGCGAACAGAGCACGCCCACTTCGTCGAGGTCGTGGCTGCTCAGGACTACGGTGCTGTCCTTGGCGAGTTGTCGGACGAGTTGATGGGTCTGATGGCGCTGCTCCGGATCGAGTCCGTCTGTCGGCTCGTCCAGAAAGACCACGGAAGGCTCGTGGATCACAGCGGCGGCCAGCGAGATTCGGGCCCGGTAGCCCTTGGAACAATGCCCTGCGAGTCGATCGATGACGGCGCCCAGGCCGAAATGTGAAGACAGCTCCTCGATGCGGGATTCACGGGTGGACCTCGGCAGGCCGTGTACGTTCGCCACGAATCGAAGCAGGCCCCGGACCGTCAGGTCGGCATAGAGCTGTGGATGCTCCGGCATATAGCCGATCCGCCTGCGTACGTCGAGGGATTTTCGGATCAGATCCATCCCGGCCACGTGTGCCGTGCCTGCCGTAGGAAGGCGGTATCCGGTGAGGATCCTGAGGAGGGTCGTTTTGCCCGAACCGTTCCTGCCGAGCAGGCCGAAGACCTCTCCCGCCCCGATCGTGAAGCTTACGTCCGCCAGGGCGTGCAGGGGCCCGTAGTCCTTCCACAGGCCTTCTACTTCAACCACGCCGCCTTCTGTCATCGATTCAGGCCCCCTTTCCGGCTCCATGATTTGGATGCTCTCACCGCGCCTTTGGTAGACGATCGGCACGGATCCGCCTTTCGAATCGGCAAGTATAACCCGGGTGGCCGACAAAGTGAATGCCCGGCACGGAGGAAGAGACGGATTTCTTGTTGACCTCTTGAACGCTGTTCAATACTATATGACACCTTGTGTCGGTCCTGTTGAACATATATGTAAGGTTTCGTACCCTTTCTCGTAAGGATTCCTGGGATTCACCCAAAAGGGGAGGACACAGAATGAGCGATGAGCTGGCCATGGCCCTGGTTGAGCTGAAACGGGACGAGGTGCTGGGGACTGTCAAGGAGAAGGCGGAAAGGGGGGACGACCCGCTCAAGATCCTCGAGGAGTGTCGTCGGGGGATGACCATCGTGGGGGATCGCTTCCAGGCAGGCGAATTCTATCTGGCTGAAATGATGCTGGCTGCCGAGATCTTCAAGGGCGTGGTGGAGATCCTGAATCCCCACATGGACAAGGTGCGCCCTCCCAAGCCTCTGGGCAAAGTGGTGCTCGCCACCCTGAAGGGGGACATCCACGACCTTGGCAAAGATATCGTTGCAACACTCTTACGGGCCCAGGGCTTCGAAGTGCACGACCTGGGGGTGGACGTGCTGCCGGCTGTGGTCGTGGACAAGGTCAAGGAGGTGAATCCCGAGTTTGTCGGGTTCTCGGCTCTGATCACCTCCGCCTTCGCGTCGATGAAAGAGGCCTCCGAACTGCTCGTCGAGTCGGGCCTGCGGGACAAATGTAAGCTCATGGTAGGAGGCGGTGTGACCACGCCCACGGTCAAAGAGCATATCGGCGCCGACTTTCAGACCCTGGACGCGATGGAAGGGGTGTCGTACTGCCTGGAACAGGTCGGAGGCAAGTGAGCCTTGGGGAGGGAAACCATGACTTCCGATCTCGCCTCCACAACCCCGAAGACGCAGACTTAGGAAAGAGACTTCTGTGAGACTTCTTCTGATCAGCGGCTTCCTCGGTTCCGGGAAAACCACCCTGCTCCTGGAGATCGCACGGCGTCTGGTGGCCGCCTCCCAGAAGGTTGCCATCATCGAGAACGAGGTGGGTGAGGTCGGAATCGACGGGCAATACCTGCGGCAGGAAGGCCTGGAGGTGCAGGAGATCTTTGGCGGATGCGTCTGCTGCACCCTTTCCGTGGATCTCGTTACGACCCTGAAGAAACTCGAGAAGTCCGTCCGTCCGGAAAGGG
Source organism: bacterium (assembly GCA_028277985.1). GTDB lineage: Bacteria > Desulfobacterota > DSWW01 > DSWW01 > DSWW01 > S015-6. The sequence continues at coordinate 21,469 of JANQFG010000049.1, read as the reverse complement.
TCATTCTCGAGGCGACCGGAATCGCAAGGCCGGGAGATATCGTCCCGACGGTTCGTCGGTATGCCTCCATGGTCGAAGAGATCCAGGTCCTGGCCCTCGTAGATGCTGCCCGGTACGAGATGCTTCTTGAAGTGATGAACCCACTGGTGACGGCACAGATCGGGGCGGCCGACATCGTGGCCGTGAACAAGATCGACGAAGTCGAGCAGGCGGCCGTCCAGGGTGTCGAGGCGAGCGTGAAGGAGTTGAACGGAGAGGCCAGGGTTGTGGCCATCTCCGCTGAGCAGAAGACCAACCTCGAAGAGTTGATGGATGCACTACGATGACGCACGGTCACCATACCCATGACCTGCCCGCCGGGGACCCGAAACCGACGGCGTATGCTCTGAAGGGAACATTGATCCTTGCCGGGTCGCGGGCGGAGACGGATCTCCGTGGGTGTGTAGACGCGTTCCTCGCCGAGCTCTCGCTTTCTCTCAGAGACCGGGGTTGCAGACTGATCGGCCACATAAAAGGGATCCTCGAGTCAGGGGACAAGGGCCATCTCTTCTTCAGTGTGACCTCCTTCGAGCAGAAGACCCGGTTCAAGGGAATCCTGGACGAAATGGCCGAGAAGATGGACCTTACACTCAACGTGATCGTTTATGGGGTTGGGAGCGAGGAGATCGAGAAGCTCGTTTCGGAAGGGCTGCGCAAACATCTGGGAGAGGTATCTCAAGGTAGATGATCGGGGACGAGGACGACGACGAGGACGATTACGACAACACTGAGGGGCAGATGTCCATACTTCTAGGAATCGATACGGGTGGAACTTACACGGATGCCGTGCTCATGGACGACGAGAAGGGCATCCTTGCCACGGCAAAGGCATTGACAACGAAACACGAGCTCTCCGTCGGAATCCGCGAGGCCGTGGAAGCCGTGCTGCCCAACCCACCGGTCGAAATCAGCATGGTCTCCCTCTCCACTACCCTGGCAACGAACGCGGTTGTGGAGGGACAGGGGAGCCCGGTCGGTTCTCTGCTGCTCGGGTACGATCCGGAGACGCTGCACGACGTGGGAATCGAGAGCATCGTGGCGCGTGACAACATCGTGTTTCTCGAGGGAGGCCATACCGGGACGGGTGAAGAAATGGCCCCGCTGGACATGGTGGGAGCGGAAGAGGCGATCACGCGCCTTGCGCCGCGGGTGTCCGCCTTTGCCGTCTCCGGGTTTTTCGGTGTGCGCAACCCGACGCACGAGCTCAGGGTGAGACGGCTCGTGCGGGATCTGACCGGCCTTCCGGTGACGTGCGGACACGAGCTCACCACCCACCTGAACGCCCCGCGCCGCGCCCTCACGGTTGCGATGAATGCCCGGCTCATTTCCCTGCTCTCGGAACTCGTGCAGACCGTCCGCGATATGTTGCGGAGCAAGGGGATCCGGGCCCCCCTGATGGTGGTGAAGGGAGACGGCTCCCTCATGGAAGCGGATATGGCCCTGGAGAGGCCGGTGGAGACGATCCTGTCCGGGCCTGCTGCGAGCGTGGTGGGCGCCTGCTTCCTGACCGATGCAAGGGATTCCTTCGTGGTCGACATGGGAGGAACCACGACCGACATAGCCGCAATGCAGCAGGGGCTGCCGGTCCTGAACGAGAAGGGCGTGCGCGTCGGGAATTGGGACATCATGGTGGAGGCGATCGATGTCCGAACGACGGGTCTGGGCGGCGACAGTGAGACCCTGTGTGACGGGGCGGAAGGCCTGACGGTCGGGCCGAGACGGGTCATCCCCCTGAGCCTCCTGGCCGAACAGGAGCCGGCCGCCCTCGAGATCTTGAGACGGCAGATGGACTGCCCCATGGACCCGGACCAGGGCCGCTTCGTCCGCAAGCAGAGACACATGACCGGCAACAGCCTGACCCTCACACCGGGGCAGCAGGAGGTTTGGGATCTGATCGGCGACGATTCGGTCGCCCTGATCGACCTGCTTGCGCGGGTAAAGATTCCGCCCTTGTACAGACGTTACCTGGACGAGTTGATGGAACAGGGGCTTCTGGCGCTGAGCGCTTTCACGCCGACCGATGCGGTCCACGTGCTCGGGCGATATCGTTGCTGGTCGGTCGAGGCCGCGGAACTCGGGGCCGCCCTTTGGGCCAGGCAGCTGGGAGAAGAGCCGGAAGCCTTTGCCGAAAGCGTCGTGCGTCAGGTCGAAGTCCAGGCCGGCCGGGCGATCCTGGGCTGTGCGTTGGCGGAGGAGGGTTTCGAGACGGCAGATGTTCGCCAGGGAGTCGAAAGGGTGATGATCGATAGAGCCCTGGGTGCGGACCGGGGAGGGGCCTTTTCTCTTTCCCTATCACTGGAGCGCCCTGTAGTTGCGATCGGTGCACCGGTTTCGAACTACATGCCGGCCGTGACCACCCGTATGGGAGCGGAACTGCGTGTTCCCGAGCATGCGGCCGTGGCGAACGCGATTGGTACGGTTGCAGGAGGCGTCACCCAGACGGTCCGACTCCTGATCCGACCTGTGGAGATCGACCAGGCATTCCGGGTCTACCTGACCTCGGGCACGCGCAACTTCGATGATTTGGAAGAGGCGGTCGCCTGTGCGCAGGCGGAGGCCGAGGCGAGGGCGCGCGACCTGGCCCTCCGGGCCGGGGCCGACCAGCCCAGAGTGAAGGTCGAGCGGATCGACCGCATAGCACGGGGGGGAGCTGGAAGGACGGAGGAGATCTACATGGAGACGGAGGTGATTGCCCGTGCGGTGGGACGACCCCGCATGGGGAACGCAGAGATCCCTTCGGAAGGGTAACAGGATAGAGCGAGAGATCGAACTGACGAACCTCTACGATCGGGAGAAACCCAATGGCCCAGGAAACGATGACCCCGGAAGAGAGAGTGAACGCTGCAATCCAATTGGAGAAGCCGGATCGCGTTCCGCTTGCTCCCTTGATGTGCACGCCCGCTGCGGCACGGCTCCTTGGCATCGACGACGCCTCAGAGGTCCTCGCAGGCGGCTATGATCGACTGCTCGAATTAGACATGGAGGCGTTCGAGGCCTTCGGAGGATGGGATGCCACGCCACCGGTCAATGACCCGAGTATCGCCTGTCTGCTCGGGCTGAAGATCAAGCTGCCGGAAAAGGGGGAGACGGAGGCACAGGTGCTCGAGGCAGAGAACTGGTCGGCAGAAGAGTATGATGTCCTGGCCGATATGGGATGGCTCAACTTCTACGGCCAGGTCCTCGTCCCGCGCGTCTCGGACAACAAACCGGAGGATGTGCAGGCCCTGCAGCAGGGGGCGATCGAGAACGCGGTGAAGTTCTGCGACGAATGCAGAAAGAGGGGCATCGTACCGATGTACCCCACCTGGTCCATGCACCCCTTCTTCTCCCTTTCCCTGACCCGGTCGATGGTGAAATTCACCGAAGATCTGTACTACCGGCCGGAGCTGGTCGACAAGGCGATGAAGGTCGCTATCCCGGAATACATCGAGTTGCTGATCGGCATGTGCAAGGCAACAGGCGTGAAGTACGCGAACATTACCGAGGAGAGGGCCGGCGCGTTTTTCTACCCACTGAAGATCTTCGAAAGGTTCTGGTGGCCCTATACGGTCCAGATCGTAGACGCCCTCTGGTCGGAAGGGATCGTGAGCTGGTTTCACCTGGACACGTGCTGGGACAAGAACATCCCTTATTTCAAACAGCTGCCCAGGGGTTCGGCCATCATTGATCTGGACGGAACGACGGACATCTTCGCCGCCAAGGAGTTATTGCGGGACCACATGTGTATCGTGGGCGATGTCAGTGCAGCAGACCTGTGCCTCGGCGAGCCGGCTCAGGTGGAGGCATACACCAAGAGGCTGATCGACGAGACCGGAGCGGACGGCGGCCTGATCATGAGCAGCGCCTGCAGCCTTCCGGGTGCAATCCGGGAGGAGAATTTCCGGGCCATGATCGAAACGGGCAAGACCTACGAGCTGGGCCGGTAATCCAGGGGTTTTCACTCTATTTCCTATTGAAAACGAATACTTAAGTATTGTCTTGACACTCTTTTTGAACACTGTACAATAAAAGAATAAAGTTCGAAGTTGATGGAGATTCTGGGCGCATTCAGCAAGTAGGCAAGCGGCCGAAAAAGGGGAGCAAGCCATGATCGTCGGGATTCTCAAGGAGATCAAGACAGAGGAAAACCGTGTGTCCATGACGCCCTCCGGGGTCGAAGTCCTTCTAGAGCACGGGCACAGCGTACTTGTGGAAAGAGGCGCCGGTGTGGGCAGCGGGTTCCAGGATCAGCACTATGTAGAGTCGGGCGCCGAGATCGCAGAGAGAGCCGAGGATATCTTTGCGCGTGCGGAAATGATCCTCCATGTGAAGGAGCCCATGCCGTCCGAATACGATCTGATTCGGCAAGGGCAGATCCTGTTCACCTATCTGCACCTCGCCGCCGAAGAGCAACTCACGCACGCTCTGATGCGGAGTAAATCGGTCTGCATCGCCTACGAGACGATTCAGAAGGCGGAGGGGTCCCTGCCCCTGCTCACGCCCATGAGCGAGGTGGCCGGGCGGATGTCGATCCAGCAGGGGGCGAAGTACCTCGAGAAGTCGCAAGGGGGCTACGGGGTCCTCCTGGGAGGGGTCCCCGGAGTCGACCCGGGAACCGTGGTGATACTCGGCGGCGGGGTGGCGGGCATGCAGGCCGCCAAGATGGCGTGCGGCCTGGGCGCCAAGGTCCATATCCTGGATGTGAACCTCGACAGGCTTCGATACCTGAGCGACGTCATGCCGAAGAATTGCTTTCCGGTGATGTCGAGTCCGTCGGTGCTCAGGGATCTCATCGCCATGGCGGATGTGGTGGTCGGAGCCGTTCTTCTCCCGGGTGCGAGGGCACCGAGGCTGATCACGAAAGATATGCTTGCCACGATGAAGCCGGGCGCAGTCCTGGTGGATGTTGCGATCGACCAGGGGGGGTGCTTCGAGACATCGAAGCCCACGACCCATTCAGAGCCGATCTTTGAAGAGGATCGGGTCGTGCACTACTGCGTGGCGAACATGCCTGCGGCGGTTCCGAGGACATCGACGCTTGCACTGACCAACGCAACCCTGCCGTATACGGTGGAGATCGCAAACAAGGGATGGCAGGAAGCGATGGAAGAGAATGAAGAGATCAAGGCGGGCGCGAATGTTGTGGACGGGGCCGTGACTTACAGGGCCGTAGCGGATGCCCTCAGTCTGGACTACACCCCGGTCGATCGTGTGCTGGCCCGGGCGTGAAGGCCGGGATGGCCGGGAGCATGCGGGTTCCATAGGAGAAACAGGCATGGCTGGTTCCGATCCTCGAAGTATTCTCGTCTTGGGAGCAACCGGTGGCGTTGGCCGCTTCGTGTGTGAAGAGGTGATTCGGCTTTTCGGGCCCACCTCTCTGGTGGTGGGAGACTACAGGCCGGACCGGGGACAGCAGTACGCACGGGCGCTGGGAGGAGAGGTTTCTTCGGAGTGCGTTGACATTGCCGACAGGGCTAGCCTGGAGAAGGCGATGACCGGAGGGCCCGATGCGGTCATCGTTGCTGTTCAGCAGACGGAGCCGCTCGTCCAATCGGTGTGCCTGACCCGGGGCATCCCCTGCCTGGACGTCACGGTCAGCGCCGACTTCCTCGAAAAGGCGCGGCGGCTCGATTCGCTGCCGGAGGCGGGCCATGCGGCCTCGATCATCATGGCCGGGTTGATACCCGGCCTGTCCGGGATGATGGCCAAACACCTTGTGGAATCGCTCGAGGAAGTGTCCACCATCGACGTAGGATTGCTTCAGAGCGCGGATGGCAGCGCCGGTGTCACGGGAATCGCGGACATGCTGGGCGTGTTCGCTCAACCCGTTCGGTTCAGGGTCAACGGTGCAGAACACTCAAGGCCCGGTTTTTCGGTGAAGAGGGAGATGATGTTCCCGGAGCCCTTCGGGAACAGGGCCCAGCGTCTGATCAACTGGATCGAGGCCGCTTTGGTGGCCGAGCAGTGCAACGTCCACGACGTCAACTACTGGACTAGCTTTGACAAGGCCGGTTTCGAGAGGCTCATCGTCCTGCTGAAGAAGATCGGTTTCCTGGGCTTGTTCAATCGTGAGAGCACGAGGAAACGCCTGGCCAGAATGATCGCACTTTCAAAAGGGAACAAGCGGCCGGAATCGGAGACGATTGCTCTGAGTGTCGTAGCAACCGGGAAGCAAGATGGATCTGCGTGTACCCGTTGCCTGTGCGTGGTGGGACCCTCGGACTACGGCACAACGGCCATGAGCGTTGTGGCCATGACGAAGCTGCTGCTGGAGGGCAGTGTGAAGGCGACAGGGGTGCGCGTCCCCATGGAGGTCTTTCCTCTCGATCCATTGGTGGAGGCCATGAATTGTGAAGAGGTGAAGCTTCACCGGCTCAAGTGACCGGAGTGATGCGTTGAACGACACTCTGGAGCTCGAAAGGAAGGAAGAGCATACAGATGAGCAATGTTTCACTCGAGATATACCTGGAAGACTGCTTGAGGGAAATCCAGGAGAAGTGCACGGGCTGCGGGAAGTGTGTGACCAACTGCGAAATCAATCCCTTCACGGCCTTGAAAGATGCGGATCCGGCAAGACTGAGCCGGGCGAAACGAGATTTTCTCGTATCCGGCGAATTTGACCAGGAGGTCTACGACTTCGTTTTTCAGTGCATCAACTGTCTCGAATGCGATGTGCATTGCCCCGAGGGGATCGACGCGAGCGCAACACCCGTTTTGGCCAAAGCGCGTTTTGCGAGAGACGGCCATGCCGTGCCGCCCATGATGGAGCTGGCCCGACCCTGTCAAAGGTACAGCTACCAGGAGGTCCTGAGTGCCATCCAGACAAGGCCCTCCGAGAAGTGGTGGCTCGAGGAGATCCCTGAGAAACCGGAAGCGCACGACATCGTCGTCTTCTTCGGCTGTCACGACGTCATCTTCCCTGCCTCCATGGCGGCAACCCGGGACATCCTCAAGGAGATGGGCGAGGATTTCGTTGCAATCGGCGGGGGCAAGAACCTTTGCTGCGGCGCCGTGCACCTGAACACAGCGGATCCGGATACGGCGGACAGGATGTGCCGGGACCTGGTCGAGGGGTTGGAGCGTTTTCAGCCCAGCACAGTCCTCTTCACGTGCCCCACGTGCGTGTACGTTCTGGAAAAAGCCTCGCTGGAGCATTCCGCCGCCGGTGTTCGGTATCAGCATCTGTCAAGATTCCTGGCAGAGCGGAGTGAGCGACTCGTTTTCAAGAAGGGGATCCGCAAGCGCATCACGGTTCAGGACCCTTGTTTCACCGCCCGGGGCCTGGGGGATTATGAGAGCCCGCGGGAGGTGCTTTCATCCATCAAAGGAGTCGACTTGGTCGAGATGAAGCACAACCGGGAGCGGGCGCTCTGTTGCGGCTGGTCGGCCAAAGGAAATGCGGACCCGTCCGTGCCCGACTCCTTTATGAGGAATCGGTTGCAGGAGGCGAAGGAGGCGGAGGCAGACGCGGTCGTCAACCTGTGTGCGGGGTGCCAGCTTGCCTTTTTCCCGTATGAAAAGGAGCTGGGGCTCGAGTCCGTCACGTTTCCGGAGATCGTGGCCGAGGCTCTTGGAATCGATCTGGAAGAAGACAAGATGAAGCGATTCCACGGCCTGGGCGATCCGGCTCGGATCCTCGAAGCGGCTGGTAAGGCGATAGAGGCGAGCGAATATTCAGAGGAAGAGGTCGCCGCCATCCTTTCCGTCTTTTTCTGACGATGGGGCCTCTTTCTCTTTGACACACAAGTCCCTACTGTCGTACGCTGTTCCTACCCGAAGCAAGCTTCCTATCGATTCGCCGGCAACCAGATCACGAACCTCGGGCCCCTGGTCGCTATGACGATCCTGGAAGAACTCAGCCTGGCCGACAACCAGATCACCGACATCCTTCCCCTGGTGAACAACGTAGGCCTGGGATACGGCTCCGAACTACATCTTGATGGGAATCACCTCGGCTCGACATCCTGCACCAGCTACGTCGCCCAACCGGAGAGCAGGGGTGCGAAGGTGCACCACGATTGCCCGTAGACTGGATGGGGCCCTGTAGTGTTCACGCTTGAATACCTCTAGGGAGGCCATGCCTGTGATCCGCCGAAACCATATGCCCGCTTGGATTGGAGTCATCTCTCTGTCATGCATGTTTCTGATGGGGCAGGGTTCCGAGTGTCCTTGGGGGGACGAGGCAGCAATCCCGGACCCTAACCTGGAGGAGCGCATCCGGTGGTCCGTGGGGCTATCCGACACGTGGGACCCGCCCCCTTACTATTCAGGGCCCCTTTGCACCTCCGTCCTTCTTCAAGTGTTTACTCTAGGAGCTTATCGCGCCGACATCGAGAATATCAGCGGCCTGGAGTACTGTACGTTCATGACTCTGGCGGCTCTCGATGAGAACCGCATCACAGATCTCGGTCCGCTGGCAGACCTGCCCATTCTGTATTCCTTCGGAGCTTCCTCCAACCCGGTCCGGGATATCGGGCCCCTGGCAGGGATCGGATTCCTGAACGAGCTCTATCTCTACAACACCCCGATCAGCGACTTGAACCCTTTGGCCGGGCTCGGCAATCTGCGCAAAATCCTCCTCCAGGACACCCAGGTCAGCGACCTGAGCTCCCTGGCAGGGCTCACGAACCTCGAGGAACTCTTCCTAGGCAATACACCCGTCAGTGACCTGAGTCCGCTGGCGGCGCTGTCGAACCTGTATCAACTCTACCTCTCCGGTGCCCAGGTTACCGATATCAGCCCCCTAGGTAATCTGACCTCAATCTGGACATTAGGTCTCTCCGACAATCAGATCAGTGACCTGAACCCCCTGGCAGGGTTGACGAACCTGTCCCAGTTATCCCTCAATGGAAACCAGATCACCGACCTGAGCGGTCTGGAAGGACTTCCCGCTTTACGTCAACTACACGTCAAAGACAACCAGATCAGCGACCTGAGCCCGCTGGCAGGGTTGACGCAACTTCAGAGGCTCTACCTCGACAACAACCAGGTAAGCGACCTGAGCCCATTGGCCGGGGTGACGAACCTCGAGTACCTCTACCTTTCAGGGAACCAGGTAACCGACGTTTCACCCCTCGCCGGGCTGGGCGGTCTCAGATACGTCTACATGGAAGAAGCCCAGATCCAGGACCTCACCTCCTTCGCTGGGTTGACGGAAGTCTACACCCTTGTCCTGAACGGAAACCAGGTGAGTGATCCTGCACCCCTGGCGAGCATGGCAGCCCTCAGAATCCTGTCTCTTGAAGAGAACGATATAGACGACCTGTCATCATTCCCTGCCTTGACGCAGGTGGTGAATCTACGACTTGGTGAAAACCGGATCAGCGACCTGAGTCCTCTGGCGGGATTGACGGGCCTGCGACATCTCTACCTCGATGACAACCAGATCGGTGACGTCAATCCTCTGGCGGGGCTGACGAACCTGGAAACACTCTATCTCTCGTTGAACCAGGTCAGCGACCTGGTTCCCCTTGCAGGGCTCACTCTCCTCGAGACCCTCTACCTCGACGGGAACCCGGTCACCGACATTGCGCCACTGGCAACTCTGGCTGAACTGCGGTATCTCCGCCTCGATGAAACCCAGGTCAGTGACCTGAGCCCTCTGACGGGCCTTGCGCGTCTGCGCTCTCTCTCCCTCTCAGGGACTCCTGTTACCGATCTGAGCCCCTTGGCAGGTCTTGCGAATCGGGTCGCTCTCGACCTGTCCTCCACCCAACTCAGTGATATCAGTGCGCTGGCCAGTGTGCCCCTGGCCTCCAGCCTCAGGCTTTCCAACAACCAGATCAGTGACCTGACGCCCCTGGCCGGCGTGACGCTGGTCAGGGAACTCTATCTCGAAAACAACCAGATCACCGACTTGAGCCCACTGGCAGGGATGACCTCCCTGGGAGAACTCTATCTCGACGGGAACCAGGTGAGCGACCTCGGCCCCCTGGCGGGGCTGTCGGAGTTGCATGCACTCTACCTGGACGGAAACCAGTTGGATGACGTTACACCACTGGAGTCGGTACACTCTTTGTGGGATCTGTACCTCAACGACAACCAGATCGGTGACCTCAGCTCCTTCGCAGGCCTCACGCGGGTCAAACACCTCCATCTTGACGGGAACCAGATCAGCGACCTCGGTCCATTGGCAGGCCTGACCGGCCTGGAGGCCCTGTCTCTCGAAGGCAACCAGATCAGTGACCTGAGCGCCCTGACCGCCCTGACTCTTCTGGGAGAGCTCAACCTTGCCGACAACCAAATCACGGATATCCTTCCCCTCGTGAACAACGCTGGTATAGCGTACCTTGCCGAGGTACACCTCGAAGGAAATCCTCTCAGTGCGACATCCTGCACCAGCTACATCCCTCAGTTGGAGAGCAGGGGTGCGAACGTGTACCACGATTGCCCGTAGATTGGGGAACGCTTCCTCTGTGAAGAATCCCGCGACAGCTTGCTCCGGTGTCGACCAGGCACCTGTTGCGAGCCCTATGGGGCTGGAGGTCAGATCTGGCGCGCCAGTTTCGCCCCCTCCAGTACGGCTTGCTGACAACTCTTGAGCTTTCGGGCATCTCCGATGATGTGAAGCTCCGGGACCTTGTCCTTCAGCTGCTCGTAAAGCACGTTCTCCTCGACGTAGCCGGATGTGATCACGACCGTATCCGCCTCGAGGGTGCTTTGTCCCTCCTCGGTCTCAATGACGATCGCCCCGTCACCTATCTCGATGCACTTCGTGTTGGTCATCAAGGTGACGCCGTAGCTGCGCAGCGACTGGAGGATGCCGAACCGTGAGGTTCGGCCGTAGTAAGCGGCCACCTTCTTCCGCTGTTCGACGATCGTGACGGGCCTGGTTTGTTTCATGTAGGTGAGGGCGGCATCATCGTCGAGCGCTCCGTGGCGTACAAGGAAACGGGCAACGTCGGTCGGCATGGCACCTCTCTGTGCTGCGTAGAGGGCGACTTCGCACCCGATATGCCCTCCACCCAGGATGACCACCTTGCCCCAAAGGTCAGCCTCTCTCCGGAGCACGGACTCGGCGGTGCAGACGTGGGGTCTCTCGATACCGGGTATCTCCGGGAGGTCTTGTCGCGCGCCGGTGGCGACGATGACCACATCCGGGTCGCTCGCAAGGATCGAACGCTCGGTCGCTTGCTCTTCCGTTACAATGTCGATATCCAGTCGATTCACTTCATGGACCAGATGTTTCAGGTAGGACCGGAACTCGCCCCTGTCTTCTGCGATCCCGCAAAAGGTGAGCTGGCCTCCCAGCTCCTTTTCCTTTTCCACCAGGGTCACCGAATGGCCCCTGACGGCCAGAACCCTGGCCGCCTCCATGCCCCCTGGGCCCGCACCTACGACCATCACCTTCTTCGATTCCGCCGCGGGACGGATTTCGAAATCCGCCTCCTGCCCCGCAGCCGGGTTGACCAGGCAGGCGACCGGCCGTCCCATGAATATGCCGTCCATGCACCCCTGGTTGCATGCGATGCATGGTGCGATTTCCTCGCGCCTTCCGGTCATCGCCTTGTTCGGCAGTTCCGGGTCAGCGATCAAGGCCCTCGCCATGCCGATCAGGTCTGCGACCCCGTCCTGGAGAAGCTCTTCCGCGAGGAGAGGATCGTTGATCCTGTTCGTGACGATCACCGGAATGGAGACTTCCCTTTTGATGGCTCCGGCAAGATATGCGAAGGCGGCTCTAGGAACGAGCATTGCGCTCGTAGGCACCTTTGCCTCATGCCAGCCCACCTGCATGTCCAGGAGATCGACTCCTTCCTGTTCCAACGCCCTGGCGATGGGCCTCGTCTCGTCGAGGCCCGTCCCGCCTTCCACGTAATCGTCGAAGCTCAACCGAAACACGACCGGGTAGTCCTCTCCGAGCTCCTGCTTGATGCTTCTGACGATTTCCTTGGCAAACCTCATCCGATTCTCCAGGCTGCCTCCGTACTCATCGGTCCTGCGGTTGGTGTAGGAAGAGAGGAACTGGCTGATCAGATAGCCGGTGCTTCCGCAGATCTCGACCGAGTCGAAGCCTGCTTCCTTTGCCCGGCGTGCGGCCTCGGTGAAGAGGGTCACCATCCCCGCGATCTCTTCCACGCTCAGGGCTCTGGGTACATCTCCGCTGAGCGGAGACTCGACCTCGGATGCGGATACGGGCTGCTCGCCGGTCAGAAGCGAGAAGGCGTATCGACCCGAGTGGAGTAACTGAAGGCAGGACTTGGATCCCGCAGAGCGGATCGTGTCCGTGAGCTTTTTCAGGTCTGGAATGTACTTGTCATCGTCGATGGCGAGGAAGTTCACACCGCCCGTGCCGTGGGGGTGAACGTGGGCCCCTCCGACGATGAGCAGGCCTGCTCCGCCCCTGGCCCTGTCCTCGTAGAAGCGGATGAAGGCGTCGGTGGCGAACCCGCCCTCTGCGTATCCCAACTGCATGGACAGCAGGACGATGCGGTTCTTCAGTTCCAGGGTGCCTGCCTTGATCCCGCTGAATAGCCGCTTCACTGGTTCCTCCTGATCGACGCTGGTTTAGAAACGGCCGACGATCTTGACGGCTCCATAGGGACTGTCATCAACGTCGATGCGGTTCCCATCACGATCGCCATATTCTTCCCCCTCGAAGTAGAACCGATCGAATGCCCAGCCTCCCTCGAATGCGAGGGTGACCTGTCTGGTCACGTCAACACGGAGCCCACCGGCGATTCGCTTCTCGTAGTAGAAGATCCGTTCGTCGTTGTTGTCCCGATCCGCGCGAAAATACCTCTGGTTGCGCCATTCGAATCCGGCCGTCAGGGTAAGAGAACCGGCGATCCGATAGTTTGCCCTGGCCTTGATGTTCCGGATCGGGAAGTAGTTCAGGTTCAACGATAGCTTTTCGACCGGGCCGTAGGCGAGCGAGACGAAAGGGACACCCACAACCGCGCGGAGCTTGTCCGAAGGCTCCCACCAGTAGCCTGCGCCGGGAAGGGGTATGTAGTTCAGGAATTCCCTGTTGGTGGCGAAATAGAGGAAGAACAACCAGGCATTCTTCTCCTTGTGCGGGATGCGGAGAAGACCGCCCAGTGTTCCATCGAACGCGTCGCCGGCCTGGAAGGGCTCGTTGCTGGCCGAGCCGAAGCTTGCGTTCACTCCCCATATCCAGTCGCCCCGGACCACTCCCCTGTAGTTCCCTGCCACCCGCACTTCCCAGAGCTGTCCCGGAAGAGGGATTCCTTCTCTCGGCAGAACGGCGTCCGTATCCGTGTCCTGTAGCTCTACTTTCGCACTGATGCCTAGTTCGTGCCGGTTGTTCTGCCATACAGGGGCCATGGCGAAGAAGTCATGCTCGAGAAGACCGAGGTCGGTGTTCTGGCCGTCCACGTCCGAATCCGTGTAGAAGTTCAATGCATACCGGGCAATGACGGAACGGTTGCCCACTTCCGGGCCGAACCACCGTGCAACGTCTATGCTCTGGGCGAAAGCCGGGGTGTGCTGGAGGAGGGTGAGCAGGCCGAACAGCGGGATCGCCGACCGAAGCTTCATCTGCATTTCGCATATCCTCTTTGTCTGTAAAGGGAGGTTTCAACTCGAGCAGTATAACAGACGGCCGGGGTGAATCATACTGAAGTGGGGCAGGGGGCTACGATCGTGGAAAGAGGCGGCGAGATCGCGGGGGGAGGCCAAAGGGGGAACATGAGGCCCGGGAGAGACCCCTTGCCCATCTTCCCCCTATCCTGTCAGCCTGGCCAGCCGTTCTTCTGAACGGCTCAGTGTCCGTCCTTCCCATCTACCGGGCATTCCCCTGAACCGGTGAGCCCAAGGATCTTCTCGACCCGAAAGGAGACGAGATACAGGTCGCTGCCCTCGTCTTCCACATAGTTCTTCCTGCGGATGAGGTCCATCATACGCTCGCTGTTCTTTTCGTCCCCGGTCATCTTCATGTAGAGCCTCAGCCCCGTGTAGCCGCTTCCATTCGATTTGAACAGATAAGCCGCATGAGGGTTGGACTGGAGGTTGTGATGGGATTTCTTGTCCGCCATGATAAAGGCCACGTTTTCATCATCCATTACGTGGGGTCTCGCGTAGATCGCGGTGTCCACGTGTCCGGATGCATCCGCCGTGGAGAGTACGCCAAGCCCTTCTGCCTTATCGAAATATTCGCTGAGATTCATGGATCCGTTCTCCTGTTTTTTTTCCAGATCGGTAAGTTGGAGATGGGGACCGCATGTGCGGTCACCTATGCTCTTACACCTTTCGATGCGCGAAAGGGGTGGTAAGATCCTCGCGATCAGGGACCCGGTCCGTGCAGGGGGCTGACATTCCGGTGCTTCCAAAGGAGGTTTGGCCGCGGGGCCGGTCTGGCAGCGTGCTATGGGGCGCAGGCTCCAGGAGGAGGGGCGGTTCCGGGGCCTCCTTGGAGCGAAACAGTCACGATCTTCAGACTGTTGTCGATAATATGCAACTCCAGTTCGGCCAGAAGAAGGCCGGGAGTGGAGGGAGCGAAGACGATCTCCAATTCGAGCTCCTCCATGGACTCGATCGTCAACGGCAGATCCAGGGGCGTAGCGATAGAAAAATCGGGGCTGCTTCCCCCGACAAAGGCAGCGACAGTGAGGACGTGCGAGTGCCCGGTGGGGTTGACGAGGGTGATGATCGTGCTGCTCGAGGTCCCGACCTCCACCACCCCGAAATGATATGCAAGAGGTATGACTTCGACCGCATGGGCCGGCCCGGTCACGGACAAGGCGAAGAGGAGCGGAACGACAAGCAAGGATCGCGTGATCGGACCCGGATTCCTCATGTCATGCTCCTTTCCAGTCTTCTTTTTATTCGATGTTCATTGAGATCGTGACAATACGTTAAGCCATGTTCGGGAGTCAGGTCAACCAGAGAAATGGCATAGGACCTACGCCTTTGTCATTCCTTTTCGAAGGGGCTAAGATCAGGGGCAACCTAGGGATCAGGGGTCAGGGATCAGGCCCCTCCCCGACATAATCACGAATCAGGAGGTGGTTACGGTGCCAGGTCCGCTGGAAGGAACAAAGGTGTTGAGCTTTGGCAGGATGCTTTCCGGCCCTTACGCAACGATGCTGCTCGCCGATCTCGGCGCAGAGGTCGTAAAGATAGAGGCCCCGAAGATCGGTGACCTGGCCCGTTTTGCCAGCCCTCACATCGACAAGCTGAGCTCTTACTTTCTGAGCATCAACCGTGGCAAGAAGAGCCTGACCCTTGATCTGAAGCGCGAGGGTGCAAAGAAAGTGGTCCTCGAGCTTGCCAAGGGGGCGGACATCCTGTTGGAGAACTTCCGGCCCGGAGTCATGGAACGGCTCGGGCTCGGCTACGACCCGATACGCGAGACCAATCCCCGGATCATCTATGCCTCCCTGTCCGGTTTCGGCCAGGACGGGCCGTACGCCCAGCGACCCGCCTTCGACATGATCGCCCAGGGAATGGGCGGCGTGATGAGCATCACCGGGGAGCCGGGAAGGCCGCCCGCCCGTCTCGGGTATTCCATGGGGGATATCGGCGCGTCCCTGTTCACCTGCGTCTCCATCCTGGCCGCCCTCCACGAACGGGAGAAGAGCGGGCAAGGGCAATTCATCGACGTGGCCATGCTGGACTCACAGGTGGCTCTTTGCGAGAACGCCTGCGCCAGATACTTCGCTACCGGGGAGATCCCGGGGCCCCTCGGATCCCGACACCCCCTGTTCACGCCCTTCCAGGCCTTTTCGACCCGGGACGGGTACGTCGTCGTCGTGGCTCAGCTTCCGGAAGATTGGAAGCGGTTCTGCAAAGCGGCCGGAAAGGAGGAGTGGGCGACCAACGAGAAGTACAACTCCCTGGAGGCGAGGCTGGAGAACTACGACGAGTACCTGGCCGAGATGAACGCCCTGATGAGTGCTCGAACCACCGAGGAGTGGATCGCTCTGCTCGATGCCCATCAGGTGATGTGCGGTCCGGTGAACAGGATCGACCAGGTGGTGAATGACCCCCACATCAACGGGAGGGGGATGTTCGTCGATGTGGAGCACTCCACACAGGGCACCCTGAAGGTGGTTGGGACGCCGATGAAATTCTCTCGGACCCCGTGCAGTATCGAGAAGGCGAGCCCGGAGCTCGGCGAACATACCGAAGAGGTTCTCGCCTCCTGGGCAGAGCTCTCCGAGCAGGAGATCGAAGAGCTCCGGGAGTCCGGGATTATCTGACGCCCAAAACGAAACCCTTGCCATTCCGTCTCTTCTATACTAGGTTATTGCCGACCATAAGCTCTCGTTTTCCCTGCCCAACGAGGAGGAATCAAAATGAGAAGGGTAGCCCTGGTGTCGGTAATCGCGGTTCTGTTTCTTTATTCTTCGGTCGGTTACGCGGGATTCGATCTCATGAAGAAGGTGCAGGACAAGGTCGAGAGAAAGATCGACCGGGAGATCGACGAATCGATCGACAGGGGGCTGGATGAGGCGGAGCAGGCGGTCAAGGGGGAAGGCAAGGAGGAAGCTGCGAAGAGCCCCGCGTCCTCTGCGAAACCGCCGAAGACGAAAGAGAAGGCGGTGAGCGCTTCTTCGTCCGGGGCGAGCCAACAGAATCTGAAGGCATGGTCGAAATATGATTTCGTCCCGGGAGACGAAATCATATTCCACGACGATCTGGTGGATGAAGAAAACGGCGAGTTTCCCTCCCGATGGGATCTTCACAGGGGCAATGTTGAGATTGCCGTGTACGGGGGAGAAAACGTCATCAATTTCGCGACCGTTCAGGCCTGTGACATCGTTCCACTGATGACGCAGGAAGGTGACTATCTGCCGGAGAAGTTCACTATCGAGTTCGACGCCTACTTCAGCGAGTTCTGTACAACCTATTGGATTCGATTCTCGGACCTGGTCAATCAGAAGCCTCCGAAATCCCTTCCCCTTATCACGATCAGGGGCAATGACGTCAGTGTCGGTAACTTCGGCGGCACCGAGTTGCCGAGAAGGGACTATCCCTACTGGGAGCACGTTGCGATATCTTTCAATACGAGAGCCCTGAAGATCTATTTTGGCGAGCAACGGGTCGTGAACATCCCGAATCTCCGTGCCGAGCCGATCGGATTGACCCTCTCGAGCCGCCAGTGCCACAAGGGCAACCAGGCATTGATCAAGAACATCCGGATCGCGAAGGGGAGCAAGAAACTCTACGACAGGATCATGACGGACGGGAAGTTCGTGACCCGGGGCATCCTGTTCGATGTGAACAAGGCCACCCTGAAGCCGGAGTCCATGGGCGTCATCAATCAGGTCGCCAAGATGATGAAGAAGCATCCGGACTTGAAGCTCTGCATCGAGGGCCATACGGACTGCGACGGAGAGAAGGGTTTCAACCAGGGACTGTCGGAGAAGCGCGCCCAGGCCGTGAAGGACGCCCTCGTCGACTCAGGAATTGCGGCATCTCGACTGAAGACGAAGGGTCACGGAGAGAGCCGTCCCGTGGCCGATAATTCAACTCCGGAGGGCAAAGCGAACAACCGCAGGGTCGAGTTCGTCAAGATCTAGTACTGCGCAGCCCACCTGACCTTCCCCGATTGCAGCGGCCGGAAGGGTCGTGCGTCCTCTTCAATCCAGGGCGAGCGGGTAGACGCCGAACTGGTGGATCGCCTTCACCATGGTCACGTAGTTTTCCGGTTTCACGCCTGAGTGAATCGAGTTGCTGGAAGTGCAGATGTATCCGCCCCCCGGTCCCGCCTTCCGGATGCACTCCTTGACCTCCTTGCGCACCTCCTCTTCCGAGCCTTCGCAGAGCGTATAGGCACAGCTCACGTTTCCGCACAGGGTGATCCGGTGGCCGTACAGTTTCTTCACCTCGGCCAGATCCAGGCCGGCCATCGGGTCGATGGGATGAATCCCGTCGATGCCCGTTTCGAGCATGATCTCGAAGAGGGGCATGATCTGACCGTCGCTGTGTTTGAGCACCGGCAAGCCGTGCTCGTGGCCGAGATCGACCATCTTCTTGAGCGCAGGGGTCAGAAAGCGGGCCGTGGCTTCCGGGGAGACCATGGGTGCCGTGGTCGTTGCGTAGTCCCCGGAGATGAACAAAGCGTCCGCTCCGACCTCGATGCAATTCTTGAGATAACGGAGGTTATAGTCGAGAACGAGCTCGTTGACCCGATCGACCAGATCCGGGTTGGTGATGGTGGCCGTGAAGTAGGGAACGTCGCCCAGCAGGCTCTCGCGGGCGATGTCGAACACGTCGGTGGCATGGGCGACCACACCCCGTTCCCCTTTGAAGCGGCTCACCCAGTTCTCGAGCCACGAGTACCGTTCCGGCATGTCCGGGTCAGGTGGGACCCAGCTGTCCAGATCCGCCTCGTTCTTGATGGCCGGGTGCATCGGGCTGGGCTGGTCACTGGTCAACCGCTGCAGTCCGCCCCATATGTCCTGGACGATCATCTTCTCCGGGTCCTTCATCTCCCAGTTCCAGGCCACAAGCTTGTCGTAGCCGACCACGTAGTCCAGGTCCATGTAATCGACAAAGTCCTCGTAGGTTCCTTCGGGCAGGATGGTCTGCCAGACCTTGGTGTTGTGGAGCTCTCCGTGGGGAACCCGATCCGGCTCCTCCCTGCGCAGGGCCGCGAGGGTTCGCTCCAACCCGGTCATTCGTTTCATTTCATCCTCCTGTTGGCTGTGCGGACCGGTTGCCGTCGAGAAGCTCGGCCGCCTTGTTCACCGTGTCCCAGGCGTCGCGGCCAAAGGCATCGGCACCGATTTCGTCTGCAAACTCCTGGGTAAGGGGCGCCCCTCCGATCATGACCCGGGTCTTGTCCCGAAGGCCGGCTTCGTTCAGGGCCGCAACGGTCTCTTTCAGTGCCGGCATGGTCATGGTCAACAGCGCCGAAAAGCCCACGATGTCGTAGTCGCCTTCTGCAACCATCCGGCAGAAGGTGTCGCTGTCCACGTCCACGCCCGCGTCTTCCACTTGCCAGCCGTTGCATTTGAGCATCATGGTCACGATGTTCTTGCCGATGTCGTGTATGTCGCCTTTCACCGTGCCGATGAGGAACTTGCCCGAGGAGGTCTGCTCTGCATTCACAACATACGGTTCCAGATAGGCGATCGCTGCCTGCACCGCCTGCCCGGCCACCAGCAGCTCGGGCAGGAAGTATTTCCCATCGGCGAACAGGTCTCCCACCTTACGGATTCCTTCGATCAGTGCCTCCTCGATGATCTGCTCCGGGCTTGCTCCCTCCTTGTGGGCGGTTCGTGTCAACCGGTCGACTTCATCCATCTTCAGGTCCAGGACGGCCTGTCTCAATTCGCCGAGCAACTGCATGGTCACCTCCTTTACAAAAACAATACGATTGTTCGGTTTTAGATAATGATAGCCACATAGAGCAGTCGTGTCAAAGGAAATATTCGTTTTCCATGGAATGAATTTAGAGGTAACAGGCAATATAATTCAAACTATGGCACAAGACGATCGGCTCAGGGAGTGTGCATAGCATCCTTTGAGCCGTTCGCCTTGAAGCCCGGAGGGACAGGAAGGGACAACCGCCCATCGGTGTCATAGTTTGAATAATGTCTGCTGCGAGAGGGGGAGAACAATCGGCTCGGCATGGGATCGAGCGGTCCGCAGGGCCTATTCGTGTCTGTCCTTGATGCGCATCAGGGGAGTGAGCAGGGATGCCCAGAGGTCGCGCAGGGATTGAAAGTGCTCATCGTCAAGATGAATAATAGACTGGATCGCCATCCCCCGACTGATGTAGAGGGTCAGGTTCGAAAGCATTTCTACCGAGGCCCGCTCGGGGGCAAGGGCCTCGAATTGCCGTTGTGCAAACTCGTCCATGGCGGAGAAAGATTTCTCAATCACTGGCACAAGGTGTTGGCGGAGCTCCGCGTCGGTCCTGGATGCGATGGTGAACTCCAGCCATACATTGCGGTGCCAGCCCTCGTGGAAGCTCTGGTGTATGAATTCCAGGAGAGCGGTCACCGGGTCCTCTGCCTCGGCCAGGGCCGGCAGGACCGTCGCGGTCTTTCGAATGGTGCCCTCGTACATGGCGGTCGCAGCCGCCGCCACCAGATCCTTCTTGTTCTCGAAGTGGTGCCGCCATGCACCGCTCGACACCCCTGCGCGTGCAAGGATCCTGGACATGGTCGCACCGTTGTAACCGTATTCGTCCAGACAGAGCAGCGTTGCCAGTATGAGTCGTCCACGCATGAGGCGGCTCTTCTCTGCCTGATGGAGCCCGCGGGCCCTTGCCCGCATGTCGGCATCCTCATCCGAAAGGCCGATGTGCTCTGCGATCTGTTCCTCCACTGAACGGGCGCGAGGACCTGTCTCTTCTGCATCCAGACTGAAGAAACTCGAACCTTCCCCTTTCATATCCTCGAGCCGCTGCCGAAGTTCCTCGTCCTGTTCCACTCGTTCCTTGAGGGACCGCACGAGGTGGCTGACCGCAGAATCGGTCAACTCGAAGGCCCGGGCGATCTCCCGATTGGTGTATCGTCCTTCCAGGTAGAGATGCAGGATCAGGGCGTCGCGCAAGTCCCTGGTTCGGGTGCGGCGACGGGACGGAGAAACCAGAAGGTCGTGACGCACCCTGAAGGCCGAAGCAACGCGCCGGACTTCCTCCTTGAGGGCTCTGGTTCTCTCATCGCCTTCGGGAGGAAATGACCGGGCCCCTTTCCGATTCCTGGATGCATCCAGCAGGGCTTTCTCGACGAAGCGAGTCGATCCGAGCACCGAACCGCTGCTCGACGGGTCCGGAGTCCGGTCTCCTTTCCTGAGGTCTTCCTGGAAGGCTTGCCGGTATTCCTTGTGCGATCCCTCGGCGGACCCTGCGGAAAGGATCAAGCCGGTTTCCAGCCAGGGGGGCCCCTTTACGGCTCCGATATAAGCAGGGTAGCTGCTCCATGCGTACTTTCGGGGCGCGCGGCACAGGCCGGTCTTCACAGGCAGAGCGTGGACATGAAAGGAGAGTCGCCGCAGATAGACTTCATTCTCGATGAGAACGCTGTTGAACCTTTTCGGGAACAGAGGGCCCTTGCGCCGACTCAATCGATTGTGTCTGCGCGTGAAGGCGGTAGTCATCCATTGCATGGCACGCGATAGATTCGCCTTCCTGGTTTGCACCAACAGATCGTACCTTCGGGGTAGCAGCACGTAGGCGAACAGGACAACCTCGAATCGGTCGCCCATCTCGCGGACCGTGTCCAGGAACAGCGCCGAGTCCGAATCATCGGACACGAGAACGTCATTGCTCTCGGCATGCACCCAGTAGAGCGCGCCTTCGTACTCGATCCGCAACGGTCTCGCCATCTATCCGCCCTGCTGTTGGTAAAAGAATTGGAGCTGCGACCGGTCGCCCGGTCCGGGCTTCGTGACCATACCACAAGTCACAGGTAGGTTGAAACGGGATTCGTTCACCGTGTGGTAGCAACGGGAAAATGTCCTAGTTAACGGCAAAGGTAAAATGTCCTCCATTATGAGAGAGACAATTGCCTTGAGCCAGAGACAGTTGAGACGA
>JANQFG010000028.1 GCA_028277985.1 bacterium | reverse complement strand
TCCGCGTTCGCTCGCCGCTACTGACGGAGTCTCGGTTGATGTCCTTTCCTCCGGCTACTGAGATGTTTCAGTTCGCCGGGTTCGCCTCGACGGCCTATGAATTCAGCCGCCGATACCCCTAAAGGGGTGGGTTGCCCCATTCGGAGATCCACGGATCAAAGGGTGCTCTCCCCTCCCCGCGGCTTATCGCAGAGTGCCACGTCCTTCATCGCCTTTACGCGCCAAGGCATCCACCGAATGCCCTTCTCTCGCTCGAGAGCACGCAAATCCCGTGCGCAGGGACAAACCCACACACACAAAAATCCGCGCTCAACGAAAGATCACGGTTGCAAGGCTCCAAACGCTCGGATGTGACACCCAAACGCCCAAAGCCCTGTTTTGTGCGGCCCGACAACCTCCAGGAAACACCCCGAAGATCGACAACCGCCACGAACCTGTTCACGATCTCAAAGAACTCAAAACAACTAAACGAATTAAACCCGTTGGCCGCCCGTCTCCCTTCGCCATCAGCCTTCGCCGAGGCTTCGGCTGACAGGGGCTTCGGCCTTCGCCGGCCGCCCGTCTCCCTTCGCCGAGGCTTCGGGAGACACTCCTTCGCCTAAGCGCCTTCGCCTGCCGGTCCACTCCGTGGCCCGCCACCCGAAGCCGAAGGCGAAGGGTGGTGGAGCCGACCGGGATCGAACCGGTGACCTCCTGCTTGCAAAGCAGGCGCTCTCCCACCTGAGCTACGGCCCCGGGTTCAGAAGACAGAGGGCAGAAGACAGACGTCAGGAGGAACCCAGTGCCCCAGACGACGCGACCCCTTCTGACTTCTGACCTCCGGAACATCCGGCAGCCCGCCTTCGCCGAGGCTATGGCGGGCACGCCTTCGCTCTAACCCGTTCGGCCGGCTTGCCGCCCGAAGCGCGTAAGCGCGAAGGGTGGTGGGCCTGGGTAGACTCGAACTACCGACCTCACGCTTATCAGGCGTGCGCTCTAACCGCCTGAGCTACAGGCCCGATTCAGATGTCAGAAGACAGAAGTCAGAAAGAAGGACACCGCCCTTCGGGCCGGGCCGCGTCTGTCCTCTGTCTTCTGACTTCTGATCGGAAGGGATACGCGGACGGCGGCCCGCCCTGCGCTTGTGCCGTGTGCAGACTTTCATGAAGGGTAGCCATCCGCACACGTGCGAACAGCGTCCTTGAAAGGAGGTGATCCAGCCGCAGGTTCCCCTACGGCTACCTTGTTACGACTTCACCCCAGTCGCTGACCTGACCGTGGTCGGCTGCCTCCAAAAGGTTAGCGCACCGGCTTCGGGTCAAGCCAACTCCCATGGTGTGACGGGCGGTGTGTACAAGGCCCGGGAACGTATTCACCGCGGCATGCTGATCCGCGATTACTAGCGATTC
>JANQFG010000003.1 GCA_028277985.1 bacterium | reverse complement strand
ACCAGACCGATTCGGATGAAGATGGGATTGGCGATGCTTGTGACAACTGCCCCGACGATCCCAATGCTGACCAGGCCGATTCGGATGAAGATGGAATTGGCGATGCTTGTGACAACTGTCCCAATAATGCGAACCCTGACCAGGAGGATGCAGACGAGGACAGTTGGGGGGCTGCGTGTGACTGCAATGACGGCGATGATACCATTCATCCTGGCGCCAATGAGGAACTCTCTGACGTAGTAGACAACAACTGTGACTGCAAAATCGATGAGGGGACAGAGGCTCCCTTCTATCTGCTTCGGCCTTATTTCGATCAGGTTCTAGACGAACCGACCTATATGGCTTTTACAGCGGGCCCCTGGGAATTTTTCGTGATTTCTTTATCATATATTCCACAGGGTAGTACTGAGTACATCAACTTTGAATTCCCTGAGGACCCTAACGCTCCTCCTCGTACAGAGTTCGTCGGGTGTACATACCCAGCATTCTATCCTTCAGTTCACTTGGCCCTGCACGAGCATTTCAGTCTCATAGAGGACAATACTTATGTGTATTGGTCGGTCCTTGGGGCAAACATGTCGGGGGAGTATGATCTCGCTTGCCCTTGGTATGATCCCGCCCCCCCCTGTGAATCTGGACATATCGGGAGATTCTGCAAAGGGAGTTGCCCACCACAACCGTAGCGGGCTGTCCAACGAGCGCCGATCGACAGGTTTGAGTGACGCGCTTGGTATTAGGAGACAACTAGCGAGGTCCCTGTAGAGACTCCCTTGCAGAGGTGTCGACCAAAATGACTTCTAGGGCCATGCCCAGCGAGGGTGTGGCCCTTCTTCTAGCGGTTGCATATACCCGCACAACCGTGACATGATCCAAGCTCCAAGATTTGCCGCTAGCGATAACTACTGGATGCTCAGTCGAGGACCAACGCTGCTTGCTGGCAATTTCCCAGAGCTTAGCCACCCTTCCGGCGCCCCATCTGGCCCGCCCTGACGACCGTGCGGTCGTGCTCCGCCAACAGGATGCGACGGATAGCCTGGCGATGCTGGTACATCTCTGGATAGAGGAATACGTCCCACTGGTGGGAGCTTCCCCAGAACATTTGAAGGACATCCTCGTTGTGGCGTATAATAAAGGCCTGAAGTGATGGAGCGATTGCCCCGAGGATTGCCAGATACACCCCTTTTCGGGTATAGAGGACCTCCCGTATCAACTCCCCCGACGAAGTCTGTTGCGACCGCTTGTGGAGAGTTGGCACACGCAGACAGGAATGGATGCTTACTATTTCAAGCCGGATTACCTGAAGGAAGAGATGGACAGATACACTGTTTGGTTGGACGAGAAAGTGGAAGAAGCCAAGAAAAGTGTTGTGAATAATATTGAAAATGACGTAAACCAGCCGGTCAATGGAGGAGTCATTTCCTCGCAAGCTATTGAATTATATAGATATGCCCCCGTAGCTCAGGTGGATAGAGCTCGGGATTCCTAATCCCGGTGCCACAGGTTCGAGTCCTGTCGGGGGCACCATAAATGACCCTGCAGCTTTCATCGGTTGCAGGGTTCTTTGTTTCTGCGGAACAAGAGGCATCCGGACCTGCCGGCTCTGCTTGCTCAGGGTCTTCGGTTGCCCGGAATATCTGCCTTATGATATGACCCCGAACCCATAAACGTGTATGAAGTGCATTGCCAAAGAGCATGGAGGGAGACGATGGCGGAGACCAAGATTTGCCCGTTCATGAGCAATGGGGAAGACCATGTGGACTGCCTCAGGGAGAAGTGCCAGCTCTGGTTCGTCGAGACCCAGGGAATCGATTCGTCCCTGAACCCTGCCAATTGTGCCGTGGCCCATGTTCCGTTACTCGCCCTGGAAATCTCGAACAATACCCGCCTGATGAGGGATTCGATGGTGGAGTCGATCGCCCTCTGATGCCCCGGTTATCGCTCATGGAACAGCGTTCGGGTGACAGCGTTGTGGGTTTAAAAACGCTTGCATTCCAACCGGTGTTTTGATATTGTCTTCTCCTCTGGACTTCGCTACCGACCGTATGACCAGACGGAGAGAACCAAATGATAGGCAGTCAGTCACCGGATCCCCAGACACAGCCCCCGATCTATCGGGGCAGGATCGACTGGTGGGGGTTTCTGCGGGGACTCATCCTGCTGCTTTCCAGCGTCATCGGGCTTTCCCTGCTGTATTCGATCTGGAATCTCCTGTTGGGTTGATTCCCCAACCTTCTTTGAACTCCCCCTTGGATCCCTCGCCGTAACTATTAAATGTTTATGCTTGACAAACGCATTGTCAAATCATAAAATCGCGAAACCTCCCAACTTTTTTTTCCTTCCCTTGCTCGACCTCCTGCTTTCTCCGGTAGGAGGTCGTTTTATTCGTTTCAGAACTCTCAAGATGAAAATCAATCTGAGAAACTTGCCGGCCCCTATCCAGGGGTTTCGAGAGGGGGAGAATTTGTTTGGACGATTTCTTCCAATGATTCCAGTTTCTTACGTGCCCGACAGGCAGGGCTGCGGGATTGGCATTGTTCTTGAAGTGCTTCTGGATCCGTAACCAAGAAGCGAGGTGAGCCCCATTGGAA
Source organism: bacterium (assembly GCA_028277985.1). GTDB lineage: Bacteria > Desulfobacterota > DSWW01 > DSWW01 > DSWW01 > S015-6. The sequence continues at coordinate 67,194 of JANQFG010000003.1, read as the reverse complement.
GGAATCAGATGCCGCATTTGTGACAGCGCCCTGTCGGTGGTGGGCACGTTCGGCGGGCCGGGAAACGGAGACGCACTTCCCGGGAACTCGAAGGTTCGGCTCGAGAGCGACGGAGGCGGGCACTTCTTCAAGTGTCCGTATTGTGCAGCCCGCAACATGACGATCATGACGACCGCACAGAACGGCCGTCCCGCCATGCAGGTCGCATGGGCGGTGATGAACACCGAGTGAAGCTCCCTGCGCCCAGAACCGCCCGCCTGGTCTCCCTGCAGCCGCCCATGCCGCATGGGCGGTCATGAACACCGATTGAGCATCTTCGCCTGTAGAATCCTTCCGGGCACCCCGTGTGCTACAGATGCCCGTCCTCCCTCATCTCCAGGAGTGATTTCTTGAAGGCGTCGATGATCTTGTCCGCGTCTTCCTCCGAGTGAACCGCCGACATGAATACGGTGTGCAGGTCCGGGAGGTACACACCGTGATACCTCATGTACTGGCAGAGGATTTCCTGTCGCATCATGTCCGCAATGTCGCGAAGATCGCGGGGGGTCTTCGGGTCACTCGGCACGAAGTGAGGAATGAACCAGGACTCGAGGCCAATCAGGCGCAGGTCGATCTGGTTCGCCTCTGCGAAATTGTGCACCTCGGCCTTGATCCTGTCCGCCAGACCTCTCATGTGATCGTAGATCTGCCGGTTGTCCCGCAGGTGTGCCAGTACCGCCCGGCCGACGGTCATGGTCAGAGGATTGCCGCTGAAGGTGCCGATGGTCAGGAGCTTCTCCTGGAAATCCTGAATCGCATCCCCGGTCGTGATCAACGGCTTCATCGCCTCCTGTGTGCCGGCCACCGCTCCCACAGGCAGACCGCCGCCGATGACCTTTCCGTAGGTTGCCATGTCGGGGGTGATCCCGAAGTATTCCTGGGCACCGCCGTAGGCAAGCCGGAATCCGGTAATGACCTCGTCGAAGATCAGCAGGATGTCGCATTCCCGGGTCACGTCCCGAAGCTCCTGCAGGAATTCCCGCATGTCCACGAGATAGGAGCTCGGGACCGGCTCGATGATGACCGCGGCCAGTTCGTCCTTGTGCTTTCTGATCTTGTCGAGGCTTTCCTTTGTGTCGAAACTCAGGGTAAGAACCTGGTCGACGGTTCCCTGGGGAATCCCGGGGTTGTCCGGTACGCTCAATGGGTCTTCGATGGGACCGGTTGGGTCGGCCAGGATGCTGCTCACAAGCGCGTAGTCGTGGACACCGTGATACCCCCCTTCGAATTTGGCGATCTTCTCCTTGCCTTTGCAGGCTCGGGCGATCCGCAAGGCGTGCATCGTCGCCTCGGTGCCCGAGTTGGCGAATGCGACTCGTTCTGCGCAGGGAATCGCATCGACCATGAGTTCCGCCATCTCTACCTCGGGCGCGTGGGCGATACAGTAGACTGTGCCCTTGTCACAAGCATCGCGGATAGCATCCACTGCAACCGGATGGCTGTGACCGAGGATCAAAGGACCGTAGGCCATGGTGATGTCCACATACTCGTTTCCGTCCTCGTCCCAGACCTTGGACCCTTTTGCATCCTTTACGAAGGCAACCGCCTTCGGGGCGCGGAAGGGGCCGGTCACGGTGGGCGAAAGGAGCACTTTCTTGGCCCTGTCCAGGATCGCTCTCGATTTCGGCAGTCGATCGAAGTTGAGCTGTTCGATGTCCCTGGGCTGTGTCCCCGAGTTGTCGACGGTCATGGCGTCTCCTTGTCTTCGTGAGCGGTTGTGGAGTGATCTCTTCGCGAGTGAGCCACGGGTGTGGTTCCCGTTCCCATCCTTGGGTTTCGTGACATTAGAGTGTTTTCGACACCACAATGCAAGATGCATTCTCCAGGCCCTACCTTTGCAGTGGCTGACCGGGTTTCCCATCGACCACCCGTTCTGATAGAAATGGATGACCGATGCAGCCCCTGTTCCTGAGAGAACCGCGAAAGGAGGTGGTTCAAATGGGTTCGAAGAGAATCAACGGCAAGGTCGCCCTCATCACCGGCGCCGGCCGGGGGATCGGCCGCGCCATCGCGACCAGGTTCGCGAGCGAAGGGGCGGATCTGTTTCTGTGTGCGACACGCATGGAGACCCTGGAAGAGACGGCGAGATTGACGGCCGAATTCGGGGGGAAGACCGAGCTCTATCCCGTGGACGTGGTGGATCGGTCCGCTGTGGAAGGGATGGTCGGAAAAGCGCTCGATGTCTTCGGAAGGATCGATATTCTGGTCAACAACGCGGGCGTCTACAAACCGGCCCGTTTCGTGGACTATGAGCCCGAGGATTTCGACCGGATCATGCAGGTCAATGTCTACGGGCCCTTCCACGTGACCCAGTTCGTGCTGAGGCAGATGCTCGAGCAGAAGGCGGGCAAGGTCATCAACATCGCCTCCACGGCGGGCAAATGGGCCTCGATCCACCAGAGCGCCTACAACGCCTCGAAGCATGCCCTGGTGGGCATGACCCGGTGTGCTGCCTTGGAGATGGCCCCTCACGGCATCAACGTGAACGCGATCTGCCCCGGAGTGGTGGAGACCGACATGATCGACGAGTTCGTAGGCGAGCATGCCAAGATCATGGGTGTCGACGAGGAGGTCGTGAAGGACTTCGTGCTTCAAAGGATTCCCATGGGGCGGATTCTTCAGGCCGGGGAAATCGCGGATCTTGCCGTTTACCTGGCAGCCGGCGAGTCGGACGGCATGACCGGTCAGTCGATCCTGATAGATGGGGGCCTGCTGTTCGTATGATCGATTCGGTGATCGGGTCGAACGCTCATGGATGGATGGGGATCGCTCCTTGTAGAATGACCGGACCAACTAGTTATGAAGGTCAAAAAATGCAGTTGGAGATTAATCTTTCCTGGCATAAATGCTTTTGAGAATTCTCTTGACAGACGGGGCCCATTCCCCGTATATTTCATCTCATAGAACTTATTTTCATTTGATAATTCAATTCTGAAAAGGAGGGGGCAACATGAGAAGAACACTTCTGGTCACCCTGTTGATGATGATTGCGGCCATGATGATGGGGTGCACCGATTCGATCGTTCCCTGTACCGAAGACATAGACTGCGAGTGGGATTGGGGCTGGGGCGATAGCCGTGCCGCTCATGGCGACAATGACTGGGGAGGCTACGACCTGACCTGTTCGGGGCCTCATCCTCTGGACTATTGCCTGGCGATGCTCGAGTATCTTCCTCCCCTGGACTGGCTCCCCTTCGGGATCGGCGACTGGATCAAGCTCCCGGATTGCGAGGCACTCTACGGAGAACTGCCCCCCGAGACCGGAACCTGCGAGAGCAACTGGGGTTGGTGGTAAGCTGATCCTCCCCGCCTGTTGATGCCTTAGAGGGCAGGGCGGTCGATTTGAAACACAAGCACAGGGGGCCTACCTGTCTGCGTATGGGTAGGGCCCCTTTCGTTTTTGAGGCGCCGGCGGAAGCGATTTCTTCTTGTAAATCCTCTGTAGTGGTCTTACCATCAAAGTGTTGGGGAGGCGCTGGGCGTCACACAGAGGCTACTCCGCCGACGAACCCGGATACTCAAGACACCCCTCACCGCTCCTGCTCGCTTCTACCTCCTGCGAGAGCGACCGTCTTGAATTCCCTCTGCCGCAACTCTCCCTCCTTCGCCCTCACCTCGCACCCCGTTTCATCAACCCAAGAAGTCGGGAAGGCCGGGAAAGGAGGGGCAAGATGTATATCAAACAGAAAGAGCTCTTCGCGGGGCTGAGAAAGGAATTCGTCAAAGAGATTCTGGACCTGACGGAGAAGAAGACCTACCGCGCCGGGGACATCATCTTCAGGGAAGGGAACCATGCCGGTCGATTCCACGTTCTACTCCGTGGGCGGGTGAGGCTCACGGTGGGGGAGGTGGGCCAGGTTGCCTTCACCGTCAATCATGCGGGAGAGGTCTTCGGCTGGTCGAGCCTTCTCGGCAGGAGCTCATACGCGGCTACCGCAGTGTGCGAGGAGGCCACCACACTCCTGCGTGTCGACCGTGTGAAACTGAACATGGTGATGGAGAAGGACCCGGCGAACGGGCTGATTCTGCTGAGACGGCTGGCACATATGCTGGGACACCGTCTCCACGAGGCATACCGTGTAATCGGAACCAGGACCGAGTTCTTCGAAGCCTACGGCACCGGGCAGACCATGGAGGCCCATTCCCCGGAGGCCTAGCCCGGTATCCGACTGTTTGCTGAACGCGCTGTGCCCTTATTTGGCGTTCAGGTGCTTGTACTTGTCGAGGTGCCTCACGGGCATTTTGAGCGCATCCCTACGGAACGGTTCGGCCAGGACCTCTGCGCTCCCGTCGATGATAGCATCGATCACTGCCGGTTTGCCGCAGGCGACGGCAGCCTCTACGGCCCGCTTGACGTCCTTCGGGTCTTCCACGCGGTAACCCTCTGCCCCCATGTCACGAGCGATCTGGGCAAAGTCGGGATTGTCCAGGTTTGCCCCCACGAACCGGTTGTCGTAGTAGTCGATCTGGTTCTTCTTTTCCGCGCCCCACTGGTTGTTGTTGAATACCACTGCTACGACCGGGATCTTCTCCCGGACCGCTGTCATTACCTCGCTGAGGCCGCTGATTCCGTATGCGCCATCGCCCTGCAGGGCGAACACGGGTGAGTCCGGTTTTCCGAGCTTTGCTCCCATGGCCACGCCGTAGGCGATGCCGCAGTTCCCCCAGCTCAGGGCGGTCAAGTACTGTCGGGGACCGTTGAAACCGAAATAGCTGTTGCACATGGAGCACGTATTGCCCACATCGGTTGTCACGATGGAGCCTGCAGGGACCGCGCCCGAAAGTTCCTCGAGAAAGCGCCTGGGATGCATGAGCTTCGAGGGAGCCGAAGACCACCCGCGCAGCTCTTCGCGCCAAGCCTCTTTTTCTTTCTTCACGTCCGCCAGTCGCTGCTCGTCCGGGTTCCGGGCGCCTGCCTTGTCGAGCAACTTGTTGAGCACCTGCCGGGCGAAGGCACCGGCATCCGCTGCAACGGGCAGGTGGACGCGTCGGGTGAGGCCCAACTGCCTGTGGTCAATGTCTACCTGGATGATCTGTGCGTTTTCAGGGAAATACTCCATGTCGTACTGGGGAAGTGTACCGAAGGGGCCCAGGCGGCAGCCGAGCGCCAGCACCACGTCCGCCTTGGCAAGCGTTCGCATCGCCGCTTTGGAACCACAGTAGCCGATCGGGCCCACGCTGAGATCGTGGTCCGCCGGGAAGCTGTCGTTATGGAGATACGTATTCACCACGGGGGCCGAAAGGTACTTGGCCAGCGCCCGTGTCTCTTCCACCGCATCCGAAATGGAAACGCCTCCTCCGGAGAGAATCACCGGGTAGGATGCCTTGGCGAGCATTTCGGCCGCGCGCTCCAACTCGTTTACGGCTCCCGGGCCTTGGGAGACCTCCTCGGTCTGGTAGATGTCGCAATCCACCTCGCCGTAGAAATAGTCGCGTGGGATATTCAGCTGCGTCGGTCCGCACTCCGCCTTGGCGACGTAGAAACACTTCCTCGCCAGCTCTGCCATTCGTTCCGGCCGGTTGACACGGACCTGGTACTTGGTGCAGGCCTGAAACCAGGGCATCTGGTCGAGTTCCTGGAAGCCTCCGGTGCCGATTCCCATGCTCCCGGTTTCGGGCGTGATGGCAACCACGGGGGAGTGTGCCCAGAAGGCGGCCGTGATGGCGGACACGAAATTGGCTGCGCCGGGTCCGTTCTGAGCGATGCAGACCTGCGGTTTGCCCGTAACGCGAGCCAAGCCGTCGGCGGCGTGGGCCGCAGCCTGCTCGTGGGCCACGGAGACGAACCGGATCCCAGCGGCTGGAAACAGATCCAGCGCGTCCATGTAAGCGCTTCCGACGATGCCAAAGACTACCTTGACCTCTTCGGCCGCCAGGGTCTCCACCAACGCTTCACTCGGTGTCATTCGGGCCATTTCGCAGACCTCCTCTACGCTAGCATTTGAATCAACTGGATGAACGCGCCATCCGGGTCTTCCACAAAGGCAACCAGCCGGTCGGGCTGGGTGGAGATCGGCTCCAGTGCCACGGGTACGCCTTCGGACTTGAGCTTCTCCACCATGGCCGTAACGTCGTCCACGGTAAAGGCGAGGTGATAGAGCCCGGTCTGGTTCCTGGGGTCGATACGGCTGTCTTCCGGCTTGCCTTCCTCGATCTCGATGGAAACCGTATCGTTGCCGACGAAGATGAATTTCCCTCCGAAGATGTCCAGCTCCTGCTGTTTCTCCAGGCCCAGGAGGTCACAGTAGAAGTGCAGCGATTTGGCTACGTCCGCCGACTTGATCCCCACATGGTTCCATTGCATCTTCCGCTCCAATCATCTGATGGCCGCCACTCCAGAGTTCAGTGGCTGTCCCCGATCTCCGATCTTCGTGCCCGATGGTGGCGTGGCCGGGCCTGATCCCTGCCCCCTGATCCCTGACCCCCCAACTCGCTCCTGCTCTATATCCGGCGTACCTACGCTTTATAGCTCCCCAGATTCGCCAAGGCAACGCTTCCCGGGCTCACGGTGGTCGGGTCGGTCATGACGTTGATGCAGGTCGTCTTGCCCGAGGCGAAGGCCTCTTCAAGGGCGGGCCTAATCTGTTCGGGCCGGTCCACGAAGATCCCCTTGCCGCCCAGCGCCTCGACGAGCTTGTGGTAGTCCACCTTGCCGATCCATGTCCCGGCCTCGATGGCATGGCCGATGCGCAGCTCCTGGCTGTGGCGTATCATACCCCACCCGAGGTCGTTGCTGATCACAACCACGATGGGAAGCTGCTTTCGGATCGCATTCTCGAATTCCATGAAGTTGAACCCGACCGACCCGTCTCCGATCATCACCAGGACCCGCTTATCCGGATTGAGCAGCTTTGCCGTGTTCGCGTAAGGCAGGCCCACACCGAGGCATCCGAACAGGCCTGAGTCCTGATAGTGGCCCGGCGCGCGCACCGTACGCGTCATTCCGGTCCAAATGGCCGTATCACCACCGTCGGCGACCACGATGTCGTCTTCACGGTCCATGAAATCGTTGACCTCTTTTGCGAGCCGGAGCGGGTGAATCGGCACGTTGTCGCTCTCCCAGTTGGGGATCGCCTCTGCCTTACCATCCGTGTCCGCCTTTCGGAGCGAATCGATCCAGCCTTGGAAGCCCTGTTTCAGCTTCTCACTGATTCCCTCCTGATCGATGACCTGGTTGCACTCCTTGAGGAAGCCTCTGATGTCGCTGAAGACCGGCAGGTCGATGCTCCGGTTCCTTCCGATCTCCTCCGGCTCGATGTCCACCTGGACCAGCTTCGCATCCTTGTTGAACAGCTCTCCAAAGATGTAGTAGAGGCCGATTCTCGTGCCCAGAAAGATGACCAGGTCCGCGCTCATGTTGGCGAACATGGCTGCTCCCGGCCGGATGGCGAGGGAGGATTCGAAGCAAAGCGGGTGGGTATCCGGAATGGTGCCTCGTCCCGCCGCGCTGGTGAAGGCGGGCATGCCGGTCTTCTCGATGAATTCGACGAGCTCGGCGGAAGCATCCGAATACCATGCTCCGCTTCCAGCTATCACAACGGGTTGTCTGGCCGCCCGGATCATATCGATCAGCCGCGGTGCGTTCTCGCGGTCCACCGGGAGGGACGGTGTCAGCGTCGCGGTGTGTCTGACCAGTTCGGTGTCCGTTAGGGCATTCAGGACATCCACCGGATATTCCAGGTACACCGGGCCGGGGCGACCGCTCTTTGCGGTCCGGTAAGCCAGGTCCAGAAACTCAGGGATGCGCTCGGGCTTGTGACAGATCAGGGCCTTCTTCACCATCGGTTCGATGACCGGAGCCTGATACATGTCCTGGAGGTCGAGCTTTTCGATCGACTCGATCCCGACGCAGCCCGAGATGAGAACCATCGGTGCGTTGGAGAAGCGTGCGTTTGCCACGGCGGACAGGGCATTCGTAAAACCCGGGCCGGCCGTGACCATTGCGATACCCGGCTCACGGGTCATTCTGCCCCATGCCTCGGCCATGAAGACGGCTGCCTGCTCGTGGCGCGTGTCCACGAGCGTCACGGGCGAGTCCTCGAGGTGCTGGTAGATGGGTGTGATGTGGCCTCCACTCAGGGTGAAGATCTGCTTGACCCCCTTCTGGATCAAAGCCTCTGCAGCCAGTTGCCCGCCCTGGATCTGTGCCATGGTCTTCCTCCTGTATGCCGATATTTTCCTTGACAAGGGGCGACTTCCGCCATAGAATGACAATATGACACTATTCTGACACCCTGTCAAGGAATATATGGAATGACCCGTCGCAGCCGAATGGCCCTGGAACGACTCGCCAGAATGGAACTGATCCTGGACAGCGCCGAGAAGCTCTTCGTGGAGAAAGGGTACGCCGCGACCTCGATCAACGATATCGCCGCAGAGGCCGATTTCAGCCGGACCTCCATCTATCAGTACTTCAGCAGCAAGGAGGAGATCTATCTCCATATCCTGGAGAGGTACACCGAACCCTTGACCGAGCGGCTCGAGCAGGCCACTGCGGATGCTCCGACCGTGCCGGACAAGATCAGGGCCTTTCTAGACGAGTTGCGGAAGATGAAGAGCGAGAAGTCCAACTTCTTCGAGCTCTATTTTATCCAGAGGAGCCAGGTGGAGCCGCGACTCCCGGATGATCTCAGAACGCAGCTCAATGCGAAGCGCAGGCGGCTGGAGAACGTGTTCCGGGAATTCTACCGCGAGGGAGTGGAAAAGGGGGAGATCCGGGCCATCCGCGAGAAGGATGCGTCCAACCTTTTCTTTGCACAGATCATGGGCATGATGCTCCTTCACGAATTCTACGGGAACGAGTTTGATGTGACCCTGGACGAACATCTGGAAATGTCGCTTCAACTCTATCTCGAGTTCGTGGAGAAGCTGGAAGGCGTGCAGGGGAGATTGTGGGCAGGGGCCGGCGCCGCATGAGGACGGGCGTCCGAAGGCATTCGAGTATCTGTAGGTTCCAAGAATCTTGAAGGAGGATCGTCATGGCACAGGCTGTACCCGAAGTTGCGGAAGTATTGTCGCCCCAGGAAGAGCGGCTCCGGAAGGGACAGGCCATCGGTCTCGTGAGCGAGGAGGCACAGAAGAAGAGGGCCAGAATTCACCGTATGCTTCAGGGCTTCAGGGACAAGCCGATTCGCATCAACGTGGAGAGGGCGCGGCTCCTCACCGAGTCATTGAAGGAAAGCGAAGGCCAGCCCCAGATTCTTCGGTGGGGCAAGGCGATGGCCTACATCCTCAAGAACGTTTCGATCCATATCGATGAGAACGAACTCGTCGTGGGCAGTGCCGGGCCGCCGGGCCGCTATGCGGTGTTCTTCCCGGAGCTGGAGCAGATGTTCTTCTCCGAAGAGGTGCGTCCCACGGAACCGGGCGACACCCTGCTCCTGACCGAGGAGGACGTCGGGGTGATCAACGGTGTTCTGAGGCCCTACTGGGAGGGGAGGCAGTACCACGCCGCCTTCATAAATGCCCTTCCCGAGGACACCCGCAGCATCGTTGAGAAATACTTCATCATTACCCCGACGGCCACGGCCCGTTCCTGCCTGGCCTGGAACCATGACTACGAGAAGGTCCTGCAGCGAGGCGTGAAGGGGATCCGGCAGGAGGCAGAGGAGAAGCTTGCTTCTCTCGACCCCCTGGACCCGAAAGAGAAGATCGAGAAAGAGCCGTTTCTCCGGGCCGTCATCCTGGTGTGCGACGCCATCGTCGAGTTCGCTGGACGGTACGCCGAGCTTGCGCGTGACATGGCGGAAAAGGAATCGGACGGGGAGAGGCGTGAGGAGCTGTTGAGAATTGCCGAGGTCTGCGAATGGGTCCCGGAGAATCCGGCCAGGACCTTTCACGAGGCCGTCCAGTCGCAATGGCTTATCCAGACCGTATCCAGGCTCGAGCAGCGCATTGGCGGGACGGTCGGCAACGGCAGGATCGATCAGTATTTCTACCCTTTCTACAGGAAGGACGTCGATGAGGGCCGCCTCACCAAGGACCAGGCCATGGAGCTCCTCGAGTGCCTGTGGATCGGCATGGCAAAGAACGTGGACATCTACACGGCCCCCGGCAACTTCTCCTACACGGACGGCTATGCCCACTGGGAGGCGACGACCCTCGGGGGCGTGGGCAAGGACGGCAAGGACGTCACCAACGAGCTCAGCTACCTGATGCTCGAATCCAAGAGGGAGTTTCCCCTCAACTACCCCGACCTGGCGGCAAGGATCCATGCCGAGACCCCGGAACCTTTCCTTCACTCCATCGCTCAGACGATCAAGGAGGGGACCGGCTTTCCGAAGCTCTTCTTCGATGAAGAGATCATCCCCTTGTTCCTCGCCAAAGGCGCGGAGGTGGAAGAAGCGAACGACTACTGCATCTGCGGCTGCACGGAAGCGAAGATGCTCAACCGGGACGCGGTGACCACCGGCTGCGCGTGGGTCAATCTCGGGTCGGTCGTGGAGATGGCCCTCAACGACGGCAAGGTGAGATCCTACGGGGATGGCAGGATCGGCGTGAGCACCGGTGACCCGAGGAGCTTTGCCACCTACAACGATCTCTGGGACGCCTTCTGCCGGCAGTTCGAGTTCGTCCTGCAGCACACCTTTGTGCAGCAGTATGTGGCTGACACGCTCAAACCAAAGTTCATCGCTGCGCCCATGTCTTCCATGCTACACGACCTTTGTATGGAATCCTGCCGGGACATGCACGACGGACCGATTGACGGCGCCCTGTACCTCGGCTTCATCGACACACTCGGGTTTGCAACCGCGATCGACTCCCTTGCTGCGATCAAGAAGCTCGTCTTCGACGACAAGAAGCTGACCATGGACGAGTTGCTGGAGGCGTTGAAGACGAATTTCGAGGGCAACGAGGCGGTACGTCAGATGTGCCTCAACGCACCCAAATACGGGAACAACGATGCGTACGCCGATATGATCGGCCGGGATATCGAGCAGTTCGGCGTGAAGATGACCCGCCGGTACAAATCCGCATTCGGCGGTGAGCTCGACATACGGTACGTGACGATCACGGCCCACGTCCCGTTCGGTGCGATCCTCGGCGCAACGCCCGACGGCAGGCAGGCGGGTGAGCCGGTTGCAGAGGGCGTGAGCCCGTCCCAGGGGGCGGACCGGAACGGACCGACGGCCAGCCTGATGTCGATCTCGAGAACGAGGGCCTCCGGGTACAAGGAGCGTGCGGCAAGGCTGCTCAACATGAAGCTCACCCCGTCGGCGGTCGATGGGCCCGAGGGCACCCGGAAGCTCATGTCCCTCATCCGGACGGCCTGCGATCTGAAAATGTGGCATCTCCAGTTCAACATCATCAACAAGGACACATTGGTTGCAGCGAAAGAGGACCCGGACAAGTACCGGGACCTGCTGGTCCGTGTTGCCGGCTACAGCGCCTATTTCGTGGATCTGTCGTCCCAGCTTCAGGACGAGATCATCCACCGGACGGCGCACAGTTTCTAAACCGTTTCTCCATTCGTGCGCGTGTGCGTGCCCGTGCCCGAAGATGTCTCGCAAAGGTAGAACGGACTGTCGAGGACGACGACGAGGACGAGAAAGATCCCTTGAGGTTGGCGTATTGGACCCATGTCCCAGACGAGCAGAGAAAATGGCCCCGCACAGGATGAACCTGTCCGGGGCCTGATCTTCAATATTCAGAAATTCTCCCTCCACGACGGTTCCGGGATCCGGACCCTCGTGTTTCTGAAGGGCTGTCCCTTGACCTGCCAGTGGTGCGCCAACCCGGAGGGCCAGTCCTACGCCCCGGAGCTTGCTTGCCGACCGGACAAGTGCATCGGGACCTCGGAATGTGATCGGTGTGTGAAGGTCTGCGAAGTCGATGCGATTCGGTTGGGGGAGGACGGCAGGGTAGAGATCTCGCGGGAGCTCTGCACCGACTGCGGTAAATGCGTGGATGCCTGCCCCTCGAAGGCCCTGGAACTCTTCGGAACCTGGATGAGCGTGGATGAGCTGATCCGGGTCGTGGAGGAGGACAGCAGCTTCTACGCAAGGTCCGGCGGCGGAGTCACACTGAGCGGAGGCGAGCCCCTGGCCCAGACCGACTTTGTCCTGGCCTTCCTCGAGAAGGCCCGGGCCCGCGGGCTCGATACGACGCTGGAGACCTCGGGGCTCGGTAAATGGGAGGATCTCGAACAGGTTTGCCGGCTCGTGAACCACGTCTTCTTCGACATCAAGATCCTGGATCCGGCTAAACACGAGGAGGGGGCCGGGGTCGGGAACGAGCGTATCCTCCAGAACATTTCAAAGCTTTCCGAGACCTTTCCGGATTTGCCCGTGACCGTTCGTACACCGGTCGTGCCAGGGTTCAATGACGCGCCGGAAGACATCAGGGCGATTGCGGACTTCCTGGATCGACTCCCCGGACTCCGGGTCGAATACGAGCTCCTTCCCTATCACCGGCTCGGTGAGTCCAAGTACAGCCAGCTGGGCAAGACCTATCCGCTCGAGGGCCTGGAACCGCCGCCCAAGGAGCATATCGACGATCTGCGGCAGCTCCTGGATCGATAGCCGCCACACGTCCCATTCCCTGCTGCTTTGTCGCTATCGTGCCCGTGCCTGTGCATAACGGTGGAGTGGGTGGGCCTGACCCCTGACCCCTGATCCCTGTCTCTTCCCTCGACCCTTGTACGCTCATTGTGTATGCTTCCACCCGAGAGCACGGTCTTCTTTGTCTCGCCTTGGTCTTCTTCCTTGGGCCTGACGGCACGCCACGTTTTGAGAAGGGGGGATCTCATGTCGATCGGGAACATCGTATCGAGGAATGCAATGCGCTTTCCGGACCGGGAGGCGTTGGTCTTTGAGGACCAAAGAACCACCTGGACCCAGCTCAACGAGCGAGTGAATCGCCTGGCGGACGCCTTTCTCTCTTTGGGGGTCAAGAAGGGCGACAAGGTTGCGATGCTCTCCGAAAACGTGCCGGCAATGGTGGAGGCGAATTACGCGCTGGCCAAGATCGGGGCCGTCTACTTCCCGGTGAAGACAAGGCTGTTTCCCGAGGATGTTCAATACCTGATCGACCTGTCCGACGCGACCGTTCTCCTGTTCCACGAGGAATTCCTGCCCATGGTCGAGCAGATCAGGCCGGGGCTCAAGAAGATCGGAACCTTTATCCAGATCGGCGGCGTTCCCGAGGGGGATGCGACCGACTACGAGACATTCCTGAGCAGTGGACAAGCCCGGGAACCGGATGTGGAGGTGTCGTCGGATGACCTCTATATCTTTCTCTGCACCGGGGGCACGACAGGGGTGAGCAAGCTCGCCATGCTGACCCATGCGAACGCGATGTGGGCGGTCTACAGCACGGTCGGAAACATGAACCTGACCGAAAAGGACGTGGGCCTCCAGGTGCTGCCCCTGTTTCACGTGATCATCAACAATTGCTTGAACTCGCTCATGGCGGCAGGTGCCAAGGTGGTTCTCCAGCACCGGTTCGACGCCGTGCAATACATGAGGAACGTCCACGACGAGAAGGTGACCGTCGCCATGGTGGTTCCGCCTTTCCTGTTCAGCTGGATCATGGCCGTTCCGGAGGCGATTGCCTACGACATCACCCACGTACGAGCATTTGCGACTGCTGCTGCGACCTTTCCTCGGGACCTGAAGGAAAGCGTCAGGAAGTACATGCCCAAGGCGGACCTCTTCTACTCCTATGGTCTGACCGAGGCGAGCGGCGGGACCGTCACCGTTCTTCCTCCGTCCAGGCAGATCGACAAGGACGGGTCCATCGGGGTCGTGAGCACGATTCTCGACTACCGGATCGCGGATGCTCAGGGCAACCCGGTGCGCAAGGGAGAGGCCGGAGAGTTACTCCTGAAAGGGCCCTGTGTGGTGCCGGGATACTACCGAAGGGAAGACGAGACGAAGATTACCTTTGATAAGGGATGGCTCCACACCGGTGATGTGGTTCGGGAGGACGAGGACGGGTTTCTTTACTTCGTGGACAGATCCAAGGACATGATCAAGACGGGAGGGGAGAACGTGTTCGCCAAGGAGGTGGAGGACGCCATGCTGACCCATCCCAAGATCCAGGAAATCGCCGTGTTTGGGCTTCCGGACCCGAAGTGGGGGGAGAAGATCCACGCGGCCGTTGTCCTGAAACCGGGGGAAGAGGTGACGGAGGATGACCTCCTCGCGTACGCCCGGGAAAAATTGCCCGGGTACAAGCGTCCGAAGGTCTTCTGTTTTCTCGACGTGCTGCCAAGGAATCCGAGCGGGAAGGTCCTCAAGTACAAGCTGCGAGAAGAGGACGCCGGATCGAAATGACCCTTCCTCTCAAGACAAAAAAATAATTTATATTAAGTATCTTACGGACATTAGTTAAAGTAATATGTCATTTGAGATGAGAGCGATCCGGACCCTCTGGAGGGGTTGCGGGCACGGATTGGGCGGGCGGGTCAGGGAGTTGAGCGGGGAGTGTGGAAACCCTATACTTCTCATATCGATTCGACAGTGAATGGAGAGAGGCGAATGGGCGAGAGGCAGGAAGAGAAGGCTCCAGGCTCGGAGCTCGAGGAAACCAGATGCCTCGAGTTCCTGGGAACGATCGTACGGATCGATCAGACCATCCAGCATACGGCGCCAAAAGGCTTGAAGTATGTCCTGCTTCACGACCGGCGGAAGATCTACAGCAAGCTCCTCCAGTGGTTTGCATTGAACTACATCACCCCTCCGTCCCTGCGGGTCAAGCTCCAGGGGTGGCGAGGGGTGCGATTCAAGGACCCGAAGAGCGTCTTCATCGGGGACAGTGTGAACTTTGACGAGCGGGTGCCCGAATGCATTTCCCTCGGCAGGGGTGTGTGGCTTGCTGCGGGAAGCCGTATCATTTCACACCGGTTCATTTCCTACCGTTTCATTGAAAAGGCTCAGGTGGTGCTCGAGGATTACGTGCGTGTCGCGGTGAACGCGGTCATCATCGGTCCTGTCAGGATAGGGGAGGGTGCGATGATCGGGCCGGGAGCCATGGTCACCAAGGACGTTCCTCCCTATACCGTGGTGAGCGGTCCCGCCGGCAAGGCGATAGGACCCGTGCCGAAGAAGTTCGTTGACTACGAACTCCTCGTGAAAGGGGATTTCGAGACGGGGACCTCGATTCAGAAGCTCCCACCGGCAGGGTCGGGAAAGAGGGGAGACGGATAAAGAGTCATCGCATGGTTCCCTTCTTTCGGGTAGAAGGATGGGTCTCCGGAAGCGCCCACCCGGTGCCTGGTATCGCTCTTCGCAGAAGATCTGCCTCCAAGAAGCATCCTGCGTTAAGGCTTGTTCCCGTGGAAGGAAGTGGAGGACTCCGAAGATCTCTTCACGGGCCTTCTTCACATTTCTGTTTTCCCGGAATCGAGCAACGTGAGAGGTCCGCTTTACACGCTGTGTTTGCACCAATATAATTAAAGGTTTAGGCCTGCAGGATGCATGTTTTGGTTCCCCCGGCAAGGTTGTTCATTAAAATAATGTTTGTATTATTCGGGGGATTGAAAAAGAAGATCATCCTTTGGTTAAACGTTCCCATCTTCCGAGCCGAAGATATATAATTATATGGTTCCCCAGAGGAAGAGGAAGAAGAGGAATATGACGTCAAAAAAGTCGAATGATGACAGCCGACTCGGATCCAGACTTCAACAAACGCCCATTGCCGTGATCGGGATGGCCTGCCTCTTTCCGGAGGCGAGCAATGTCAGGGAATTCTGGGACAACATCGTCAAGAAGCGGGACGCCATCCGGGAGGTACCGCGCAACCGCTGGAACGTGGACGACTACTACGACCCGGATCCGAAGGCACCCGACAAGACCTACTGCAAGCGAGGCGGATTTCTGCCGGACGTCGACTTCGACCCGATGGAGTTCGGGATGCCCCCGAACATCCTCGAAGTGACCGATGTTTCGCAGATGCTCTCCCTGATCGTGGCCAAGGCAGCCCTGGAAGATGCGCGGTACGGAGAATCGAGCGGGTTCGATCGAGACCGCATCGGGGTCATCCTGGGCGTTGGTGGCGGACAGAAACTCATCACGCCCCTGACCACGCGACTGCAGTACCCGGTCTGGAAGGAGGTCCTCACGAAGAGCGGGATCTCTGAGCAGGACGCGGACATCATGGTCGACAAGATCCGCAAGGCGTATGTTCCGTGGGAAGAGAACTCCTTCCCGGGCATGCTGGGCAACGTGATCGCAGGTCGGATCGCCAACCGCCTGAACCTTGGGGGCACCAACTGCGTCGTGGACGCAGCATGCGCCAGTTCGCTGACCGCGCTGAAGATGGCGGTCAGTGAGCTGCTGGAATACCGCAGCGACATCATGCTCACCGGCGGCGTGGATACGGACAACTCGATCTTCATGTACATGTGCTTCAGCAAGACCCCGGCTTTCACCGTCCAGGAATTCTGCTCACCCTTTGATATCGATTCGAGTGGAATGATGGTTGGGGAAGGCATCGGCATGGCGGCACTCAAGCGGCTCGACGAAGCGGAACGGGACAACGACCGGATCTACGCGGTAATCCGTGGAATCGGCACCTCGAGCGACGGCAGGTTTTCAAGCATCTATAACCCGCGACCCGAAGGGCAGGCGAAGGCCCTGAAGCGGGCCTACGAGGATGCGGACATCGTGCCGTCTTCGGTCGGGCTGGTGGAAGCGCACGGGACCGGAACCAAGGCAGGAGACCCTGCCGAGGTGAAGGCGCTCCGAGACTTCTTCGGGATGGATAACGGCAGGAAACAGCACATCGCACTGGGAAGCGTGAAGTCCCAGATCGGTCACACCAAGGCAGCGGCCGGATCGGCAGGTTTCATCAAGGCGGCCATGGCGCTGCACCACAAGATCCTGCCGCCAACCATCAACGTCAAGGAGCCGAACCCGAAATTCGAGCTGGATGATTCACCCTTCTACGTCAATACGGAGACGCGGCCCTGGATCCATACGGAAGACGGTCTCCCGAGAAGGGCGGCAGTCAGCTCCTTCGGCTTCGGTGGCACGAACTTCCATGTGGTGCTCGAGGAGTATCAGCCGAAGGCGACAGGATCGTACCGACTCCACGAGGCGGCACACAGCCTCCTGCTTTCGGCCTCGACGCCCGAGGCCCTCCAGGAGGAGTGCAAACGGGTACTCGTTGACCTGGATGCCCAGGATGCGGAGAAGAAACACAGGGCCCTTGTCGAGTCCTGCAGGACGGCCGAGATTACGTCGGACGCAGCGCGCGTCGGGTTCGTGAGCGAGTCCCTGGACGAGACCCGCGAGCGCCTGAAGGCAGCCCTGGATGCTCTCACGACCAAGACCGACCAGGAGGCGTGGAATCTTCCGAAGGGGGTCTACTACCGAAAGAACGGAATGGACCTCGATGGCAAGGTCGTAGCCCTGTTCTCTGGACAGGGGTCTCAGTATATCGAGATGGGCAAGGAGGTTGCGTGCAACTTCCCCATTCTGCTCGACGCGTTCAGGGACATGGACCGCCTCTTCGCGGCAGATGGAAAGGCCCCCCTTTCGGAGACGGTCTTCCCTAGGCCCGCCTTCGATCCGGACCAGAAGAAGACAAACGAAGAGAACCTTCGCAACACCGAGTTTGCTCAGCCTGCCATCGGCGTGCTTTCCGCCGGGATGTTCAAGATTCTTTCCAGCGCAGGGTTCAAGCCGGATCTCGTCGCGGGCCACAGTTTCGGGGAATTGACCGCCCTCTGGGCCGCGCAGGTCCTGAGCGACGAGGACTATTTCGCCCTTGCGCGGGCAAGGGGCAAAGCGATGGCCGCACCGGAAGACCCGGGGTTCGACGCCGGGACCATGCTGGCGGTCATTGGAGATGTGGAGGCGATTCGGAAAAGCCTGGACAAAGGATCCGAAGTAACGGTTGCGAACCTGAATTCGAAGCAGGAGGTCGTGCTCGCCGGCCCGACGGATGCGGTGGCCGGAGTACAGGAACCGCTCAAGGCCGAGGGGTTCCGGGTCGTTCCGCTCCCCGTGTCCGCGGCCTTCCACACCCGGCTCGTGGGGCATGCGCAGAAGCCCTTTGCCAAGGCGATCCGTGCTGCGGAATTCCGAAGCCCGCAGTGTCCGGTCTATTCGAACACAACGGGCCGCCCCCACGATCCTGAACCGAAGGCCATCCAGAAGACACTGGAGGAGCATATCCTCAACCCCGTCCTGTTCAAGGAAGAAATCGAAAACATCTACGCGGATGGGGGAAGGCTCTTCGTCGAGTTCGGGCCGAAAGGGGTGCTGACCAAGCTCGTGGGCAATATCCTCGAAGGTAAACCCCATGTGGCCGTGGCCTTGAACGCGAGTCCGAAACGAGGCAGTGATCGGCAGCTTCGACAGGCGATCGTGGAATTGCGTGTTGTCGGATTGTCCCTGGGGAACATCGATCCGTATGGTTCGGAAGAGCCCGTCGAGGATGGGAAGGCAAGAGGCCCGGCGACCGTGACGCTCACTGGGTCAAACTATGTAAGCGCAAAGACACTGAAGGCATTCGAGGATGCTCTGGAAGAGGGACATCGCGTAGAGGGTCCGGTCGATGCCGCACCCGACCCGGCACCCGCGAAGTCGGCTGAGACGGTTGCCGTCCCAAAGCCCGGTACGCCCGCAAGCGCAGGGTCCCGCGCTCAACAGAGCCAGGTGTCACCACCCGTGGGGGATCAGGCGGGGACGCCGCCGGCTACGGCTCATCACGGCTCACAACAGGCCGTGCCTGCAAGGAACCCGGTGCAGGGATCAGAGAGGGTCCTGGAAAGCCTGGAGAAGGGCTTGGACCTCTTCTTCAAACACCAGGGAGAAACCCTCAAGGTTCACGAGCAGTACCTGAATCATCACCTGGAATACACTCGGACCTTTTACGACCTGATGCGGCAGCAGTCTTCCCTGCCGGGCGGCGGGCTTCCCGAACGCATGACGGACGCACTCGAGAGAAGCATGGCAGGTTTCCACGAGCACCAGGGAGAGACCCTGCGTGTGCATGAGCAGTATCTGAAGAGCCAGGCAGAGGTCTCGAAGTCCGCCCTCGACGTCTTGAGAGGACAATCTTCACTGACAGAGACGGGAGGCCGGATGCCGGTCTCGACTGAGGCTGTCGGCGTCCAAGCCCCCTCCGAACCGGTTGCCCCGCCCGTAGAGAGGACCGAATCGGTCCAGGCGTCAGCTGCGGCCCCGGTTGCGGCCCCGGTGGAACCTGCAGCGGTCGCGCCTGCGCCCGCGGTGGTGGAACCCACCGGGCCCGGGATTGCGGCCTTGACCGAGAGCATGCTTCAGGTGGTGAGCGAGAAGACGGGTTACCCGGTGGAGATGCTCGAGCTCGATATGGAGATGGAAGCGGACCTTGGGATCGACTCGATCAAGCGGGTGGAGATCCTGGGGACCATGATGGACCTGTACCCGAACCTGCCGGAGATGAACCCTGAAGAGCTGGCCGAGTTGAAGACCCTGGCTCAGATCGTAGAGCACATGGAGTCGTGTCTTCCCTCAGGCGGTGGCGGAGTACCGGCGGCGGCCTCCGTTGCCGCATCGCCCGAGGTGGCGGTCGCTGCTGCGGCCGGGCCTGGGATCGCAGCGCTGACCGAAAGTATGCTTCAGGTGGTGAGCGAGAAGACGGGCTACCCGGTGGAGATGCTCGAGCTGGATATGGAGATGGAAGCGGATCTCGGGATCGACTCGATCAAGCGGGTGGAGATCCTTGGAACCATGATGGACCTTTATCCGAACCTGCCTGAGATGAATCCGGAGGAGTTGGCCGAGCTGAAGACCCTTGGGCAGATCGTAGAGCACATGGAGTCGTGTCTACCCTCGGGTGGGGCGGCAGTTCCGCAGGCAGCCCCTGTTGCTGCATCACCTGGTGTTTCGGCTCCGGCTGCGGCCGGACCCGGGATTGCGGCCTTGACCGAGAGCATGCTTCAGGTGGTGAGCGAGAAGACGGGTTATCCCGTGGAGATGCTCGAGCTGGACATGGAGATGGAGGCGGATCTCGGGATCGACTCGATCAAGCGGGTGGAGATCCTGGGGACCATGATGGACCTTTATCCGGACCTGCCGGAGATGAATCCGGAGGAGCTGGCCGAGTTGAAGACCCTGGGGCAGATCGTGGAGCACATGGAGTCCACTCTGGCAGGCGGTGTGGCATCGCAGTCGGCAGGCCCTGTTACTGCAACGCCCGGAGCGGCGGCTCCGGCTGCGGCCGGGCCCGGGATCGCGGCCTTGACCGAGAGCATGCTTCAGGTGGTGAGCGAGAAGACGGGCTACCCGGTGGAGATGCTCGAGCTGGATATGGAGATGGAGGCGGACCTCGGGATCGACTCGATCAAGCGGGTGGAGATCCTTGGAACCATGATGGATCTGTACCCGAACCTGCCGGAAATGAACCCGGAGGAACTGGCCGAGCTGAAGACCCTTGGACAGATCGTGGGGCATATGGAGTCCACTCTGTCCGGAGGTGTGGAATCACAGGCAGCAGCCTCTGTTCCTGCATCGCCCGAGGTGGCGGCTCCGGTTGCGGCCGGGCCCGGGATCGCTGCCTTGACCGAGAGCATGCTTCAGGTGGTGAGTGAGAAGACCGGCTACCCGGTGGAGATGCTCGAGCTGGACATGGAGATGGAAGCGGACCTCGGGATCGACTCGATCAAGCGGGTGGAGATCCTGGGGACCATGATGGATCTGTACCCGAACCTGCCGGAGATGAACCCGGAGGAGCTGGCCGAGCTGAAGACGCTTGGGCAGATCGTGGCACACATGGAGTCCACCCTGTCCGGAGGGGGGGGCGTGTCGGAAGCGACCGTTCAGGAGGCTTCGCCTTCAGCAGAAAAGACTCCCGAGGGGTCGACGGTTGCCACAGGCGTGCCTCAGGGTTACGCCAGGCTGGAAGCCCTGCCTGTGCCGGACGCACTTGAGTGCGTTCTGCCGGCCGGTCACGTCTGCGTTGTCACTGATGATGGAACCTCCCGCACAGTGGGACTGGCAGAAGCTCTAGTCGAGAAGGATTGGAAGGTTGTGGTCTTGAGCTTCCCTTCTTCGACGATTCCAGAGGGGCCTGCCTCGGCGTGGGGAGTCCCCCGCGTCGAGTTGAAGGATCTAAGCGAAAAGCACCTGAAAGAGAAACTCCAGGAAATCGAAGACAGGGACGGGCCGATCGGAGGCCTCATCCATCTGAATCCGGAACCCGGACAGGACGGGGAGGACCGAATCGTCTTCAGCACGAAGGGCAGGGATCTCCTCCTTCATGTCTTTCTCATGGCCAAGCACCTGCAGCCGGCTCTCACCCGGGAGCCTCCCGATGGCCGGCCTTTCGTTTTGACCGTAACCGGGCTGGATGGCGAATTGGGGGTGGGTGGAGGCGATTTCAGCGCGGTGGATGGCGGATTCTTCGGTCTGGTCAAGACGCTGAATCTCGAGTGGGGCCCGGTCTTCTGCCGAGCCCTCGATCTTAGCCCTGAGCTGGACGACGCGGGTTCGATTTCGGCCATCCTTCAGGAGCTCGCGGACCCGGATCTTCGTATCGTCGAGGTAGGTCGCGGAGCGCGGGGCAGGGTGACGCTGGTCCCCGAGCCGAGCGTACCGCCCGAGGTGGTGGAACCGGATCCCGGCGTGACCGAGTCCTCGGTCTTTGTGGTCAGCGGAGGGGCCAAAGGCGTAACCGCCTCCTGTGTGGTGAGCCTGGCTGCCGAGTACAAGTGCAAGTTCGTCCTCGTCGGCAGGTCCCCGTTCTCCGGCGACGAGCCGGATTGGGCCAGAGGCTGTTTCGATCCGGCCGATCTGAAGAAGCACGCAATGGAGGCGGTAAAGGCGAGCGGAGAGAAACCGACGCCGAAAAAGGTGGAGGAAGCGGTCAAGCCGGTCCTGGCCAACCGGGAGATATCCGCCACGCTGGAATCCATTCGGAAAGCGGGTGGGGAAGCGGAGTACGTGCAGGCTGATGTGACCGATAAGGAAGCCCTCGAACAGATCGGCCCTGCCGTGGATCGCCTGGGTGAGCTCACCGGGTTGATTCATGGAGCAGGCGTGTTGGCGGACCGGTTGATCGAGAAGAAGACGGCCGGCGATTTTCAGTCCGTGTACGCCACCAAGATAGAGGGGTTGGAGGCGCTGCTCGACTCGGTGGACAACCGCAGGCTCAGATATCTGATCCTCTTCTCTTCGGCTGCCGGGTTTTTCGGGAATCCGGGGCAGTCCGACTATTCCATGGCGAACGAGATACTGAACAAGGTGGCCTACCAGTTCAGGAAGAGACACCCGGATTGCCACGTGCGGTCCTTCAACTGGGGACCCTGGGACGGTGGAATGGTTTCCGACTCTCTGAAGAAGCTCTTCGAGGAACGAAACATCCAGGTGATCCCGATCGACGGAGGGACCAGGGTGTTTGTCCAGGGATTCAGCCGTGACGGAGAAGACAACCCCCAGGTGCTGGTCGGAAGCTCCATGCAGGTTGAGGGGGAGGAAGTCGCTCGCGAACTGAAGTCCCACCGTATTTCCCGGACGATCCATCTCGACGACAATCCTTTTCTGCAGGATCACGTGATCGGTGGTCATCCGGTTCTGCCGGCGGCGTGCGTCATCGGGTGGATGGCGGACGGGTGCGAGCAGTTGTATCCCGGCTACCGGCTCGCGCGTTGTGATGACTACCGGACCTTGAAGGGAATCGCCTTCGACCGGGACGCGGCAGAAGAATACGCCATGGAAATCGAGGAAGCCGGCAAAGGGAAATCCGGTGAGATCGAGTTCGTGGTGAAGGTGTCGAGCCGGTCTCCAAGGGGCAAGGCACATCAACACTACAGTGGCCGAGTACTGCTCACCTCCCGGATGCCCGAAGGGTCGGTTTATTCGGGATTCGAGGGAGGGGGGGCAGAAATCATAGAAGGTGCCTCGTTCTACGGCAACGGGACGCTGTTCCACGGGCCGAGGTTCCAGGTCGTGGAGAGAGTGGTGCGGATTTCCGAAGAGGGCCTGAAGATGGAATGCCGCCTGCCCACGATGGGCCCGGAGGATCAGGGGCAGTTCCCTGTCCGTGGGTTCAACCCTTACGCTGCCGACGCCTTGTTTCAGGCGATGCTGGTCTGGGTCCGCCGATACCGGGACGCAGGCAGCCTGCCTTCCAAGGTCGCGACGCTGGAGCACGGCCGTTCGATTCCAGGGGATCGAGAGTTCTATGTCTCGCTGGAGGTCAGGAACAACGGCCGGGCGAGTCTCATCGCCGACGTCACTGCACACGATCAGGCCGGCAATGTTTACTGCCGAATGCTGGGCGCCGAAGTGACGATCAGCAAGAAGCTGAACGACCAGTTCCGCAGAGCGACATAGCGATGAACAACCGGATCGCAATCGTGGGGATGGAAGCGATCTTCGGGCTGGACCATGGCCTGGATGCGCTCGACCGCGCCATCTTCGACGGACTCGGGCCGTCCCTGCAAAGGTTGCAGCAAACCGGGAAGAAGACTCGGGCCGGCACCAAATCCGAGGCGAAGGAATGCTATGTCCGAGCCCCGGATTCTACCGAGCATTCCTGCGCCGCCTCTCCTTTGCATGAAGTAGTCGATGGGGCCCTGCGAAGCGCCGGATTCCGTCCTGCAAGCAACGAGTCGAGTGAGATTCCTCTCATTGCGGTCTATGAAAAGGACCTGCCGGATGTTGATTTCCCGGAGGGCAGGTTGATCCGGCAGGAATCGATTTCTCTCGCCCTGCAAACCGTGCAGGAACTTCTTTCTGATCGGAAGGTGCCGGGTGCTCTGCTGGCGGCCGCGCATCGCCCGGATACAGAGGCGAGCGACCAGGGCAGCCCGGGACAAGAGGTCGCCGCGGCCATCCTTCTCAGACGGCTCGACCAGGCGGAAGAGGATGGGAACCGGATTTATTCCATCATCGAGGCGATCGCTTCCGAGGCGGTCCCGCAGTCGGACGGACAGGGACTTCGCAGCGAAGGAGTCGCCCGCCTCTGCAGGAATGCTTTGCAGCTTGCAGGGGTAGGACCGGAAAGAATCGGCTATCTCGAAATTTCGGGGCTGTCGACAGAAGAGAAAGGACAGGAGGAAATAGAAGGGCTCGCTGATGTCTACCGGTCGACCGGTGAAGGGTTGACCTGCGCTCTCGGTGACGTGAAGGCGAATGCGGGCGATTGCTCGTCCGTCTCCCTTCTTGCCCGCATCATAAAGGCGGCCCTCTGTCTGTATCATAGGTACATACCGGCCCTCTCCGGATGGACGGGCCCCGCGGACGATACCCCGTGGGAGGGAAGCCCCTTCTACGTGCCGAACGACTCCCGGCCGTGGTTTCTGAACAGCCCCTCTGAGAGACGATTCGCTGCGATCAGCGAGGTGGAGGGCACGGGAGTTGCGCACCTGGTGATGTCCGAGGAGGTTCGGCAAAGGGTACGGCCCAATCGTTATCTAGCGGTCGTCTCGCCATACTGTTTCCCCCTGGCAGGAGAGGACCAGGCGGATTTGACCGGAGAACTCCATGCCCTGAAGAGCGCGGTCGAACGCGGCTCCGGTCTGCTGCAGACAGCGGAAGAAAATCTCGCACGGTTTCAGAAACGATCTCGTGCCGCCTACGCTCTGATGGTCGTCGGACACAACCGGGAAGAGCTCTTGCGAGAGATCGAATTCATGGCCGGGGGGATCCCGGATGTTTTCGAAAAGAAGCAAGAGCTCAAGACGCCGAAGGGAAGCTTCTTCACCTCCCATCCGCTCGGTGAAGAGGGGATGGTGGCCTTTGTCTATCCCGGAGTGGGCAGCGCCTACCTGGGATTGGGGCAGGGCCTCTTCCACCTCTTTCCGGATCTCTACGACCGTTTCTCCCGGATGACGCTTCAAATGGGCGAGGTGCTTCAGGAGCAGGAGCTTTACCCTAGGACCCGGCGGCGTCTGACAGAGGACGAAATCTGGAAACGTGAGGTCCGTTTACGAAAAGACATCTTGACCATCGGCGAGTGCGGCACCGGGTTCTTCATTCTTTTCACCATGATCCTGCGGGATGTGTTCAAGGTGTCTCCCCAGTATGCTCTCGGCTACAGCCTGGGGGAGCCGGGGATGCTCGCCTCACTCGGGGTCTGGCAGGATCCCGGACGGTTGGCGGAACGCTTTCAACAATCGCCCACTTTCCAGGAGCGCCTGAGCGGTCCGCTGACGGCTGTGAAGCAGTTTTGGAATCAGTCCGAAAACGGGGAGGGTCACCCCGGGGCTCTGTGGGATTCCTTCACCCTTCAGGCAACCCCCTCCCAGGCTCGAGAAGCGATCGAAGGCGAAGAGCGCGTGTATCTGACGATCATCAACACTCCGGGAGAGGTGGTCATCGCGGGGGAGCCGGAAAGCTGCAAGCGGGTGATTCGGAAGATCGGGTGCAAGCACTACCCTCTGGGTCTGGATCTTGCCATTCACTGCGATCCCACGCGGGTCGAGTACGAGCGTATCGTGGACCTCTACACCCTGCCGCTGTGTGAAAATCCGGGCATCAAGTTCTATTCATCTTCCTGCTACAAGCCGATTCCACTCCGGTCGAAATCGGTCGCCCACAGCATTGCCAAGGCATATTCCGAGACGGTGGATTTTCCTCGACTCGTGAACCAGGCGTATGAAGATGGGGCCAGGCTCTTTATCGAGCTCGGGTCCAGGAAGTTCTGCTGCAACCTGATCGACACCATCCTTGAGGGCAAAGACCACCTTGCGATGGCGATCAACGTGAAAGGCACCAAGGACCAGGCTTCCCTTGTTCGCGTTCTGGCTCAGTTGGTGAGTCACCGGGTTCCTGTAGATCTGTCTCCTCTATACTGATCGAACCGTGCATCCCGGCAGCGGGAATGTGCCATAGGGAATGGAATGGAAAAAATAGCGGTTGTAGGTCTCTCCTGTTTGTTCCCGGGAGCCGGAACGCCCGAGACGTTTTGGCGGAATCTCCTGGACGGAAGGGACACGAGGACCCCGGCCACGGACGAGAAGATGGGCGTGCCCGTGCGGAAGTACTATGACCCACGAGTGGGCAGGCCGGACCGGTTCTATTGCATGCAGGGCGGATACATCCGTGATTTCGAGATGGATCCGGCCGGATTCGATATTCCGGAGGAACGCGTAAGGGATGCGGACGATACGGTTCGATGGTCGCTCCATGTGGCACGGGAGGCACTCAAGGATAGCGGATACTGGAGGAATGCCGACGCGCTCGCCCGGTGCGGCGTGATTCTCGGGAACCTCTCTTTTCCTACGAAGGCCTCGAATCGGCTCTTCTTGCCCATGTATCACCGGATGGTCGAGGCCTGCCTTCGGGATCTCCTGGAGGACAGGGACTTTCGTCTCGTCCCCTTTGCACCGGAGGGGGATGTGTCCTATGACCATGGGCGCATAGCCGGATATCCCGCTGCGGTCGTTGCCGAAGCACTGTCCCTCTTGGGAGTCCACTTCTCTGTCGATGCCGCCTGTGCCTCCTCTCTCTATTCGGTCAAACTCGCCTGCGACTATCTGTCGAGTCGAAAGGCGGACATGATGCTGGCCGGGGCGGTGAGCGCTGCGGATCCCATGTTCATCCACGTAGGCTTCTCCATCTTTCAGGCCTACCCGAAAGAAGGGGAGAAGAGTGCTCCTCTGGATGATCATTCCGGTGGGCTCTTGTCGGGAGAAGGCGCGGGCATGTTCGTGTTGAAGCGATACAGCGATGCGGTCCGGGATGGGGATCGGATACGGGCCGTGATTCTCGGGATCGGCTTGTCCAACGATGGCAGGGGACAGTCTGTTCTGAGTCCGAACACGAAAGGACAGGTGCTCGCCTTCGAACGAGCCTACGCGAGTGCTGGAGTGGACCCAGGGACCGTCCAATACGTCGAATGCCACGCAACCGGCACGCCCGTGGGAGACAAGGTCGAGCTCAACTCCATGGACACCTTCTTCGGTCGGCACGATGCTACACCGCTCGTGGGTTCGGTGAAATCGAATATCGGACACCTGTTGACCGCTGCGGGTATGGCGAGCATGACCAAGGTCATCCTGAGTATTGCCGAGGGAAGGATCCCGGCCACGATTCATTTGGAGGATATTCAGTCTTCGGCCAATCAGGTCATCAGTGCCGACCGGGTCCTTTCGGAACCGGTGAACTGGCCGGACGCTTCGACCGGAAAGAGGGCCGGGGTGAGCGCTTTCGGATTCGGGGGGACGAATGCCCATCTGATATTCGAAGAGCCGGCGCCGGAGACCTCCCAGGATCCGCCCTCATCCGAACCCGGGAGCCAGGAGCCGTCCACAGAATCCGTACCCTTGGCGATTGTCGGGATGGAAGCTCATTTCGGCGGTTGCACGGATCTGTCCTCCTTTCACAGCACGATCTTCGAGGGATCCGAACACTTCATCCCCCTCCCGATGGAACGCTGGAAGGGTTTGGAGGGGCGGTCGGATCTCTTGAAACAGCTCGGGTTCGCGGATGGGAGTCCGCCCGAAGGGGCGTACATCGAGTCCTTTGACCTGGACTTCATGCGGTTCAAGATTCCTCCGAACGAAGAGGATCGTCTCATTCCACAGCAGCTCATTACTCTGAAGGTCGCGGACAAGGCCCTGCAGGAGGCCGACGTAAGCCCAGGCGAAAACGTCGCGGTTCTCGTGGCCATGGAAACCGAGCTGGCAACGCATCAGATGCGAGGACGTGTCAACCTGTGCACCCAGCTTGAGGAGAGCCTATCGGGAGAGGATCTCCGAATCACGGGTGACCAGAAGAGCGAGCTGACCGAAATCGCAAAGGACAGCGTTCACAACACGGCCCGGGTGAATCAGTACACGAGCTTCATCGGAAACATCATGGCGGCCCGGATCGCTTCGCTGTGGGACTTCTCAGGTCCTGCCTTCACGATCTCGTCCGAAGAGAGCTCGGTCTTCAAGGCCCTTGAAGTAGCCCGCATGATGCTCGAGAGCCGGGAAGTGGACGCGGTTGTCGTCGGGGCGGTGGATCTTTCGGGTGGCGTCGAGAATGTGGCCTGGAGGAACCGGGAGAATCCACTCAACGCGGGGAAGCGCACCCTGAGCCTGGATCGCGAGTCAAAGGGATGGCTCGTAGGGGAGGGGGCCGGTGCCATCGTACTCAAGCGGCTGGAGGATGTGAATCAGGAGAATGAATCGATCTACGCTTGCATCGAGGCCGTCGGGACCGTTGAGGGAAGATCTGCCGGCTCGATTGCCGAGGCGTGCCGAAAGGCCTTCAGCGAAGCAAGCGTGTCCCCCGGGCAAATCGGCTATCTGGAGGTCTCGGGCAGCGGTCTCGGGCAGGAAGACGAGGCCGAGGTGGCAGGCCTGATCGAGGCGTACGGGTCGGCTGACAGCGGGCTATGTTGTGCCCTGGGCAGCGCAAAGGCGAACATCGGGCATACCTTTGCGGCATCCGGCATGGCCGCCATCATTCGGACCGCCCTGTGTCTGGCCCACCGTTTCCTTCCGGGGACATCCAACTGGTCGGGGCCGAAGAGACCCGAGGATTGGGAGGGTAGTCCATTCTACGTTCCCCTCGAGTCCCAAACCTGGTTCCTCAGAAGACGAGAAAAGAGAAGGGTCGGGGCGGTCAGTGGTCTGGGGCAGGACGGTACGTGCTCACACGTGATTCTCTCCGATATCCCTGACATGCCGAGGGGTCAGAGCGATCTGGGCGAGAAGTCCCCTCCTTTTCTGTTTCCCCTTGCGGGTGAGAATCCTGCCGCACTGAAGGAGGCCCTGGAAACACTCAGGGCCGATGTGGGTGAGGGAAAGACACTCCCCGAGGCCGCCGCCCTTTGCCACGCACGCTCCCTCGAGAAGGGTGCTGACGGGTTCGCTCTATCCATCGTGGGGAAGGACCGGGACGAGATCCAGAATGAAATCGACAGCGCCGGCAACGCGGTCGAGGAGGCCATTGCCGTGGGACGGGAGTGGGCTTCCACGCGAGGGAGCTATTTCACACCCACGCCTCTGGGTGATGCCGGCAAGATCGCCTTCGTCTACCCGGGAGGATTCACTTCCTACGTCGGGGTCGGCAGACACCTGTTTTCACTCTTCCCGAAGGTTCTGGACGGGTTGAGCGAGTATTCGTCCGGTCTTGGGGACTCGATCGCCGGGAGGCAGGTCTACCCGAGAAGTCTGGAGAGGCTTTCGGCAAAGGATCTGATGGCTCAGGAGAAGTTGCTTCTCGACAGCCCGATCGCGATGTTCGAAAGCGGCGTCATGATCTCCGTCTCGTACACGAAACTCATGAGAGACTGCTTCCGGGTCGACCCGCAGATGGCCATTGGGTACAGCATGGGCGAGGTTTCGATGATGTTCGCTCTCGGTGTCTGGTCGAACTCGGATCCCATGAGCGAGAGCCTCCAGAACTCGCCGGCCTTCAGGACCCGTCTCGCCGGACCGATGGAAGCAGTAAGGCAAGCCTGGGGGTTGCCCGCGGCAAAGAACGAAGAGGAGAGGATCTGGTTCTCGTACGCGCTGCGGGCCTCGGCGAATGAGACCCGAGAAGCACTGAAGGACGAGGAGAGGGCCCATCTCATCTTCATCAACACGCCGAACGAAGTCGTCATTGCCGGGGAGGACGAGGCGTGCAGGCGGGTCATCGACAGGATCGGCTGCGAGCATTTCGATGTTGCCATAGGAGACGCGATCCACTGCGAGATCGCACAATCGGAATATGACGATCTGGTCCGATTGCACACCCTGCAGGCACGGCCCGTTTCCGGAATCGATTTCTACTCGGCGGATCGGTTCGCTCCGATTCCCCTTGACACGGAGGCCATCGCAAATAACATTGCCACCATCTACGGACACGAGATCGACTTCCCTAGGCTGGTTCGGCAGGCGTACGAGGACGGGGCTCGGATCTTCATCGAGTTGGGCGCCCGGGAGAACTGCACGAACTGGATCGGCGAGATTCTGAACGAAGAACCCCATCTGGCCGTGGGAACGAATCGTAAAGGGGCACACGAGAAAACATCGATCCTCCGCGCATTGGCCAGGCTTCACAGTCACCGGGTACCCATGGACCTGAGCCTGCTGTATTCGGTGCCGGAGGGAGCCGTGGCGCCCAAGAAATCGCTCATCAGGTCTACGTCGGTCGGGGGGACCCGTATCCCCGAGGCGATCCTCACGCCGGAGAACAAGAGGCGTTTTCGTACGGAAGAGGAGGCTCTGCCGGTAACCAGCGCCGGAGCGGAGAAGACGGTTCCGATTCCCCCACCACCGCGACCCGTAGCAGAGGCCCCTGTACCGGCCGAACAGGCCCCAAGGGTCATCACTGCTGCCCATTCCACTGAAGAGACGGAACGGAAACCCGTGCCGCAACCCCTAGCCGATTCCATGCCACCCGGCGCGAGTCCTTTCGAGCGAAACCTGTCGCTCGTCAGCTCCTCCCATTCCGCCTTTTTGGAGACCCGCAGGGAAGGACTGCGTCAGATCGGGGAGATGATCCGGCTCCAGATGAACTTGGCAACACCTGGGGAAGGATCCGGAAACGGGCAGACCGTGGCGTTTCCGCCTGGTCCCGTTACTCCTCCACCGTTCTCGGGGGAAGAGGTGCTGCCGGCACCCGTGCTCCCTGAGGCCACCCCGGTTGCTTCCGAGCCATTGGAAGTGGAAGAGACGCTGACTCTGGAAGAACTCCTCAGAAGGTATCCCCCGCGGGACAAGGGCCCGCAAAACCGCACGAAACCTGCCGGAGAGATTTTCGACTACTGGGACCTGCGGGAGTTTGCAGAGGGGGACATTGGAAGAGTCTTCGGCGCGGAATACGAAGTGATCGACAAGTACGGAAGGCGTGTGCGGCTTCCCCTGGAGCCCTACCTTCTTGTCAGCCGGGTAACCAAGCTCGATGCGCAGACCGGGGTCTTCAAACCCTGCTCCATGACGACCGAATACGATATTCCTTACGATGCCTGGTATTCGATCGACGGTCAGATTCCCTGGGCTGTTGCCGTGGAGTCGGGCCAGTGCGATCTGTGGTTGATCAGCTATCTGGGGATCGATTTCGAATGCAAGGGGGACAGGGTCTACCGGCTTCTGGACTGTACCCTCACGTTCCTGGAGGACGTGCCCCGTGAAGGGGACACTCTGCGATACGATATCAGTATCAATTCCTTTGCGCGGACGGGCGGCACCCTGCTGTTCTTCTTCAGCTATGACTGCTACGTAGAAGACAAGCTGGTCGTGGAGATGCGGGGTGGTTGTGCCGGCTTCTTCACCGATGAAGAGCTTGAGGCGGGCAAGGGGATCATTCACACCGAGCAGGAAATCGAAGAGAAGAGCCGGATCGAGAAGAGACACTTCGATCCGTTGCTGGAATGCGAAAGGACACGGTTCGAACGGGCGGACCTGGTCGCGCTGGCACGGGATGGCAAAGCGGAGTGTTTCGGCCCGGCCTATGACCCGGGAGGCATGAACCCGGCCCTGCACTTCACCGCCGAGCCGATGCTCATGCTGGACCGTGTCGTGTCCGTGGATCAGAAGGGTGGAGCCTGGGGACTGGGGCTGGTCGTCGCGGAGAAGGATCTCGCCCCGGATCATTGGTATTTCCCGTGCCACTTCAAGGACGACCATGTGCTGGCGGGCTCCCTCATGGCGGATGGGTGCGGGCAGCTCATGCGGTTCTACATGATGTTTCTGGGGCTCCAGACCCAGACCCGGAATGCCCACTTTCAGCCCATGTTCAATCTTCCGCAAAAAGTCCGGTGCAGGGGACAGGTGATCCCCGGGCACTCTCTGCTGACCTACCGGATGGAAGTGAAGGAGATCGGAACCGATCCGCAACCGTATGCGATCGCCGACGTGGACATCCTGCTGGGCGAGAAGATCGTCGTGGACTTCAAGGACCTCGGGGTCGTGATGGTCGAGCAGGACGGGGCCGCAGCGGAGCCGCGGACCGTGGTCGTGGAGGAAAGACCGAAACCGCCGCTTGTCGAGGACAGAGACAAGAACGCGCTGTTCAGAAAGTTCCATCTGGAGGAGTTTGCCACCGGGTCGATCGCCAAGTGCTTCGGGCCTGACTTCTCCATGTATGAAGACCGGCAGCCCCCGCGCACCCCGAACGGGGATCTCCAGCTGATCGATCGAGTTCTGGAAACCCATGGGACCCGAGGGGAATTCAAACAGCCCGCGAGTGTGGTAGCCGAGTACGACGTTCCTGAGGACGCCTGGTTCTTCCGTCAGAACGCGCATCCCTGCGTCATGCCGTACTCGATCCTGATGGAAATTTCCCTGCAGCCCAACGGTTTCGTGTCCGCCTGGATGGGAACCACCCTGATTGCCCCGGATGTGGACTTCTGCTTCCGGAACCTGGACGGAGAGGGCACGATCCTGAGGCCGATCGACCTCAGGGGCAAGACGATCACGAACCGTTCGGAATTGCTCTCCACGGTGACGACCGGCAACACGATGATCCAGCAGTTCCGCTGGGACCTGAGCCACGACGGAGAGCCCTTCTACGAGGGAACGGCCGTCTTCGGATACTTCCTGCCCTCGGCGCTGGTCAACCAGATCGGCCTGGACGGAGGCATCGCGAACGAGCCGCTGAAGACGAGGGAGTACCTTGCCGGGGTCACGGTCGATCACATCGACCTGAGATCGGCGGCCGCAAGGGAGCGGTTCTACGCAACGAAGGCGGCGAGGCCCTTCGAGCGTCTTGCAGGCCCGCAGTTGGATTTTCTCGATGAAGTACATATCGTAGAGCAGGGCGGCAAATACGGACAGGGGTATATATGCGGGTACAAGAAGATCGACCCTTCGGATTGGTTCTATCCCTGTCATTTCTATCAGGACCCGGTGATGCCCGGTTCCTTGGGGGTCGAGTCGATCCTGCAGGCGATGCAGATCTTCTCGCTTCATCAGGATCTGGGCGCGACCTTCCGGTCCCCGCGCTTCTGCCAGCGGCTGAATCACCGTATCCTGTGGAAGTATCGTGGGCAGCTCATCCCCACGGACGATCAGATGGTGATCGATGTGCACATCAAGAGCATCGAGCGCGGGCCCGAGAGGGTGACCGTATTCGGGGACGCGAATCTGTGGAAGAACGACATACGGATCTACGAGATCACGGATGCTGCGATATGCCTGGAGGAATCCGGGTCATACGGATCGTTTTGAGGGACAAGAGATGACAGAAGACAGTCTGCGGTACGTCGGCCTCCCTTCGAGTGGGATCGGGGGATGGGAATGGCCTCCCGAGTCGGTAGCCTTTGACGAACCGGGCGTCCTTGCCAGGTTACTCGCACTCGACAGGTCCTGCATCGCGGTGCGGGAGGAGAACCGGATCGGGTTGACCAACGAAGGGAGATGCGTTGGCCCGGATCCGTCCGAAGGACAGGGGCCAGGGACCCTGGCTTGGACATCACCGCTCCCGGCGGGTCAACTGGGTGACAGTTCATTCAGGGAGACCCACGGGACCCGGTTCGCTTACTATGCCGGTGCCATGGCGAACGGGATTGCCTCGGAGGACATGGTCATTGCCCTCGGCAGAGAGGGGCTGATGGGTTCCTTTGGGGCTGCCGGGCTGCTTCCTGCCCGGGTGGGCGAAGCGATCTCGCGCATACAGACCGCACTGCCGGATGGTCCCTATCTTTTCAATCTGATCCACAGTCCGAATGAGCCTGCGCTGGAGCGCGAGTGTGTAGAGTTGTACCTGGCAAACGGGGTCCGGTGTGTGGAGGCGGCGGCCTACCTGGACCTCACACCCCACGTCGTGCTGTACCGCGTGGCAGGGCTCGGATTGGACAGAGACAACCGGATCGAGATCAAGAACCGGGTCATCGCCAAGGTGTCGAGAAAGGAAGTGGCCACCAAGTTCATGGAGCCGGCCCCGGAGAGATTGCTGAAAACGCTTCTCGATCAGGGGCGCATCACCGAGGAGCAGGCCCGACTCGCCGAAAAGGTTCCCATGGCGGACGACATAACCGCAGAGGCGGATTCCGCAGGGCATACGGACAATCGGCCCATGCTTTCTCTTCTACCTTCCCTCATTGCTCTTCGCGACGAGATCCAGGAGAAGTACGGGTATGTGCAGCCCGTCCGGGTGGGGGCGGCCGGTGGCATCGGGACCCCGACCGCGGCCCTGGCCGCCTTTGTGATGGGCGCCGCCTATGTGGTTACCGGATCCGTCAATCAGGGTTGCATCGAGGCCGGTGCATCCCCTCACACGAAGGCACTGCTGGCCGAAGCGGACATGGCGGATGTCATGATGGCACCGGCGGCGGATATGTTCGAGATGGGCGTGAAGCTGCAGGTTCTGAAACGGGGAACCCTTTTCCCCATGCGCGCTCAGAAACTTCACGAGATTTACTCGCAGTATGATTCCATAGACCAGATACCGGCGAAGGAGCGGGAGAAACTGGAGAAGCAGATCTTCCGGAACGGGCTGGAGGAGATCTGGGAGAGCACGGCGGCTTATTTTGCCGAGCGGGATCCGAGTCAGATCGAAAGAGCGAGGAGCACGCCGAAGAGGAAGATGGCCCTGGTCTTTCGGTGGTACCTCGGTCTTTCCTCCAACTGGTCCAACGAGGGAACGCCCGGCAGGGAGATGGATTATCAGATCTGGTGCGGCCCCGCGATGGGTGCTTTCAATGCCTGGGCGCGAGGGTCCCACCTGGAAGATGTGCAGGGAAGGAAAGTGGCGGACGTGGCAAGACAGATTCTCGTCGGGGCGGCCTTTGGCTACAGGGTGCAGAGCCTTGCGACCCAGGGCGTCCGATTTCCACCAAGCTGTCTGGCCTATCGGCCCCGGCAGATGTGAACATGTTCAGGGTAGGAGAGACAAATTGACACGCGAGGAAATCATCAAGCTGATTCTGGACCTCATACACGAGAGCGTGCCTGACGAAGATCTGAGCGATGTGGATCCTGAAGTACCCCTTCGGGACCAGCTAGAGCTCGATTCCGTAGATTTTCTGAACATCGTCATGGAACTGCAGATGCGCTACGGGATCGAAATCCCTGAGGACGACTTCATCGAGCTGACGACATTGAACCGGTGCGCTGCCTATTTGGGTCCGAGACTCTAGGCCAGGGGTCAGGGGTCGGGGATCAGGGATCAGGCCCTACACCACCCCCGCCATTGCTGGAAGCAGAGAGAACGACACGGGTCCCATGTTGGTTCCTCGTTCGTACTCCTCGTCGTCCTCGTCCTCGAATTCAGGTGCTGGGACGAAGCGACAGGATCTCTCAAATCAGCGGGTTACACGGTTCAGGGAGTCGCGAAGCGCTTCCTCGGCCTCGGAAACGATCCTGTCGATGAGCTCGGCTACCGTAGGGATGTCCCGGATGCGTCCCACCGACTGCCCCACGGTCAACAAAGCCTCTTCCGCGTTTCCGTCCTGCCAGACCTGCCTGGCCCGCTCGCCGGATATGAGGGGAAAGAGCTCTGTGAAATCACCATCCCGTTCCTCGATTTCCTCGATTCTCCGGACGATGTCGTTTCTCAGGGCCCGCACCTGAAGGCCGAAGCTCCCGAGCAGCTTCTTGAGCCCGAGCGCGGTATCCCCTTCGGTGCGGTCGATCAGGACCTGGTGGATGTTCGGGTGAACGCGACAGTCCTGGGTTGCCAGGAATCGTGTAGCCATCATCATTCCGTCCGCCCCGAGGACGAGGGCCGCGGCCAGGGTCTTTCCATCCACCATGCCGCCGGCGGCCATGACAGGGATGTCCACGGATTCGACGACCCTCGGCACGAGCACCATGGTAGAGACGTTGTCTTTGTGCGGGAACCCACCTTCCTCGAATCCTGCTATGGTCACGGCGTCATAGCCGACCTTCTGCGCGTGAACCGCGTGCTTGACCGTTCCCACCTTGTGCAGCACCTTGACGCCCGCCTCCTTCGCCATCGGGATGTATTCGGGCCCGAGGAAGGAGTCAACCGGCGCACCTGCAATCTCCAGGGCCTTGACCTTGCGCTCGCAGGAGACCTTGAAGAACTCCTGCAGCAGTTCAACGGGCAGGCGAATGGAGGGCATGGTCGTGATGTTGACGATGAAGGGATTGTCGGTGAGCTCTCTTGTCTTGTCGATGGCCGCTCGAAACTCGTCGCCTGTGTTGTAGTTG
The DNA here is from genome assembly GCA_028277985.1 of bacterium. GTDB lineage: Bacteria > Desulfobacterota > DSWW01 > DSWW01 > DSWW01 > S015-6. Next base: position 31,184 of record JANQFG010000003.1, on the reverse strand, counting down.
CCGGATGTGAGGTTCCCCATCGCGCCTGCGTTGCTGATGGCGGCTGCAAGCTCGGGGATACCGAGCCAGAGCATGCCCCCGCACTGGATCGGGACCTGGATGTCGAAGAGGTCCATGATTCTCGTATTCATTCGGGGCCCCTTTCTGCTTGGAGGGAAAGATGGGCAGGTTCCATTCATAGATGGGTTGCGAGAAAATAGTTATTCGACTGTTGGGGCCTTGTCAAATCAGGTCGAATCGGGAACAATCGATCCGGCCCTTTCCCGGAACCATAGAGGAGCCACATGCATGCGCATCTACGCAGTCTCCGACATTCACGGCCATCCGAAGAAGCTCGCGCAGATTCAGGCGAACATCGCTGAAAACAGCCCGGATGTATTGGTCGTTGCCGGCGACCTTACGAGCTACCGGGGTTCTCGCCGGGTTGTCTCGGCGTTGAACGACATGGGGCTGCCGGTCCTCGGAGTCCGAGGCAACTCGGATCTACCGGTCGTGGACCGTCTTCTGCGCTCCTTCTCCCGCACCGATTCTCTTCACCTGAAGGAGGTTCGATTCGAGGGGGTCGGTTTTACAGGGGTGAGCGGTGCGATTCCCGTTCCTTTCCGGACGCGTATCCGGTGGGTCGAGACCCCGCTGGCCGAGCGTATGCAAGGTCTCGTCCACCCGGAGTCCATCCTGGTTACGCACCCGCCTCCCTGGGGAACGTTGGATGAGGTCCTTGGCAAATTCCATGCGGGTTCCAGGTGGGTAGAGGGAATCGTCCTGAAATGCGAGCCCCGTATGCTCATCTGCGGGCACATTCATGAAAGACCCGGGGTTGCTCATCTGGGCAGGACGCTGGTGGTGAATTGCAATGTAGCGGGCAGGAACGGCGGCGCGATGATCGACCTGGAAAAGGGGAAGGAACCTCTCGTCCGGATGCTCTGAAACGGCAAAAGGGGATGCTCGTCTCGAGGTGGAAAAGGGTTCTTCCGGGTCGAACCGCTTCGACTTGACAGGCCCTCGACGACAGTCCTAGTATGCTATTCGTCGACTCCTGAAAGGGTCGAAAGGGGCTGAAAAAGAAGGCAAAAGATCGAAGACAAGCAACTGCAAAGAAGCCTGAGCAGGGAGGAGACATGAGGAAGAGCATGGTACGCAAGAACGCGAAGGGATCGAAGGCAGGAAAGGTCCGTATTCTCTTCACCGGTCTGTTTGTGGCGGCATGCTGCTCGCTGCCCGCATGTACGCTCGAAACGGATCTGGGCCCGGACGCGCTCAAGGAACTGCAAGAAGGCCAGAAGGAGATTCTGAAGAGAATCGAGAAGATCGAAAAGTCACAGGAGAAGCTGCTCGCATCCTGGGATAAACGATTCCCGAAGAGACCCTCTGTCGACTACAACACGGTGTATGATATCAAGGTGGGGCCGTCTCCTGCACGGGGCGCAAAGAATGCAAAGGTGACACTCGTCGAATTCTCCGACTTTCAGTGTCCTTACAGCCTACGAGCGCAGCCACTCATCGAGAAGCTCCTGAAAGCCTACCCGGACGATCTGCAGCACGTGTTCAAGAACTTTCCCCTGCGGTTTCACAAGGAGGCGGCGCCTGCTGCCAAGGCCTGCATCGCTGCGGGGCTCCAAGGCAAGTTCTGGGAGATGGAAGAGATCGTCTTCAAGAACCCGAAGAAGCTCAAGGACGACGACCTGAAGAAGTATGCAGGGAAGATCGGCCTGGATGAAGATCGGTTCGAGAAGGATTTCAAGAGTGACCAGGTGGAGAAGCTCCTGCAGCAGGATATCGCCCTGGCGAAGAAGGTGAAGGTCACGGGGACACCGACCCTGTTCCTGAACGGAAAGCGTGTCAAGAGTCGGTCGGAAGAGGCCATGAAGCAGGAGATCGACAAACTGCTGAAGGCAGAGAAGAAGTCCTGATGAGGATTATCATCGTAGGGGCCGGAGAGGTCGGTTTCCATATCGCGAAGAAGCTCTCTTCGGAGAACAAGGACGTGGTCCTCGTGGAGATTAACGAGGAGCGCGTGCGCCGGGTGCAGCAGGTCCTGGACGTGCAGGTCATCCATGGGAAAGGGAGCAGCCCTTCCGTGCTGCGGAAGGCGGGTCTGGAGTCGGCGGAGATCGTGATCGCGGTAACCGACAGCGACGAGACGAACATCGTGGCGTGCCTGATCGCCCAGACCATGTCGAAAAACATCATCCGCGTCGGCAGGGTGCGTGACCCCGAGTACCGAGGGGCATCCGGCCTGATCGATCAGAGCTTTCTTCATATCGACCTGGTCATCAGTCCCGAGGAAGAGGTGTCCAAGACCCTGAGTCTTCTCGCCGATACGCCGGGCACGTCCGATGTGCTGGAGTTTGCGGACGGGCGCGTCAAGCTGCTCGGGATCAAGGTGGACCGTGGGAACCCGATGGCGGGAAAGCGGTTGATGGAGGTCTCTTCCAAGGACGGCGAAAAGATCCTGGTGGCTGCGATCTACCGCAAGGAGAACGTCATCGTGCCGCGAGGGGATACCCGGATCAAGGAGGGGGACACCCTCTTCATCGTGACCCTGCCCGGGGCGGTCAGACGGGTACTGAAGCTCTTCGGCAAGCAGGACGAGCACACCAAGCGGGTCCTCGTTTCCGGGGGAGGCCGAATGGGCGAATGCGTCGCCCGCAGGCTGGCTTCCAGAGGCATCGGGACGAAGATCATCGAGGGGGACCGGCCAAGGTGTGAACAGCTCGCAGAGGCACTGAACAAGGTGGTGGTTCTGCACGGTGAGGGAACGGATCAACGCCTGTTAACCGAGGAAGGCGTGCGGGATGTGGATATGTTCATCTCGGCCGCCGAGGACGAAGAAGAGAACGTATTGACGGCGTTGCTCGCCAAACGGCTCGGTGCCAAGCGTGTCGTCTCCCTGGTCGATACGACCGAATACATCCCCCTGGCATCCACGATCGGCGTCGATGTCGTTCTGAGCCCCATGCTCTCCGCGGTGAGCGCGATCCTCCAGTTCATTCGGCAGGGCAAGGTGCTCTCCGTGAGCACCTTGCGGGAAGAACTGGTGGAGGCGATCGAGTTCATTGCGATGGAGACCTCCAAGATCGTTGGAAAGCCCCTACGAAAGCTCTCGATTCCGAAGGGGGCCCTGGTGGGATCCATCGTGCGTGAGAAGGAGGTGATCATTCCCGACGGCGATACGGTGATACAAGCTGGAGACCGTGTTCTTCTCTTTGCTCGCCCGGAACTCATTCCCAGGATGGAAAAGGCCGTGAAGGTCGGTCTGGAATACTTCTGAGAATATGGATTTCCGATTCGTATTCTATATACTCAGCTTCTTAAGCCTCTGCCTCTCGGGTGCCCTGCTGGTTCCCCTGTTGATTTCCCTCGCCTACGGGGAGGCTGAAACAAAGGCATTCCTTTTCTCGATCCTGATCTGTGGCGGCTTTGGCCTCGCAGGGTCCATCCTGTTTCGATCCGAGAAGAAGGAGATCGGCAACCGCGAAGGCTTCGCGATCGTTGGGCTGGGGTGGATGGCGATTTGCCTGCTTGGGGCGCTTCCCTACCTTTTTGCCGGGACCTTCTCGAGCGTGGTCAACGCCTGCTTCGAGTCGACGAGCGGGTTTACGACAACCGGCGCAACCGTGCTCGATGACATCGAGATCCTTCCGAAAGGGATTCTCTTCTGGAGGAGCCTGACCCATTGGCTGGGGGGCATGGGAATCATCCTGCTTTCCATGGCGATTCTGCCGATGCTCGGTGTCGGGGGGATGCAACTCTACAGGGCGGAAGTCCCGGGGCCCGTACCGGATCGTCTGAAGCCGCGCATCCGCGAGACGGCAAAGACCCTGTGGATGGTCTATTTACTGATCTCGCTGCTCGAGGTCGTCTTACTGTTGATCGGCGGTATGAGCCTGTTCGACTCGGTCTGCCACACCTTCGGGACCATGGCGACGGGCGGGTTCTCGACCCGTAATGCGAGCATCGGTCATTACGGAAGCGCCTACATCGAGGCGGTGATCACCGTATTCATGTTCGTCGCAGGCGCCAATTTCGCCCTCCATTACCAGCTGCTGCTGGGAAGACCTGGCCGCTACCTGCACGACCCTGAGTTTCGCTTCTATTCCTTTTCGATCCTCACCCTCACGGGCATCGTCGTCCTGCTCCTCTGGGGCTCGAGCTACACCTCTTGGGGCACCTCTTTCAGGTATGGGATCTTTCAAGTGACTTCCATACTGACGACCACGGGGTATATCACGGCCGACTACGAGATGTGGCCCGTTGCCGTCCAGTTCATCCTGTTCGCACTCATGTTTTTCGGAGGGTGTGCAGGGTCCACCGGCGGCAGTGTGAAGTGCATCCGTATCCTGCTTCTGTTGAAACAGGCGTACAAGGAAATCTACCGGCTGATTCACCCCCATGCCGTGTCCACGATCAAGCTGGGTCGGAAGACGGTTCCTCCGGACGTGATGGAGAGCGTCTTCAGCTTTTCTCTGGTCTATCTCGGGATCTTCCTGGGGGCCACGCTTCTCATGTCCTGGCTCGGGCTCGATTTCAAGAGCGCACTTGGCTCTGTGGCTGCGTCCATCGGGAACGTGGGCCCGGGGCTGGGGGTGGTAGGACCGGTGAAGACCTACTTGCCCATCGTCCCGACAGGTAAATGGATCCTGATTCTGTGTATGATTCTCGGGCGGCTCGAGATCTTCACTTTGCTGATTCTCTTCCTTCCGCAGTTCTACAAGAAGTGAGGAGAGGGGGAAAGGAGGGGAAGGCCATTCTCAAGCTCATCCTGCTGTTGCTGGCGCTCTTCGGAATCTACTTCCTGCTGGGCAGGTACTGGAAGAGACGGTTTGCCTTCGATCCGGGCTACGATGCGATTCACCTCGTTCGGACCCGAGACGACTGGCGAATCGCCCTCTACCGGTATCCGGCCGTGTCGCAGCGGTACGAGATCCCGATCCTGCTCTGTCACGGGTTGGGTGCTAATCGATTCAACTTCGATCTGGGCCCCGATGTGTCGCTGGCTCGGTATCTTCAGCAGGAAGGCTTCGAGGTCTGGTCCATCGACCTTCGCGGCCGAGGGCACAGTCGTCGGTATCCTATGGGGAATGGCCGTCGCGTAAGGCCGCACGTATTCGATGACTACGTGAAGAAGGACGCGGAGGCGGCCATTCGCCACGTGTTGGACCAGACCGGAGCGTCGAAGGTTCACTGGATCGGGCACAGTATGGGCGGCCTCGTTCTCTTCGCGCTGCTGCAGAGTGCGGAGGCGGAAGCGATCGCCTCCGGTGTGGCGATCGGCTCGCCCGGCAGCTTCGCTCGGATTGGCGGGACGTCTCTGGCAAATGTCTCTTTCCGCTTTCTGCGGTACTTCCCCCGCATCCCACTTTCCTTCCTTGCGGCAGGGCTGGCACCGTTGCTGGCGCGGATCCGACTTCCGGGAGATTCGCTCTTCATGAATCGGAACAACGTGGATGTCCAGCCCGTGGAGAGGGCCCTCTGCTACCTCGTAGCGGACATGTCGGGGGGAGAGGTCGCACAGTTCATGGACTGGGAGAAGAGCGGTGAATTCCGAACCTTCGATGGACTCACCTCCTACGAGGCAAACTATCCATCCGTTCGCCAACCCTTGCTGTTCATCGCCGGGGCGAAGGATTACCTGGTGCCGCCGGCGAGCGTTGCCGCTGTACACGATCGAATCTCATCGGAGAAGAAGGACTTCGTGGTTCTGGGCAAACAGCATGGGCAGGAACAGGATTACGGGCACGGGGACCTTCTGATAGGAAAGAACGTCCGCCGGGAAGTCTTCCCCAGGATTCTGGACTGGCTGGTATCGGTTGAATCGGGCTAGAGGCCTTCTTCGGCCATTTCCTCGGCCAACTTCTTCTGTCGCTTGTTGAGCTTTTTCGGGACCGAGATCTTCAGGGTCACGAAGGCATCCCCGTTCTTGGCGTCTCCCATGCCGGGCAACCCCTTTCCCTTCATGCGGATCTTGGCGCCCGGCTGGGTTCCGGCCGGGACCTTTACCTTCCTGGGCTCTTCCAGAAGAGTGGGCACTTCTACCGTCGTGCCGAGAAGCGCTTCTGAGAATCGAATCTCCTGTTCGACGTGGAGGTGATTCTCCTCCCTCCGAAAGACGGGGTGAGGCTTGAGCCGGACGACAATATACAAGTCGCCGGGAGGGGTGCCAGGAGGACCGGGATCGCCCTTGCCGGCCAACCGAAGCTTGTTGCCGTCATGGATGCCCGCCGGGACGGTTACGTTGAGAGATTGTCTCTTTCCGCCGGCCGTCAGGGTGATCTTCTTCTTGGCTCCGCGGGCCGCCTCTTCCAGGGTGACGCCCATCTCCGTCGTTCGGTCCGCGCCCTTGGGCGGTGGTCGCGCCGCGAAGCCCTGGGGACCGGTTTGACCGAACATGTCCTGGAAATCGAACCCCTGGCCGGTACCGAAGGGGCTTCTCTGTCGTCTGCCTGTTCTGCCTCCGCCTCTTCTTCCGCGTCCGAACATGCTTCCGAAAACGTCATCGGACGAGAAGCCGAAGTCCTTCAGAATATCTCCGATGTCGAAACCCTGGAAGATGTCTTCCTGGCTGAAACGCTGGTGAAACCGGGTGGAGCCGAAGGTATCGTACTGTTGTCTCTTCCGGGGATCCGAGAGGACCGCGTACGCCTCGTTGATGTCCTTGAACTTCTCCTCTGCCTTCTTGTCTTCCTTGTTTCGATCCGGATGGTGTTCCATGGCAAGCTTCCGGTACTGCCGTTTGATCTCGTCCGGGCTTGCGTTCTTCTGAACACCGAGAATCCTGTAGTAGTCTTTTGCCGGGGCCATGGCGGATCACCTTCTATCGAATCACCACACGCAGGTAGAGGTCGCCCGTTTCATTGGAGGCAGCGATCGGATTCCCTTTCTTCCGGACCCGGAGGCGTACTCCGTCACGCGTGCCGGCGGGAACGAGCAGGGAGATGCGATCCCACTCGGAATCACGAAAGAAAGAGAGGGTCATGCGGGTGCCTTCGTTCGCTTCCTCTTTTGTCAGGGGAAGGATCCATTCGATGTCTGCGCCAGAGTGGGTGGCGTCTGCGTTACCGTTGCCGGGCCCATTCTCGGTCCTGCCGGGGCCGCTCCAGGGGGTTCCAAAAGGTCTGAAGGTACTGCCGGCCTTCTTCAGAATCGTCTTCGGATAAGAGAGAATGCTGCGCCGTGGCCTTTCCTGCCGCGGGGCTCTCCTCTTCTCATATTCGTATGCCTCGCGGAGGAATTGTAGGGTCGCCTTCGAGAGGGTCCAGAAGGTTCGTCCATTGCCGGGCTGGTCCTTGGTCCGGAGGACTTCCTCCAGCCATTTCCCCAGGCCGGGGAACTTCGGGTCCAGGAAGACCTCGGTCAGGATCCGCTCCTGGGCCGGGGAGGGAGGGACACGCCACCGCGCCGATCGTTTCATGAATTCCCGATAAAGATCATAACGTTTTCGCTTCGCCTTGTCGCCAAGGATCGAGTAGGCGTAGTTCGCCTCTCTGCAACGGTCCTCCGCTGCCGCACCGGCCTGGTTTCTGTCCGGGTGATAGAGGAAGGCGATGCGCCGATAGGCCCGTTTCACCTCCTCTTCGCTTGCCTTGGGAGAAACCTCTAGGGTCTGGTAGAGATCCCTGATCATGACGTCCGCCGATCTCGTGGTATATCCATGACTCCTCGTCTCGTTTACTGTATGCATTTTCGATTGCGGTTTCAAGAGAACGGGACCGGGGCTTGGAGATGCTCACGGGTTCTCATCGATTGCCTTTCGCCGGGGTCCTGTGCTAGACAAATAGGCAAGGCAGGGCTCCAGGGCCGAGACCCTCTCCCGCCCATCCTGCCCCATTCTGCAACGAGACCCGAAATAGAAGGGAGAACCTGAAGATGCTCGGAAGGAAGACATTGTTTCTCTGTCTGGTGGTGTGTGTCTCTCTCCTCTCATCTTGTAAGCCGCAGACCGGCGAAGCCCCAGGGACCTCCCCGTCCAAGGGCACTGCCGACAAGAAGGGCCCGGTTCTGGCAAAAGTGGCCGGGGAGATCATCACGGTGGGTGACTTCGAACATGAGCTGGGTTCGCTTCCCGAATACACGCAGAAACGAATGGAAACGGCCGAGCAGAAACAGAAGCACCTGGACAAGATGATCGACGAAATCCTCCTCCTCCAGGAGGCGAAAAAAAGAGAGCTGGACCGGGACGAAGAGATTCAGGGCAAGGTCGAGCGATACCGAAGGCGGCTGATTACCGAGAAGTTGTACCGTGAGGTCGCCAGCGAACGGTCAAAGGTAGGGGAAGAGGAGATTCTCTCCTATTATCAGGAGCACAAAGACCGGTTTCGCCAGAAGGAGCGCATCCGGGCCCGCCAGATATTGATTCTGTTGCCCAAGAATGCAGGGCCGGACAAGGAGAAAGAGGCGCAAGCGAAGGCGGACGAAGCCCTTGCCAAGGCAAAGGCGGGCGAGGATTTCGCCACCCTTGCCAAGCAATATTCCGAGGGACCGGCGGCCAGCCGAGGGGGGGACCTGGGTTTCTTCTCTCGCGGCAGGATGGTCCCCGAGTTCGAGGAGATCGCCTTTTCCCTGAAAGAGGTCGGGGACACGAGCGATCTCGTGCGGACCAAGTTCGGCTTTCACATCATACAGCTGACGGGTCGTCAACCGGCCCAGGAGCTGGCCGTGGAGGACGTCAAGGACAGGATCGTCCGTCAGCTCGAGTCGGCCAAGCGAAGGGAGATTCGTCAATCCCTTTCGGAAGAGCTTCGGCAAGCCGGCAACGTGGAGGTGGACGAGTCCTATTTCGGGAAAGAGGCCGCTTCAGGGGAGTAGACCGGGCGCTGTCCATGATCTCCCGGTCGGTATCGCTTGTATAGGACACCCGTTCAGGAAGAGATGCTTGTCAAGAACTCCGGGATGATTTCTTCAGCATCCGGGATTTCCCGCACGAGGTGTTCCCGGACCTTGTCCAGAAGACGGGCCTCGAGTTGCCGCGTCCTCTCCTTGGTGATCCCGTAGCGATCCCCCAGTTCTTTGAGGGTGAGCGGGTCCTGGGCCATCAGGCGCTCTTCGAAGATTTCCCGCTCCCTGCCCTCGAGGGTGTCGCGGAACTGCCCCAGCTTCTCCTGTATCAGGCTCCGCAACTGATCATCCCCAAGTCTCTCATCGGCCGGCTTGGAAGGCCCCGGAAGGAGGTCCCGGACCGACTTTGAGGAGGAATCGTCCTTGATCGGCTTTTCCAGGGATACTTCCCAGGACCCGAGTCGCTGGTCCATCTTGATGACGTCTTCTTCCTTCACGTTCAGACGTTGAGCGATCAGCTTGGGGCCGGGATCATAACCGAGCTGATGGAGCCTCTCCTTCTCCTTGTAGAGGTTGTAGAAGAGCTTCCTCTCCGCCTGGGTCTTGCCGATCTTGACGAGCCTCCAGTTGTCCAGGATGAATTTGAGGATGTATGCCTTGATCCAGAAGGATGCATAGGAACTCAGGCGAATGCCCCGGTAGGGGTCGAATTTCTTTACGGCCTGCATCAAGCCGATGTTGCCCTCCTGGATCAGATCGAGGAGATTGTTCATCCAGGTCCTCTGGAACTCGAGGGCGATCTTGACGACCAGGCGGAGGTTCGAGGTGACCAGGTGGTAGGCGGCCTCCCGGTCGTCTTCTTCCTGGTAGCGCACTGCGAGCTTGTGCTCTTCCTCGGGTGTTAGGATCGGGTATTTGCCTATTTTGGACAGATAGAGCTGGAGAGCCGAGGGACGAACGAGGGCGGTCTCGGAGGATGACTCTGAGGCGGCGGACGGTTTCTTCTGCTTCCGGGGCGGCGCGTCATCGACCACTTCGGGGACACTTGCCTCGGGTTCCGGCTCATCCGGTTCTCTTTTGTCTTCAGGCGATTCCATGGGGCTTCCGCGCGTTTCCGGTTTCCAAGGTTGAATCTATCCTATGCTAGGATTTTCGTTGAGGGAAAGCAACTCAGAAGGTGAAAGGTCAAAGGGAAAAGGTCAAGGCCGAAAGGTATGGCGATCGAGGGGTCAGGGAGCAGGGAGCAGGGTGCAGGCCCCACCCCGCGCCCATCGGGCACGGGCACGGATACGGGCACGGCTTGGAGCCTATTGCCGAATGCGCTCACTGCATTCGGTGCGAAGCGCCGTCTCGACTCTATCTAGAAAGGGCGGGTGAGAGCCGAAGAAGGCGACATACAGGGGATGAGGATCGACGTTGGCGCGATTCAGGCGTGAAAGCTTGACGTGGGTCGTGATGAATGCTTCCGGATCGCAAAACAGCTCGAGAGATACCCTGTCCGCCTCGACCTCCCGCGCCCGTTTCAACGTGAGATTGAGAGGCCGCAGGATCTGAAAGGCGACGAAGAAGGTCAGGAAGAGAACCGGCAGACCGGCCACGTCCCGGAGGGAGGAATAGTGGAGCCTTCGAAATCGTGTGCCTGCCTGAAGGATCACGTGGGCGAGCCCGAGCACGCAGAAGACGGTCAGAGAGAAGAGGAGATAGGAGCGCTTCTCTTCCGGCTGCTTCCAGTGTGCGAGCTCATGAGCCATCACCATGGTGATTTCTCGAGGTGTGAAGGATTCGAGGAGGGTGTCGTAGAGTACGATCCTCTCGGAGGGCCCCGCTCCGCTCAGGTAGGCGTTCACCTTCTTCGTCCTGCGGCTTGCGTCCACGACAAGAACATCCTCCAGCTGCAAACCGGTTCTCGCGGCCAGTGCTTCGAGCCGGTCGCGGAGCTCCCCTTTCTCCAGTGGCTCGAAACGGCTGTACATGTGGGATTCGTACGGAGCGATCACCACGTACCCGAAGATGGCAACCGAGACCCCCGCCCAGAGAAGCAGCCACCATTTCCAGCCGACCCGATGGATGAGCCCGTATATCCCGAAGACCATCAGGGTAAAGAGCAAGGTGCTGATGCAGAGTGCCTTGACATAGTCCAGGAGCCAGAGGCCCAGGGTGATGTTGGAGAGACCGTGCTGGAGGTCGTGCCAATAGGAGCGATAGAAGCGCTGTGGGAAGAAGAACAGGCGAAGCAGGAACAGGAAGAAAACGCAGTACAGGAGGATGACGAGCCATTGTTTCCCACCGAAGAGACGCTCCGGAATCCGGGTCATTGCGGCGAGCAAGGGCCATCTCCTGCCGGCCCGGATCAGGGAGGGATTCTGGTAGCACCATGTGGCCGTCCGTTCCGCGAACTCCTTGAGGGACCTGTTGAGGCCGGTGAGGATCAGTAGGACGTAGAACAAGAGAATCGAGCCGAGACCTATGAGGTGGCCCCACATTTTCTCGTGTCTGTATCGTTTCCAGGCGGTGGTCTCTTCTTCGGTAAAATAGGTCGAAAGCTCGTTCAGCGGCCCGGAGAATCCATCCACGACGGGTTGAGCCGATGGGGCTGGGGCAGCGGAGCTCGAGCAGGAGGACGGGCCGGGGAGGGTCAGGGCGAGGATGATGCCCGCGGCCAGTGTCGTGAACCATGCCCAGGCATTTCGGTGGAGGGGGAAGAGCTTGTTGGTACCCGGGGGGGCGAAGATCATCTCTGAAGAGTCCATGGAGAGGGGTTTTCACGAGAATGACACAAAGGGGTTCAGAAAGCGAGTCGGGAAAAAGAGCCGCAAATTGACCGGGTTGGGATGTTGGGATACAATCCAGCACGGATCTTGAAAGATGAATTGGGGTTAGCTCTGGCGGGGCCGCGAAATGGGGAAATCGACCAAGAGGCAGCCTGCAGAGATCCGTTTTTCTCCCCTTGCACTCCTCTGCCTGTTCTTCGTCTGGATTGGCGTATCAGGTCTGGCATTCTACGTGGGGATCCTCGTGGGACGCATGGAGCAGATGCGGGAGATTCGGAGAGTCTACAGGGCCGACGAGACTACCGTGACAACGGAAGAATTCCCGCACCTTTCGTTCGAGGAGTCCCTGTTGGCGCCGGACGAAGAAGAAGGGGTGGGATCCCTTTCTTCAGCGCCCAGGACCGGATCCGCAAAACCGGCCCAAAGGCCCTCCGAGGAGAGCGGATCTGCCGGGAGCGCGCTGCTCCAGATCGCGTCTTTCCGGCAACCGGAGCTTGCGGAGCAACTCGTCCGGGAGTTGCGGAAGAAAGGATACCGCTGTTTCCAGGATACGACGGGTTCTTCAGGGGGGACCGGGCGATATTGCAGGGTCTTCATAGGACCGCTCAGGAGTGTGGAGATGGCCGTCCAAGTGAAGGAACATCTGGAACAGAAGGAAGGATACGAGGGTATCCTGGTCCGATCGGTGCGGAAGAAAGAGGAGCCCTTCTGATGATGTCCGTGCGCCCGTCGTTTTCAGAGTTCAGCAGCCTCCTGCGTAAGGGGAACCTGGTGCCCGTGTCGTGCGAGATCCTGGCGGATCAGGATACACCGGTTTCCGCGTATCTGAAGCTCAAACCGGGACCTCACGGCTTTCTCCTGGAGAGCGTTGAGGGTGGGGAGAGGTGGGCGCGGTTCAGCTTTCTGGGCACGGGTGCGGCGTCCTTGTTCCGGTGCAGGGGAAATCAGATCGAAGTGGTGGAGAAGGGCGGTGGGAGGCGGCGTGAAACGGTTGAGGACCCCTTTTTCGCCTTCCGGGACTTCATGCAACGCTATCAACCCGTACCCACTTCGGACATGCCGCGGTTCTACGGCGGAGCGGTGGGCCATCTGGGATACGATACAGTGCGGTTCTTCGAGCGCTTGCCGGAACAGACGGAGCGAGTGCTCGACGTATGGGACATCTACCTGGTCATCCCCGAGTGTCTGCTCATCTTCGACAACATCAGCCACACGATTCGCGTCGTTTCCTGCTGCTACCTGCCGAACCACTCGAATCCGAAGGAGGCATACCAGGCAACGGTGGATACGATCGAGAGGACCGTGAAGCGGCTGCGGGCTCCTCTTCGCCCGAAGGCGGTGGCGGCCACGGATGCGAAACTCCGCGTGAAGGCGAACATGAGGAAGAAGGAGTACCTGGAAGCCGTCAGAAAGGCGAAATCCTATGTCCGGAGCGGCGATATCATCCAGGCGGTCCTGTCCCAGAGGCTCGAGGTCGAGGAGACTGTGGATCCCTTCTCGCTCTACCGGTCCCTGCGGCTCGTGAATCCGTCTCCTTACATGTTCTTCCTGCAGTACCCGCATTACGCTCTGGTCGGGTCCTCTCCGGAGGTGCTGGTGCGGGTCGAAGGAAAATCGGTGGAAGTCCGCCCCATCGCGGGCACCCGTCCCCGTGGCGGGACACCGCAGGCGGACGAGAAGCTCGCTGCCGGACTGAAGCAGGACGAGAAGGAGATTGCGGAACACATCATGCTCGTCGATCTCGGACGGAATGATGTCGGAAGGGTTTCCGCCCCCGGAACCGTGGAGGTGCAGGACCTCATGGTTCTCGAACGGTATTCACACGTCATGCATCTCGTTTCCAATGTGAAGGGACGCCTCGGCAGGGGCAAGGACTGCTTTGACGCCTTTCGGGCATGCTTTCCGGCGGGCACGCTTTCGGGTGCGCCGAAGATACGGGCCATGGAGATCATCGAGGAGTTGGAGCCGGATCGGAGAGGTCCCTACGGCGGGGCAGTGGGCTACTTCAGCTTTTCGGGCAACATGGACATGGCAATCGTGATTCGCACGATTCTCGCCATGCGTGATCGGCTGTACCTGCAGGCCGGGGCGGGGATCGTTGCGGATTCCAGACCCGCCCGGGAATACCAGGAATGCCTGAACAAGGCTCGGGCCATGATCAAGGCGATCCAATGGGCGAGACAGGGCTTCTCCCTTGCAGAGGATTGGGAAGAGGGCGTGGTGTATGATCTTCATGATTGACAACTACGATTCCTTTACCTACAACCTGGTTCAATACTTCCAGGAGATGGGGAACAAGGTCCTGGTCCGTCGCAACGACAAGGTCTCGACGGAGGAAATTGGAAGAGCGAGGCCGAGCTATCTCGTTATCTCCCCCGGCCCGGGCGTGCCCGAGGACGCGGGGATCTCGGTGGAGGCCGTCCGCACCTTCGCGGGGCGGCTGCCTATTCTGGGGGTCTGTCTGGGCCATCAGGCGATCGGTTTCGCCTTTGGTGCCCGGGTCAACTCTGCCGCCAGGCTCATGCACGGCAAGGTATCCCGTGTCCGGCATGACGGCAGGGGTGTCTACCAGGGGCTGGAGAACCCTTTCCCTGCGACACGGTACCACTCGCTTGCGATTCAGCCGAAGGGGCTGCCGACCTGCCTGAAGGTTACGGCCACGTCGGAGGATGGTGAGATCATGGGTGTCAGACACAAGCGGCTTGCGATCGAAGGTGTTCAGTTTCACCCGGAATCCATCCTGACCACGAGCGGGAAACAGCTGCTGAAGAACTTCCTGGAAACATATGCCCCCCGGTAGGGCGGGCCCGAGAAGAAGATAAGGAGAACAAAGGTGTCGGTAATCGACCAGCAGGATGATAAACAGGGATTCGACCTCGAGTTTCCGAGGATGAACCGGCTTCCGCCCTACGTGTTCAGCATCGTGGACGCGATGAAGATGGAGGCCCGAAGGTCCGGGGACGACATCGTCGATCTGGGCATGGGGAATCCGGATCAGGGAGCCCCTCCCCACATCGTGGAAAAGATCACCGAGGCGATTCAGAACCCGAAGAATCATCGGTATTCCGTCTCCAGGGGAATCTACAAGCTTCGGCTCGCCATCGTGGATTGGTACCGCCGGCGCTACGGTGTGGAATTTGACCCGGATTCCGAAGCGATCGTGACGATCGGCGCGAAGGAGGGCCTGGCGCACCTCACACTGGCGACGCTCGGGCCGGGACGTATCGTGCTCGTTCCGAACCCGACCTACCCGATCCACATGTACTCGGTCATCATCGCCGGGGCGGACGTGCACAGTGTCCCGATCAGCCCGGAAAGGGACTTCTTCGAGGATCTCACGCGGGCCATTCAGGGGACCTGGCCGCGCCCTAGCATGATGATCCTGAGCTTTCCCCACAACCCGACCACGCGTGTCGTGGACAAGAGCTTCTTCGAGAGGGTGGTCTCGATAGCCAAAGAGAACAAGATCCTGATCGTCCACGATTTTGCTTACTCGGACCTCTGTTTCGACGGCTACCAGCCCCCGAGCCTCTTCGAGGTGCCCGAGGCCAGGGATGTCGGCGTGGAGCTCTTCTCCATGTCCAAGAGCTACAACATGCCGGGCTGGCGCATCGGCTTCGTTGTGGGCAACCAGAAAATGGTCGGCGCTCTGACCCGGTTGAAGAGCTACTTCGATTACGGCATCTTCCAGCCGATCCAGATCGCTGCCATCATTGCCCTGAACGGCCCCCAGGAGTGCGTCGGCTCGATCGTGGACCTGTATCGAAAGAGACGGGACGTACTCGTCGAGGGGCTGGGCCGGGCGGGATGGGTGATCGAGAAACCGAAGGCAACCATGTTCGTCTGGGCGAAGATCCCGGAGCCCTTTCAGCACATGGGATCTCTGGAATTCTCCAAGCTGCTGCTCAAGGAGGCGAAGGTCGCGGTTTCGCCCGGCGTCGGTTTCGGCGAGTTCGGCGAAGGCTATGTGCGGTTTGCACTGGTGGAGAACGAGCAGCGGATACAACAGGCCGCCCGGGGAATCCGGCAGTTCCTGTAAACACACCAGGGGGAGGAAGATCTTGGAAGCGCTGCACGTAGGACTGGCCGGGTTCGGCACCGTAGGCACGGGAGTGGCGAAGATTCTCCTGGAGGAGGCCGCCTGGCTGGAGAGAAGGTCGGGAAGGCAGGTCAGGCTGAAGCGAATCGCCGACCTGGATCTGGAACGAGACCGTGGGGTGCGCCTGGACGAGGTACAGACCTCGGCCCGCGTGGAGGACATCCTCGAGGACCCGGAAATCCGGGTCATGATCGAGTTGATCGGAGGCATCGAGCCTGCCAAATCCTTCGTGTTGGAGGCGATCGCCGCAGGGAAGCACGTGGTTACGGCGAACAAGGCCCTGCTGGCATCCCACGGTACAGAGCTCTTCCAGGCTGCGGAGGCAAAGGGCGTCCAGATCGGGTTCGAGGCGTCGGTTGCGGGCGGGATTCCGATCGTTCGAAGCCTTCGCGAGGGGCTGGCCGCGGATCAAATTCACTCGATCGCCGGAATCATCAACGGCACGGCCAACTACATCCTCTCCACCATGACCGAACAGGGGCTCGAGTTTCCCGAGTGTCTGCAACAGGCCCAGGAGAAGGGGTACGCAGAGGCGGACCCGAGCCTGGACATAGAAGGGCAGGATACCGCGCACAAGTTGGCGATTCTGATCGGGCTGGCTTACGGGGTTCAGGTGAAGCCGGACGCGATCTTTACCGAGGGGATCCAACGGATCACCGGCATGGACATCCGCTATGCCCGCGACCTGGGGTACCGGATCAAGCTGCTCGCCCTTTCGAAGATCCAGGACGGTGAATTCGAGGCACGCGTACATCCCACCATGATCTCCCAGTCGCACCTGCTTGCCTCTGTGGGCCAGGCCTTCAACGCGGTCTACGCCGCGGGGAGATCAACAGGGCCGGTCATGTTCTATGGGAAGGGGGCCGGTATGATGCCCACCGGGAGTGCCGTGGTGAGCGATCTGGTGTCCCTCGCAAGAATGATGGATCAGGGCAAGGCGAACGATCTTCCTTCCCTCGGATTCTACGGCAAGTTCCCGCAGGATGCGCGACTGCGGCCGATGGAAGAACTGGTCTCGAAGTACTACATGCGTTTCCCGGTTGTGGATCGTCCCGGGGTACTCTCGAAGATCTCGGGGATCCTGGGGGAGCACGGGATCTCCATTCATTCGGTGATCCAGAAGGGGCGACAGGAAGCAGGCCCGGTCCACATCATCATGCTGACGCACGAGGCGAGAGAGCGGGACGTACAGCATGCTCTCGAGGTGATCGATTTGCTGGAGGTGGCGCTCGACAAGTGCTTGTTCATCCGGATCGAGGACTCCGTCGATCCTTCTCACATCGAGCCCGCGTGAAAGGTTTCTGGCAATGGTTGATTGTATCCTTTTGGGTGCCACCCTGCCGGGCATGACGCTCGGGGCCTTGCTGGCCAGGGAGGGCTGGAAGGTTCTCCTGCTGGAGAGGAAGAGGGTTGCCGGGGGAAGGGCCGCCCCGTGGAAGAGGGACGGATATTTCTCCATGCCCGGGATTCCCAGGGTCCGTTACGGAGAAAAGGGCCCGTTCTACAGGATTTGTGAACAACTCGGATTGAAACCGCTCCTGGTGCCCTTGAATCAGGCCTGGGTTCTGGATACGGATCAGAAGGTCCGTCGGATTACGATCGGAAGGCCCGGCATCCTCCGGGCCGACTTTTTCTCCAGATGGGATGGATTCTTCGCCCTACGACTTCTCCGGACGCTGAAGGGGGAAACCCTGGAGGATATGGAGGAGGAGAGCCTGGAGGAGTGGTTCGTGCGGAACACGATTCGCGGGTCCCTTCAGAACTATCTGAAGGTGCTCGCATACGAGTCGACACACTGTACCGCCCCGGAGAAGATATCTGCCGGGGAGACGCTGCGCTGTTTCCAGAAGGCCTTCCGACTGCGCTCTTACCTCGCCTACCCTCGTGAGGGGTGGATCCCGATTCTGGAGCATCTGGAGCAGGAGATCGTGAAGAACGGGGAGATCCGCTGGCAGACAAGGGTTGAAAGGATCGAGGTCGAGGAGGGCAGGGTCGTGGGGGTCAGGGTTGCCGGGGAGACGGTGAAGGCCCCTCACGTCGTCTGCGCCATGCCCTGCCAGCAGTTGGTCGACCTTCTGCCGAGGGGAGCGACAACCCAGGAATTCGTCAATGTCTGCGGGAAAGCCGTGCCTTCCACGGCCCTGATCGTGGATCTGGCGCTGAAGAACCGGATCTTTCACAAGAAGGGGCTCTGGTTCTTCATGGACCCGCCGAGCTACGGGACCTTCTTGTCGAACCTCTGCCATCGCCACGCTCCTGCTGGGAAACAGCTCGCCACGTTTGTCTGTCCCTGCTCCCCTGAAGAGGTCAGACAACCGGAGCTTGTGAGGGCGCTGGAGAAGAAGATCGAAGAGAATCTGAGAAGGGCGATTCCGCGAGGCGAGATGGCGGTCGAATGGAAACGCTCCCATGTGGTAAGGATGCTCGAGAGCATCGCCATTCAATCGGATCAGACCCGGAAAGACAGGCTGGGGTATCGTGTCCCGAACGTGGATGGCCTCTTTCTCGTCGGCGATTCGACCTGCGCGCCGGGAGCCTCCATGGAAATGGAATACGAATCCGTCCTCGAGTGCTTCGAGCGAATGGTGACAGAGAGGAATGCCTAATTGCGTGATTCTGTAAGGGCATTGCTCGAGGTTACCCTTGTCTTCGGTGTCGTCATCGGTATCTGCAAGATCCTCTACACCTTCCGGTCCATCGAGTTCATCTCGCAAACGCTGCCCGTCTGGGCAGCAGCTCTCTTCCTGTACGTTCCTCTCTTCCTGCTCTTCAGGACTCGAACGAGACCGGAGGAATGGGGGCTCACCCTTGAGCGCACCTTCTTGTCCATCAACATGTTCCTGGTTTTCTCCCTCCTCTTTCTTCCCGCCTTCGGCCTCCTCTACTGGTTCTACCGGGCCTGGTGGTTCGGTCTGCCCGTCAGGATCGCCTTTCAGCAGGATTGGCTTCTCCTTCTCCTGTATCATCTGCTATGCGTTGCCCTGCCCGAAGAGGTTTTTTATCGAGGGTACATCCAGTCAAGGCTGAACCTGGCCTTTTCGTGGAGGCTGGACCTGCTAGGCGGGCGGGTGGGGGTCGGGTGGGTCTACACGTCGGTCCTGTTCGCCTTGGGCCACTACATCATCTCCCTGCGTCCCGAATCACTGGCCACCTTCGTGCCCGGGCTTCTGTTCGGCTGGCTGAGGGAGCGCACCGGGAGCGTCGTGGCCTCGACAGCCTTTCACGCACTCTGCAATGCCGCAGTGCTTCTCCTCAATTGAGGCCTCTTGAAAAGAGCGCATCAGACACAGTTGAGGGGGCAGGAGTCAGGGAGCAGAGGGCAGGCCCCCTCCACCCGTGCCGTATACGTATCCGTTAGGGCGATGCCCTACAGCTTTGTCCGTGAAGAGCATGGCACCAAGGTGTGTGTGCGAAGGCCAACAGTTCACTTGGAGAAAGCCGCTAACCGGTGACCGAAGGGAGGGTTCAGGCTTTTGACAGGGTCTCAAACGGATTCTCTGTTCGGGCTTCCCGGTTGGAATCAGGTGCAGACGTCTTTGCAGTGGTGATGGGGTGGATCGGAGTGTTTCCTCTGGTGGAAGGGGAGGGGTTGGGCCTGATCCCTGGTCCCCGACCCCTGATCCCAATCTCTAAGCTTCCTCTTCCGGCTCCTGCTCAACGCGGATGGTCATCCGAAACGAGACGATCTCATTCGTTGCCTCGAGCCGCAGGGCAAAGGGGATCCGGACCTCGTTGCCGGACTCCCTTTCCGGTTCCCCAAACCTGAGCGCCACCCCTTTCTGTGTGGGAGGGGGGGAGATCTGCTCGGCTGTGACCGAAACCATCGACGGGTCCACCCACGAGGTTCCTGCGGGTGCCTCAGGAGAGGTGGGTTCGGGCGCAGGCCTGGTGAGTCCCCTGTCGATAGGGATGACCCTATCTGTGGGTTGGGCTGCACCTTCCATGGCGACGGCCGCCTCGCTTGGCGCCGAAACCTCTACAGGGGGGCTCGGTTCCACCGACGCGGCGGCGCTCGGTTCTACCGAAACCGGGATGGACGGTTCTACCGAAACCGGGATGCTCGGTTCGATCGAAACAGGGGGGCTGGGCTCGACCGAAGCCAGCGTGGGCATGGGCTCACTCTGAGGCGCAAGGTCCGGAGTATCGCCCAAATCCCCAAGGCTCGGGATGTCTTCGGCCTGCAGGGGTTGAGCCGCCGGCGGGGTGGCCGGAGCGGCTGCGGGGCCCGGGAGCGGTGCTTTGACTTCGTTTGGAATAGTATTTTCAAAAGAAGGGCTTACAGGCTTGTCTTGAGAAAAAACTTGAGGTTCAGGTGCCTCGGCACGAACTGCAGCCTGGGGCTGGCTGCTCAGGAACGCCGGCGTGCTCGGATCGGGCTGTCGACTCGGTGAATCGGTGAATGCAGGCGGGGGCTCACTTCTTGTTTCCGGAGGCGGAGCCGGCTGGGGTCGGCCGGCCGGCGCAGAGGCTCCGGAACCGGCAAACAGGGTCTGCTTCAGATGGTCGGCCACGACCCTCGTGATACGCGTCAGGGTCGTGAGTACCCCCTCCCCCTTGACCGCAACCGCTTCGAAGAAGGGGAGCCCCGGTGCGTTCAGCAGGCGGTTCATCTCTTCGACCGTCAGAATGTTGGGCAGGTCCCTCTTGTTGAACTGGATCACCAGGGGAATCCTAGAAAGCTCTTTGCCGATGGAACGAAGGTTCTCGGCAAGGTTCTTCAGGTTCTCCAGGTTCTCGTTCGCCATCTCCTTCTGGGAGTCTGCAACGAAGACGATTCCGTCCACGCCTTTCAGCACCATCCTGCGTGTTTCATTGTAGAAGATCTGGCCGGGTACCGTGTATACGTTGAAGCGGGTTCGGAATCCCGAGATTTCCCCGATCTGGACCGGAAGAAAATCGAAGAAGAGAGTTCGGTCCGTCTTGGTCTCGAGTGAAATCAGCTTGCCTCGTTTGTCGGGCGCCAGCTTCCGGTGAATCCACTCGAGGTTCGTGGTCTTTCCGGACAACCCGGGTCCGTAGTAGACGATCTTTGCGCTCAACTCTTTCTTGGCGTGGTTCAATAGAGCCATGGATTCCTCGTTGCCTCCTGGGTTGCCGTTTCGGCTACAAGAGCCCCCGAACCATCAGGATCTTTCTTGCGCCGGCAGCCACATGAACGGAAACATCTTTGCTCTTTGCGATCTTTCGCAGGTCCGTGTCCCGGAAGTTTCGAATCAGCCTCAGCGAAAGGGCCAGGGGTGTTTTCGGGTTCTGCGCAAGAGCAAGCCGAACCGGGTACTTCTTCATCCACTCCTTCCGTTTGCTGAGGAGGGTCAAGATCTCCTCCGGAATGGTCTTCTCCTTGGCGAAATTCAGAATCTCCTGATCCGATATACGCGGATTCTGCAGCAGGGAAGAGAGGATGAGCTTGTTCTGCTCTCTGGCCAGCAGCGATCTCGCCTCCTTGTCCCCGGACTGAGCCAACCGCATCTTTTCGGGAAGGCCCATGCCTTGAACCCTCTTTGCGAGGGGACCTTCCTCCTTCTTTTTCGCGGTGTTGGACATGTTCCCCGCAAATCACCCTATCGGACGCATTGGAGTTGAAGGGGGGGGAACCACCCGGCCCCTCCATGCCTTCTCTCTTTTTCGTATTTTATCGGCAAACCGGGGAGGGAACCTTAGGTTTTCGGTCAAACTTCCGGGGCGAGAAATTTGCTTCGAAAACGGACTATTTGCCCTTTTCGACCCCCGGCCACAGAAGACGGTGCAGAGGGAGCTGGATTCGCGCTCCGAGACGGTCGGCCAGGAGCCATTCGGCCAGCTCGCTCGGTTCGCAGATGTCGTGAGCCGGGCTGAAGAGCACCTTCTCGGGGGGGCGGGTTGGACCGTCGCGCAACACGCGGCATGCCCAGAGGTAGTCATTTCGGCTCTGAACCACGAATTTGATTTCGTCCTGGGGGCGGAGATAACGCAGGTTTTCCAGTAGCATGTGCCCGCTCATTCCGCTGTCAGGACACTTGATATCCAGGATGCAGACCGCTTCTTCCGGAAGGCATCGGATGTCCCGGCTTCCGTTGGTCTCGATCAGCACGGGGTGGCCCCTTGCCAACAGCCCCTCGACAAGGGAGGGGCATTCCTCTTGGAGGAGGGGCTCGCCCCCGGTAATCTCCACCAGGCCTTGATCATCGGGCGGCAGGGCCGCGAGAACATCCGAGACCGACATACGATTGCCTTCCTCATAGGCATACCGTGTGTCGCAGTAGGAGCAGCGGAGGTTGCAGCCCGTGAGCCGGATGAAGAAGCAGGGCAGCCCTGCGAAGGAGGACTCCCCCTGGATACTGAAGAACATCTCGTTTACGACCAGAGCCACAATGCTATCCCCGTTCAGTGGCCAGTGGCTCTCGTACCCGTGCCTAGGCCGAAGGCCGGTGCCCGGTTCGAGAACGCAAGGGAAGCCCAGAAGCATGCAGACAACCAGGAACTTGAGCCAATAGGGCCTCCAAACGATCGCACCGAGGGATGTAGGTCGCCCAACGCGGAGAATCTAGAGGTCCGTTCGGACGCTGCTCAGCATCCTGGTTCCGGACTCGGGTACGGGCACGGGCACGGGTGCAGAACAAGATGCCTCAGCCTAACGCTGGATCGCCCTATGGGTGAATTCCTTGTCCGAGATTTCCTGGTCGAGTTCGATCCTGTCGAGGGAGATCTCTGTCTTGTGATTCTTCTGGACGTTTTCCATCGAGAAGTGGAGGGGCAGGATCTCCTCGCCCACCGGTCCCGTGCGGATGACTCGCATGACCTTGAAAGGATTGCCCTTCTTGTCCTCGAACTCCACCTTGTAAGGAATGAACTCGGCCTTGTCCACCCATGAGGTGAGCTTGCCGTATTCGGAATCGCTCCCAGGCTTCGGAATCGATTCGATCACCCAGCAGGGCCTCCCGTCCAGAGCCTCCTCGGAAAGGATGCGATGGTCCGCGTCGTCCACGTCCTCGTTTTCCATGTCCGCATAGGAGAAATCGCTCCCCATGAAGCTCTGGCGTTTCTGTTCGGAAGCGATCCTGCGAATCTTCTTCAGGGCCGGGAGATAGATGAAGACATCGTTCGCCTGGTCGGCGTGTTCCCACACGAGGAAGGCGGTTCCCTTTACATCGGCGGGCGAAAGGAAGTAAGCAACGCTCTTCGCCTCTCCGTTCCCATAGTCTTTTCTTTTGGTCTCCAGCTTTCGGACTCGTTCGTTACCCCGTTTGTTTCTCAAGACCATGGTGAGGTCACTCACCGAGTTCTTCGGGAACTGCTTGTCCCGCGCCTTTCGCACGATCTCTTTTGCGGACATGCCCTCGGAGGAAGTCTCCTCCGGGAATGCGGGAGAGTAGGTCAGGATGCAGCAGATCGCAAGCGCTCCGATGAGTGAGAATCGAATCTTTTTCAAGATGAGCCCCTTTTCGGTTGTGGGAGCGATTCGTCGCGTCGTCGTTCCGCCGGACGCCGGGAGGAGCGACGTGAAAATCGTCCATGATCCTTCGGTTTCAGATACCCCATGACCTCGAAGGGTGTCAAGCTCGGCGTCCTTTACAGTTTGGCAAATCCGCGGGAAGTGTGGTACTCCTATCGACACGACAAGGACTGACGGTGAAAGGCTGAAGGCAAGCGGGGAAAGGGATTGCTCAAGTCCGGTTGATCGCGACGGAAAACGGCTCGCTTTCCGGAGGTCCCATGCCGGTTCCTTTGACCTCGCGGCTTTGATCTTTCACCTCGCGGGAGGAGAGGGGGGTGGCGCAGGAGAGACGGATTCGGTTGTTGATCTCCGGTCGGGTCCAGGGCGTCTGTTTTCGTGTCTACACTCGAGATGAGGCTCGCCGGCTGGGGCTGAAAGGATGGGTCCGGAATCTTCCGGACGGCCGTGTCGAGGTTCTGGCTCAAGGAGATCCCGGCGACCTCAGGATTTTCGAGTCCTGGTGCCATCAGGGGCCCTCTCATGCTCGGGTCCAGGATGTGAAGGTGGTCGAAGAATCGATCGAAGCGACGGACCTGCTTCCCTTCGACATCACCTACTGAGCCTGGAACAGGACTCTTTATGAAGGATCCGGGAAGAAAGAAGCCTTTTCGAGAACTCGACCATACCGCTGATCTGAGGGTGGAGATCATCGGGAAGGACGAGCAGGATCTGCTCGCGAACGCGATCGAATCGCTCTATGTGCTTGTTGGACTTCAGGGAGTCGCGAGGCAGACAGAAGACGGCCCTCTGGAGGAGCTGGAGATCAACTGCAGGGATACCGAGGAAGCCCTCGTAGAGCTCCTCGGGGAAATCCTCTACCGGGCCACGGTAGAGAGAAAGCGTATCTATCTACATGAACTCTCCGCCAGGTCGGGCGGAGAAGATACGGGCCGATGCAAGGTCATCGTGAGGGGCGTATGGCATGCACTCACGGCGGAGGAAGTGTCGGGACTTCGTGAAATCAAGGCGGTGACCTACCACGATGTTCAGATCCTTCGGACTGGAAAGGGCCTCGCTGCCCGAGTGGTCATGGATCTGTAGGAAGGCCGGCTGCGTGACCCGTTACGAGCGCCAGCGCTATCGGATGGTGGAGCGCCAAATTCGAAAGAGAGGGGTTCGGAATTCCCGGGTCCTCGCTGCCATGGAGAAGGTTCCCAGGCATCGGTTCGTTCCCGAGGACTCGAGCGAGCATGCTTACGAGGACAGCCCGCTCTCGATCGGCAAAGGGCAGACCATATCCCAGCCTTACATGGTAGCTGTCATGACCGAGAGCGCTGTTCCGGAGGCTCACGAGCGTGTTTTGGAGGTGGGAACCGGCTCCGGATATCAGACCGCGATTCTTGCAGAGCTCGCTCGAGAGGTCTATTCCATCGAGCGGATTCCCGAGTTGGCCGAGAGGGCGAAGGGCCTGCTCGGTCGTCTGGGTTACGAGAACGTTTTCATCCGGGTAGGCGACGGGTCGGAAGGATGGGGCGAAATGGCTCCCTTCGACGCGATTGTCGTGACCGCCGGCGCGCCGGACATTCCGGAACCTCTTGTGGAGCAGCTGGGCCTCGGCGGAAGACTGGTGATCCCGATCGGAAGCTCGCACCACCAGACGCTCTGTACCGTGAGGAAGGAGACGAAGAGTATCCGCAAGGAAGAGGGAACCGGCTGCGTCTTCGTCCCCCTGATTGGTACGTTTGCCTGGGAGGAGAAGGCGGCCGAGAAGCATTCCTGACAGGAGAAAGGGAACCCCGATGCACCATCTGAGATTTGCCGTCCTTGCTCTCTGCGCGTTTCTTCTTCTGGGAGGCTGTGGGTCCCCTGACTCGGGGCTGCTTCCCGTAGACGTGAAGGGAGTGGTCGTGGACCCGGAGACCCAGTCGCCGGTTCTGTTTCTCGTGGACCCGGATTCGGAAAGGGGTCTTCCCGTCTGGATCGGGTTGAACGAGGCACGAGCGATCACCCTGGGGCTCAAGGACGTCGAGCCGCCTCGTCCGTTGACCCACGATCTGATGAAGCGGATGCTGGATCTGCTGGACGCCAAGGTGGAAAGGGTCGTCATTTCCGACCTGAGGGAAAACACCTACTTCGCAACGCTGGACCTGCGGTCGGGCCGAAAGACCTGGGAGGTGGACAGCAGGCCGAGCGATGCCGTCGCCATTGCCCTGAGGTTCGACGCACCCCTTTACCTGTCTCGCGCGCTCGTACAGAAGGGAGTCCTCGTCGATCTGGGATCCGCCACAAGTGCTTCCGGGCCGGAAAAGAGGTACGGGTTCGTTACACAGGAGCTTTCTCCCGAGGTGGCCCACTACTTCGGGTTCGAGAAGGAGAAGGGGCTCATCGTCACGGAGATCATCAAGGACGGCCCGGCGGAAAAGGCCGGATTACAGACAGGGGATATCCTCGTACGCCTGGATCGGAAGGCTGTGCAGGGGACCGAAGAACTGTGGTCTGCACTGGGCAAGAAGGACGCCTCCAAGGCGATTCGTGTAGAAGTCTACCGGAATGGGAAGGTTCGTTCGTTCAAGATAAAACCGTAAGCCGGCAAAACCGGTAAAGAGGAGGAGACCCAGTATGGATCGCATAGAATCCATTACGGCCAGAGAGATCCTGGATTCGCGTGGGAACCCCACCGTGGAGGTGGATGTCCTGTTGGAGTGCGGCGTCCTTGGCAGGGCGGCGGTTCCGTCCGGGGCTTCCACCGGTGAGCACGAGGCGGTCGAATTGCGGGACGGGGATATGAAACGATACCTGGGCAAGGGGGTTCAGAAGGCGGTCTCGAATGTGAACGAGAAGATCGCCCCTGCGCTTCTGGGCACAAGAGGGTCGGATCAAGTCTGGATCGATCAGAGAATGATTGCCCTGGATGGCAGCGAGAACAAGGACAACCTCGGGGCGAACGCGATTCTCGGCGTTTCGCTGGCCGTGGCAAAGGCGGTGGCCCTGTGCGTCGAACTGCCCCTCTATCGATACGTTGGAGGGACCAACGCGAAGTTGCTGCCCGTGCCGATGATGAACGTTCTGAACGGGGGCCAGCATGCGGACAACAACGTGGATCTTCAGGAGTTCATGATCCTTCCTGTCCGTGCAGAGAGCTTTCGGGAAGCTCTGCGAATGGGGACGGAGATCTTTCACCGCCTGAAGGCGGTCCTCAGGCAGAAGGGATATGCCACCGCTGTCGGGGATGAAGGCGGCTTTGCGCCGGACCTGCAGAGCAACGAGGAAGCCTTGGCCGTGATCATGGAAGCGATCAAGAAGGCCGGATTCAAGGCGGGCAGGGACATTTTTCTCGGTCTGGATCCGGCAGCCAGCGAGTTCTACAGCGCGAAGAAGAAGCGGTACGAGTTGAAGGCCGAGGGGAAATCCCTGACGTCCAGCCAAATGGTCGACTACTACGAAGACCTGCTCAAGCGGTACCCGATCGTGAGCATCGAAGATGGGCTGGCAGAGGATGACTGGAAGGGCTGGAAGGAAATGACCGACCGCCTCGGGGACAAGATGCAGATCGTCGGTGACGACCTGTTCGTGACAAACACGAAGCGCCTCGCCAAGGGCATCAAACAGGGGGTAGGCAATTCGATCCTGATCAAACTCAATCAGATCGGCACGCTCACCGAAACCCTGGATGCGATTGCCATGGCGCAGCGGGCAGGCTACACCGCGGTCGTGTCCCACCGGAGCGGAGAGACCGAAGATTCCTCGATCGCGGACGTGGTGGTTGCCACGAACGCGGGTCAGATCAAGACCGGATCCGCCTCGCGGAGCGACCGCCTAGCGAAATACAACCAGCTGCTCCGCATCGAAGAGCAGTTGGGTGCCCAGGCTTCCTATGCGGGCCGCGGTGCCTTTTATCAGCTTTCCTTCTGATTTGCCCGCACCTTTGACAGGATTTCATGCTCGGGGTGTATGGCGCATGCGCCTCGCTTGGTGGCAAGTGGCGAGTGGCAGGTGACCGTGTTGAAATCTCTGCCTGCTCGTTCGCGAAACGGGCCTAGCGGCGAGTGTGGAGAATCTATCATGAATCGGACCCGGGTTCGCCATGCCCTTCTCGTCAGTATCCTCCTCGCGTCCTGCCTGTGGGTGAAGGAGGAGGTGTGGGCCGGGCAGGCGGGCGGATGCAACCCGAAGCAGTATGCTGCAGAGCGGGACAAGATGGTCCGCGAACAGATCCGCAAGCGAGGGATCAAGGACGACTCTGTGCTGCGGGCCATGGGGAAGGTGCCGCGCCATTGTTTCGTGCCCCGCGAGTTCGAGGACGAGGCGTATGACGATCACCCGATTCCGATCGGGAAGGGTCAGACCATCTCCCAGCCTTACATCGTGGCTCTCATGACCGAGTTGCTGCAGGTGAAACCCTCGGATCGGGTTCTCGAGGTGGGCACCGGATCCGGTTACCAATCCGCGGTTCTCTCGGGGCTGGTCAACCGGGTGTTTACCATCGAAATCTATCCTGCCCTGTCCCGGAAGGCTGGAGCCCTCTTGAAGGCCCTGGAGTACAGGAACATCGCGTTGAAACAGGGCGATGGCTATTTCGGATGGAACGAGCACGCACCGTTCGATGCGATCATCGTGACGGCTGCCTCGAACCAGATTCCACCGCCCTTGCTGCGGCAGCTCAAGCCGGGCGGCAGGATGTGTATCCCGGTGGGCGGCGCGTACCAGGTGCAGCAGCTGATGTTCATCCGAAAGAAGCACGACGGCACCATCACCACTCGTGCGGTTCTGCCGGTTCGGTTCGTGCCGCTCCTGGGGGGACACTGAGGCCGAGGAAGACTTGAAAAGTCGAATGAACGGGTGCCCCCCGTGATCTACCTTTCTCTGCTCTGCGTATCGATTTCCCTCCTCGCGCTCGAGATCACCTGGATGCGGCTGCTGAGCTTCCAGCAATGGTCTCATGTGGCCTCCCTTGTCATTGCTCTTGCCATGCTCGGCTTCGCGGCCAGCGGGACCTATCTTGCTTTTCTCCGGGATATCGTACGCCGGCAATGGAGAGAGCGATACGAGCTGTTGGTGCTGCTCTACGCAGGGAGTATCCCCTGGGCCTATTGGGGCCTTCAGGAATTGCCGCTGGATCCGTTCATGATCGTCTGGGACGTTCGTCAGGGGTTCTTCCTGCTTGCCTACGGCTTCCTGCTCTTCTTTCCCTTCTTGCTGGGGGCCGCCTCGGTCGGCATCCTCTTATGCGGGGAGGATCTTCGTGTCGGCCCGGTCTATTTCGTGAACCTTTTCGGTTCCGGGCTGGGCGTCCTGGCCGCCTTGGGTTTTCTGCTCGTGTTCTCAATACGGACGAGCCTCCTGGTGATCAGCCTCCTGGGGCTGTCGGGCGCTCTTATTATGCTCGTCCACGGGAGAAGGTTGCGCGGCGTGCGAGCCGCCGTCGCCGTTACGGCCGGAATGTCCACGTGCTTCTTCCTGATGAAGCCCATCCAGATTTCGCCGAACAAACCCCTTGCCCGAACCCTTGCGATCCCGGACGTGACGAAGACCGTGGAAAGGACGAGCCCATGGGGGACAGTTCACGTCCTGGAAGGGCCGGCACTGCGGAGTCTCCCGGGCCTCAGCCTGGACTACAGGGGGGAGATTCCAGGGGGGAGAATGGTCTTTCTGGACGGAGACCCGATCGGCCTTCGGATCCCTGCCCACAAGGTGATGGAAGGGCCCCTCGACTTCTTCTCGAAAACGATCCAGTCCGTGGGCTATGAAACGCTCCGCACGCCCCGGGTGCTCGTCATGGGGGCGGGAGGGGGAGCCTCGGTGCTCGAGGCGCTCTGGCATGGAGCAGGAGAGGTCACGCTCGTGGAGGAGAACCCGGTGATTCTCGCACAGACCCGGGATTGGATAGCAGGCTTTGCGGGCGAGCGGTTCCCGACTCAACGGGTGACATTCCGCCTTTCCGACGCCCGGCGGTTTCTTCGGGACGAGGGGAAGCGTTTCGACCTGATCGCCATGGACGGCCTGGGATCGCCCGGAGCCTCCTTTGCAGGGGCGAATGCCTTTCAGGGGGACTTCCGCATGACCCGGGAGGGGCTGACCGATTTGTACGAGCATCTCCACGCCGAACGGGGCGTTCTGGCTTTCACCTTCTGGGCGCAGCTGCCTCCCCGGGAAACCTTCAAGTTGATCGCGACCCTTGTTGAGGTATATCGAAGTCACGGGATCCCGGATGCCTCCGACTACCTCTTTGTCACACGGGGATGGTCCGCATGCACGACACTGGCCTTCCGATCCCCTCTCTCGGCCCGCCAGGTCCAGGCCGTGCGCTCCTTCTCCGAGCGGAACAACTTTGACCTCGTTTACTATCCCGGGATGACCCCGGATGAAGCGAACCGCCTGCACCGGCTCGAGCAGCCCTTTTACTCCGAGGGTGTCACGGCCCTGCTCGGTGACCGGGCAGAGGAGTTCAAGGAGGATTATCTCTTCTTCGTCGGCTCGGCCACGGACACAAAGCCGTATTTCCATCGATTCTTCAAGTGGAAGACTTTTCCATCTTTGTGGAACCGCCTGGGCAGGGATTGGGTACTTCTCAGAGAATGGGGGTATTTCGCACTCTGGGCGACCCTTGTTCTCGTCTTCCTGCTGGGGGGTGCGTTCCTGCTCCTCCCCATGCTCTTTGCGAAGGGCGTGGACCCTCCGCATCCACCAAAGCAGGGGCGGGCTCAAGGTCGCATGGAGCGATTTCTCTTCTTCGGGTGCCTGGGCGGCGCGTTCATGTGTTTCGAGATGCTCTGGATAGAGCAATGTGTCTTCTTCCTGTCCAACCCCCTGCTGTCTGTCTCCGTCATTGTCGCGGTGATCCTGATCTTCTCGTCCTTCGGAAGCCTGGCCGGTTCCCGCTGGATGGAAAAGGGCGTCCAGGAGGGGGTTCTACTGAAGAGTTGCTTCGCCGCCGCCGGATTCGGCGTCCTTTACGCCGTCGGGTTGATGTCCCTCTTTCGACACTTTCTGGATGCCCATCTTCTGCCGCGGGTGATCGTCGCGCTCCTGGCACTCGCCCCTGTCTGTTTTGTGCTGGGCATACCTTTCCCGGCCGCCATCTCCTGGGTGAAGAGAATCCGACCCGGGGACGTTCCCATGTGCTGGGGGATCAACGGGTGGACATCCGTCCTGTTTGCCGCGCTCACGCCGCTCCTGGCGGTGCACATGGGGCTGCCGGGAGGCCTGTGGATAGGGGCGGCGCTGTACTTCTGCGCAGGCTGTCTGGGGATGCGAATGGTGGGGCACGAACTTTACAGCCAGACCCCAGTGTGATAGAGGTATAAGATTATTTTTCTGGAGTTCCAGCAATTCGCAGTAGCTCCGAAGCTTCCATTTCAACCCGAGTTCGAAGAGGTTTTCTCATGGCCCGTATCGAAACCGATAAAATCCGGAACATTGCCCTTGTCGGCCACGAAGGTGCAGGAAAGACCATGCTCGTCGAGGCCTTTCTTCATAAGGTGGGCGTGCTGACGCGAATGGGAACCATCAAGGAAGGGAATACGGCCAGTGATTTTGATCCGGATGAGAGAGAAGGGGGCAAATCCTTCGCCTGCTCGACCCTGTCCTTCTCCTACAAGGATGTCCTGTTCAATGTCCTCGATGTCCCCGGCTCGTCGGACTGCGTGGGCGATATGCTCGCCGCGCTTCGCGCCGTCGAGTGCGCCGTGATCTGTGTGGATGCAACGAGCGGGGTCAAGGTGAACACGCGCAAGATCTGGCAGGAGGCGGAGAAGCTCGGGTTGCCCTGCTGCTTTGCGATCACGAGGCTCGACGCGGAGAACACGAACTACGCAAAGATCCTCGCCGAGATCGAGGAGCATTTCGGAGACCGATGCATTCCGGCCCTCTTGCCGGACGGTTCTGCAGGCTCTTTCAGCAAGGTCTTCGCCGTGGCGGAGCCCGCCGACGGCGCGCCGGACGATGTGGCCTCTATGAACGAGAAGTTGAGTGAGGCGGTCGTCGAAGCGGACGATGCGTTGATGGAGAAATATCTCGAGGGAGAGGAGATTGCTCCGGATGTCTTTCGTGCAACCTTCACCCAGGCGATGCTTCAGAGGGTCCTTTTCCCTGTGCTGGTGGCCGCGGGCGAGCCGCAGATTGGGCT
>JANQFG010000282.1 GCA_028277985.1 bacterium | reverse complement strand
GCAGAGCGAGGATGCCCTCGAGGGAGTCACGGCTTTCTTCGAGAAGAGAAGGCCGGAATACGGTTCACGGTAGAGGCCCGCCGGAAAGAGCACGGATGCTCGAGAAGACCCTGGAGGGAGAGGGCATGAGACGACTTCTTCTCCTGCCGGCCATTTTCATCGTGACGGCAGCGATCCTGATGGGCTGCACTCCCTGCAACGATACGGACCGGGTCATTCTGAACGTGAACGATCACGCCTTCGCCGGTCCGGAGATGACGGTCGTTACCTTGAACCTTCTCCACGGATTCGGGGATACGGTCAACGACGCTACCCTGGACAACAGGCTCGAAATCGTGGCCCAGGAGCTGATCGCGACCCTTCCCGACGCGGTCCTGTTCCAGGAGGCGTCGGTCACGCTCCCGGAGGCCCACTGCAGCGTGATCGAAACCCTCTCGGATCGGGTGAACACGGCCCTTTCCCAAACGGGCAAGAGCTACAACCGGATCTACGCCCGTTCGAACGGGTCTGCAGATCTGATCGGCTTCGAAGAGGGCTCGGCGATTCTCAGCCTGTACGAGATTCTCTCCTCGGACGTCACCATCTACCAGCACAACCCGAGCAGCCTGCCGGAATTCCGAATCGCCCTTCGGGCAACCCTTCGGGGTTTGGCCGGGGACATCGACCTGTTCGGCACACACCTGACGAACCGGGAAGATATGGAGGGGTCCGAGCTGGTGAGGACCCTGCAGGCAAGGGAGCTTGCCGGAGTGATCATTCCAGGAAGGGGGAATGCGAACCCGGTCGTGGTTGGAGGGGACTTCAACGATCCCCCGGGCACGGATACGATCGTGGAGATGACCGACTCCGGTGCCGTCGACATGTTTGCGGACCGGAACCCCGGAGCGCCCGGCTACACGAGCTTCGGCAAGCCCTTCGACATCACGGATCCCACGGAGGAGCCTGACAAGCGGATCGATTACCTCTTCCTCATCGATCCGGGCGGACAGATCTCCGAAAGCGATCGGTTTCTCGACACGGCCCGGGACATCGATCCGGGCCCCGGGGAGTCATGGCTGTGGGCATCGGACCATATCGGTGTAAGGGCCAAGTTCCGCCCATCCGGGTACTGAGCGAAAACGGGGAAAGATCCATTTTTTCAGAAGAAGTGAGTCGATCGCCGATGAAGGCCGAGGATGTCAGGAAGCGATTGAGGAAGCTCGCAAGCAGGGAGAAGGCGGAAATCGCCCAGCGCTTCTTCAAGACGGGCCCCGGAGAATACGGCGAAGGGGACGTGTTCATCGGCGTTCGGGTCCCCGAGTTGAGAAGGCTGGCAAAGGACTTCCAGGATCTTTCCCTCACAGAGATCCGGAAACTGGTCCGGTCCGAGATCCATGAAGAAAGGCTCGTTGGGCTTCTGATCCTGGTTCGCACCTATCCGAAAGCCGACAGCAAGGTGCAGGAGCGTATCTACGACTTCTACCTGGGGCATCTGAGGTTCGTCAACAACTGGGACCTTGTGGACTCGTCGGCCGAACACGTGGTCGGGGCCTTCCTGAGGGACAAGGACAAGAAGCCGCTTTATAGACTGGCCCGGTCGAAAATCCTCTGGGAAAGGCGTGTTGCCATCATGGCGACCTTTCACTTCATAAAGCGGGAGGAATTCTCCGAGACCTTGAAGATCGCAGAGATGCTGCTCTCGGACGAGGAGGATCTGATCCACAAGGCAGTCGGATGGATGCTTCGGGAGGTGGGGAACCGGGATATGGCCGTGGAGGAGCGTTTTCTGAAGAAGCACTACAAGGGGATGCCCCGGACCATGCTCCGTTACGCGATCGAGCGATTTCCAGAGCCGAAGCGCCAACGCTACCTGAAAGGCAAAGTATAGAACCATCATAACAAGGGGACCCGCATGAGCAACGAGCGCAAAGACGATGTGGCCGTGATGAAGCACAAGAGCCAGGATGTTTTCGAGGATCGTGGGCTGTTCGTTGGGATCGCCAGAAGGTCGATTCTCCAGGGCCTGGGGATCGACCCCGAGGAGATGCGCGGCAAGCCGATCATCGCCATCGCGAACTCCTACACCGACTTCAATCCCGGACACACCCATCTTCGGGCCGTGGCCGAACGTGTGAAGGAGGGGATCTGGGCCGCAGGGGGTATCCCCTTTGAATTTGGCGTGCCCGCGCCGTGTGATGGCCCGGCAAATGGCAACGACGGCATGCGGTTCATCCTTGCGCAACGCGAGATCATCGCGGATGCTGTAGAGACCTATGTGCGCTCCCAGCTCTTCGACGGGCTGGTCACCCTGAGCAGCTGCGACAAGATCAACCCGGCCATGCTGATGGCCGCGGCTCGGCTCGACCTCCCCACGATCTGCATTCCCGGCGGGGCCTGCGCCTGGAACATCCGGTTTTGCAGTGGAGGCGAAGGCAGCATCAACACGAAGGACTACGAGTCGTTGGAGTTGAAGATCCAGACTGCAACCCCGGCCACGTGCGGGGCCTGTGAGATCATGGGGACTGCGAACACCGGGCAGATCCTGATGGAGGCGCTCGGCATGGCCCTGCCGCGAACGTCTGCGATCCCGGCCTTTCACGAGGAGGTTCTCCGAAAGGCCAGAGATGCGGGCCGGCGGGTCGTTCAGATGATCCGGGAAGGGCTGACGGCCGGAAAGATCCTGACGCGGCAGGCGGTCGAGAATGCGGTCATGGTGGACGTGGCGATCGGGGGAAGCACGAACGCGACACTGCATCTGCCGGCCCTGGCCAATGAAATCGGGTTCGAGCTGCCCCTGCAGAGATTCAACGAGATGAACAAGAAAATCCCCACGCTCCTCGGCATTGCGCCGAACGGGCCGCACGGGATCGTGGATCTGTACCGTGCCGGCGGGGTGCCGGCCGTGATGAGCCGAATCAGCGGTATGCTGGATTTGGACTGCCTGAATGTTTCAGGCCAGAAACTGGGCGAGATCGTCTCCCAGGCCCGCGTGGAGGACGAGAGCGTGATTCCGCCGCTGGACAAGCCGCGCCTGCCCGAGGGAGCGACCGTGGTTCTCTACGGCAACCTTGCCCCGGAAGGAGCCGTGGTCAAACAGTCTGCCGTGGATCCATCGATGATGACCTTTACGGGTCGAGCGCTAATCATGAACGGGGAGCAGGAGGCTCTCGATGCCCTTCAGGCAGGCAAGATCGAAGAGGGCACCGTGATCGTGATCCGGTACGAAGGCCCGAAAGGCGGGCCGGGCATGCCGGAGATCTTGGCTGTGACCCTCCAGCTCGTCATGTCGGGCCTGGACCGGGTGGCGCTCATCACGGACGGTCGATTCTCGGGCGCCACTTCCGGGCCCTGCGTTGGACACATATCCCCCGAGGCCTACGTAGGAGGGCCGATCGGGCTGCTCGAAGACGGCGACGAGATCACCATCGATATCCCGAACCGTGCCATCTCCGTGGATCTTTCCAGCGAAGCGCTCGAGCAGCGCCGCAAGGTCTGGCAGCCCATTCAGAAGCCGGTGCCCCCGGGCTACATGAATCGCTACCGAAAGCTCGTCAGCAGCGCCGCCAAGGGCGCCGTCCTGGGCTAGCGCGCCGAGAGGAAACGTAGCGACATTTCCTGGTCGCCCCCTTCACCTTGCAGCCTCCTTCAAAGAGTGCTGCATATTCCGACATGAGTGTGTCGAGGGTCTGGTTCGTATACTAGCTTCTATACTCTGGAGTTAATGAAGTCTGCGGGAGTTGGTGGTTGGCCTCGATTATGAATATTTCGAGCGCGTCGTTCGCCATTCTTGCAAGTAACCTCACACCATCATCTCGAACCCTCAGTTGACCTCTTTGAATAGAGGTGACCAAACGCTCACTCCTTCCACCCGGCCCTGCGCAGGCCGTCGAGGTAGAGCTCGACAATGGCCGGAGGGAGGAAGAAACTCAGATGCGCTATGGAAAAACCAGGCAGCAACCGTAACAACTCGTTGAGGGCTACTCTGGCCTCTTCGGGCCGATCCAGGTGCCCGAGACTGGCCGCGAGCAATCGGTATACCCCAGGCTGGTCGGGTCGGAGTTGAACACTGCGATTTCCCCAAATCACAGCCTCATCATATCGCCCGGCGAGAAAATGCGCCGCACCTAGATTGAACAGGAACTCGTGCATCCAGTTATCGTACGGTGACAAGCGGATCGCCTTTTCGATCATTGGAATCGCCTCATCGGGCTGACCAGCCGGCGTAAGCGCAGAGCCCAGAGCCCAGTGGGCCAGTGCGGAACTGGGATTCAGGTGAATTGCCGTTACCAGTACCGAAATAGCTCGCTCGTATCGGCCTGTGAGTGAACAGGCAAATCCGAGGGCGGTCAGTGCACTGGGATCATTCTCGTCCAATGCGAAGCCCTTTTCGGCGGCTTGAAGCGCGTCCGCAGCCGATTGTTCCGGAGACTCGGACCATCGATAGACCATCTCGAATATGTGAGTGATGGCCAGGAAACTGAAGGCAGTTGAGTAATCGGGATGTAGCTCGATCGCCCTATGCAACCACGACTGGGCTTTGGCAGCGTCCTCCTTGGTGTATAGAGAGAGGTGCCACATGCCTCGTCGAACCAAGTCCCACGCGTCCAGGTTCTCAGGAGCACGGCGCATCGATCGGCGTATGTCTGCTTTCGAGAGCGCCGGGCCCATCGATCCGACGATCGTCTCGACGATTTCGTCCTGGAGTGCGAAGATGTCGCTCAGTTCCCGGTCGTAACGCTCGGCCCAGATGTGGTGGCCGGTGGTCGCGTCAATCAACTGGGCGTTGATCCTTACCCGGTTGCCCGCCTTGCGCACACTTCCCTCGACCACGTAGTGGACTCCTAGTTCCCTGCTGACCTGCTTCACGTCCACCGCCTTGCCCTTGTAGACGAATGTCGAGTTCCGAGCAATCACCGGAAAGAAGCGGGACGCCGAGAGGCTTGTGATCAGATCCTCGGTGATGCCATCGGCGAAGTACTCCTGCTCGGGATCGCGACTCATGTTGTCGAATGGCAGGACCGCGACGGCATGCCGGCCCGCGAAGCCAGGGATGGTGAGTCCCTTGCCGGCAACGGCCGCGTTGTCATCCGTGGATGGAGCAGATTCGGCGGATGCGACTGAGAGCCGATACACCCTCACAGGTTTCGGGACGTTCTTGAGTTTCTGCTCTCCCAGGTCGAGAAACTCCAGCGGGAGTTTTCCCTCCACTTGGTCGAAGGCGGTTCCGGAGATCGCTATGCCGCCGGGCTCTGCGAGCGCTTCGATCCGTGCTGCCACGTTTACGCCGTCACCGGCAAGTCGGTCAGCATCAACGATCAAATCTCCGAGGTTGATGCCGATACGGAAAAGCATCGGAGCCTCGGTCGGGTGTTCTACATTCCTCTCCTGCAGTACTCGCTGAATCTCGACGGCGCAGGCGACGGCGTCCACAACACTCCCAAATTCTGCCAGGAGGTTGTCTCCCACGGCATCCACTACGCGTCCGGCGTGCTGGCGGATGAGCCCCGCCATCGCTTCACGGTGGGACGCTATGAGCTTTGCAGTCGCCACCTCGTCCTCGGCCATCAGGCGGGTGTAGCCGACCGCATCGGCGCTCAGGACCGCAGCGAGTCTCCGTGCGACTCTGTTTGGGCCCTCAGGGGAGAGCTTTTCGGAAATGGCGTACTCCCTTCTCCGTTTGTGATGACCCCATCCTCTCAAAAAATGGAGTCTCCGGCAATCCTGGGGCGGTTCATCGGATTGACAAGCCCTACGACAGACTCAAGGGCAAAGCCTCGGAGGACCAAGGCCGTATTTCAGCTATGTGCGGGGTACCCTTCTCGCCTCTTCGAGGCGGTCGCTGAGGATCTTGGCGACATTGAAGAAGATCCGGGCGCCGATTCGCGGGTAGTGTCGTTGGACTCGGGAGAGGAATCGCTCGTTTACGGCCAGCACTTCCACATCCTCGGTCGCAACCACGTCTGCAGTGCGTTCGTGATGACGGACGAGGCCCATCTCACCAAAGACGTCCCCTCTCTCGAGCCCAGCAATGCGCCTCGACTTGCCTTGG
Source organism: bacterium (assembly GCA_028277985.1). Lineage (GTDB taxonomy): Bacteria > Desulfobacterota > DSWW01 > DSWW01 > DSWW01 > S015-6. The sequence continues at coordinate 7,752 of JANQFG010000282.1, read as the reverse complement.
GCCTGGATGTGGATCTCTGCCGTGCCTTTGAGGAGTACGAACATCTCATTGCCCATATCACCTTGGCGGACGATCGCCTCGTCTTTCGTGAAGGCCTTGAGCTCGCCCATGAGGGTGACAATCTTGGCTTGCAGGGGCCTCAGGCCTTCGAAAAGCGGGATCGCCTTGTGGGGATCCCGGCCCAGTTTCAGGTAGAGCAGATCCCACAGGGTAATGATGCGCGTAGTCGACAGGATCGCGGGCAACAAGACCACATCTGCGGCCAATGCAGCGATCATGGACGCCGCGGCAAGAAGGCCGAATTCACGGATAGGGACGAAGGTGGAGACGCAGAGGGTGAGAAAGCCCAGGAACAGGACTATGGAGGTGTAGAACACGGGCTTTCCGACGGTGGAAAAGGTCTGAAGCAAGGCCTGCTCCCGGTCAGACGTGGCCCTGACCTGGGAACTCAGCCGTGTCATCAGGTGGATGGTGTCGTCTACTGCGATCCCCAGGACGATCGCAGCAATGATGTTCGTGCTGAGACTGAGCACCGATCCGGAAGCCCCCATCAGGCCAAAGAACACAAGGATAGGGAAGAGATTCGGGACCATCGCAATCAGGCCTATCCGAACGGAGAGAAACATCGTTGACATCACAATGAAGATGACACCTGCGGCAAGAGCCAGGCTCTGAATCTGCCCCCTGACGATGTCACCGCTCGTTCTGGTGTGAAGGATCAACTCGCCTGTCACACGCACGGTGAGCTCGGGGGGAAAGGTCTTCGCGGCGAAGGCCTGGATCTTATCTGCCGTGGCAGTCACGTCACTGGCGCGTATGAGCGAGGTACGCACGATGATGTTCGTGCGGGAGTAGCTTGGATGATTTACGACGGAGGCTATACTCTTCGAATTCAAGAAGACGAGCTGCATGACCCCATCCAGCTGTGAGGGATTTTCCCAAAACGTCGTCTTCTCCTGAGACCTTGAATCCACAGGCATTTCCTCCAGAGGGGGGATTGCCTGGATTCCTCTATCCAGAATTTCGCAGTAATCCACGAAGGAGATCGTTTTTTCTATCCCGGGCAGGGAGTCGACGTAGCGCTGAAGGTCTCTGATCCTCCTGAGCGTGTCCCATTTCTGGATAATCTTCTTCTCTTCTCCATCAATCGTCACGTAGAAGGCCGAGCTACCGGCAAGATGCTCGTTGATGGCGTCACTCGCCTGACGGATAGGATCGTCTTCACGGAAAAAGGACTGAAAGTTCGAGTCCACCTGAATCGAGGGGATCTGCCATGCCGCCAGGGCTGCGACGAGGATGCCTGTCAGGATGATGGGCCTGCGGTGTCGCATGTCCTTTCGGCTTATGTTCTGCAGCGCGGAGGTCAACACAGGTGAGAAAGTCTCCACCCGCCTCCTCGGCAGGGGTAAGAGACAAAGGAGAGCCGGGACAAGGGTGACCGATAGTACCAATGCGAAGAGGATCCCCGCGGAGGAAAAGAGACCCATCTCACGAATGCTGACGATTCGATTCACGACCAGGGAAGCAAAGCCCACGGCCGTGGTTAATGCTGTGATCAGCACGGGCGTGCCGGTCTTTCTGAGCGTCTCCAGGACAACCTCGCTCACCGGCCGTCCGGGTCGGGCCAGTTCGTAGTACTCTGCTACCACGTGAAGGGAGTAGACAGTGCCCAGTACCAGGAGCAGAGGAGGAAGCGTGATGCTGCCCAGGCTGAGGCTGCTGCCGGACAGTACGACAATCCCCAGAGTCCAGGTCAGGCCGACCGCGGAAGACAGCGCAGGGAGAAGCACGCCACGCAACGACCGGAAGCTCGCAAACATGACGACAACGATGCAGAGCAGTATCAGGGGCAGGAAGTATTTCAAGTCTTCCTGCATGGACTTCACCATGTGGACCTTGAAGCGAGGGAGACCTGTGTAGTAGAGCTTTTCGGGTCCCTCTTCCTCATCCAGAATCGCGTGAATCCTCTCGTCGAGGCCCCGGCGTCTGAATTCCTCATCGGTGATGCTCTCAAGAAAGGTGACGTTGATAGCGGCCGCCCGTCCGTCGGGAGAGATCAGGTTCTTGATATAGACAGCGTGGTCTGCCACCCTGCGTTTCAGTTCATCCCAACCCGTGGCTGTGGAGGGGATTTCCGGGACGAGCAGGGTGTCCATTTCCGCCACGGTCGTGATGACATCCTGGGCGTTGGTGAGGCTCGCAACGCTCTTCACTTCGGGCAGTTCTCGAATCTTTTCTGTGATGCGCTGGATCTTCTTCAATGCCTCCGGCGTGTAGATGCTGTCCGCCACCAGGCCGACCACCACGATTTCGTCGCTCCCATACAGTCGGCGAATCTCGTCGTAGTACTCCTTTTCGGGGTCGTCGCTCGGAAGCAGGCTTTCAATGGAGCTGTCCAACCGGATGTGTCTCGCCTGAAGGGCAAAGAAGGCTGTAAGAAGAACGATGGGGAGGAGGGTCAGCTTTGGCCTACGGACGATAAAACCGTAGATTCGATCCATACGATCCGCATCTCCAGATAGAAGATGACATTGAGCTAGGACGAACAGAAGTATAGGTAAGTACAGGAGCTTGTGTCAACGGAGAGAGCATAAATGTAACGATCGAGGCAAAGCGCGGACATAGCGAGGGAGTGCCCGCGCCGGCAGCAATTCTAGGGCAACAGCTGTGCCAACGCGCCATATTCTGTCTAACTAGATGAAAATACAATAGATCTCTGGAACAAGGAACGATTGACCCATTCACCGGCGACGGGGTGATGGCACTCCCTTCCATCACTCATGTACATCGAGTCGCCGAGAACGCCTGCATCACGGCGGCCCGCCGCAGAAACACCTGGCACATGTGCATGCGAGGACGCACCTTCTCGCATCGAGCACCGTGATCATCCCGTCGCCGTCCACGTCGGAGCCCGGGCTCGCGGCCGCGGGCAGATTTCTGTTCATGAGAATGATCATCAGATCGCCTATGTCCACGTCACAATCAGCATCCAGATCACAAGGGATCATGTGGGGTCCACATTCGCATCCTTCATCTATGAATCCGTCGCAGTTGTCGTCCACGGCGTTGCAGAGCTCTTCAGCCTCCGGGTGGACGGATCCATCACCGTCGTTGCAGTCTACGCAGTGCGGGCTTCCGTCAAGATCCGCATCAGTGTCAGGCAGATCGCAGCCACAGATGCCGGGCTCTGTCTTGCTGGGATTGTTAGGGCATTCGTCGACCACCTCGAGCAGCACGGGCAGGATGTAGGGCCTGTCCGGATGGGCGCCTTCCTCTTGCCAGACCTCGTGCCCGTGGCTGTCGAATACCATGAACTGATCCGGCCCGGGGTCCTTCGCGTCGCCGCGGTGAAAGATGTAGCCGATCCGCTCGGTAGCTGCGAACAAGTTGACGTGGAAGATCGGACCGAAGATATCAAAGGCAACAGGTTTCAACGGCATGGGCCAGGTCGGATTGTCGGCACCGCCCCAGGTGTGAAGGCCCCAGAAGTCGTTGAAGTCGTTACTCGTATAATCCCCATAGTCGCCGGCAGGGCGGTGGTAATGAAGGATGGCAAGCTTCGTTGCCGCTCCTCGTTGGGGATAGATGACATTATCCTCGGACTGCAGCCAGATGCTGGGGTTATCCAGGGGATTGAAGCTCCGGTCGGGTCCTGAAGCCGGGTCCTTCTGGTCGCCTCTATGAACGATGAAGTTCACGGGTTGTGTGGCGTCCTGTAGGAGGATCGTGAAGAATGCACCGAACGAATCGAATCCGTCCGTCCGCTTCGGGTCCGGCCAATTGGTGAGTTCGGAAGGATCGATCGCGTCTCCCCAGAGATGGAGTCCCCAGAAGTCGTTGAAATCGGGGCTGGCCGGGTTCCCGTAGTCACCGTCATCCCGATGATAATGGACGGTCACGAAGCCCTGCGCTTCCGCCTGCGAGGTGTAGATCGTCGCGTCGTCCGACCTGAGCCAGATCTCCGGGTTTGCCCCGGGGTCGAAGAAGCGGTCCGCGTTCGTGCCGTCCTTTACGTCGCCACGGTGGACGATCAGGCCGACATTCGCGGCGTTCTGTGCCAGATAGACCCAGGCCAGGCGGCCGTATTCATCCTCTCCCAGAAACGGCTTCGGGTTGGGCCACTCAATGGTTTCCGTGATGTCACCCCAGAGATGAAGCCCCCAGAAGTCGTTGAAGTCGCCGGTAGTGTGGTCCCCATAGTCTCCGTCAGCCCTGAAGTAGTGGATGACGGCATGATCCGGGGTATGATGGGCATCCGAGCTGGGCGCCAGAAGCGGCCAAGCGGTCACCCACAGCACGAAGACAATCGGAAGAATCGATAATCCGCTGATTTTGCTATTCTTTAAAGCAGCCATGTCGGACTCCTTTCCTATCATCCAGGTCAGAGGTCTCGGGGCTGGGTCAGTCATATCAGGTCACTCTTTCCTCTTTTTCGGATTCTCCGGGTTGCCCATGTGATTCATGCCCTACAGGGAGGCTCAGCAGACGGGCACAAGTGAACGCGATTCCGCGGAATCGTGAGTCCCAAACAAAGGGGACAGATCTATTTTTTCAAGAATAGAGATGAAAATAGATCTGTCCCCTTTTCCGGATCTTTTTCCGCTTTTCCGGGGAAGCCATGGACTACCATATGGCGGTCGATGGGTTGCTGGACTGCGAGGACGATTCGAGGGATGACGACCAATGATCCGGGCAGAGTTCTTCACCGAAATGGTCCAACACGGTTGACCGCCTTTCCGCATCGACAGAAGGCCTCGCCGCTTCTTCCTCGTGAGACCCTACCTTAAGTTTGTGGTGGTGCACATGATCGATGACGGAGGCGGAGGGTTCGTCCAGCCTTTCTAGAAATGTATCACAGAAGAAAACAGCGCGGTGTGTTGCTGCACATCCTCGCTAGCTTCTTTGAAAGACCGAGGCCCAACTGTTGTGTAGGGGTATACCCCTCTTCCGAACTTGCAAACATAGGCAAGATCAATCGTGATGCGTTTGAAGACAATCCCGGTTCCAAGACTGAACCCTATGAAAGTATTAGGGGCTCCTTTGGCCGGTTCGGGTTCGTAGAACACACCTACACGAAGCGGCCAAATGATAGCGGGGAAATCCACTACGTATTCAACACCGAACCGTACCGCGTCAGTGGCATCTACGTCAGCATCTCCATCATTGTCGATTTTCTCTCCCGTTACCACGCTATATTTATCCCCAGTCTCCGCATCCCAATAGATGAAATTACCCCATTCGACTCTCATATAGTCCAGCGAGAGCGTCAATGGATCTCTCGGCTGCCATGCAAGCCCTAACCCGTAGGAAATAGGGAACTCCATCTTGACCTTCCTGCTATATGATTGATTTGAGAGTTGAGTCTCGTCTTCGAAGACCTCGACCTCTATATCCACATCCACGTTTGCCCGGAAAGGAAGTTCTACAACTGCCCCAAATGAGAGTTGCCCCGTGATGTTCCAGAGAAGGCCGAATGTCGCGTTTACTCCCATAAAATCCTGGAAATCAGAACGGACATGGGTGACGGTTGTACTGCTCATAGAAGAATCGCCGTCGCTTCGTTGGCTGGTCGTAACAAGTGTTTGTTCGCTGTCCCAAGCCGTATTCCGAAAGAAAGGTGAACCCCAGACATTCAGGGTGGCACCCAAGGAAAAGACTGGAGTAATCTGTACCGCCAGCGCGGGGCTGAGAGAGTATAGGCTCCCTTCTTGGACGACACTGAAATTCAAATCGCTTCTCACATAGAAGCCCTCAGGGGAATGAGGCGGGACAGAGATCCTGGTCCCCTGAAATTCGAAATTGCGGTTGAGGTCGAATTGCTTTTGGTAGTTCAAAGAAAGAATGAGATTGCGCCGTAGGATCTCAAACGGATAGGCAACGCTAAGGAAGTTCACATTCAGGCTTTCGGTGGTTTGCGCCCCGGGGTATAGGGATAGGCTGCCCGTCGCGAAGCTTTGTGCGAGATCCTGGAAGTCATCCCGCCGCACAAACACGGACCCCACTGCAGAGACCTCTGGTCGCTCCAGCTGGCAAAGTCCAGCGGGATTCCAAGAGGCGGCGGTGGCATCGTCAGCTACGGCGATAAAGGCGTTGCCAGTGCCGGCTGCCCTGGCTCCCGCGCCGACAGGAATTGGCGAGGACGAGATGGTGACGTAGTTTGGGCTCCCTTGCTGGGCCGGCGCTTGGGACGGTGTCTGCAAGACAATCCATGCGCATAGGAGTATGAGGTAGCGCATAATGTTGTGGAGTTCTGACGAAGGAACCGGCCTGCTCGGCGCAGAGGTTGTCGTCACAGGATCTCACCTCTTCCTGCGCCGGATTAGGAGCAGCCCGATCACCACACCCAAGGGAAGTGTGAAGAAAGCAAGGTGCTTTCCGAGGTCAGAATGCCGATGAACTTGATTCATTTGATAGGTCGAAGCCTCGGCAGTTCCAGCGCATGGTACATAGGGACAGTCCTGATCAATGTCGTCAACAAGCCCGTCGCAGTCATTGTCTTGACCGTCCGTGCAGTTGCTGGCAAGACGGTGCTCCGTCGTGCCTTGCGGGATCGGATCCTGGCAATCGCAAAATTCATTTTGGTTGCCAGGGAAGATACGCCGATTCGAGTCTTCGCAGTCGATTTCTCCGCACTCTCCACCATCGATCGCGAAGCCATCGTAGTCATCGTCCGTACATTGGCAAGCGTGGTCATCTCCATCGGTTGAGTCATCACAGTCATTATCCTTTCCATCGCTGCAAGTCGGGTCCCATAGTGGCCCCTCAATCATTCCAGGATTTACGTCCCGGTCGGAGTCGTCACAATCGAATTCAGGATAAGGGCATGCCGTGCTAGCCGGGTGACCATATCCGTCGTTGTCGTTATCGGTGCATGGTGACGGTGGCAAGTATATTTCAGCATACACCTCAACAAAATCCTCATACACATCTATTGGCTCCCAACAATAATGCCAAGTGGATGTGCCGATCTTGCGAGCCTTAGCCTCCCAGGTTCCGACGTACAAGTTGTGACAATGGAACCCATCATATATCGGATCCCAGTACGCCGGATGTTGGTACTCTTCTGTCCCTGGCCTGACAAGCCAGACTTCTACGCTTCCTTCTTTGAGTTCGACGCCATCCTCAAAGACCTGGACGATCACGGGGGTGGTAGCAGGCGTGCATTGCGCCCAAGCTTGTCCCACAGAGAACATGCCGGGCAAAAGGATGATGCCGACCAATAAGGGAAGGCGGGCGTGCTTGTACATGGGAGTAGCTCCTTTTCAAATACAAGTGGGACGAATTCTGCAAAATCAGTTCTGAGGCTTCAATCTTGCTTTCATCGATACGACGGACGCAACTCCCACACCAGGCAAAAGAAGGTAGAATCATGTGGAGAATGCGGCCAGTGTGTGCTATTGGGCCGCATCTTCTTTTGCGGCTCACTCAATCTCGAGTGCGGTTGCCGCAAGACACCCACCACCGGCGTCCTTCACAATTTGAACATCATCTATATACCAGCCAGATTGCGTACCGCCCAAGATGTTGTCCCACATCCGGAATCCTATACGAACCGACTTCCCCGCGTAAGAAGCCAAATCAATCGTTTCAACCAACCAATCGCCACTAGAAGAGGTATAGTTGTACACCGTCAGTGCTTCCCAATCTCCGTAATCAACCGAGATCTGCACGTCGCTGTAATCCTGGGTGTAGAACAAGAACCAGTGCCGAAACGTGAGTTGGGGATTCTGGCTTGCGGCCGGCACCACGAAG
>JANQFG010000281.1 GCA_028277985.1 bacterium | reverse complement strand
GTCTCGGGGGTCAGTTCCTCCGCTTCGGCCCGGCATTCGTGCCCCTCGGCTCGAACCGGGGTTCTCGTCCCTCGCATCGCACCCGGAGAAAAAAATGCCTCTCGGGTCAACGCCTTAGCAGGGCGTGGTCAAATCCAGCGGGACGGGCAGGTTCGAGGGGGGTGTTGGGACGAGTGTTGGAACGACGGAAGGCAACGCCCGTGAGGCCTCCGGATCGTGAAGCCACACGGTTACCCTAGTGGCAGACGACACACCCTCGAGGCCCCCCTTTCCACAGGAATGCGTATCCCGCCTGCTGGCCGGGAGGAACGGATCAGAGGTCCGAAGAAAAGCATTCCATCCATCCTTCGTCATGGTCGGTGGTCGTGGGAGTCCAGGTGTTCCCAGATTTGTCTTCACTCAGCGGACATCCTGAGGTTTGCGCGCCAAGAAGGTATTCTCTGGTGTTCGGACGGTTCCAGGAATCCCCTCAGCAGGCCGAGCCTCTCTTGATCGTGCTCGGCCTTCGCCTGAGGTTCAGGTGAGGGGGGGCAGAGCGCCTCCGAGGGAGAATCAATTGGTCCCAAGTGGAAGGGCTCCCTCCGTTCGAAGGGAGCCCAGCTATCCAGAACGATGGGACGCCGAAACGGCCCTCAATCTGCTGCCGCGGATGTGTCAGATTCGCCGATGTCCGGTGTTCTTTGGGTTGGCTCGAGAATATGTTCGAAGAGGTTCCCAAGCAACACGTGCAGGTTGTGCTCCCTGTCTTTTATCTCAAGGAGAGCCCGCTCCTTATCCACCATCCGCGAGAGCCACACCTCATTGTACGCGTGGAACACCTGCCAGATTTCCCGCGTGGCCTTTCCGGCCTCGCGGATAGTCCGGCTCTCTCGCCTACTCAGGATCCGGAGGCGGTGCTTGGCCACGGAGAGCATTGCCAAGGCCTGGATGACCGCCCAGGTACGTTCGAGAGAATTCCAAGTCGGCCGTAGGCTCCCCTCGATGAAGATGCCGGGGGCACACGCGGCCGCGATGGTAAGGATGGCGATGGTAACTCCCGTGTACGGGGAGTCCACAACCGGGGTCCAATCCTGGAAGCGCATCCATCCTACTGCCACAACCATTGAGCCGGTAAAGATGACCGCAGCGATCATCGAGATCTTCTTTTCCTTCACCCAGGGCTGATCCCAGTACTCCTTCAATGATCGGCGGAGCCACCCGAACCCGAAGACAAACCCAACCACGAGGAGGGCGGGAACGAAGAGCAACGCAAGAGGCTCCCGGGTGATGCCCTCGATGATATCTCGAGCCGCGAGGTAGTCCCCCGTTGCCAATGCCGTGATCCAAGCTGTAAGCGGGAGCCACCAAGGGTTGAGTTGCCGGATTAGGCGTGCTGTTGACTCTCGGGTCTCAGAGACCTCCTCGGCGGCGACCTGAAGGTCGTAACGAAGTCGGTTCCAGACCTCCATGGGCGGAACGAGAGTAGCAGATACCATGCCCCGTATGAACGTGATGGCCTCGTTGGTCGCAGAACCCACGTCTCCAGAAGCTGTGGTGTCCCGGAGTGCAGCCCTTCGGGCTTCATCGGAAAGATTATGGAAGAGAGCCATGGTCAACCTCCTTCCTGTTCGAGGTCGGATCTTTGAGGGGGTTCAGATCGGACAACCACCTCTCCACCGAACACTCCCAGCGCTCCCCATGCAGCCCGCACAGCCAGGTCTCTCGCCATGTCTGGTTCACATCTATCCCCCGGAGGGGCACGGCCGATCTCGTGCGGGACCACGTATGTGATGGTCCCGGTCAGGTCCACTTGTGGGTACCGACGGAGAAGGAGCTCTGAGAACTCGACGGGCGGAGGTACCACGCCACATTCCATATCCAACTGCAGAGCCTCGGGGCCGCGGAACGGGCCATATTGGAGGCCATCTGACAACAAAACGAACACCCACCGATCGGATGTCCTCATGAAATCACGGGCCTGGAAAGAAGCCTTCACTAAGGACTGGACCAAAGGGGACGCGCGTCGATGCGTCCTATCAGGGAGGTCCTCCAACTGTCCAATCCAGTCACTCGTGACGGAGTCCACCAAGGGTCTGGACCGGAGGTCGCCCAGGTTCTTGAGAGCTCCGCACTCCAAGGAAGCTACTTGCTCTGTTTGGTCGAGCGTTTCACCCACGTCGTGGAGATGGATCCTGCCGCCATGGTGAAGACAGGCGTCAAGGAGGTACTCAATTGTTCTCCGCACCACCGCACTGTCGGGGTCACAGCGGGAACTCCCGCCGCGGTCACATAGGATGGTGAAACCCCGTATCGAACTACATGCCTTCAGGTCGAGAGAACACAGGACACTACTCATTGCTGGGTTGCAGGCGGATGCACTCAGGAGCAGAAGCAGAACGCAGCTCCCACTCACGAACGTTCGGGCCCGCCCCCGGGTTCCCTGATCCTTCCTTCGCCTCGGAAGTTCAGAAGTTGGGGGCCTGGGCTGCTGTGCTGAGCCCGAGGGGATTCGCATCCAGGCCCCGATGGGGAGGAACCTCCCTCCGGCTGGAGCTGAGATCGGCGGAAACCACCAGAGCACTCGATGCATAATCGTCTCCTTTTTCAAAAGTCTACCGTTGCGGCAAAGCTACTATAGAGCATGGAGAGCATGTGAGTCAAGTCAAAAAAACTAGAAACTCGCAATCTCTTTCTGACGACCCAAAACTGAACATAGCAAACATGTTAATTGCCAAGGCTTTACAAGCGTTGGGACATTCCTGCTGCGACAATGTTGATACCTGCCGTGAAGAGGCATTTTGACGAAAGGCCGACCCCATATTAGCTTTGAAAATCGCCATATGATGTGTGTTAGGTGGCATGTGACATGCTTTCCCATGCTATTCTCAGCCCTCGGATACCATGATCGGACTCGATGACTGGGCGGACCTGGCTGAACGAGACTTGCTCCAGGAATCCGCTTCCCTACTCGAATCAGGGGAGGGCCTCCCCTTAGACACAGGGGTGGACGGGGTACTCCGGAGCTACAACGCCCTCGAGGCACTCGTTGGCCGCCCTGGAAAACTCCCAGAGAGGGAGGCACGGGCGGCGCTCTTTCAGGAGGGGGATCCCCTGGGAGGGGTCCTCTTCGTCTTCACGTGCTTCGAGGCAGCACGCTGGTTTGAAGAGCTTAGGCGTTGGTCTGATCGAAGCCGACACTCTCTCGAAACGCCTGATGACGATCTTCTCGATGCGATCCGGCATGACTCGGGGGAAACCCGGTGGGAAGGGGTCGCCGCAGTTTCCCGGGCCCTCGGGATGGTGCCTGAACTGAGCTGGGCAGAGGATGTTGAGATGCTAATGAACTCAGCTCCATCCGATCTCCAGGACTCGGTCACACTCTCTCGGGAGCTCCAAAGGGAAATTGCACGGGTCACTGACGTGTTGGTATCAGGTAGGGCCGATGCCCGAGGAGGATCTTCACAGATTGGGACCTCCTCAGTCGCGTGGGAGTGGAAGAACCCTGGACGGGTCTTTTCAGCCCTTAGGGGTGTGAAACCCGATCGATTCGATGAGGTTGATCTGTCGGAGCTTGGAAGTCTCTTTCTAGAAGCAGAAACCACCGAAGAATGTTGGACACACTTGAGCAGACTCCACGAGTCTCATCTCCTCGATCCAAAGGGCGTACGTGACTACATCTCGGGGCGATCGGACCACGAATACCGCGCTCTGCACACCCGACTCTTCCTGGGTTATCGATGGCGGCGAAGCCCAAGGAGCCTCAAGATCAGGATCCATCCGAGGACCGGACCTAAGAGGTGGGAATCTCCTTCCCGAAGGCTTTCGGCTACTGCGCTCGTTGAGGACCCTCAGTCTTTATCCCAGTCCGGGATGATCGTTTATGCGGCGGATCACACGATGCACGACCTCCCAAAAGGGTCCACGGTTCTCGATCTGGCTTACTCCATACATTCGGGCATCCCTGCGTTCGTTCAGGGCGGGCGGGCTCGAGGAATGAGTCTTCGACCGCTCGATCCGCTCGCACCAGGGGACGTCGTGCACCTAGCCCTTCGTGAACACGCTCAGCCTTTGCCACCTGAATGGAAGAGAGCCTCCAAGACCGATCCCGTTCTCCTGAAACGGGGTTGGCGGAGAGCGTATGGGAAGAGGCTGAGAGTCCGCGGTTCAAGGAGGATCCAGGCTGAGTTGGTTGAGAGTGGATTCCCCACTCCGTTACCCCTTGAAGAGTTGGAGAGCATTGTTCTGAAACAGACTAGACGGCTGTTCCCAAAGAAGGCCAAAGGGAAGAGCGACTCATGGTGGCTTGAGGCGGTCGGTACGGCATTCGAAACCAGCCCGGAAGCCCTTGAGATACTGACCCCGGTGTTAAACGATGCTGAGGTACGCCGCCTGGTCTCTAGATGTACCAAGGAAGCTGTCGAAATCCTCATAGAGAGAGAGGTAGCGAACAGGTTTTCGAAAGACCACACAGTTGAGTTCTGTGAGGAATGTCGGCCAATGGAAGCCGAAATGGTCAGGGGGACCAATCTCCTTCTCGAAGCCGTTGCTAGGAAGGTTGTCCGGGTCCATGATCGCTCCTTCCATGATCACGATCTGAACGAGGAGATGCAGCCAATCTCCCTCAGTGACGATTTCGTCGACCAGTTCATCTTGGTGGAAGCAGAGGACAGGGCCGGATTGGCTTCCGACCTGTCTTCAGTCTTCACAGACATGGACATTCTGCTTCGAGAGATCCACGGGACTCAGACCGATCCTGGATACGCCATAGTCCGCCTTTTGCCCGCTCCCATCCCAGAATCTCTTTTTCAGTCTCTTGTCAGTCGGATCAAGCCGATGCCAGGGGTTCGGAAAGTCTGGACGAAGGCTGGGAAACCCCCCACGGTCGAGAGATTATACCTGCCACCCCGTGCCGACCGATCCCGGACCCTGGCAACACGCGCAAGCGGTCCAAACGTTTGTCCCTTCTACGTCGGAAATCAGGTACCTGCACCTGAACTGGTGTATGGGCCAGATGAGGCCACCGACACCTTGGTTGGCTTGGTTCTGGAGCGATGGGCAGGGAGGGGTGAGGGACGTGCGGTGCTCTACGACAAACTTCGATCGGGGAAGAGCACCGTTTTCCGGAGACTCCATTGGTTCCTTGAAGCAGCACACGAATACGGGGAGGGCACTTTCCTCCATGTCGAGGGGCGGAAGGGTCGGAAGGACAGCTGGCGGACCTTTCAGGCCCGAATAGCGGAGAGGATTGCCACGGAAGTCGGTCAACGGTTTGGAGCAGCGCCAATTGGGTCGATCAACAAGACTGATCGAGACGCCCTTCTCCGGATCCTCCACCATGTGTCTGCAGTACTGGACATCCCTGTCGCGATTTCCTTCGACGAATTCACTCCTTTGGTGGAAAGCTCAGCCGAGAAAGGGGACCTACCAGACCTTCTAGAGGCTCTTGGCGAGATTCAGAAGATGAGAGGCATTGCAGTTTGCCTTATCGGCCCGCCGTTACCGTTTCACGGTCTAAGCCCGGAAATTCGGGAGCAACTCACCCGTGGAGTGGAGTTGCCGCACCGTTCCTTCAACGAGAAAGAAACCCATAGTCTTTTCAGGGCGGGAAAGAGTACCGACCCAATAATCGTGAGTGAAGCAGCCGCCTTGGAGGCTCACAGGGTCACTGACGGAAACCCGTTCCTCCTCCAGTCCATCGCCCTCTCAGCCTGGAAACACCTACGGAGTGAATCCCATGGGCGTCCAAAGTTTTACAGAAAACTCATCGAGGAGCAATGTAATATTGTGGCAGATTCCCCTGGCCTCCTCAGTCGGTTCACCTGGCCCAACACAATTTCGGACCCATTGTATGGTCCCTCAAAAGCTCTCCGGGATCTGGTGGCGGACTGGTGTGGAGAACCGGGCCGCGCAGAGATACCGTTCGAGGAACTGCGTCTCCAAGTCGAGGCTTCCGAATGCCTTGACACCTCGGAAATGGAGGTCTTGGTGGAACGGCTGGCCCAGCGCGGCCTCTGGGCCGTTACTAGGGACCGTCGGGGTTCTAGGTTTTTGGCAGTTCCGCCTCTTCTCGGGCTAGCTCTGAAGGAAGATCAGAATAGGAGGGGGGCCACTTCATGACTGACGCCAATACCACATCCCCGGAGGATTTCGCTAGATCCCTTTTTGCGTTGATGGTCGAGGATTTGTTTCTTCCGGGAGGCGAGACGAGTCGTATCATCGTCGGCGGCCGAGGATGGGGTAAGACAAGCCTCCTGAAAGCGTTCCATGACCGCGCCTTGGGACTTGGCGCAGATTGCTGTTGGGTGACTCCGGCCCACCTTCGCAAATGGAGCCAGAGGGGACGGCTCAGGGAGGAGTTAGAGGCCAACGGATTGATAGTTGGTTTCACTGGGAGAATGCAGCCTCTAAATCCAGCTTGGGAAGAACTGAAGTTTATTGCAGTCGACAACGTCGACCGGGTTTTAGATCCGCCTGACCCCAAGGATTTTTCGGGAGAATCAGTAATGATCGCAGAGCAATGGTTAGAGGATATCATCTTGGCAGCCGGGGAACGAAGGGCTCTGGTTGTACTGACCTCGAGCCATCCCGCTGCTGAGCTCCTGCCACACAGCGCTGATCTCAGCGCTCTCCTTGAGGGAGTTCCAGAGATTGCCTTGTCCTCCATCGATTGGCTCCCGGTAGTTGAGGCAATCGTCAGGGACAAGATATGGAAGAACGATTTCGACCCCGATGAGCACTTTCCGGTTATCCGATCTCTGGTGGAGGCCGCCGGAAACCATCCTGCTCTCATTAACCTGGCCCTGAGCGCACTTAAGAGACACGATCCAAGTGTCTTTAAAGGTAAGATCCAAACAGCAATTGTTTCTGCGATCGAGGCTGAGGGCATAAGGATGGTGGACGCTTCGATCGACCTCCTATTCCGTCACGCATTGGGAACTCCCGCGATAGCAGAGGCAGACGACCGGCGACGAAGACGTCACATAATTGCCAATGAAGCCCAAAAACAACTCTATGAGATAATCCGAAGTGAAGACTCCGTTCGGGTTCCTTCCGAGTCAACACTTTACCTAGCTGAACTGGGCCTCCTGACTAGGACTGGAGATGGATATGGCCTCCCCGAGGGGATAGTTCGACAGCGGATCCGGAGGAGGCTCTTAGAAGGTCGACTTCAAGTTATCCCGGACCCCAATTCCCCTGAGGAAAGAGGCCACGTCATCGGGGTAAACGCCAAGGGGGATCATGAGAGAATACCCTTCTCCGGAGGCCGTTGGCGGGTGTTGTTCGCCCTTCTAAACGCTGAGGAGCCGCTTTCTCCCAGAGAGGTGGCTGACCGCTCGCGGTCGCGTAGCAAGAGGGCGCCCCGGATCACAGCCCAAGATGCAATCGCAAAAATCGAAAAACGAATCAGAGACACCCTTGAGGTGGAGGGTGTGGACCTGATTCGTTTCGACCCTGACCGAGATGGGTACCTTCTGATCCTCGATTAAACCCCATGGTACTTGTGAGGACTGCCCTCATGCGGTGGTTGAGGGAAGTATTGAGCTATTGGAATTCCCATGGTTTGGTGGACACGTGGGGTCTAGAATTCTAGACCAACCCAGGAGGTGTCATGAGCCATCGGATTTACACGCCAGAGTTCAAGGA
>JANQFG010000267.1 GCA_028277985.1 bacterium | reverse complement strand
GCGACACATTCAGGTCGCCGAGATGGTGCTGGAGAAGGCGAAGCGTCTCGTGGAATACAAGAGGGACGTGGTCATCCTGCTGGACAGCATCACCCGGCTGGCGAGGGCCTACAACACGGTCGTGCCCCCGAGCGGAAAGATCCTGTCCGGAGGTGTGGATTCGAACGCCCTGCACCGACCCAAGCGGTTCTTTGGCGCTGCCCGAAATCTCGAAGAAGGAGGCAGCCTCACGATCATCGGGACCGCCCTGGTCGACACGGGCAGCCGGATGGACGAGGTGATCTTCGAGGAGTTCAAGGGAACCGGCAATATGGAAATCGTGCTGGACCGGCGACTCGCCGACCGGAGGATCTTCCCGGCCATCGACCTGAACCGGTCCGGAACCCGAAAGGAAGAGCTCCTCATCGAGAAGGACGACCTGAATCGTATCTGGATCCTCAGAAAGGTGCTGCAGCCCCTGAACCCGATCGAGGCGATGGAGTTCCTGCTGGACAAGGTTCAGAAGACCCGCAGCAATCGGGATTTCCTGAACGCCATGAGCAACTCGGATTAGAGGGACGCTGCACCGGGGCCCGGTGTTCTCGGTGGAAACACGCTGCCGGGTGCTGTTCAGTCCCCCCTCTCCAATTTGATTGGGCGACGTCGCCCCCCCGTGTCTTCTCTCCCCTGTAGTCCGCGAAGGCTTCTGCTGAGATACTGCGCGAGCAAAGTCGCCCTGCACAAATCGTAGAGGGGAGACTGAACAGCACCCGGCACGGCGAGTATTGGCCAAAGAACACCGGGAGCCATTCATGCCGCCCCATCTGACCGAGGCTCGGGAAGGCCAGCAGAAGGCCCAGCCCAACCCCAAAAAGGGCAAGAGAAGTGGATCGGGGTGTGTGGTTGCATTGGGAAGGGCTTTCGGATAATATGGATCGATTATGGTTTATGCGGAGAGGAGTTGCACATGGATCCTCTCTCTCAAGAAGTGATTCACTTTAAGGAGTGCACGCTATGAAAAAGGGAATCCACCCGGAATACGTGGAAACCGTAGTGCGGTGCGCGTGCGGGAACGAATTCAAGACGAAGTCCACAAAGGAGAAGATCAACACAGAGATCTGCTCCAGTTGTCATCCCTTCTTTACCGGCAAGCAGAAGCTCGTGGACTCCGAGGGCAGGGTTGAACGTTTCATGCGGAAGTACGGAAAGACCACACCGAAGAACTGAACCCACCCGTCCTTTCCCCGTCGGCACTGGAATTCTTGATCTCACGCATGCTCCCCACGGCGACGATCCGCACAACCCGGATCGAGCCGTGTGAACGGCCCTGCTGGCAAGGAAACACAATCGTTCTCGTGGGGTGACTCGGAAGGCGCCGGAGGCGATGCGATGTTTGAGAACTTGGATGAAGTCGAGAAACGATTCCAGGAGCTCTCGGATAGGCTCAGCACGAGCGAGATCTTCCAGAATCCCCTCGAGTACAAGCGGCTCGCCAAGGAGCATTCCCACCTGCAGGACATCCTTTCGGTCTACGGAAGGTACAAGGACCTCAACCGCCAGATCGATGACAACCAGGAACTGCTCTCCGAGGAGGACGAGGAGCTCCGGGAGATGGCCAGGGCCGAGATCCAGAGCCTGAAGCAGGGCCTGCAGGAAGCCGAAGAGGAGTTGAAGGTCCTGCTGCTCCCCAAGGATCCGAACGACGAGAAGAATATCCTGCTCGAGATACGAGCCGGAACCGGGGGCGAAGAAGCCGCCCTGTTTGCCGCCGACCTGTTCCGCATGTACGGCAAGTACGCCGAATCGAGGCAGTGGAAGGTGGAGGTGATGAGCAGCAACCCCACCGGGCTCGGCGGGTTGAAGGAGATCATCGGCCTGATCCAGGGGGAGCGCGTCTACAGTCGGCTGAAATACGAAGCCGGGGTGCACCGCGTCCAGCGTGTACCGGAAACCGAGACTCAGGGAAGGATCCACACCTCTGCCGTCACCGTTGCGGTCCTGCCGGAGGCGGACGAGGTGGAGGTCAAGATCGATCCGGCGGAGCTTCGTATCGACATCTTTCGGTCCAGCGGCCCGGGCGGCCAGAGCGTGAACACGACTGATTCCGCGGTTCGTATCACCCATCTGCCCACGGGCATCGTCGTCTCCTGCCAGGACGAAAAATCGCAGCACAAGAACAAGTCCAAGGGGATGCGCATCCTGTCCGCAAGGCTCAAGAACCGAATGGAACAGGAACAGCATCAGGAGATTTCACAGCAAAGGAAGACGATGGTAGGCTCGGGCGATCGGAGCGAGAGGATCCGAACGTACAACTTCCCCCAGGGCCGGGTCACCGATCACCGGATCGGCCTGACCATCCACCAGCTCGAAAAGGTTCTGGAAGGCGAACTGGACGTCTTGATCGATCCGATCCTGTCCCATTTCGAGGCCGAGGCGCTGGCGCAGCAGGCAGACTGAACGCATCCCGGCCGTTCGGGTATCGATGACGACCAAGTCAAATCCATCCGCACCGCGTGCGCAAAGCAACGAGCAGACGGACCGGGAGCCCTGGACCGTACGAAGCGTACTTCAGTGGACCACCGACTTCTTTGAGAAGCACGACCTCGAGTCCGCCCGGCTCGACGCAGAGGTTCTGCTGGCGCATGTGCTGGAGCAGAACCGCCTTTCACTCTATCTCCACTACGAGGACAAGGTTCCGGCTGCTTCGCTTCAGGTCTACCGGGGGCTGATTCGAAGGCGAGTGAATCGCGAACCGATCGCCTACATTACGGGCGTACGTGAGTTCTATTCGATCCCGCTGGCCGTGGATCCGTCGGTTCTGATTCCTCGACCCGAAACAGAGCACCTGGTGGAATACGTGGTCGAACACGGTCAGGACCATGCCGATTCTGCCGACAAGGGCCCGCTCAAGATCCTCGAGATCGGCACAGGGTCCGGCAACCTGTGCATCGCCCTGGCAGAGAACCTTGCCGGGGCCCGGATCGTGTCGCTGGACATCAGCGCCGCAGCGTTGTCGGTGGCCATGAAGAACAGGAGGGGGCATCCGGGATGCTCGGAACGAATCCACCTTCTTCAGGGGGACCTCCTCGGAGCGCTTCACCCGGAAAGGGCGAGATTCCACCTGATCGTCTCGAACCCCCCTTACGTGGCGGCTGAATCCTGGGACGATCTGTCGCCCGAGGTGCGAGACTACGAGCCGAGGGGTGCGCTGGATGGAGGGCGACTCGGAACGGAGATCCTCGAACGGATCCTGAAGGACGGGGCGGACTATCTCCTGCCCGAAGGCGCCCTGGTCCTGGAAATCGGGGAGGACCAGGCCGAGACCCTGCAGGCCGTTGCACAAGAAACCGGACGCTACCGCCGGTCCTGGGTTCTCGAGGACTATGCGGGCAAGCCGAGGGTGTTGGTAGCAGTGGTGTGAAAGCAGAAAGGACGAACTGCACGCAAACGAGGGGGCAGGGATCAGGGGTCAGGGGTCAGGCCCCGCGTCGCCTCCGCTCGGATGCGGCCGTGAATGGCGAGCGGTACCATCCTAGAAATCGGGCACGGGCACGAGAAGAGAGGTCACATTGGACAAGCTACTGATCGAAGGCGGGGTGCCCCTGAGGGGAGAGGTCAAAATCGACGGGGCCAAGAACGCGGCACTGCCTGCCCTGGCGGCCTCATTGCTCGCCGAGGACCGCGAGGTCCTGCTCGAGAACGTGCCGCAGGTGGTGGACATCCGGACCATGTGCAGGCTGCTCCGTGACATGGGCGCTTCCGTAGAGGAAGAGGGCACGTCGATCCGGATCCTGCCACGCGAGCTGACCTCCCTCGAGGCCCCATACGATCTGGTTCGCAAGATGCGGGCCTCGGTCCTGACCCTGGGGCCGTTGGTGGCCAGATACGGCTACGCAAAGGTATCCTCCCCCGGCGGTTGCGCCATAGGGGAACGGCCTATCGACCTCCACCTGGCCGGACTCGAGGCGATGGGAGCGAAGATCGACCTCGTCGACGGCTATATCGAGGCGCGGGCCGATCGCCTGAGGGGGGCCGAAATCTATTTCGACACCCCTACCGTCACAGGCACCGAGAACCTTCTCATGGCCGCTGCTCTGGCCGACGGGTGCACCGTCATCGAAAATGCAGCCATGGAACCGGAGATCTCGGATCTGGCCGCGCTCTTGAAAGGGATGGGCGCAAAGATCGAGGGAGAGGGTACGGAGAGGATCGAGATCCAGGGCACGACGCGCCTTACGGGCGCCCGCCACCGGATCCTCCCGGACCGGATCGAGACAGCCACCTATGCCGCGGCTGCAGCGATCAGCCGCGGGGACGTCCTGATCCAGGGTACGGACAAGGAGATGATCGCTTCGGTCATCCAGAAGATGATCGCCGCCGGGGCAGAGATCACCTCGGAGCAAGAGGGGTTCCGCGTGGCATCCGGCGAGCGCCTCCAGGGCGTAGACGTCACGACCGCGCCCTACCCCGGGTTCCCGACGGACGTGCAGGCGCAGTTCATGGCCATGATGGCGCTCGCGGACGGGACCAGCGTAATCCGGGAGATGGTCTTCGAGAACCGGTTCATGCACGTTGCGGAGCTTCGCAGAATGGGGGCCGACATTCGCACCAAGGGCGCCTCTGCCGTGGTCCGAGGCGTCCCTTCCCTGAAGGCCGCCCCGGTCATGGCAACCGATCTTCGGGCCAGTGCGTGTCTGGTTGTAGCAGGGCTGGCGGCAGAGGGCCGGACGCAGATCGCACGGATCTACCACCTGGACCGTGGTTACAGCTCCCTGGAGGAGAAGCTCTCGCGTCTGGGAGCCCGCGTGCGCCGGGTCAAGGATTGATAGGGGTCAGGGATCGGGGGTCAGGCCCCGCGTCCACCCATAGGCCAAGGGAGACCACTTCTCGTGCGCGTGCCCGTGCCCGAATCCGAGGACGACGACGAGGACGAGCAAGAGAAAAGAGCAACCTTTCTGACCGGTATGAGGAAACATCAAAATGCAAGTCTTTCGTTCGGGAACGGTTGAATTCGAAACGGCCCTGAGCAGCCTGGAGCAGCGTTGCGAAGAGGAAATCGTGGCGGAGGTGGAAACCTCGGTCAGGGAGGTTCTTCGCCAGGTCCGTCAGCGCGGGGATGAGGCCCTGATCGAGTACACCCGACAGTGGGATGGGGTCGATCTAACCCCTGAGCAGATCGAACTGCCCCGCGAGAGGGCTGCCAAAGCCCTGGCAGCGATCGATAGCGAATCCAGATCCGCCCTGGAGTTGGCAGCGGAGAGGATTCGGGCTTTTCACACCCGACAGCTTCCCTCCCCCTGGGAATTCACCGATGAATACGGAAGTCTTCTCGGACAGAAGGTAACGCCCCTGGACCGTGTCGGAGTATACGTGCCCGGCGGCAAGGCGGCCTACCCGTCCTCTGTGCTCATGAATGTTCTGCCCGCCAAAGTGGCCGGCGTCAGAGAGATTTTCGCCGTCACACCTCCCGGGCTTCTCGGAGAGAATCCGGCCGTGCTGGCGGCGCTCGGTCTTGCGGATGTGGATCGGATCTTTCAGGTCGGCGGATCACAGGCCGTTGCAGCACTGGCCTACGGCACGGAGACCATCCCGCAAGTGGACAAGATCGTCGGGCCGGGCAACCTGTTCGTCGCAACCGCCAAGCGCCTCGTCTTCGGCCGGGTGGATATCGACATGGTGGCCGGTCCCAGCGAGGTGCTCATCATCACTGACGGACACGGGGATCCGACCCATCTCGCGGTCGACCTCCTCGCACAGGCCGAACATGACGAAGTGGCGGTGCCGCTTCTGGTCAGCACCTCGGAAGACTTCCTGCAGGAAGTCCTCCGGGCCCTGGACGAACAGCTCCGAAAAGGTCCATGGGAAGAGATCGCGGCAAAGGCGCTCGAGCGCAACGGGAAAGCCTTTGCCGTGCGAGACCTCGACGAGGCGTGCGAAATCGCCAACCGGGTCGCCCCGGAGCACCTGGAGCTTGCCGTGGAGGACGCACATGCGATCCTGGACAAGATACGCCACGCCGGGGCGATTTTTCTCGGTGCGAACAGCGCCGAGAGTCTGGGCGACTATGTGGCCGGACCGAACCACGTCCTGCCCACCTCCGGCACGGCTCGTTTTTTCTCTCCCCTCGGTGTATATGATTTCATCAAGAGATCCAGTATCCTTAGGATCTCGCCCCAGGGCCTCGAGCGGCTGGGGCCGAAAGCCGCGCATCTGGCCAGGATGGAGGGACTCCATGCCCATGCGGAGGCCCTGGACATACGCATGAACCAAGAGGAAGAGAGCGAATGAAAAGAACGAAATCGGTGAACCGAAAGACCCAGGAGACCGAAATCAGCCTCGAGCTCTGTGTGGACGGCAAGGGGGACTCCAAGATCCAGAGTCCGGTACCCTTCCTGGACCACATGCTCACCCTCTTCGCCAAACACGGCTTCTTCGACCTCGAGATCGAGGCAAAAGGGGACACAGAGGTCGATTATCACCACACGGTCGAGGACGTGGGCATCTGCCTCGGTACGGCGTTCAAGGGCGCTCTGGGAGACAAGAAAGGGCTCCGCAGGTTCGGGGAGGCCACGGTCCCGATGACCGACGCGCTCGCATCGGTTGCCGCGGACTGGAGCGGACGGGCCCACCTGGTGTTCGGCGTCGATTTCCCCTCGTCCCGGGTGGGGGACATGGACGTGGAGCTCTTCGAGGAGTTCTTCCGCGCCTTCAGCAACAACGCGGGGCTGGATCTTCACATCCGGCTCTTCTACGGATCCAATGTACATCACTCGATCGAAGCGATCTTCAAGGCGGCCGGTCGGGCCCTGGATCAGGCGTCCCAGATCGATCCGAGACAACCGGGCATCCAGAGCACGAAAGGAAGCCTCGATCCGTGAAAAGAGAGGTATAAGGTCAAAGGTATAAGGTGTAAGTCCACCGCCCTTGACCCTTTCACCTCTCACCTTTCACCTGGTATGGTGGTTGCATCGCCTAGACAAGGCGCCTCTCAGAATTCCGGAAGGAAAAGCACGCAATGTTCGAAATCATCCCTGCCATCGATCTGAAGGAGGGGCGGTGCGTCCGCCTGGCACAGGGGCAGATGGACCGTGAGACCCTGTATTATGAAGACCCCCTCGACGCAGCCAGAATGTGGGCCTCCCGGCAGGCACCCCGAATCCACGTGGTGGACCTGGACGGAGCCGTCACGGGAAGTCCGAAGAACCTTCCGGCCATCGAGCGAATCGTCCAGACCGTCGATCTTCCCGTGCAGGTGGGGGGTGGGATCAGGACCCAGGAAGACATCATCCGGTACCTGGAAATCGGCGTGGACCGCCTCATCCTGGGCACCCTCGCCTGCCAGGATCCGGATTACGTGCAGAGGCTGGCCGAAACCTACCCCAGGAAGATCCTGCTCGGGCTGGACGCCAAGGAGGGCTACGTGGCGATCAAGGGGTGGCAGGACGTCACCCAGGCACGGGCCGTGGACCTGATCAAGAGTTACCCGGATATCCCGGTTGCGGGTATCGTATACACCGATATCCAGCGGGACGGGATGCTGGTGGGACCCAACGTGCCGGCCACCGAGGAAGTGTGCCGCGTGTCCCCTTTCCCGGTCATCGCCTCCGGCGGCGTGACGAGCCGGGAGGACCTGATCGCCCTCGCCGGGCTGACCGGACTCGGCCTCGCCGGCGCCATCGTGGGAAAAGCCCTCTATTCGGGACGCCTTCACTACCGGGAGGCGGTCGAGGCCGTTCGTTCGACCGAGAAAAACCTTTAGAAAATGAGAAGTTTTGCTTGACTTCCATCTAAGTTCTGTTATGATTATGGGTTGTCGTTGTTTCTACCCTTTTTGCACTTATTTTCGTTTATAAATAGAGGGTATCCCTCCCTGAATCGTTCCGGCACCGAGCGGGGTGCAAGGCGGAACGAGCCGGGAGAGTTTTCCCTCAAAAAGCCTTTCCCAGGGAGGAATTGATAGCAAAATGTCTGGAATCCGGGTGCGGGAAAATGAACCCTTCGAGATGGCCGTAAAGAGATTTCGCAAGAAGTGTGAGAAGGCAGGTATTCTCACCGAACTACGGAGGCGTGAAAGGTACGAAAAGCCTTCGGTAAAGCGAAAGAAGAAGGCCTTGGCCGCCAAGAAGCGAACCCTGAAGCGGCTGAAGAAGCAGGGTCTGCTCTAGATTCCGGCGGGTCCGGGCCGTTCAAGGGGACTACCGGCTTCATCTCCATGGGAGTTCTTGCAGGTTCGCTGGACAGAGAATTCTTCCGAAAAGAGGGGGAGATCATCCTATCCGATTCTTATCTGAAGATTCTGGCTACTCCTCATCTTCCGTTCCCATTGACGTCATCCGGCAATTCAGATCAAAACGCCCGCACATTCTCCAACCTCAGAGGAAACCTCTGCTTCGAAACGGACCTTTCCCCTGCTTGTTCCTCGGCGTGGGGCTTGAGGATCCCTGCACGTCCCAATGGGACAGGGAGGGGTGGATACGATAGAAGAGCAGTCTGATCAACGTCTGACATCGTCGACATGGCAAGGGTGAACCAGGCAATGGGGCAGGACGGTTCCGAGAAGAGTATGATCGCCGAGAGGGTCTCCATCCTGGACCTGGTGTCCCCTCACGTACAACTGAAGCAGGCGGGCAAGTATTTCAAGGGGCTCTGTCCGTTTCATCCCGACAAGAACCCCTCTTTTATCGTCAACCCGGATCGCAACACGTTTCACTGCTTCGGCTGTGGGGTCGGGGGTGACGTCTACAGCTTTTTCATGAAGTTCCACAATCTCTCCTTCCCCCAGGCCCTGGAAGAGCTGGCGCGCAGGGCGGGCATTCAGCTCAGGGATAGGCAGCGGCGGAAGGACCCGAAGAAGGAGGAGGCATACAGAAAAGGGCTGGCCCTCAACGAGTACGTCTGCCGGGTCTACCACCGGACCCTGCTGGAGTCCCCGGAGGCTCGCGTCGCAAGGGAATACCTGGAGAAAAGACGCATCGGACGAGAGACCCTCGTTGCCTTTTCTCTGGGCTACGCAACCTCGGAGTGGGACAAGCTGCTCAAGTCCTTTCAGAGAAAGCAAGGAGCGGTGGAGGCGGCGTCGGCACTCGGACTCATCATCCCGAGGAAGGACGGGAAAGGATCCTACGACCGCTTTCGCAATCGGCTCATGTTCCCGATCTTCAGCCCCATGGGCCAGGTGCTTGCCTTTGGCGGGCGCTCCCTCGGGGGACAGGAGCCGAAATACATGAATTCGCCCGAGTCCTTTCTCTATAAGAAGGGATCGGTGCTCTACGGGCTCCAGGGCGCTCAGAAGGCGATCCGGGAAAGGAATGCCGTGATTGTTGTGGAAGGCTATTTCGATCTTCTCGCCCTCTACCAAAACGGCATTCAGAACGCCGTAGCCGTTCTCGGCACCGCCTTGACCACGGGCCAGATCGACATCCTGAAGCGACACTCACCGAACCTGGTGCTGGTATTCGATGGGGACGAGGCGGGCAAGAAGGCATCTTTCCGAAATCTCCCCGAGTTGCTCGAAAGGGAGATCCCTGCCCGGGTCGTCTATCTGCCGGAAGACGAGGATCCGGACAGCTTTGTGAACCGTCACGGAAAGGAGGCCCTCGAAAAACGGATCGAAGAGGCCCCCTCCCTGCTGGAGCTCTTTCTTCGAGAGAAGATGCAGGACGTAGGCTCAGGGGACTCGGTCGAGAAGAAGGTGGCCGCCCTCCGGCAGGTGCTGCCCATGATCCGGCGAATCCCGGACCCGCTTGCCCAGGGGCTTCGAATAAAATCTCTTGCAGAGGAGATCGGCATCCCGGAACTTTCTCTGCGACAGGAGCTATCCAAAGGAGAGGGGGCAAAGAGAAGCACAGCGGAGAGGGGTTCCGAGGAAACAGCGCCGCAGGAGGTCGGGGGCTGGCCCCCGGAGGAAAGGCTCATCTGCCAGATCCTGCTGCAGTTTCCTTCCCTGCTCCCGGGATTCATGGAGTCGGGGGCTCTTGATTCGTTCAAGAGCGCATCGCTGGAGAAGACGATTCGAAGGCTTGGGGAATTCTACAGGGATGGGGAAGCGCTCAACCTTTCCGAGGTGCTGCCCGAGGAATCGAGCGAACCCCGGCTGTTCCGCCTGCTCACCAGCCTCTCCTGCAGGGAGGAGTTCACCGAGGAAGAGGCGGGGACGGCCCTGGATGACAGTGTCCGCCGCCTGAACAAGAAGGCCCTGAAGGAACGGCTGGAAGGGCTGAATAGAAGAATTCGCGAGGCGGACCGGAGCCAACAGACAGATCTGATGCAGAGGCTTCTCGAAGAGAAGAAGTCTCTCCTCTGCTGAAGAAAGCTTGAAGAAGAGACACTCCTCGAACCAGGAGAGAGGGTAATTGCACTCATGAAAAGCTCACGAAAAATCGCCGAGGTCGAGAAGCTGATCAACATCGGAAAGGAGAAAGGCTACCTGACCTATGACGAGGTGAACGAGTACCTGCCCTCGGACATCTTGTCCGGCGACCAGCTGGACGACGTCATGTCCATGTTCGGCGACATGGACATCGAGATCATCGATTCCGCGAAGAAGATCAAGTACCAGAAACAGAAGAACGCGGGGGCGAAACTGGAGCAGACCGAAGCAGAGGGGGAATCGGAGGAGGAGGAGAAGGAGATTGAAACCCCTGCCGTGGGCAAGACGAACGATCCGGTTCGTCTCTATCTTCGGGAAATGGGGATGGTGAACCTTCTGACCCGGGAAGGAGAGGTGGAGATCGCCAAGCGGATCGAGGCGGGAGAGCATCAGGTCCGTAAAGAGGCGATCCACACTCCGTCTGCCATACAGGAATCCCTTCTCCTGGCCGATCGCATCCGCTCCGAATGGGTGTCCATGAAAGACATCCTCAGGAACTTCGACGAGGAAACGAACGGGGACGAGCAGGAAAGGGCACAGCAGGAGAAGGTCCTGTCCGTTCTCTCCGAAGTCGCGAAGCTCCACCAGGAGAACCAGAGGATTCGTTCCTCCCTGCAGAAACGGAAACATACGGAGGCCCACTACAAGGTCAAGAAGACGAAGACCGAGAAGAACAGGACCCAGATCGGCGAACGGTTGATGCAGACCCCCTTCAACGCGAGACAGCTCGACCGAATCGTCCAGAGGCTGAAGAGCTATCTGCAGAAGATCGAACAATACGAAAGAGAGAAAGACAGGATCGAGGAGGAAACCGGCTTCCCGATCGAGAGGCTTCGCGGCGACTATCTGCTCGTCCTGCTGAACCCGAAGGAGAAGATCCGCGTCGTCAAACGGCTGAAGATGCGGTTCCAGGATCTTGCGGAAATATACGAAAGGATCGCCGAGGCGGAGCGGAACATCAAGCGGATCGAGACGGAAGCGGAGATGAGTTCCCGCGAATTGAGGCGCGTGGTCAAGTCGATCAAGATCGGAGAGATCCAGGCCAAATTCGCAAAGAGCGAGCTCATCGAAGCGAATCTGCGCCTCGTTGTCAGCATCGCCAAGAAGTACACGAACCGGGGGCTTCAGTTCCTGGACCTGATCCAGGAAGGGAACATCGGCCTGATGAAGGCTGTGGACAAGTTCGAATACCAGCGGGGATACAAGTTCAGCACCTATGCGACGTGGTGGATCCGTCAGGCAATCACCCGGGCCATCGCGGACCAGGCCAGAACCATCCGGATCCCGGTTCACATGATCGAGACGATCAACAAGCTGATCCGGACATCACGCTACCTGGTGCAGGAATACGGCCGGGAGCCGACGCCGGAGGAAATCGCCGAGAAGATGGAGATTCCCCTGGAAAAGGTGCGGAAGGTCCTCAAGATCGCCAAGGAGCCGATCTCCCTGGAGACGCCGATCGGAGAGGAAGAAGACAGCCATCTGGGCGATTTCATCGAGGACAAGGGCGTGGTTTCGCCGTCCGATGTGGTCATCAACGTGAACCTGGCGGAACAGACACGAAAGATCCTGGCAACCCTGACGCCTCGGGAAGAGAAGGTCTTACGAATGCGGTTCGGGATCGGGGAGAAGAGCGACCACACCCTCGAGGAGGTGGGACAGAACTTCGACGTCACCCGGGAGAGGATTCGACAGATCGAGGCGAAAGCGCTTCGCCGGTTGCGACATCCGAGCCGAAGCAATAAACTGAAAAACTTTGTGGACGGCTGACCCGGGGGAGCCGAACAAGGGCCTCCCGATTCGCGCCGTCGAGGAAACGATACCCAGGGCCCATAGCTCAGTTGGAAGAGCCACCGGCTCATAACCGGAAGGTCCCAGGTTCGATCCCTGGTGGGCCCACCAACCTGGAGGTACAGTTGCTGGTCTCGAACCCAAACAGCCAGAGGGCGGCGGAACCGTTGAGCCAGAGGCGGCGCGAGGTGGCATATCTCGCGTACCGCAAAGAACACGCGGTGTGCCTGTCTTCTTACGGCATGGAACCGAAAAAGTGCATCCCTAGGGATGCACTTTTTTTTTGCTTTTTGTGAACGAAATCTCAGGAGAAGGCTTTCTGCTGCAGAAGCCTGCTCGTGAATGGCCCGGAAAACACCTCTCGCAAGGAGAAAACGGTGGACCTGCTACTCCAGATGCTTCGAAGCCTCCAACAGCTCGATGACAAACTTTCCGCCTTCGGTCAAAGGAAAAAGGATATCCCGGAACAGATCCAGGCAATGGAACGCACCTATGAGGAAGAGAAAGAAGGGCTGGAAAAGCACAAGCAGCGGCTGAAGGAGGCCGGCCTGGAGCAGCGGCAGCTGGAAAAGCAGCTTCTTGAGAGTGCGGAAGACCGTAAGAAGAAACAAGCGAAGCTCCTGGATGTCAAAACAAACGAGGAGTACAAGGCGCTGCTCAAGGAAATCGAGTACGCCAAGGAAGCGGATTCCGCCACGGAAGACTCCATCCTGGTCCTTCTCGAGGAGATCGACTCCCTCGAAAAGGGTCTCAAGGACAAGGAGACGTCGGTCCTGGAGAGCGAAAAGAAGCTGAAGGAAGAGGCACGGCGTCTCGAGCTGGAAATCGTAGAGGTCGACAAAGAGCACCAGCTCCTTCAGGGGGAGCGCAAGAGGGTCGCGGCGGAGCTGGCGCCCGAGGTCCTGAATGATTACGAAAAGATACGATCCCATCGGGCGGGACAGGCCGTCGTCACGGTTCGGAAAGAGGTATGCCCGGGCTGCCACATGCAGGTGCCTCCGCAGACGATCAACGAAGTGCTCCAGACGGGCGAGATCCGACATTGTCAATACTGCCGAAGGATTCTGTATTGTGAGCTGGAAGAGACCGCGTGATCGGGTGCCCTCTTGACGTGAGGGTAGCGCGACAACAACGTATCAACCGTACGGGGAGTGAAGGAGAAAAGAATAAAAGGCACAACGCCGGTGCAGAACAGGCGGCCGCCGGTTCCTTTCCAGGAACGGGAGGAAAGTCCGAGCTCCATAGGGCAGGGTGCTGGGTAACGCCCAGTGGGGGAAACCCCAAGGAAAGTGCCACAGAAAACAGACCGCTCGTTCTCCGAACGAGTAAGGGTGAAACGGTGAGGTAAGAGCTCACCAGCGGTCCGGGTGACCGGATCGGCTAGGTAAACCCCACCCGGAGCAAGACCGAATAGGAGGGCAATCCCCGAAAGGGGACACGGGTGGCCCGCCCAGAGCCCTCGGGTTGGTTGCTGGAGGCATGGGGCAATCCATGCCCTAGAGGAATGGTCGCTGCCTCATGGGGGGAAACCCCCCTGGGGAACAGAACTCGGCTTACGGGCTGCTTCGGCGTCTGTGCCACTTATTCATCAGGATTCGCGCCTGGCTATTCCCCCATGATCTGAAGGACCACTCTCCTCTGGCGCGGGACGTTGTCGAAATCCGCGACAACGATCTGCTGCCACGTCCCCAGAAGAAGCTCTCCGTCCTGGAAGGGCACCGTGAGCGAGGGACCCAGCGCAGCTGCGCGTACATGGGAGTACCCGTTTCCATCTCCCCACCGTTCGTTGTGCCGGTAGACCCCGTCGGACGGGATCGTGCGCTCCATGAAGTCCTGGTAGTCCCGGACCGCTCCCGGCTCGAACTCGATGGTTGTCACACCGCCGGTGGCGCCGGGGACAAAGACCGTCACGATGCCGTCGGTCATTCCGGAATCATGGATCGCATCCGCGACCTGGCCCGTGATTTCCTTCAGGTCACAAACGCCTCTTGTGGATAGTGAAAGCTGGATCGTCTTCACCACGGCGTATCATTCCTTCTTCTGTTGCAGGTTCTGGAAAAGCTCTCTGAGCAGTCGCTCCCCCGGGGTCTCCTCCCCCTCCGGGCTCTCTTCGGGCAAGCCCAGCTGCTCCCTGAGCTTCTCGACCCCCTGTCGGGCATAGTAACGAGAGATTGCGCCCACAACGTACTCCGTATCCAGAAAGGCGATCGGCTTGTCGGTCTTCCCCTTCAACGTGATCGGCAGGACCACCCTTTTCTCCTCATTGAACAGGGCCTTCATGACCTCTGACTTGGCGGCCAGCTCTTCGGAGTGCCGCTTCGCAAGGATCACCTTTCCCTTCAAGTCGAGCAACTGCTTTTCGAGG
This sequence comes from bacterium, assembly GCA_028277985.1. GTDB lineage: Bacteria > Desulfobacterota > DSWW01 > DSWW01 > DSWW01 > S015-6. The sequence goes on along the minus strand of JANQFG010000267.1, from coordinate 31,074 downwards.
TACACTTCTCCGTCGAGCAGAACGTCCGAATCCGTTGACTTGCTCGTTCCTACATTGCGCAGCCGCAGGTCTTCGAGGTGCAGAATGTTCTTGCTCAACGAAAAAGCACCATCGAACCAGTCGAACCGCGTGGACTCGTGCTCCCGGACCTCTTGCCGACGATGAGTCTTCAGTTTCTGATCCATCCCCTTGACTCCGACCAGGGCGTCCGTAACGCTTCCGACGAGGTTGAAATTCTTCAGCTCGCCTTCGGAGATACGGAAAGAGCCTTCGGCGGCCACTTCCGGTTCTGCCCCGTTCCCCGTGGTGCCGCTGGCCCGAAGCTTGCCCCGAAAGGTGCCGGAGAAGCTTTCTTTGTATTCCGTCAACCGCTCCAGGATCTCGTCCACCGCAACATCGCGAACGGTCGGGTTCACCATCCAGGCACCTTTTGCCAGGTCGTAGCGCCCCTTTGCCTGAATCTCTCCCTGGAAGACCTTCATCTCCACGCCGCTGATTTCCACTACGTCCGGATCGAAACGCATGCTGGTCATCAGCCTTTCAAAGGGGACATTCATAATCTGCCCCTTCTTGATTTCCGCCTGGGAGGCACCGACGACCCTTTCCCCCTTCTTCTTCGCCTGAACCTTGACACTCAAGGACTCCAGGAGCCCTGTACGGTCTTTTTCGAGGTCGGCGTCTTCCTCTGAAGCCGGCAGCTCGAACCCGAGCCTGTCAGAGGAAACCTGCAGGTTCACCGATGCATCGTCCGCCGTACCCCGCAACGATGTCCTCAGAAAGAAGCTCCCCTCCGGCCGATAAGGCGCAAGGCGTGGGCACAGAATGTCCCAGCCCTCCAGGACAATCGGGTCGGTCTGGACAAGAAACCCGAAGCTCGGCGTCTTCGAAAGCATCATCTCGCCGGAGGCGTTCAGGGCCAGGGTGTGGAGGTGCAGCCCGAGCTCCTTCAAGGAAACACGCTCCCCGTTCTTGTCCGCTTTGCAGCCAATCGAGAACTTCCCGTCCGACGGCTTGTGCAACAGGTCCTGGTACTCGATCTTCATGCCCTTCAGGTCCAGGCGAGCCTCGATGCCGAATTCCTCCTGGGTCCCGGCCGATTCGATGTGCATTGTAAGGGGGCCTTCGAAGCCGAGGTCCGGGGGCAGCGCTTGTGCGGCCATCGGCAAGGCGGCAACGAGTAAATCAGGCCGGAATCCTTCGCTCCAGATCTTTCCGGTCCATCGAGGTGCGGTGCGAAAGGACTCGACCGTTCCGGTCATCTGAATCCGATCCCCGTTCACGGTCAGGTCCAGCGATTCGAGCAGAAGCTTTTCCGCGGCGACCTCGACTACAAGCTTCTCGGTGAGCTTGCACTGCAACGCCACCGGCTCTGCCCCAGGGGCCCCTTCAGCACCGTCTGCCTTCAACCGAAGGTCCTGGAGATCGACCTCGGCCTTGGATTCGATGTTCCCGCCGAGCGACCCCTTTACCTCCCAGCCGACACTCCCGGTCCCGGAAAGCACCCTTACGGGCAACTCCAAAGGCAGGAGGCTCACGACCGGCCCGATCGGAATCTTCCGGAGCGAGAACCGCATGTCGAGGGGAACCGCCTCCGCCCGTATTTCCTCACCCAGAGGCCCCACCGTGCCCGACAACTCTACATTCTGACCGGTACCCTCCAGCAGGTCCGCAGCCACCCGAATAGAGACGGGCCTGTCCAAGGACACGTCTCGCATGTCCACGTCCAGCGCATCGATCACCAGGGGCCTCTGACCCGGCCACAACAACTCATCCTGGTAGACGATCTTTCCCTTCTGAACAGCCAACTCGTTGACCAGCAGGCCCGCTAAGGCGACTGCCCCCCCATCCGTCTTCTGCGGGGCAGGCGTTTCCTCGGCGGGAGCACCCTCCTCACCCTCAGGGCCCTCCTCGGGAGGGCCATCCTTGCCCTCCGCAATCAGATCGCTGAAACTGAAAACCCCTTCCTTGTTGCGGGCCAGGCGGATCTCCGGCCTCTTCAGGATGATCCTCTTTACCTTGATCTCTCCTTTCAGAAGAGGCAGAAGCATGACCCTGACCTGCAGCCCTTCCAGCCGAAGGAAGTCGTCTGTCGAAAAAGCCGGGTTGTCCGCGACCCGCAGGCCCCGAAGCTCCGCCCCAAGGCCGGAGAGTACGGTCAATTCGATATGCTCGAAATCCACCTCGCGGGGAACATAAGGCTCGATCTTGGAGAGGAGGGTCTCTTTGTGCTGGTTCAGGTCGATCAGAAACGGCGCCAGCACCGCCCCAAGAATAAGGAGGATCAACAGGACGGCCAGGATGATGCCGATCTTCTTCATCGGTTCTTCTCCTCGAGCCGCATCGTGCACGAAACTTCGTCGAGACAGCGGTGGAAGGATTCATGCAACGTGCGGGTTAACATGGTCGTGTCGCCCCTTGATCGCGATCGGCTCTCTCAGCGGGTGGGCAACAGAGAGAAACGTACCACTCGTCCGGTGGCTTTGCAACAAAGTGGCTCTTGCTCACGCGCCTCCCCACGGACACGCTCTTCCGAGAAACCGCTCCATGTTCTCCGTTGTCCGACCTGCCACTTCCGAAGAAGAGCAGCCCTTCAAAGAGGCAACCTGCTCGCACACCCGAACCACTGTTGAAGGGGTCGCTTCCTCGCCTTCGTAGGCAACCGGGCAATCGGTCTCCAGCAGGATGTGCTCCAGAGGCGCGGATCGAATCGCCTCCTGGTGCATTCGGCTGTAAGCGAGAGCCGGCGTAGCCGAGATGAAGTCGCCCCGCTGCACGATCTTGTCGATCAGCTCCAGGGGGCCGGCGTACCAGTGAAACACCGCTCCAGGCACGTCCGCCCCATCCACCATCTCGAAAACCCTCTGGTGGGAGTATCGACAGTGCAGGATCACGGGCAATGCATGCTCGACAGCAAGATGGAGCTGCCTTGCGAACAGCTCCTTCTGGATGGACTTCTTGGTCTTGAGCTTGTAGTCCAGCCCGATCTCCCCGACTGCGACGGCCGCTTCGAGGTTCTGTTCCATTGTTTCGAGGGCTTCGTCCACGTCCTCCTGGTCGATCTGCCAGGGATGCAGGCCCAGGGCGGGCAGAACGATCCCGGGGAAACGCTTCCCGAGGCCCAGTGTCCTTTCCATCGACGCGGCCCCCATGGAGACACCGATCACGGCAAGCACCCCCAGCGACGTCGCCCTGCTGATTTTCTCCTCGGCGTCACCGAGCAGATCGAGGTGGGCATGAGCGTCTACGAGCGTGAGGCGATTCATATGCAAGGGTCCCCCCCTGTGTCGAGTTGTCTTGTGGCTGCAGTGGTTAGATTGCCGGATTCACGGACAGGACTCCAACGCCGACCCGGCCCGACTTTCACTATTCGGGGGGTCTCGGTCTCCTATTTCTTGCCCCGAACAGCGAAAGCCGGGCAAGACGCCCTTTTTGCCACCCTGCGAAAAATTTTTCACCTTTCAGGCACGGGAACCGGGAAGAAGCTTTCGAGCCCGGGTCACCCCGCGGTCACTCGGGGCCCTGCAGGGTTGCAGCCGGATACCGAATCGGGTCTCTCGCAGGCCGGCCATCTTCCTCCAACATCCTATCGCCGTTACACTAATTCGGCCCTGCTTCCCCGAGGTCCCTGCTCTGAAAACTGTTTATATCAGCCATCGAGAGGACCCGTCGCCGACCGCCCTCCCTGGCACCTATCTTGCTATTTCCATTGAAATCCGAGCGTAGCGAAACCGAATTCACGCTTACTCTTCGAGGGCCGACAAGGATATGAAAGCAAACACCTGTCGACGACAATGGAATGCATTCTCTCGATTCCTGGGCTGGACAGGGATCCTTCTCCTGTTCTCCCTGCCCCAGGCCGCAGAGGCCGGGCCCGCGGAGCTCAAGAGCATTCAATCTGCGATCCAGAGGAGCGGTGCCCGCTGGACATCCGGAGACACACACATCAGCCGCCTGTCCCACGAGGAAAGGCGAAGATACCTTGGAGGCAGGCTGTCCCTCATGCCGCCGGCCACGTCAACCCCCGCTTCGATCCGTACGGCGACGAACCTGCCGAAGCAACTCGATTGGCGCAATGTCCGCGGAAACGACTGGGTCACCCCCATCAAAGACCAGGGCCCTTGCGGGAGTTGCTGGGCTTTTTCCACGGTCGGGACCATGGAGTCGGTCATAGCGATCCGGTCGAACAACCCGGCCCTCACGCTCAACCTCTCCGAGCAGTACGTCCTTTCCTGCAGCGCGGGAACATGCGACGGCTGGTGGATGAAACCGACCGCAGACTTCCTGAGAACCTCGGGGGCGGTCGATGAAGGCTGTCTCCCCTATTCGGGCGAGGAATCCGAGGCGTGCGGCGACCGATGCACGGACTGGCCCGAGCGGGTCTGGAAGATCGATCGGTGGCAATCGGTCCCGAACGACGTGGAAACGATCAAGAGCGCCCTGAACCAACAGGTCGTTACAGCCGCTTTCGACGTGTACAGCGATTTCTATTACTACACCGGCGGCGTCTACGAGCATGTGTGGGGCGAGTACGAAGGGGGACATGCCGTTGTCCTGGTCGGGTACGACGACATCGCCCACGCCTGGATCGCGAAGAACAGCTGGAACACCCACTGGGGAGAGGATGGGTATTTCAGGATTCTCTGGGGAGACAGCGACATCGGGCGCGACACTCTCTTCTTCGAGTATTCCAATCCTTGTGACGACGACGAGGACGGCTATCTGGATCCTTCCTGCGGGGGAGAGGACTGTGACGACGAGGACCCCCTGGTCCATCCGGATGCGGAGGAGTTCTGCGACGGTAAGGACAGCGACTGCGACGGTGAGATCCATCCGAACGAAGCGGACCTGGACGATGACGGATGGCCCGTGTGCAACGACTGCGATGATACGGATCCCGGGATCAACCCGGGTGAAGTCGACCTCTGCGGGGACGGTATCGACAACGACTGCAGCGGCGAAGCCGACGACAAGGACCTGGACGAGGACGGGGACCTGGACATCGAATGTGGCGGCACGGATTGCGACGAAGAGAATCCGGCAACCTATCGAGGCGCTCCGGAGATCTGCGACGGTCTGGACAACGACTGTGACGGGGACCTGCCGCAGTCCGAGCGGGACGTGGACGAGGATACGTGGCTGATCTGCGCGGGGGACTGCATGGACTGGTACGCGAGCGCCCACCCAGGCAATGTGGAGAAGTGCGACAACTGGCTGGACGATGACTGTGACGGAGGCGTGGACGGCGAGGACATCGAATGCGAATTCAGCGTTGCCGGCTGGTCCGCCGCCACCCCTGCCGATGCGGCGACGCTTCGGCAGACCCATAGCACTTCCACTCGGCCCGTATCCGGAATCGGCAACACCGCCCTCTGGACTCTCCTCCCCCTGGCCGCCTTCGGCCTCGGAAGAATTCTCCGAAGGAAGCAACGCAGCAGGGACCGGCAGACGAATCCCTGAAGTCAGATCGCGTACCCGCCGCTCACCACGAAATGGCCGCCCGTCACATACCCGGCCTCTTCGCTCAGGAGATAGTCCATCATCCCGAGGAGGTCTGCGTATCGGCAGAACCTCCCTGCAGGGATGTAGTCCGAGGCCGTATCGGAAGGCTTCTTGACCGAATTGAAGATCGTGCCGGGCGAAATCATGTTGACCGTGATGCCGTGGGGAGCCTCTTCCACGGCCAGGGACTTCGTGAGGATAAGCGCACCGGTCTTGGCGAGGTGATAAACTGCACATCTCGGAGAAGCTGCGAGCTTTCCGGCCGGCGCGTACCCAACCACGAGGATCCTTCCCGCGGGCCGTTTGCGCATCAGGGGCAGGGCCGTCTTCGTGCAGAGGAAGACCGAGGTCAGGTTGCTCCTGAGGATCTCCTCCCACTCTTCTGTCGAGACCCGTGCGAGAGGCTTCTCCAGGTAGTCTCCCACGTTGTTGATCAGCACATCCAGACGCCCGAAGGAGCGCTTCACACGGTCGATCATCCTTTTCACGTCCCGCTCTCGCGTTACGTCCGCCCGAAAGGGCAAGGCCTCCCCGCCCTTCCCTCGAATCGACCTTGCCAGGGACTCGGCCTGCACGCGACTCGTCCGGTAGTTGATGACGACCCGGTAGCCCCGGCCCGCCAGGTGTCTGCAGATCGAGGCACCGAGCTTTCGGGCCCCTCCTGTCACGAGGGCCACCCTCTCCGACTTGCTGTCAGGCGACCCGGTTCTACGAACGGATTTCTTTGCCGCAGTCTTTCTCATCGGTTCGGACCTTCAATCACTGGCCCTTGTGGCGCCTTCCGGAGGAACGAATCGAAACAGATCCTCCGGAAGCGGCTCGTTCAACAGGATCCTCTGAAAGTCTACCTGCAACACGTTCTCGGAGCCGGAAGGGGAAACCCGGATGCGGTGCGGGAACGGCACCCCACCCACCTCGCGATACCGGCCATAATCCACCTCGAGGTTCCGGGCAGCCCCTGTTCCGGTTTGAGGTCGGATCGCGAGCATCCGCTCCGGCCTCCTTTCCCCGCCAAGCCAGACCAGATAGCGCGGTCCTGCGCCGGCTGACTCCACGTCCAGCAGAAGGGCATTCCGGTCCACGCTGATACGGACACTCGGATCCGAAAGGGGCAGAAAGAAGGGATCCCCAAGGGCCAGGGCCGCCAACTGCCCCGCCTTCAGAGGCATCCCGAGCAATTCCTCGATCTGCTCGGCGTCTTCCGGACCCTCGGCATATGTGTTGTCGGAAGCGGAATAGGTGAAGAACCCCTCGGAGTCGAACAGTGCAAGAAAGACGACATGATTCAGCCAATCGAGGATTTCGAATCGAAGCCGACCCGCCCGGTCGCAAGCGATCACAACATCGAGGCTCGCCTTCTGTTGCTCTGTCTGGAGGCGCAGGTGGGCGGCTCCTTGCAGTGTTTGCACCCGTCCGCTTCGGTCGAGGATCTGGCGGTAGAGCCCCTCCGGATCGGAGAGATCTGTCTCTTCGAAGCGAACCGAGGGCCCCGGGCGCTTCACACAGGCGGAAGGGAAAGAGAGAAAGAGTATCGCGATGAAGGCAGGCAGAACCAGATGGCGTCTTCCAAACCTTTTCAAGGTTCGTCTCCACGCCCCCGGACTCCGCTTCGGCAGGGACGTACAAGGGCGGGCAGTGTTCATCTCACCGATTCGAAAGCAGCTTTTCGGTTGCCTGAATCTTCTCTCGTATCTTCGCCTGGTCCTCTTCCTTCGCCTTCTCCATGGCCCTCTTGTAGGTCTTGAGCGCCTTCTCGTACATCCCGACCTTCACGTACGCATCTCCGAGATGATCGAGGATGACCGGGTCATCCGGAACGAGGCTCTGTGCCCGTTCCAGTTCCTTCAAGGCCCTCTCGTACTTGCCTTGCTTGAAGTAGACCCATCCAAGGCTGTCAACGATGTATCCGTCTTCAGGCCGGATGAGCAGTGCCTTGCGGATCAGCTCTTCCGCCTCGTCGAGATGCATTCCCTTGTCCGCATAGGTGTAGCCGAGGTAGTTCAGGGCCTCGGCGTTCTCCGGATCGAGCTCAATCACCCTTTTCATGCTCTCGATGCTCTTGGTCAAGTCTCCTGTCTTGTCGTAGAGCACCCCGAGGGTGAAGTGGTGCTTTTCAGGAGTCTCGGACGCCTCCAGGGCCTTCTCGGCACACCGGATCGCTTCTTCGTAGTCCTCCGCGTGTTCATAAAGGGCGGCCAGAAAGCCCCAGAGCCGGTCGTCCGTCGGCTGATGCTCGAGGGCCTCCTCGATCACGTCGACCGATTCATCGAGCTTCGTCTCTTCCTCGAGGAGAAAGGCCCAGTACAGACGCGCGTCCGTGTAAGACTCCGCCTCCGGGGGGATTCTCGAGAAGGTCGCCATGGCGGCCTCGACTTCCCCGTTCTCTGCGTACGCAGACCCGAGGAAGTAGCCGACCCGGTGGGCGTCCGGCTCCGCTGCGAGTACGATCAGAAACTCCTGGATGGCCAGATCGAAACGCTCCTGCTCGAAGTAGACCAGACCGATCTTCAAATGAACCTGAATCGCGTCCGAACCGGCCATCTGACCGAGGGCCTTGAGATGCGTCAGTGCCTCGTCCAGCTTCTTCTGGCTGATATAGACCTGGCCCAAACGGTCCCGCACCAGAAGATTGCCGGGATCTTCCGCCAGGATCCTCTTGTAGATCTCGATCGCTTCTTCTTCCCGCTGCTGCACCTCAAAGATTCGTGCTAGATCGAGCAGCACCACCTCCGAGTTGGTGGAAAGCTCGAGCGCCTTCTGGAGCGATGCTTCCGCCTCTTTGAAGAGCTTCCTCTTCGCATGGAGTCGGCCGAGGTAGTAGTATCCGATAAAGGAGTCGGGCCGCCTTTGGATCATCTCGTTCAGGATCTCGACCGCCTTGTCGTAGTTCCCCGAGGTCGCGTGCAGTGAACTGAGAAAGAGCCGCGTCTTCTCCCGGGTCGGATCCAGCTCGAGAACGCGCTCGTAGGCTTCGATCGCCTCCTCGATCCGGTTCGATGCGGAGTAGATGCCGGCTAGAAGGGAGTAGCCCTCCACCTGGGTCGGGTCGAGGGCAACGACCTGCTGCACCTCTGCAAGCGCTTCCTCGGGTCGGTTCGACTTCAGATAGAGCCTGGCCAGGCTCAAGTGCAGATAGGGGGAGGAGGGATCCTGGTCAATGGCCCGCAGGTAGGCCGCGATGGCCGACTCAGTCTCCCCCTGAAGCCCCTCCATATATCCCCGGAGGAAGTTGTAGTAGCGGTTCGGCACCTTCAGCTTTTGCTTTGCTTCGCTGACCTCTTCCACGGGCGGCGCAGGTGCCGGAGGAGGTTCCCGAGGGGCCTGGCTCGCGCAGCCGGCCAGTCCCGGCAGAAGTGTCGCAACGGCCCAGAAGAGGAGGAACCTTGCTCTGCCTGTGAAGAACCTCTGCTGCATGGTCCTTGTTTCTCTCCTTACAACCAATCGTTTAACTCTATGTCCACACTTACTTGTAACATAGCGAAAAACAGGTCGTCAACGAAGGCCGCCTGACGAGCATTTGCCGCTCGGGGGGTTTTGTCCTATAATCCGATACGCATCGGACCAGGCGGTCGCTTGTTGCCATGGATCAGGACGAACGGAGAGGCGGATGAATCCACCGGAGAAATCGAGCCCGGGCCCGTCTTTGCAGTGGATGTGGGCAAACATCTTCAACAGGGGGGATGCGGATCAGGTCGCGATCCTCGCGTCCCTGGAGAAGATCCCCTTGTTTCACGGCCTGACCAAGAAGGAACTCCGCCGGATCGAGGAAAGTCTCTATCTGAGGAGGTACAGGGCAGATTCTTTCATCTTTCGGGCAGGGGAGCCGGCCCTGGGCATGTACATCATTCACGCCGGTTCGGTTCGGCTGGAGAAGAAGGAGGAGCCGGATACCGACGGCCCGGAGCCCCTCCTCGAGCTCGGGCCGGGCGACTTCTTCGGTGAGATGGCCCTGTTCGAAGAGGGCACGCATCTCGTCTCCGCCAGGGCGAATGCGAACTCGGTGCTGCTCGGTTTCTTCCGCCCCGATCTGATGGCCCTGTGTCACACCTACCCGCGTCTCGGGTGCAAGCTGCTCCTGGCTCTGGGCCGCGTGGTTTCGGACCGTTTTCGAGCTTCCCTCACGGGCGGCTGACAGGGGCCCCAACAGCCGGCTCGAGAAGGCAATCCACCCACCAGGGATGGCATCTCGATGGAAACGGAAAATCGCCCATACTGGTTCAGAAGGCTCGTGCTGATCCTGATTCTGCTGGGCTCCGCCTCTGCCCTCTACATCGTCCGAAACACCTTGATCCCCCTGTTCATATCCATGCTCATCGCGTACCTCCTGACGCCTTTGGCAGATTACCTGGAGCGCAGGGGCCTCGGGCGGATCCTGGCCATCACGGTCACCTTTCTCTTCTTCTTCGGGTTCCTCTTCCTGGTGATTCTCTACTTCTTCCCGGTTGTCAGGGATCAGGTGGTGGATCTGACCACGGCCCTGCCACGCACGCTCACGCTGCTGAACACGAGGATCGACGATGTGCAGGCGGGTCTGGCGGTCTACTGGCCGGCCATCGAGCAGGTGAACGTTGGAGTGAGGATCCAGCAGGCGGCACTCGACACCCTGAACGCAGTACCCACTTATCTGGCAAACGTCTTCTCCATCTTCCCCCTGCTCATCCTGGTGCCCCTGATCAGCTTCTTCTTTCTCAAGGATGGAAGGAGGATCCGGAAGGGGTTCCTGAACAGCGTCCCGAACCGGTATTTCGAGACGGTCATGGGCCTGCTCTACGATGTGGACCAGAAGATCGGAAGCTATTTGCGAGGCCAGCTTCTCCGCTCCACGGTGATCGGCCTTCTGACCTTCCTCGGGTTGAAGCTCTGTGGCCTGAAATATTCGCTGCTGCTGGCCATCTTCGCGGGTGTGATGAATCTTATCCCCTACGCAGGGCCCTTCATCGCCACCCTGCCGGCGGTCGCTCTGGCTATCCTGCACCAGGCAAGCCCCCAGGCGGTTCTTCCCTTTGTCTCTCCTCTGCCCCTGTTGGTGCACGTCATCCTGGTGTACGTCATCATACAGACCCTGGACGCGATCTGGATCGCCCCGTACATCCTCGGCTGGAGCGTGGACATCCATCCTCTTGGAATCGTCCTCGTCCTGCTCTTCGGAAACCAGCTCTTCGGATGGTGGGGGATCATCCTGGCGGTCCCGGTCGCCTCGATCATAAAACTCACCGTCGAGGCGATATCCAGCCGCTACCGGTTCTACCCGGCCTGAACGCTCCCAAAGAAGTCATGCACGGGTGTGCCTCTCAATTGGGGACTGAATGCCGGTACTGCAGGCTCATTTGCGGAAGGGGCTGAAGTCGGGCTTCCTTTTCTCCCCAAAGGCGGTGGTCCCTTCGACCGCCTCGTCCGTGCCGTAGTACATGGAGAGACCGCCCACGCCCAGGTGGGTGATGCCGGTGGTTCCGTCCGTCTCCGCCAGGAACGCGTACTTGAGCATCTTGAGTGCCGTTGGGCTCTTCTCCAGCAATTCCTTGCACCAGATGTCCACTTCCTCGTCCAGCTTGTCCATGGGGACAACGCAGTTCACCAATCCCATTTCGAGGGCCTGCTGTGCCGTATAGCGCCTGCACATGTACCAGATCTCTTTGGCGCGCTTGATCCCCACTGCCCGGATCAGGTCTCCGGTCCCGTAGCCCGGATCGAAAGATCCCACGCGCGGCCCGGCCTGGCCGAACTGGGCGTGTTCCGCAGCGATACTCATGTCGCAGACCACCTGCCACACGTGCCCGCCGCCTATAGCATAGCCGTTCACCCGTGCTATGACCGGTTTGGCCATGGTCCGGATCAACTGCGTGATGTGCTGCCAGGCCACCTCCAGCGGCCACTGCAGCCCTTCTCCCCCGTATCCGCCCTTTCCACGGACCGACTGATCTCCTCCTGTGCAGAAGGCCTTTTCACCTGCCCCGGTGAACACAACGACACCCACGTCCGGATCCATTGCGCATCGGGTAAAGGCATCGATCAACTCATGAACGGTCTGCGGCGCCGCGGCATTGTATCGTTCCGGCCGGTTGATCGTTACTCGCGCCACATGGTCTTTTGTTTCGAACAGAATGTCTTGATACTCCATGCGCTTCCTCCTCGGGTTCGGGTACGAGATGCGAACAGCTCTGCATGCGCTACAGGGAGGACCCTCCCTGCCTCGGGGATTCGGTTGACATATAGCACGCCTCCGGCTTAAATGCATCTATCGACGGGATGAGTGAATCCAAAGAAAACGCAAGAGCATCCAACGAGCGGAGCGGTTGTACCCCCCTCGAGAGCCGTTTAGATCGGAACCATGCGAGCCACCGTCAAAGAACACATCGCACGACTCAAGGCCTACGTTCCCGGCCTCCAACCCGACGAAGGGGAGCGTGTTCTCAAGCTCAACACGAACGAGAACCCCTACCCCCCTTCCCCCTGGGTCGAGGAAGCGGTCCGGGAAGAGAGCTCCGACACCTTGAGACTGTACCCGAATCCAACGAGCCGGCGGCTTCGGGAAACGGCAGGGTCCGTCTACCGGATCGCGCCGGAAAGGATCCTGTGCGGCAACGGATCGGATGAGATCCTCGGCATTCTGCTCAGGACCTTTACGACGCGGGGGGACGCGATCGGCTACTACGAGCCCTCTTATTCCTATTACAGGACGCTGGGTGCCATTCACGATCTCGAGATGGTGCCGACCCCGCTCGGCAACGACCCCCTCGATCCGCCTCTCCCGGACGGGCAAGGGCTGAAGCTGTTCTTCCTGACCAACCCGAACTCGCCCATGGGGTTTGCGCTGGAGCCCGAATTCGTCGCGAACCTTGCGAACCACCTGGAGGGCATCCTGGTCGTGGACGAGGCTTACGCGGACTTCTCGCGAACCAACTGCCTCTCCCTTGTTCAGGAAGTGCCGAACGTCATCGTTACCCGCACCCTGTCGAAATCTTACTCGCTGGCCGGGTTGAGAGTCGGTTTTGCCTTCGGCGACGAGAGATGGATCGAGCAGATGGACAAGGTCCGGGATCATTACAACCTGAACCGGGTCGCCCAGGCAGCCGCTTGCGTTGCCCTGTGCGATCAGAGCCACTTTCACGATAACCGAGACCGAATCCTCAAGACGAGGGAGCGCTTCAACCGGGCCCTGGAGCAGATGGGTATCGAGACGTTTCCCTCGGAGGCGAATTTCGTGTTCGCCAGATTCGGCTCTGCGCGGACCGCCTCGCAGATCTTCGAGAAGCTGACCGAACGGGGCATCTACGTCCGCTACTTCCCTCAGGACGGGCTCGATCAGGGCCTCAGGATCTCGATCGGCACCGACGACGAGATGGACCGGCTCCTCGAAGAGCTCGAGGATCTCGTCTAGCCGGTATTCCCCCGAAACCAAGAACAGAAGGAAGCTTACCTTGACGGTTGCAAACAAGATCCGGGAAGCCATGGAGCGCGCCTCGTGGATACGCAGGATGTTCGAAGACGGCGCGCGGATGAAGCAGGAGCTGGGTGAAGACAAGGTATTTGATTTCTCACTGGGCAACCCTTGCCTGGACCCGCCTGCCGCCTACCTCGAGGCCCTTCGGGAGGAGCTGGACGAAAGCCGTGCCGCCCGGTATGCCTACATGCCGAATGCAGGGTACCTGGATACGCGATCCGCGGTGGCAGCCGGTCTGCGCGAGACGAGGGGAACCCCCTTCGAGGCCCAGCACATCATCATGACCTGCGGGGCCGCGGGCGGCCTGAATGTGGTTCTCAAGACCCTGCTCAATCCGGGCGAAGAGGTGCTGATCCTTGCCCCTTTCTTCCCGGAGTATCTCTTCTACGTGGGCAACCACGGAGGAGTGAGCCGTATCGTCGAGACCGAGAAGGATTTCTCCCTCTCCCTGGAGAAGATCGAGCAGGCGATCACGGCGAAGACCAGGGCGATCCTGGTCAACTCTCCGAACAACCCGACAGGAAGGATGTACGACGAGGCGAGCCTCGTCCGGCTCGGTGAGCTGCTCGAAGGGGCCGGAAAGCGGCTGGGCACGGACATCTACCTGGTTTCCGACGAGCCGTACGGTGACATCGTGTTCGACGGAGCGAAGCTTCCGAACCTCTTCGCCTGCTACTCGAGATCGATCCTGGTCAACTCCTACTCGAAGAGCCTGTCCATCGCAGGCGACCGACTCGGTTACATCGCCGTCCACCCGGAAGGGGAAGATCCGGGAGCTCTCGTCGACGGCATGGTCTTCTGCAACAGGACCCTCGGCTTCGTCAATGCACCGGCAACGCCCCAGCAGGCCATCCGCAAGACATCAGGTCTCCACGTGGAGTCGGCCGAATACGAGAGACGAAGGGATTTGCTCTGCCGGGGGATGAAGGATGCCGGATACAACTTCATCCGGCCGGAGGGGGCCTTCTACCTCTTCCCCGAATCGCCGGCGCCGGAGGAGATCCCCTTTGTCCAGGAGCTTCTCAAGGAGGGGGTCCTTGTGGTCCCGGGCACGGGATTCGGAAGGTCGGGGCACTTCCGTATCGCCTTCTGTGTGGAAGAGAGGGTCATCGAGAACGCCTTGCCCGTGTTCGAACGCGTTCTCGCCAGGGCCACTACACGATAAGCTCGATCACATCGCCGTCACGCAGCTCGAAGTCCTTGCCCACGCGCTGGCCGTTGTACTTGTCGTCGCTGTAGATCCGGGCCGTTCTGTAGTTCTTCTCGAAATCCTTGTGGATCTCCCGGGCCATCTCGATGACCGTGGTTCCCTTCCGGAAGACAAAGGGACTGCCCAGATCCGCCTTCTTCCCCGGGGTCTTCGTGTAGACGCGCACCTTGTCCAGCACGCGAAAGGCCGCGGCAATGAAAGCATCCGCTCCTACCCCATCCGGGGCCGCGACGTTGACCACGTCGTAGGAGGCGTCGAAGGCTCTCTTCAGGGCTTCCGCCCCCTCGTCCGCCCCGGGCAGGTCCAGCTTGGTCCCTGCGATGAAGAGCCGCTTCGGCTGGATCCCGCTGGTCGTCTCGCCGCGCGTTTCATCCCTCCTGAGGACCGGCACCCTCTTCTGCTCCATCTCCTCGAGGATGATCTCGACCTGACCCACCGGGTCGTCGATCAGCTCCGCGACCAGACAGATCGCGTCCGTGTTCCGCAGGATGTTGGCGACCCACGTGTCCGTCACCTCCCAGAGCAGGGGAGGAATGTCGACCAGCTGAATCCGTACGTTCTCGAACAGGCCCATGCCGGACACGGGTTTCAGCGTGGAGTAGGGATATTCGGCGATCTGCGGGGAAGCCTTGGTCAGGGTACCGAGAAGCTGAGATTTTCCTACGTTCGGCAGACCTGCCAGAACGACCTGGCCGGCCCCTTCCTTTACGACATGGTGCTCATCCACCCGTCTCGCACCGCCGGATTTCTTGCCCTGCTTGCCGCGGGCCTTGGAAAGCCTCCGCTTCAGGTCCGCTTGAAGCTTCTCCGTGCCCTTGTGCTTGGGGATGAGGCGAAGCAGGGTCTCCAGGATTTCCGCCTTTTCCTCCGGTGTGCGGGCCGACCGAAGCTTCTTTTCTTCTTCGTAGTATGTGGGAGGGAGGTTGGCCGGCATGGAGCGCCCCTAGGCCGTGTGGATCAACTGGATCTTGTTCGTCGCCTCCTTCACTTTTCTACCCACGGACGTGAAGCAGTACGAACAAAGATACTCGTATCGCTCGCCTTCCGGCAACACGAGCAGAAGCCGCTTCCTGACGGGTACGGCGGTCTTGCACTTCGGACAAAAGAGGCTCGAGGCCTCGAGTTCGTCAAACTGCCTGTCCTCTTCCTGCGCCGGAGGCGCCTGTCTGCGCCCGTAAGGGGGGTTCCCCGGTCTCGATCGGCTCATGATTTCCGACTCCTTCTGCACTGTCCCGGAAGGCAAGTATAGCACATCCGCCGACCTGGAGGTAGGCCTCGACCCCGCCCCGAGGCCGCACTGGGCCTTGTCCCGGCGAAATTGACATCTCTGCACACAGGTTCCTATAATGGGCCGGGACAGAGGCAAGAGATCGATCCCACCGCGGTTTCTTCGCATGCAAAAGGAGAAAATCCCCTGCCGGACATCGACCCTGATCAGGAACTCGAAGCGGAAGATCTTCCCGAACCCGGACGGCCCCCGCGAAATCGCTCCTTGATCGTGGCGGGCCTGGTTGCCTGTGTGGTGATCGTCGTCGGACTCATCGTCTTCTTTTTCCTCAGAAGCCCGGACGGACCCGGAACGGAAAGCCTCCAAGAGGCTTCGAGCCCGCAAACGGACACCGACCAGCCCGCGTCACCGGCCGCGTATGACCCGTCCGAAGCGAACGCGACGGACCCGGAGGCTCCCGGGGGGCCCTTTGCCGGGGAGGAATCGAATACCCCCCCAGGCATGCCCCTCTTGTCCCTTCCCGAAGAGGCGGACAGTTACGATCTCGAAAACCTTGCCCTCCCCCCGATGCCCTACTGCATCTACACGGGCGCATACAAGGACTTCCAGGAGGCGGCAACCACCCAGAGCGAGCTGGACAGCAACTATCTCCCTGCTTACATCGTGCCGGTCGAAATCAAGGGGAACGTAGCCCAGTCCCTTTTCGGAGTGACCCAGGACGGCTTGTGGTACCGCGTCCTGACCGGGCACTTCAGCTCCAAGGAGGAGGCGAGGCATACCCTGCGAGTGATGATGGCAGAGCTGCCCGGCTACCAGCCCGAAATCATGCGATTCCGACACACCGTCGAATGCGGTCGTTTTCTCGTGACGGAAGAGGCCCGCAAGCTCTCCGAAAGGCTCGACCAGGAAGACGTCTTTCATTACACGCAGACGTTTCCCACGACCTCGGGGGAATCCCTAACCCGGGTCCTGGTGGGCTGTTACTTCTCGATGAAGGGCGCAGAAGAGGCGCTGGGCAGACTCCAGGGCAAGGGGTTTTCCTGTGTCGTGTCGGAGCGCTGACCCCCCCTTGCCGATCCAAGCCTACTTCTTCTGGATGCTGATGAATTTTCGAATGCTCCGGTCGTAGCTCTTCTCCACTGAATCCGGGAAGTAGCACGCGGGCAGCTCACCGCTCGACCTGTGATAGGTCAGGCACTCGCAGCAGATCCCTTTGCGGGGGCAGGGGTTGTAGCTGCAATTGCAGTTCTTCATATTCTCTGCCTGATTGGGGCATTTGTCTTTTCCAACCGGACTCATCGCGATCTCTCCCATGCTTTTTCGCGGCTTTCTGCCGTCTTTTGCTTCGCGGGTCTTGTCGTTCCCTTTCGGTAGCGCTAGGATGACTCCATAGTAATGGATGATTCCCCAATTTGGAAGGGCCTGACCGTTCCTGCTGAGAGGGCTTATGTGCACAGCGATCGTTCTTCTAGGCGTGTTCCCTTCCCATCCGGTCGTCGTGGCCGGCAATCGTGATGAGTGGTTGGAACGTCCCGCGCTCGCTCCTCACATCTGGACCGTGGAGACCGAGAACCGTCCCGTACGAATCTTCGCAGGAAGGGACCAGAGAGAAGGCGGAACCTGGTTCGGAATCAACGAGCGCGGTCTCGTAGTAGGCGTCACGAACCGATACACGGGGAGTCGAGACGAAGGCAGGGCCTCCCGGGGACAACTGGTCTTGAGGTGCCTCGAGCAGGACTCGGTCGAGGCCGTGCTGGCGATCGTCCCACCTGATGAGGCGGCACGCTACAATCCTTTCAACCTCTTTTGCCTGTCAGACACGGCAGGGGTCGTCATTACCCATGACGACCACCACTTCCAGGCACTCCCGCTCGACAGGGGTGTCCACGTCCTGACGAATCGCGCGCCCGACGATCCCGACGACCCGAAGAGGCAATGGCTGAGATCTCGTCTGGAAGACCTTCCACCCGAGCCGGATGCTATCGTCGAACCGATCTCCCGGGTCTTGGCGGTTCACGGCGAGGGCGACTTCCCTCCCCCTGTTTGCGTTCATCTGCCGGGCTACGGCACCGTCTCGTCCTTCATGCTGCTTCTCGCATCCCGCAAGGAGCAGAGTCGATATCTCTACGCGGATGGATCCCCGTGTCAGACCGACTTCAACGAGCTGACGCCTGATCTTCTGGAATTGTTTTCTCCGAAACCCTGATGCGTTTCCACCAACCCGGAACAAGGGAGGAGAGCATGGCCCTCAAACTGGAAGATGTGAGTTGGAGGTTCACGGACAACCGGGAGTGGCGTGAGCATTTTCCGAAGTGGCCGCCCGTAATCGTATCGTGCGCCATCACGGGTGGTATCCACGGGAAGGCGGCCAACCCGAACCTGCCCGAGACCGCCGAGGAGCAGGCGGACTCCACGTACGAGGCGTACAAGGCGGGCGCGAGCATCGTTCACATCCATGCCCGCGATCCGAACACGGGCCATGCGACCAACACGGAAAACCCGGAGGACTTCTACAAGGTCAACCACCTCGTTCGGGAGCGATGCCCGGATTTGATCATCAACAACACGGGTTCAGGCCTCTTCAAGGCGGAAGAGGAGTTCATGACGAAGTTCCTTGCCGAGTGCAACCCGGAGGTGGCCTCCCTGGACGTGGGCATGCTCTACATGCGCATGAGGGTCCATTCTCCCTTCGACCTGACCAATCCGGATGAAAACACACAGAAGTTCCTGAAGGAAAAGAATCTGACCGTTCTCGACGAGAAGACGCTCGAGTACGAAGGCGTGGACTGCCTCGGCTACACGAAAACTGAGGAGTTCGCCCGCGCCATGCGAGCGAGCAACATCAAACCGGAGCTGGAGGTCTTCAACAGTCAGAGCTGGTGGTTCGTGGACAATCTGATCCGCAAGGAACTGATCGATCCGCCCTACTGGTGCCAGCTCGTTTTCGGGCAGGACGGCGCGTGCAGCCCTCCGACGGTCATGTCCGCCCTGGACATGATCGGCAACATGCCTCCCAAATCCCTCTTCTCAGCCATCGGCACGGGCCCGCTCGAGTTACCGATCATCACCCTGAGCCTGATCATGGGGGGCCATATCCGGGTCGGCCTGGAGGACAACGTGTATTACCGCAAGGGCGAGAAAGCAGAAAGCAACGCCCAGCTCGTAGAGCGGGCGGTTCGTCTCATCCACGAGTTGAACAGGGAGGTCGCCACACCGGCACAGGCGCGGGAGATGCTCGGCCTCAGCCAGACACCGAAGCAGTATCCTTAGGGCTGTGTCATTGTAGCAGAGTACAGGCGCTGGGCAGGGGGTGGACCACTTCCTGCCATCAACACCCGTTCACACAGGCCAGGAGCGCATCCAGACAGTCCGCACCCGTGCTCCCGCCATCATACATGCAGCCATTGAAGTCTTCGAAGCAAGACACGTAACAAAAGCCGCAAAATCCGCCTGCCAGGGTCTCGACACCGGGATAGCAATTTGGAATAGAGCTGTTCCAGTCTGCCCAGCACGCGTCCTCGCATGCGCTGTCGCCTCCACAGGAAGCCAGACACGTCTTCAATGTATCTGCATTCGCGTAGGCTTCATCCACGCAGGGCTGCGAATTCAGCTGTACAATAGCATCCTCGCACGAACTCGGCTGGCCCCAAGTATCCTGCCCGATGAGATAGATACTGGAAAGCAGAAGAATACCGATCCAAACGGACATGAGGTTTCGTCTGAACATGGTCACTGCCCTCCCTCCGGAAGTTGAAGAGACCCTGCAGCCCTCGATTCTCATGCCTTCTTACCACATATAACATGTGTCTGCCAAGGGAATTCTCGGTTCCAAGAGAGACCTCTTGGCCTGCGGCGTCCCATTTGTCCCGAAGCTTCTTCGGGTCCGTTACGGGCAAACTTCTGGGACAGAAACCGTTCTTTTAAGGCCCGAGATAAAGGCTATTTCGGAATTGTTTGTCAATCGAATCAAAAGCTTGGCTTGGTCCGACCCCTGTTTCCCGATTCGGCCACTGTTCCGTTCGTCAATTCCCAGATTCTCTCGTTTTCAGGAATCTGAATGTCCCGTGATTCACTGTGGTCTCTTCTTGAATCGAGAACCCAAGATCTTCTACAAGACCGTCCACCCCCCCATTGTCTCGGAAACTGACGAAATCTCGGAAATTGTCATACCCTGCATTGAACTCGAGATAGAGGTCTATCATCCCCGTTACGTTCATCGGCGTCGGAATCATATGGTCCACAATGATCACCTGATCTGCAACGCGCGCTGCCTCTCTTAACGCAGGCAATCGAATATTCTGCGGCATCTCGTGTAGGGTGAAGGAGAGAACGGCGAAGTCAAATACACCATTCTTATAGCGTGACAAGTCCGTTGCATCAGCATGTATGAATTCTACATCCGTTGCGCCCCTATTTCTCTTCTCCTCTTCTGCGTATTCAATCATACCCAGTGACTGATCCACTCCTGTTACGTGCTCGCATCCTTCAGCGATACGGAATGCCAGTGCTCCTGTACCACAGCATATGTCTATTACCCTGCTGTCCTTAGCAATCTGCTTGGCGATTACCTCCCGGGCCTTCCTGAACATTGGGTCTGCTCCCACCGCATACACGAATCCATCATACCACCGCCCGATGTCCTTCACCTTCAGACGATCATTATCTTCTTCTCGTTCCGATCTCTGCAGTCTCTTCCTCATCAAGTGTTGCAGACCCATGACTATGGGTACTACCAGCAGAATGTTGAATACGTGAATCACGCCGAAGAGAAGGATGAGCAGTGCCAACATCCATTGTCTTCTTGCTGATTTGCTTATGATGTACTCTTCGCTCTCTTCTACACGCCTCACCTTGCACCATACGTCATGAAGCACCCATCCTGTTGATCTTCCGAAGAATAGAATCCCTCCCAGGACCACAATCGCATACCACTTCATCCCGCCCATGACCCGATCAAAGACACCCTGGCTCCGCACGTCTCCCTCCATCCAATTGTGACAATCCGCGATTTCTCCGTCTCCGAAAAACTGTCCACGGTGTCTTCCGTAATGTCAAGTGGCGAATCTCCTGTTCGAAGAGCAGGACTTCCCTCGGCTTTGACCTGATCGACTCGCAGAAATCGAACATCGTGTGGGCGAACTGTACTTCGGTGGGTCGGTCCCCAGGTCAACATCTCTTCCGGTATTCGCCAACGGCAGGGCTTCAGACGCCAGCCCAATGGTGGTGTGGATATCTTTAGGATGGACCATCAGCTGAAGCATTGCTGGAGTCTTGCTTTTTGAAAACCGACTCAGGCGCTCAGGGCGGTGTGGCATGTCGACAGATACGTGATACGTTCCGGTGCAATTCTCGACACACGCGCGGTCGGGTACGGACCACGGCCGGTGCTTCGATGTGCCCCTCCCACTGTTACTGCTGGAAGCAATACAGGAAGAAACTACTAGCGCAGGACTGCATCCCGCCCCTCCCGTCCTCGGTCCACGCCCCCGGCACGATCCACCCATCGTATGTGAAGGCATTTCCGACGGACACAGTCTCCTGGAATGGATCGTTACTTGTGAAGTCGTTACACGAGGAGCTACCCGTCTGTGTTCCATCTACGCTTGTGTTAGTCCAAGCGTGCTCCAACCCATCTGGGTCGGCCACATGCATGTTTGTGCCGTTGGCGGAAATCACTATTTCGTCCAAAATCGACCCGTCTGTTAAGTCCGTCCAATCTTGCGCCACGATCGTACCATCAACCCGGACGTAGGGCCCCGTGCTATGAGTAAACCTTGATGCCGGACAATTCGCTGGATTAGAATCAGTGAGCCATGCCTTGTACACACCGGTGAGCCCAGCGGCGTCCGCCTCACCCTGACAAATCACATCCGCACCTATGATCCCTCCCATATTACCATCGTGCTCGGACTCCGTCAGGAACACGATCTTGCCAACAATAGGAGGCGTTACCTCACACGTATTTGTGCTATGTTGCCACGTGTAGCCTGGAACGCAGGCGCATGTGAAATCAGGAGGGGGGGCGGTGCATGAGCCACCAAGAACCGGGTGATAGCATAACCCTGGCACTACTGCGTTTTCAATACCTGAGCATGGATCTGAGCTGCACGAGTCGGTCTGAGCTGCGCAGTCTTGCTCCATGATAAACAGGAGAAACATACAAGATAGAAGAATGATGCCAATCCAGACAGGGAGTGTGTTTCGGAAAGACATTCGGCGTTCCTCCTTTGGTGAGCTTGAGAACAGGGTAAATGCTTCCGGATCGCACGAGAGAGTGGTTAACAGACATCTGTGTTTGTAGTCAAGTCGATATTTTGACAAATATGAAAGCGTTCTAAAAGGTTGGGAAACTCCTGTCGGACCACAGTAAGGGCCGAAATGTGCGAAAACCTGCGCCTATACCCCGCTACGGAACAACGAGGTAGATGTCACTACCGTACTCTGGAAGATAGTATTTTCCAGACCAGACCACCGTTCCGTCTCCGCCAATCTTTGGAGCACGAGAAGGAAAGGCGCTTCCATAGGTCGTGGCCAGCCCGGTTGTCTCCGTCCCGTCATAGAGGAAGATCGTGTCGCGGGAAAAAGCTCCCATGTCAGTTTCAAAGAACAGGTGGCTTCCCGTCCAGACGACCTCGCCAGTCGCATTGATATGGGGAACCGTGTCATCATCGTTGTTGTGGGTAAGCTGGGTCGTGGTTGCACCGTCGTAAAGGAAGATTTCCGTATCGTCACCCACGGTGGTTTCATAATCATACCAGACGACCTCGCCGTTGTCGCTGATCTGGTGCCCACTACCGGTGTTCGAGATTTCTTCCGAGCTGGACCCGTCATAGAGCCAAATGCCACCGCCCCGCCATATGACCTGCCCATTGTTGTTGATTTCGGGGTCGTAGTCACCGTAGTCGTTATCGCTGAGTTGGATCGTGTTCGCACCGTCATAGAGCCAGATCTCCGGGGCCGTGTCACCGTGTTCGACCCAGACGACTTCTCCGATGTTGTTCATCCTGGGACCATGCCTCTTTGAGGAGCAGCAATCATAAGCGTTGTCCGTAAGCTGGCTCGTACCCGAGCCGTCATAGAGAAATATCCGATAAGCATCTTCATGTGTGCAATGATTCCCGTCACATGCCATCCAGGTCACCCAGCCGTTGTTGTTGATCTGTGGAAGTAGGTCTTCATTCGCGTTGTCCGTGAGCTGAATTGTACCCGTGCCGTCGTAAATGAAGATCTCATACTCATGGTCCGAGCCGGGCTCCGCTTCCCAGACGATCCAGCCGTTGTCATTGATTCGGGGGTGGCGATCGTTGTAGTCATTGTCGGTGATCTTGGTCACGCCGGTCCCATCCCAAAAGTAGATTTCATAGTCTCCCCCCTGACAAGTGCTGGGCCAGCCTGAATCGCATCCCTGCCAGACGACCTGCCCGCTACCGTTTATCTGAGGAAATTCGTCATTATAGTCGTCGTCCGAGAGCCAGGTTACGTTGGAAGGGGCGCAGGAGCAGAATACAGAAGAGAGGAGAAGGGCTGCAGATAGACATAAAAGGGCCAAAGGAGAGAAAGAAGAAGCGGAGTAGAATTTCATGTGGAGCCCCCCCCGATTGAAGCAGAGATTCCCACCAGATGGATTCAGCGCCATGTTATCATAATAGCGATATGGTGCAAAGAAAAAGACTTGGCCGTGACCCGAAAGAAGCGTGGTGCCCGTAAGGTATCGAGCAGATAGACACACACTCAGGTCGTGCCCGGCTCGAACCGGCAGTTGCCCTCGTTCCCGGTTCACCACACCCGGACCTAGATAGGAGCCCTGAAGGCGGAATATTCCGTTGGGGAATGCTCGTCGGCCCTTGAGGATGATGGCGGAGGTCCAGGGCTTTCGCCGTCGGCACGCGGTGTACCTGTGGCCTGAACCCCCGCAGTATCATCCGGATTGACACTTTCAGTGGATTCAGGGGATATTCGAACCGGCCGTAAGATCGCCATCACCCTGATCAATCGCCGCTCCTGCACCCCCCTGGGGAGTGTTCCGCACCATGTCACAGAGTGACACCATCTAGGAGGCAAACGATGGTTGCGAGACCCCATCGCATCGATGTGCACCACCATATTGTGCCGCAGGAATACGTTGAATCCCTGGCCCGTATCGGAGTCACCTCCTCAGGAGGCATACCCTTCCCGGAGTGGTCTTCGGAAGCCACGATCGCCCGAATGGACAAAAGCGGCGTTGCGACGGCGATGGCCTCGATCTCTGCTCCGGGTGTCTATTTCGGCAACCCCGACTTCGCACGAGATCTGGCCCGACGCTGCAACGAGATTCTTGCGCGTCTCGTGAGCAACCATCCGGGACGGTTCGGAGCCTTTGCGGCCCTGCCCTTGCCCGACGTGGATGCGGCCTTGAAGGAACTGCAGTTTGCCCTGGACACTCTGAAACTCGATGGCGTTGCGTTGCTCACCAGCGTTGGCGACCAGTATCTCGGGGATCCGGCCTTTGACCCGCTGTTCGAGGAACTGAACCGCAGGAAGACGGTCGTGTACACGCACCCGAATGTACCGCCCGGAAGCGATGTGCCGAAACTCAACTGGCCCGCCCCGCTGGTTGAGTTCATCTTCGATACCACACGAGCCGTCACCAACATGGTGCTGAATGGCATCTTCGAGCGCTTCCCCGACTTCCCCTTGATCCTTTCCCATGCCGGCGGGGCCGTTCCCTACATCGCGGGCCGCATTGCACTGGCGGACAAGAACCCGCTCGCAAAGGAGATCGTCCCCAAAGGGGTGATTGCCTATCTCAAAGGCCTCTACTATGACACCGCTCTCTCTGCGACGCCCTATTCGTTCCCGTCTCTTCGGGAACTGGCGGATCCCTCGCACATCCTTTTTGGCAGCGACTACCCCTTTGCCCCGGAGCCGGACTCATGGATGGGGCAGACGGCGGAATGCGTGGAGAAGCATGGTGGCTTCGACCAGGGAGAGCTTCTGGCCGTTGAAAGAGAGAATGCGCTGAGACTGTTTCCAAGGTTGGCACACGCGACGGAAGCTAACGCGGGCGGAGAAGAGCCATGAAACCGAAAACGTTCATCGATTTTCTCGGCAAGGGCAGATTCTGGGTCATCCTGTTGAGCGCGAAGGCGATCACTCCCTACTACCGGGTGGTGTGGCTTGCAGCGGCGGTGTCGAGCGGTCTCCTTCGCTCTCTTGAGGGCACGGCCAGATCGCTCGACGAGCTTGCGGCTGAGATGGCACCTGACCCGAACCACCGGGATTCTCTGGAAGCCTGGCTGAGACTCGGTGTCCGTCTCGGGGACCTCAAGCTCAATGAAGCCGGATACAGCCTGCGGAGCTTTCTCGCGAAGAAGCTGAGCAGGGTCGAGATGGACCCCTTCGCCGCCTTCATCGAGGAGGTAGCCAGCCTTCACGGAAAGCTCATCCTGGAGACTCCCGCACGCCTCAGAGAGGGGAAACTGTGGTCCCTCGCGGACCAGGACGGAGAGCTCATTGCAAGATCATCCCAAATGCTCGAGCCTCTCGGCTTCGAGGCAATGGACTATGTGCTCGACGGTTCGAAACCGCAGCACCTGCTCGAGGTGGGTTCCGGATCCGGCACCTATCTGCGCTACGCAGCCGGCAAGAACCCGGCGCTCACGGCCGTGGGGCTCGAATTGCAGGCCGATGTGGCCGAATTGGCCAACCGGAACCTGGAGGCCTGGGGGGTCTCCGATCGGGCCCGCGTGGAATTCTGCGACGTACGAAACCGCGAGCCGGAACCCTCATTTGACATCGCAACGCTGCTGAATAACATCTATTATTTTGAAGTGGGCGAGCGGGTCACTCTCTTTCGCCACTTGAGGAGCTTCCTGAAACCAGGAGGCGAATTGCTCCTCATCACCGGGTGCCGGAACGGAAGCCCGGCCATGCAGGCCCTCGATCTGTGGTGCGCCTCGACCGAAGGCTGCGGCCGTCTGCCGACCCCCCGCGAGCTCGAAGCACAACTCATGGAAGCCGGTTTCACAAGGGTGGACAGCAAAAACCTGGTGCCGGGCGAGAGCATCTGCGCCCTTGTGGCTGCTTCGTAAAATATCTTGGAAAGGAGCCAGAAATGATTCTGTTGAATCCGAAGAAGCACGATCGAGAGTATCTGGACGAGAAATCACGGGACATCATGCTCAAGACCATCGCGTTCTTTGAAAACAAGGGACGGGGCAGGATCAAGAAGGACGACCACGAGCGGACATGGTACGCCGACTTCCTGGAATTCCAGAAGAAGGAGAAGATCTTTTCGACCCTCCTCACACCTGCCCAATATGGGGAGGGAGATCCGGATACCCGATGGGACACGTATCGAAATTGCGAGTTCAACGAAATCCTGGCCTTCTACGGCCTGCCCTACTGGTACACCTGGCAGGTCTCCATCCTCGGCCTCGGCCCCATCTGGATAGGGCAGAACGAAGAAGTGAAGAAGCAGACCGCCCGGCTGCTGAAGGAGGGTGGAATCTTCGCGTTCGGCCTTTCCGAAAAGGAACACGGGGCCGATCTCTACTCCACGCAGATGGCCCTGACCCCTGAAGGGGACGGCACGTACAAGGCGAACGGTCGCAAGTACTACATCGGCAACGCCAACGAGGCCGCCCTTGTGTCCACCTTCGCGAAGATGTCGGACTCGGGTGACTACGTGTTCTTCGTGGTCGGCTCGAAACATGGAAAATATGAGTGCGTGCAGAATGTGGTCAACTCCCAGAATTTCGTTGCCGAGTATGCCCTCCACGACTATCCGATAACCGAAGCCGATATTCTGGCAAAGGGACGCGAGGCCTGGGACGCTTCCCTGAACACGATCAATGTGGGCAAATTCAATCTTGGCTGGGCCTCCATAGGGATCTGCACCCACGCGTTCTATGAAGCGCTCGATCATGCATCCGACCGCATTCTCTACGGCCAGAGTGTTACCGAGTTCTCGCAGGTCAAGCAGCTCTTCGCCGATGCCTATTGTCGGCTCGCAGCGATGAAACTGTTCGCTCTCAGAGCTGCGGACTACATGCGAAGCGCCTCGGCCGATGACAGGCGATATCTTCTGTACAATCCGATCGTGAAAATGAAGGTCACCACGCAGGGGGAGGACGTAATCAACCACCTCTGGGACGTCATTTCCGCAAAGGGGTTCGAGAAAGACACCTATTTCGAGATGGCGGCCAGGGACATCCGTGCCCTGCCCAAACTGGAGGGTACGGTTCACGTCAACATGGCGCTCATCATCAAATTCATGAGCAACTACTTCTTCAATCCAGGCGAGTTCCCGGAGATTGCCAAGCGAAACGGTCTGGAGAACGATGATTTCCTCTTCAACCAGGGGGCCACCAAGGGGCTGGGGAAGATCCAGTTTCACGACTTCAACGCGGCCTACGGCAGCGTGGACATTCCGAACGTAACTCTCTTCAGGAACCAGATCCAGGCTTTCCAAGAGTTCCTCTCGAAAGCGACGCCTACGGCAGAACAGGCAAAGGATCTGGATTTCCTTCTCACCCTTGGGGAACTGTTCACATTGGTTCCTTACGGGCAACTCATCCTGGAAAATAAACAGATCTACAAGATCGAAGATGACGTAATCGATCAGATCTTCGACGTCTTCGTCAGAGATTTCTCGAAATACGCCCTGGAACTCTACCTGAAGACGAGCAGCACGGACCAGCAGATGGACCTGTGTCAGAAGATGATCCAGAAACCTGTCGTGAACGAAACGAGGTTTGAACGCGTTCTGCGCGACCACATCTATTCTTTGAAGGGCGCGTACACGATGAATGACTGAGGCCGCGAGTGAAGATCCACGTTACGGCGAAAAGGGGCTGAGTGATGGAACGGAGCGATCTCGGGTTCGACGATTCGAGGCTGGAAAGGGTAGGTGCGGCGGTCCGCGCAGACATCGAGAAAGGAATCTACGACGGCGCTACCCTGTTCGTCGCAAGGGGTGGCCGGGAGGTCTTGCGCGAGGCATGGGGCTTCGCACACCGGGACACCGGCCGCGAGCTTTCTATCGAAGACCCCTTCTTCACCATGTCGGTCGGAAAACAGTTAACCGTCGCCGTTGTTCTGAACCGTATCGAGCGCGGGGAACTGGCCTTACGGATGCGGGTCGACGAGGTCATCCCGGAATTCGGGAAGGGTGGAAAGGAGCGGATCACCCTCGCCCAGCTTCTCACCCACACGAGCGGCATCGCGACAATGCTTCCCCCCATGCCCCCCCCGGATCTGGGCAACCTCGAAGCATTCGTGGCCGCCTTATGCGAGTCGCCAGCGGAAGCTCGACCCGGGGACCGGGTACATTACTCCGTCCTTGCAGCACATTCGGTCATGGCGGAGATGGTTCGCCGTGTGGACGGGGGTACGAGGAGCTTTCGAGAGATCATCCGGGACGAGCTTTTCGAGCCCCTTGGGATGAAGAACACCTCTCTGGGGTTGCGGGCCGATCTTGCGGAGCGAATGTGCCCGGTGGTGGCGAGATACGAGGGCACGGGCATCTTCGATCCGAAGATGGCCGAGGCCTTTCCCTTGATGGTAGGCGAGAACGGAGAGATACCAGCGGGTGGCTTCATCTCGACCACCGACGATCTGCATCGGTTTGCCGAGATGCTGCGGCGGGGAGGAGAGCTCGACGGGCACCGAATTCTATCGCCGGCCATGATCGAGCTCGCCACGAGGAATTACACGGGTGAACGGCGCAACGAGGTCTTTGACTGCATCCTCGACATGAGGGGATGGGAACCATGGCCGGCCTACCTCGGCCTCGGCTTCTTCCTTCGCGGTGAGGATTTCATCCCCGGGCCCTTCGGCAGCCTCAACTCCCCTCGGACCTTCGGCGGTATGGGCGCCGGTTCTACATGTTTCTGGGTCGATCCGCCGCGCGACCTGACGTTCGTCATGCTCACCACCGGCCTGCTGGAGGACTCCCGCCACCTGGAACGAACCCAGCGTCTCTCAGACCTCGTCCTCGCGGCACTCAAGGAGTGACGGGGCAGAACGGATGAAACGGAAGCGAATCCCACAAAGTGCCGCGGCATACGCATCCGATGCCTTTCTGCAATGGTGGTATTTCGACGCGGCATTCGACGACGGGCACCGGCTTTTGACCTATTTTCTGCCGGCATTCAGGGGAGAAATCGAGAATCAGGTCATGGACTAGTCCTCGGTGATCTCGTGGGGTAGACCGGCCTTTGCCAGCTCTCCCAGAAAATGGGCCGGATCGACCGCATCGCAGAGCACGTTGAGCCCGTTCTTCCGAACCCGGTCCTCCAGAATCGCACGCACGGAAAGGGCCGCGGGCAGACCGGTCGCAAAGTAGGACTCCTTCGTGTAGAAGCTGATTCTTATCCTGGCGTCACGGCCGTTTTTCTTCCCCGTGGCCTCGGCCACCACGACACCGTCCTCGCCCAGCGATTCTCCCGCCTTTACCCAGACCTTTCTCAGGCGTCTCGCTCCCTTTTCGAGGTCACGGCTCAGCAGCTTTATGACAAGGGCGCTCACCATCACCCGGAAATCGATCAGACCCGCGTACATCCCCACTTCAGGAAGCCCGGATTCCTTGGCGAGCCCCTCCAGTTCGGAGGAGTGCATGGCATGGACCCTTCGTTTTCCTATCGGAGCGGGGAACTCATAGGTCCTCGTAGCTAGGAGCAGGTTCTGGTCTTTCCAGATCCCGTTACGAAACACTCCGGTGGGAGCACCCTTCAGCATTTCCTCTGCTATGTCCACAAAGGCGGCCTCGGACCATGCACTTCGGTCTTCGCAGTACACGTTCGTACTGTCAACCCGGTCAAAGGATTCCCGCGCGAGGGAGTACACATAATGGGCCGAAAGACCCGTGATGCCCGGCACCCAGCCCGTGTAAAGGAGTCCGATGAGACCTGCGTCTTCGAACTCTCTATGGTATGGAATCAAGGTGGTGTGGTCGGCCGCAGGATCCACGTAATGGCTCCGCACCTTGAGGGCACCCTTCAGGACCGTATCCAGAACCCTGGCCGACGGGGCCGCGCAGTTTACGATCACCCCGCATCCCTCGCAGAATCCAGGCAGCGATTTCTCGTCGTAGATGTCCACTTGCCTGGCCGTAGCCCGTTCACCCAGCTCGGTGGCCAGAGCGTTTGCCCGACTTTCATCCCTGCCTCCCACGACCAGGTTCAAGTCGGTCATTCTGTGGAGTTCCTGTGCTACCACCACGCCGGTCATTCCGTAGGCCCCCACGATCCCGACTGTGCTTTCCCGGCTCATCTCCGCTCCCCCTTTGGTTCGACCGTCAACTCTGAAAGGACAAAGCGGACCGACCCGCGTGTCCGCCCACACCTGATGGTCATGGTGGTTGATTCGCAGTATTTGGCAGGATTCAGCTTGTCCCGTTGACCTTCGAAGCGATGCTGTCGAGCGCATCCGTTGCCTGGTCGATCACACCTATGAAGGAGATGAATCCGTGGATCATGCCGTCATAGCGTTTGAGGTCCACCGGCACGCCCGCCTGCCGGAGCTTCTCAGCGTAGGCTTCGCCCTCGTCCCGGAGGGGATCGAACCCGGCGGTGATCACCAGACCGGGAGGAAGATTGCCGTGGTCCTGCGCAAGAAGCGGAGACGTCTCCTGCTTCAGCCGGTCCTCCGGGTTCGGCACGTAAAGAGAACGGAACCACCCGATCGCCTCTCCCGTCAGGAAGAAGCCTTCGGAAAAGTTCTTGTGGGATTCGGTGTCCAGTCGCGCGAGGTTGGTGGCCGGATAGATGAGGGCCTGGTAAAGGATCTTCGGCCCTTTCCGGTCCCTAGCCCTGAGCGAAACAATGGCGGCCAGATTCCCCCCTGCACTGTCCCCTGCAACGGCGATTCTGGTAGAGTCCCCCCCGATACTCTCTGCGTTCTCCGAAACCCATTGGAGAGCTGCGTAAGCGTCCTCCACGGCTGCAGGAAAGGGATTCTCCGGCGCGAGCCTGTAGTCCACGGAAACCACGATACCCCCCAACGATTTGGCGAGGTGCCGTGTAACAGCATCATGAGTCTCGATATTGCCGACCACCCAGCCGCCGCCGTGATAGTAGACGATCACGGGGCGATTGCCGGTTCCGTCGGCCGTGTAAATGCGAATCGGGATCGGCCCCAGGGGCCCGGGAATGCTTCGGTCTTCCACCCTCTGCAATTCGACCCCTTCATTCTTCGGCCTGCTGTTGTACCACTCCCGCAACTCCGTGGGCGAAGCGTCCGACAGGGATCTCTGCCCGGTGGTCGCTTCGAACATCTTCAGGATCACGGCCATCTTGTAATCGAGTTTCCCATAGGGCGTGGTCGCCCATCGGTTGACCAGAACCAGGGCAACGACCGCTATCAGCGCAACCAGAACACAGAGTCCCACAAGGAACTTCTTCACTCGACACTCCTTTCCTTTTCCCGGCCGGGTTTAAGCCTTCTAGTCGATCTCGCCCGCATCCTCGAGAAAATGAAACGCGTCCAGGGCCGCCATACACCCGCTGCCCGCAGCAGACACGGCCTGACGGTATCGGGCATCCTGGACATCCCCCGCGGCAAATACACCATCCACATTCGTAAACGTACCGTCTCGGGTCAGGATGTACCCCTTCTCATCGGTATCGATCTTTCCCACAAAGGCGGAGGTGTTCGGAATGTGCCCGATCGCCATGAAGACGCCGTCGCAACTCTCTTCAAAGGTCTCCCCGGTCT
>JANQFG010000212.1 GCA_028277985.1 bacterium | reverse complement strand
GTACGCTGAGTATTATGGGGGTCACGGATTCGGTTCTGCCATTTTCTTTGACCTTTGCAGGGATAAAACCATCGATGGATTCCACCCGGACAACGTGTGTACCCTCATGAGTTCACCCTTGTGCGGCACCCTGGCCCCCTCGGCCTCCGGAAGGACAGAGGTGCAGGGGATCGGGGTTCAGTCTTTCCCCATCGGATGGTACACGCGCAGCAACTTCGGGGGTCGGTTTTCTCCCAACCTGAAGTACGCCGGCTGGGACGGAATCGTCCTCCAGGGCAAGGCGGATCAGCCAGTATGGATCGACATCCGAAACCAGGAGGTGACGATCCGCAACTGCAGGGATCTGGGCCTGTGGGGCCTGACGACCTATGATTGCCAGAAAGCGATCTGGAATTTCGTGGGACGCACGGCGGCCTATGGCGACTGGGTCAACGCTAGAGACGACATGCGCTCCACCCAGCGGCCTGCGGTGGTGGCCATCGGGCCGGCCGGCGAAAACCTCGGCCGCATGGCCTGCCTGATCCATGATGCCAGCAACAGTTCCGGCCAGGGAGGCTTCGGCGGTGTCTGGGGATCGAAGAACCTGAAAGCCATCAGCGTAATAGGCACGGGCGGCATCAAGATTCATGATCCCAAGGGGCTGATGCAGGCCCGCATGTGGGTGAAAGACAATTACGTCTACAACTACAAGAGCATCCGGGTGCCTTTTGGAGAGTTCAGGTTGCAGTCCGCGCCGGTGGCAATAGAGGCGAAGTCCTTGAACGTGGGCCAGCGGCCGCAGTCCTGTTCAGGCTGCATTGCCGGCTGCCGGCAAAGAAATGCCACGGGGCACGGCAATGAAACCAACTGCCGGACATCGCGTTTCTATACCCGGGAGGCCCATTCAGAAGAAATTGCGCTCAAAGCCAAGGATTTGATGAACGGGTACGGCCTCAACGCCTATGAAGTCGTGGGCGGCCTCTGGTATCTGACCGAATTGCACAAAAGGGGGGTTCTGGGTCCCGGCAAGGAGGTGGACTGTCCCCTTGATTTTGCGGATCTAGGCAGTCTCGAATTCGCCGAACAGTTCGTTAGGATGCTCTCGTACCGAAATGACGGCAAGGGCAATCCCCATCCCTTTGGCGATGATCTGGCTGAGGGCTTCTTCAGGGCCACCGCCAAATGGGGGCGGCAAGAAAAGGATATGAATGCCGGCATCCTCCTGTATCCCTACTGGGGGCTTCCCGAGCATGGATATGACAGCCGGGCGCAGTTGGATTGGGGCTACAGCACCATTCTGGGTGACCGCGAAGTGAACGAGCACGACTATGTGACCCTTTTCTTCGATTATCTCTACCTGCACCATGCCAAGGTGCCGCTTCCCGCCTCGGTGGAAGAGATGGTGAAGATTTACACGGACAAGATGGTCCCCTTTGAGGGTGACATTCTGATGCTGGATTACAGCACCGAGAACATGTATTCCGAGCACATTGCCAAGATGGTGGCCTGGCAGCGCTACTACAGTCGTTTCTGGAAACAGAGCCTGCTCATGTGTGACTGGCGGTGGCCCGATTTTCTCAACCGGTATTCTTCTGATCTCAGGGGATGTACCGGCGAAGCCGAGCCGAAGATCCTCAAGGCCGTCACAGGAATCGACATCTCCTTTGGAGAAGGGATGGAAGTTGGACGCAAGATCTGGAACCTGGACCAGGCCATCTGGACCCTGCAGGGCCGTCACCGGGATATGGTCCAGTTTGCCGACTACGTCCATGATCAGAAATACATACCTGATCCACGCGTGTATGGTGTCAAAGACTATCCGCTGCCTTGCCACAAAGACGGCAAGTGGGAGTTTGCCGATGCCTCCGGGCGCGCCATTGAGCGGGACAAGTTTGAAGGATTCAAGACCCGCTTCTACGAACTCCAGGGATGGGACCCCAAAAGCGGCTATCCCACGGCCGAGACCTTGAATGCTTTGGGCTTGGGTCATGTGTCCCAGGAACTCGAGGCAGGAGGTAAGTTGGGCAAGGCGTAGGGCCCTCGTCATCTTCGCCCACGGGCTTTCGTTGGCAAGAAAGGAGCGATAGGGAATGGACACGGTCAGGAACGCGAGTGAATGGATGTTGGAGGCACGCAAAGGCCAGGTGATGATGGACCTGGAGGCTTGGGGGCCGAGACTCGCGTCTTTTCTTGAACAGCAGCCTGAAATCAGCGGGCGGGTCCTGATTCGAGATCTTGAAAGACCGGCTACACGTACTGCCGGAGGGAATGCCCGGTTCGTGGCCGAACTAGACCTCGGTGATGGACCGGTGATCCGCCGTTACGTGGTTCGCTACCATCCGCCTAAGAGTGTGTTCCACGAGTATGATATCCCGGCCATGTACAAAACCCACAAGGCTCTGCAGTGGACGGGAGTCCCGATTGCCACCGCGTTGTGGCTCGACGCTACAGGCAAGTTCCTCGGTGTTCCGGCCTTCATCATGGAGCACGTAGAGGGGACCGTTCCCTCGCAGGCTTACCTGACACAAGGTCCGATTGCGGAGGGCAGCCCGGCGGAACGCAGGGCCATGGTGAGCAACGTGATTCAGACACTGGCCACGATTCACACCGTCGACTGGAAGGGAAGGGGACTTGCGTTTCTGCAGGAACGAGGCAGGGGACGCACCCTGCTCGAACGAGACATGAGTTGGTACTGGGATTTCCTGAAATCCTCGCTTCCGGACAGGGTCGACGAATTCCGTCCCATCTGGGACTGGCTCGTAGAAAATCAGCCGACCCTCGAGAAGCCGGTGCTCAACCACGGCGACTGTCAACTCGCCAACTATATGTTCCGTGGGGTCGAGGTCGCTGCCGTGCTCGACTGGGAGATGTGTTGCCTGGCCTCGCGAGAAGCGGATCTCGCCTATATGTGCGTAGCCAACGAATATACGTCGGCGGGCCTGGGGGCATTGCCTGACGGCTTTCCCGAGCCGGAAGAGTGGCTCGCAGAGTATGAAAATGTCAGTGGGTACACGATCCGGAACTGGGAATACTACTACACCATGATGCTCTATCGGCTCTCTATGATCATGATCTGCGGGTCCGCCCGTGTGTGCCGGCAAGACATCCTCGAGGCGACCCGCCCGATCTGGGGATGGTTCGAGGACAGGCTGATCGCGAGGATGAAGGAACTGACCGGCCAGGGGGACAAGTCCTAGAAGACTCAATGAAAACAGATTGTTCCGCCCGAACAGAGCACT
Organism: bacterium; assembly: GCA_028277985.1. Taxonomy (GTDB): domain Bacteria; phylum Desulfobacterota; class DSWW01; order DSWW01; family DSWW01; genus S015-6. Next base: position 203 of record JANQFG010000212.1, on the reverse strand, counting down.
CTCTTGGGAATGGGTGGAGAATTAAGAAATCCGAAAAAGCTCTTGACACATTTGTCCGTACATTATAATCTTAGGACAAATAAGCAGACAGGCCTCCTGGCGGGGGTTTTCAAGAGTGCCGCAACCGAGAACAGAACGGGGGTTCGTTATGGGCATGACAATGGCGGAAAAGGTGCTGGCCCGTACTTCGGGGCAGCAGACGG
>JANQFG010000181.1 GCA_028277985.1 bacterium | reverse complement strand
CCCAGAGCCGCATTGCGCAGAGCTTCGTGCCCGGATGCACAGTGGTTTTCCACGCGGGTGATCGGAACGCTGCGCAGCTTGAGGGCGTCGGCTACAACGGTTCCGGAAAGCCCTGATCTCAACGTGCCCGCCCAGACGGCCTGGATGTCTCCCGGCTCCATCCCCGCGTCCTCGAGGCACTCATAGGCGGCGTCGATAATCAGGTCGCCCACACCTTGATCCCACCGCTCCCCGAAGGAGGTGCATCCCATTCCCACGATAGCGGCCTTGTCTCTTATGGTTCCCATCCGGATCTCTCTCCAGGAGGTGCTGTCAGGGGTGGATGAAACCCTAGCGCACGGGACGGCACTTCCAGAAGTAGTTGTAGAAGCCTTCTGCCTTGCGTATCCGCCGAAAGGTCAATTCCACTTCCATCTCGAGCTCCACCTCGGCCGAGTCCGCGTCGGTCATGGAGGTGTAGAGCCGACAACCCGGGTCCAGGTCGACAACCGATTGTATCAGGGGTGGGTCGGTCTGGCTGGCCAGGTAATCCAAGGTATAGGTAAAGAGCCTTCCCCGGGACTCGGAAAGCCCGATCTCCTCGTAAGCATCCTTGGAATTGCATCCATTGCAGATCCTCTGGATCGGAAAGGCGGCCGCCCCGCACGATTTGCAGCGGGACCCATTCAACCTCAAGACCGAATTCCGCTCCCGCCAGAGGACCGTGGCGGAGGAACCAACGAGAAGGGCAGGCGGAGGGTGGACCTCCAGGAGGCGGCGATACCAGAGGTATCGATTGTAGTTGGGCAGCGTCCGTTTACTCTCCAGGTGTCCGGTCACGCCTCTTGGGCCGCGAAACTGTTGCACGTCTCCGGCAGTCTTCAGGAGGACGGCGTCCGCCCCGTCGCCGTAGCCGGCCAGGAGGAGGGTCTCGTCGGCAGAAGCCTGTTCCAGGGCGTAAGCGAGCATCAGCGGAACATGGGCCGCCCCCGCAACGCCGACCGCATCGAGCAGTGGATCCACGATCTGCGTGTTTTCTCCAAGTCCGATGCTCTTGGCGAGCTGCCGGTGACTCCTCAAATCCGGGCCGTACAGGACGGCTCGATCCAGATCTCGCGCCTGGAAGCCCGACTTCTCCAGCAGCCTGCGGACGGCGGTCTTCGTAGTGTCGAGGAACCCGTGGCCCTTGACCCATCGGTCTTCCCAGGAATGGACGAAGGGATCCTCCTCGGTTCGCCACGTGTCCATCATCTCGTTCGAAACCGATACGAAGGAGCCCCATTCCGCGGCGGACCGACCCCTTCCAATCAGGAAGGCGGCCGCAGCGTCCCCGAACCAGGGTTCTTGGGGCGCCCCCGGATGGGCGGTTCGGGTGTCCGCAAAGGTCACGAGGATGTTCGTGGCCCGACCGGTTTCGGTGTAGGCATTGGCCAGTTCCAGGGCCGTAGTCCCGGACCGCAGGCTATGCGAGAAATCTGCGGTCAGGATGTCGGAACGGAGGCCGAGGACGGAGGCGATCAGGCCGGCCCCTTGCTTTTCACGGTAAGGGGAGGTGGTAGATACGAAAAACAGACCGTCGATCTCGGATCGATCCCAGCCGTGCAAACAGTCCCGGGCCGCCTCCACCGCTAGGGTGAGGCTGTCTTCATCATGATTGGCCACCGCCTTTTCGCCCCGGGGTCCTCGACCTGCCCAAGCATCGCCTATTTCGCTCCTGGGCAATCGGAAGTGGGGGATGTAGGCGCCGTACCGGAGGATACCCGCCATGGAGACTCCCTGTGTGGGTCGGAACGGCCCATCTATAGCACAAACGAAAAAGGGGTGACAATCGAGGGTGGCGAGTGACAAGGGGAGAGTGGCCCTCGCGATCCCCCGACCGGGGTCCGTGCCCGCGCCCGAACCCGGCGAGGGTAGCGTTAGTCCTGGGGGATTCGGATGTTCTCGACAGACCAGGACTCGACATCAAAGATCGCGCATTCTTTTTCGAGAACCGAGCCGGTCACGATGATGTATCGCTCTTGCCGGTCCAGGGCGATCGGTTCCGCCTCGGGAAGGCTCTCCCGGGAGACCTTGTCGCCGGACAGGCGGAAGAGTACAGAGCGGTGAGAGTGACCGCAGAACAGGATGCGGTGGGTCGTAAGGCGGAAGATCTCTTCGGCCCGCTGAGTGGAGCCCATGTCGATCGGCTCATAGAAGGACCGGAGATGATCAAAGGGGAGGGAGTGCGCGAAACAGACTCCGTCCCAGACGATTCTCATGGGGAGCTCTGCGAGAAAGGCGGCGAGATGGTCGTAGCGGTTCTTTTCTTCGGGGGGCTGGCACCGCAGCAGATTCTCCAGCATGAAATCGTTGTTCCCCTTCACCACGAGCATCCGATGCTTGCGAAGCAGGCGGACCGAATCTTCCAGCAGGTCCAGCCGAAGGGAATCGCAGATGTCCCCGAGATGTACGAGGGATTCCGCCCCTCTCTGCTCGAGGATGCTCACCGCCCTGGCCAGGGCATCCAGCTGATCGTGACTGTCCGCCACGAGGCCGATTCGTTTCGGAAGTGGGTTCTTGTATTTCACGATGCACCTTGTTCAACTCTTAGCTCTCCCTTTTCGTGCCCGTATCCGGGCCCGAGAGGTGGTGGGCTAACAGCTGATCGCAGACAGCGGAATGCGGATATGTCTCCCTTCTCATTATACGTGGGCAGGGCGCCATTCTCAAAGCGGGACGCCCGCCTTGATTTCTCGATGGAGCCTTGTATGCTTGAGATACGAATCCGTGCCACGGCGAGCATGGCAGGACGGAACGGTTGCATGCGACTTGGAGGAGAAAAGATGGCAGCGTATGAATGCATCCGACTCGAAAAGATGGACTATGTTGGGCACCTGATCCTGTGCCGCCCCGATCAGCGAAACCGGATGAGTCTCAAATTCTTCGAGGAGATGGTACAGGTCTTCGAGAGGATCGATGAGGATGACGACGTTCGCGCCGTCCTGATTTCCGCAGAGGGGAAGAGCTTCACTGCGGGCCTGGATCTGGCCGAGGCCGCGACCCTGTTCACGGATCCGACTGCCAAGACCCGTCATGATTTCAAGAGGGTGATCATGCGTCTTCAGGAGTCGATGAACGTGATCGACCGTTGCCGCAAACCGGTCATAGTGGCCATACACAGCCACTGCATCGGCGGAGGGGTCGACATGGCCTCTGCATCGGATATCCGCCTGGCTTCGAAGGACGCCGTGTTCAGCATCCGGGAGACGAGGATGGCCATGGTGGCGGACCTGGGAACCCTGCAGAGAATCGGGGCGATTATCGGTCATGGCTGGACGAGAGAACTGGCGCTCACAGGGAGGGATTTCGACGCGGCGCAAGCGCTTCAGATCGGCTTCATTACCCACGTCTTTCCTGATCGGGACACGCTTGTCGAAGAGGGGCTCAAGCTCACGAGTGAGATTGCGCAACTCTCTCCCGTGACCGTGCAGGGTGTGAAGGAGACATTGAACTTCTCGCGCGACTTCGGAGCTGCGGCAGGGCTCGAGTTCGTGGCGCAGAAGAACTCGGCGATTCTTCCTTCCGAAGATCTGATGGAGGCGTTCCAAGCATTCATGGAAAAGCGCAAGCCTGAATTCAGGGGCCGATAAGATGGACAAGACTGCTCTGCGATTCCTAGAGGCACTCATCGATGCCCCCAGCCCGTCCGGATTCGAGACGGAGGTGCAGGAAGTCGTTCGACGACGCATGCTCGGCTTCACAAAGGATGTGGAGACCGATGTGCACGGCAATGTGATCGGGAGGCTCAACCGTGGTGCGCCGTTCCGGCTGATGCTGGCCGGGCATTGCGACGAGATCGGGTTCCTGGTTCAGCACGTGTCGGACGAAGGGTTTCTTTACATCCAGCCCGTGGGAGGGATCGACCTTGCCATCATGCCGGGCCGAAGGGTCCTGGTGCACACCAAGAAGGGGCGCCTTCTCGGTGTGGTGGGAAAGAAACCGATTCACCTGATGACGCCGGAAGAGAGAAAGAAAGTGCCGAAGGCGCACGAACTCTGGGTGGACGTGGGGGCGAAGGACAAGAAGGAAGCGAAGAAGCGCGGCGTCGACACGGGCGATATGGTGACCGTGGCAGAAGGGCTTGCAAGGCTTGGAAAGGACATTGCCGTCAGCAGGGCCTTTGACGACAAGATCGGTGCCTTCATCGTCACAGAGGTTCTCGGTCGCCTGAGTAAAAGGAAGGGCTTCACGGGTGTCGAGGTCGCTTCCGTCTCCACGGTTCAGGAAGAGATCGGTCTTCGCGGAGCCCGAACCAGCGCCTACGGGATCGAACCACACGTAGGGGTGGCTGTGGACGTGGGGTTCGCCTCGGACCAGCCCGGTGCGGACAAGAAGATCGTGGGCGACATCAAGCTGGGTGGTGGTCCGATCCTCCACAAGGGCCCGAACATCAACCCCATGGTCGGGAAGCTGCTGGCGGAGGTGGCGACGAAGAAGAAGATTCCCCATCAGATGAAGGCCGAGGCTCGTGCCACCGGGACCGACGCAAACGTGATCCAGATCACCCGCGCAGGCGTAGCTGCAGGACTGGTCGGCGTGCCGAACCGTTACATGCACACGCCTGTGGAGATGATTTCCCTCAAAGACGCTGAGAACTGCATCCGGCTGCTGGTCGAGTTCGCCGCCGCCCTGAAACCCGGCATGGACTTTACCCCGCGCCCCTGACCCCGGTTTACTCTTTGACCTTTAACCTCTCTTTGATGACTTTTCCCATGGCATTGCGGGGGAGATCGTCCATGAACAGGATCGCGCGGGGGCATTTGTAGGACGTAAGGGAGCGCTTGCAGAAACGAATCAGGTCTTCCTGGGTCGGCGTGTCCGTTGCTTGCGCGACGACAGCTGCACAGACCTTCTCACCCAGGTCCGGGTCCGGCACCCCGTAGACGGCCGCTTCGCTCACACCCGGATGCTCTTCCAGCACGTTCTCCACCTCTTTCGGATACACATTGAATCCGCCGGTGATAACGATCTCCTTGCGTCTGGCCACCAGGAAGAGATAGCCGTCCTCGTCCTGTCGGGCCATGTCTCCGCTCCGGAGCCACCCGTCCTCCGTGAAGGCCTCCGCCGTCGCATCGGGTCGGCCCCAGTACCCTTTGCACACGCTCCCGCTCCGGATGAGGAGCTCGCCGGCCTGCCCGGATGGAAGATCCTCGTTCGTGTCCGGGTCCACGACCCGAACCGATACGCCGGGCAGGGGAAGGCCGACCGATCCCGGTTTTCGCTCCCCTCGCAAAGGGTTGGAAAGCACCATGCCCGCCTCGGTCATTCCGTATCGTTCAAGCACGGTGTGGCCGAATCGTTTCTGAAAGGCATGAAAAGTTTCCGGCGCCAGGGGAGCGGACCCGGAAACGAACAGACGGATCTGGTCGAGACCGGGCTCGGAAGCGCTGTCCAGGTGAACGAGACGCCGGTACATGGTCGGTACGCCCATAAAGAGGGTCGGGCGTTGCCGAACGAGCCGGTCCAGGACGTCCTGCGGATCGAATCCGGGAAGCATCACGGTTCGGGCACCTGCATAGAGGGCGCCCTGCAGGGCCACAAGCAAGCCGTGCACATGAAAGAGCGGCAGTGCGTGCAGCAGAACGTCGAGGGAGGTCCAGCCCCATGCCTCGTGAAGGGAAGCCGCCATGCACGCGAGGTTGCCCTGCGTGATCATGGCCCCTTTCGGCGTGCCGGTGGTTCCGGATGTGTAGCAGAGCAGGGCGACCTCATCCGGGCCCGGCCCGGGGTCGGGCTCGGCAGGGGGAGAATCCACAGAGAGCGCCAGAAGTGATTCTCCAGACGCCTTTTCCCGGAAATCTCCATCCTCCGAGCGAAGCAGAACCCGCCAGGGGCCGCGCGGTCCGGAAGATTCGTGGCTGGCTCGATCGAGGAAGAGACGCACCCCTGCATCATCGAGGAAATACGAAGTCTCGGCAGCCGTGTACCGCGGGTTCAGAGGGACGAGAATGGTGCCGCAGAACAGGCTTCCCAGAAAGCAGAGCACGGAATCGAGGGACGGCAGCATGTGGGCTGCAATGCGGTCACCCGGACGAATGCCGAAGTTCCTGAACCATCCCGCAACGCGAAGTGCCCCATCCAGGATCTCACCATAGCGGTGCCGGGTCTCATGAAACTCCAATCCTACACGGTCTCGTTCGGTTGTGAAGACCCCGAACAGATGGTCCGGCAGGGTAAGCGGTTTCCTGTCGGTAGTTCTCATGATGGTGATCCTTCCAGTTCATTGGAAACAGGGCCCGGCGCGAAATGCCGGTCGCGGAGGCCTGCCGGATTCATGGAGAATACTTTTTTTTGGATCCTCTCCCTGATGAGTTGAATCTACGCAATTGGTTCTCGGTATTCCAGGGTCAAGAGGGGATCGACCTCAACGGGCAAGGCACCCTGTTTGCTGACGACGTATCATGTTATGGAAAATACCCGATTGTTATTCAAGAAAGAACGCATGAAACGTCTAGACATTGCCGAGTGTAGTGCTGTATCGCGCGACCGGCCAACCCCGCCTCCGGGCGACCCGCTCGAGGGCGCCGTCGGGATTGACGGGTCTTGGATACCCGACCGCCTCGAGTGCCGGCAGATCCCGAATGCTGTCGGTGTAGAAGTAGCTCTGTTCGAGGGTTGCGCTGTGGATCCTGCAGAATTCGATGGCCCAATAGAGCTTTCCCTTCCCGTGACAGACCGGCTTGTGCAGCTTTCCAGTGAAGAGGCCGTCACGAACCTCGGGACGTGTGCAAAGAAGATGCTCCACGCCCAGGAATCGACCCGTGGGCTCTGCGATGTAGGGGGTTGCAGCGGTGAGCAAGGCGACGATATGCCCTTTTGTCTGGTGCTCCCGGACCCGCTCGACCGCCTCTGTGTAGAAGAGGGCCTTGACCGTGTCCCGGAACAAATCCTCGCAGAAGTCGATCATTTCCTGCTCGGATTCCCCTCTGTACCAGGATGCGGCCCAGTCCATGAGGAGCTCGGGGCGCACCAGGTTGAGCCCGTAGAGAGCCGTGGACGCGAGGAGCTTCGTAAGGGTCCATTTGCTCAGGCGTCCCTGTTTTTTCTTTCTCCGAATGTAAAGTTCTCCCGAGCTCTTGCCGATCAGGGTTCGGTCCAAATCAAAAAAGGCCACAACACCTGGATGAATATCTCGCACCATGCAACCATGCCTCCCCCGGCTCACGGATTCTCGGCCCCGACTCATGGCGGGCCATGGCAGAGTGAGCCTGTCGCTGGTCATGTCCTGGATTCGATCCTCCAGGCCCGGTTACAAGAGTGTATCAAGTCGCGGAGCGTTTTGGGAGCCTCGGATGGGGCTTCCTCGTGGGCGGCCCATGACGGGATCGAAGGATTCTCAAAAAAAGAACAGGGATATGTTCGTATTGATCTTCTCCTCAATCCCCTTCGAGGGGTAGGAATGCCCCATCGGAATAGAAGCACTGAGATCAGGCCCAAGAGCAGAGATGGGCCCCAAAAAAAATCGGACTTTTTTTTTGGATTTCGCTTGACATGGGACCGTAGCTTGATATATTTAACCGAAATCTCAACGTTTTCCCTGTAACTTGTTGTGGGCTAAAAGGTAAATCGTGGTTGCAGATGGGTGGAGCATGGGGTGGTCGTTCGTTTGCCAAAAAAATGATTGTGTCAAGAACGGCAATAATTTGTACGTTTTAAAGGCGACGGCAGCGAAGGAGATTGGGAAGGCCCAGCGATTTCCCTTTTTCGTGCGTTTTTTTTCCTGAAACAATGTTTTTGTTGATACACAATGAGGGTTCATTGAAAAGGGGGTGGTAAGGCGATTGGAGACACGAGAGGCACCGAGTTTGGGCTTGACATTGCTATAAGGTTGTTGTAGATACGCCACAGCGCCATCGTTTTAACCTGAATATATATAGTAGACGTATCAAGCGGATCGACTAAAAAACGAAAACGTAACAAGGAGGAGGCCTCACGATGATGCGATCGCCCAAGAACAGGAAGGGGAAGAAACTAGAATATTCAGCCCCGGTCGCGGCAATGTTCCTGATTGCCGCAGTTATTGGAATGCAGTTCGGCTGTACGGACACCGCAACAGGCCCGACGGATGCTGCGGAACAGACGGGCATCACCAAAGACGTCTACGGAGCCATATCCGGGTTCGTTCACGACCTGTACATTAACCAATCCCTGCGAGGCGTGAGGGTCGAGCTGGAAGGCATCCGGCAGCGCTACACGGCCACCACGAACGCCAACGGCCATTTCCGAATCAACAATGTGTACCTCGGAACCGTTACGGGCGTCACCGGCGGAGCGGGCACGGGGTTTGCCGACAACACGGAACCCCAGAAGGTGGAGTTCGACTTTCCGCTCTTCTTCAACGTAGACTCCCATGCTCCCTGGAAAGAGCGCGTCGCGCTCAGCTACGAGTACATCGTAGACAACGGCACGATCGTCATCCCCTCCGGCACCTTCTTCGAGGTGGGCACCACGGGCTTGATGCCCTACGTGCAGGGCTTCACCGGGACGATCTATGCCGGGCCGGGCCGCACACCCGCCCAGGGCGTAACGGTCATGCTTGACCACACGGACTTCCCCTCGGACAGATCCGATTGGCCGGATTGCCAGGGCAACTGCCCGGACTGTGAGGACAACCAGTGCGAGAGCTACGAGGACTATGTCCAGCTCGTGAACTCCTTCGCCGTCACGGACTCCAACGGTGTATTCGTCTTTGACCGTGAGGACCGAGTGGTGGCTTACGACGACTATGAGTTCATCGTGTTCCCCTACGATATCCCCACAGAGAACTCGCCCGCGGGCTGCGTGTCCTCCTGCGAAGGATCGGAAGATCCGGACTGCGTGGAGTGCGACTGCTTTGCGTGTGTAGGGGACGGCATCTATGACTTCGACAGCATGGATATGGAGCTGGATCTGAGGCCGAAACCTGCGAGCGGAAATGATCTGATGGACTACGAGCTGGATGCGAGCGGCAATCCGGTCGTGACCCAGCAGCATCTGTTCGCGGCGAACGTGAAGCACGGTTCGAACACTCTGAAGGTGATCTATTGCTCCCTGTCGAACGTGGGGGGCGGTATCATTCCCGCGAATTACAACAACTTCGTCATCAACGTGACCTTCAACTATCCGGTGTTCCCGATTTTCAAACTTTACAAGGACCGGAACATTCCCGTCGCAACGAGGGTAGAGGCAGTCGCATCGTCCGGCGGACTCGGCTTCTCGTTCGATATTACGCCCATCAACCAGCTGAACGTAATGGGCAACACCTGGCGCTTCGAGATCCTTGCGGCTGAGGATCATACCGGGAACTTGGACCTTGATGACTGCACCGACGACGGCAACCTGGGTGCTAGCGGCGATTGCTACTGGGACTTCAACGTGGCCGGCTTCGTTCCCCCGGTTGGGCCGATGGCGCCGTGGGTCGATGTGAACACCGGAAGCGCCCAGACCTTTGACCTGGCGATTGCGGACCGCAGGGCCATCTACCGGCTGTACAAGGACTTCGGTCCGACCAGCCCGAGTTCGGTGCTGAGTGTCATGCAGTCCGGTGCGGACCTGCTCCCTCTGATCAATCTGGCATGGGACCATCCGGCCTCGACCGTAGGTGTCGATATGTACGGAAACAGCTACTACGCGTACATCAGGGACACCAGCGCGAACACGGCGTGGGTCGAGCGGGATCTCTACGGAGTCTTCGACGACGGCCAGCAGGTGGAAGGCTACATGTACCTGCCCTCCAACTTCCTCTATCCTGCCGGTGGGGACAACAACTACCTCGGCGATGGCAACCAGGTCTGGGTCACCATCCTGGCGGTGAACGAGGACGGGTCGATCGATAACAGCCAGCTGGCGACCATCTCGGCGGGCAGCTACCTCGTGCTGGCCGATTCATGGGGCCCCATGATCGTTTACAGCAACACCTCGATCTACGGGTCGAACGGAAGCGTTTCGGCCAACGGTGGGACGCTCTACGACGAGAGAGCCAACGTCGCTTATCATGAGATCCTGAACGGCGCAGTAACGCCGACAGCGACCACCACCAGCGCGAACTTCAGCGTGACCGGTGCGTACATGGATGAGAAGCACACCTTCGTGACCACCACGTTTGCACCCGTAGTGACCGCAACGCTGGTTGCACCAGCCGCCGCGGGCACGAACATCCTGGTCGTGGACGACGTGAGCGGATTCTACCCGGGCGACGACCTGGCGCTCTATCTGGACGCTACCCTCTCTGTGAAGACCGAGGGATCCGGCGGACCGTCCTCCGACATAGAGCTGGATGGCTACGACGACACAACCAACATCCTCATTCTCAACCGCAACCTGAGTTCGAGCCACGCGGCGGGTGAAGTCGTTGCCATGCTCGGGCCGATGCAGGCAGGTGTGTCCTCCTGGACCAACCGGCTCCAGCAATCCACACAGCAGTCGGCCGTGTTCATTGCTGTCGCACCTGACACCCTGGGTAATCTGCCGTCATCGGGCAGCTACCTGATCATCAATGAGACCGAGATCCAGCCTGTGAGCTCGACGGGCCTTCCGGTTACGATGGGTGGGACCCTTCTGGCGGCCTATCCTGCAGGCACGAGCGCGAATTCGGCTATTGCCGGATTCGGAGATGTGGACGGTGCTTGCTGTGATTTGGATGATGTGGATCCGGTTGCAACTACGGTCCTCCTCCAGGATGCATCCGGCGGTGATACCAGCATCGTTGTGGAAGACGGCACCGACGTCGCGGTTGGCGACTGGCTGATGATCGGCGGTGACAGCCGTGTTGATCTTGTCAAGGTTGCCTCTGTGGTCGCGGGCGGAAGTACCGAGGCCACGGTCACCTTCGTGGCCGGCCAGGCGCTGCATTGGAGCTATTCGGGGCGCCTCACCCCGGTTGTGGAGTTGACCGTTGTAACCGTGAGCACCACACTGCTCGCTTACCCGCTCATCGATGTGTACTACGGGATCGACGACCTGCTGCCTGGTTCCTCGATCACGATCGTCGACGAGAGCGAGCCCACAGTGGTTTATTCCTCAACCGTACTGTCCACCTACGATGCCGCAGGGGATAATAACTGGATCGGACTTGCCGACCTGGCACCGGAAGTCTGCGAAGGCGTCTGCAGCGTGAATGACTTCCCGTACTGGTCAGCGGTCTCTTCGGACAGCACCCGGACGGAGGATTCGATTCAGTTGAGTGTGGCTGATACAAGTGGCAACAGCAGTCTCGCCACCGACAAGGACGGAGACGGCCAGGCCGACTTCGACGAACTGGAGCTCTGGTCTGGTGGAAGTGTGAAATAAGGCCTGAGGTTGTTGGGACGTTCCCACCTCGTGTGGAGAACGTCCCAACCGAGCCTCCTTCCGGTTCATCGGAGGTCCGAGGCTCGTGCGATGCGAACACCAAAGGAGTAGTGCATACCAACGAGAAGAGAAAAGCCTAAGGCGAAGTGACTAAGAAAAAGAAACCTAAGTCGGGAGGCGAAAAAATGATCAAAAGTAAGGGGAAGGCAATCTGCTTGGCAGTTATGCTGACGGTGATGCTTCCAAGCATGGCCGCTAGTCAGCCTGCGACGCCGGTCTGGGGGGAATGGCTGGTAGACCAGACCGTATCCGGGTGTATCGAGATCAGGAACGGTGACACGCTTACCATTTATCCGGGGGTTACCGTTTCGTTTGAACCCGGGGCACACCTCATTGTACGTAGCGGCGGCACGCTGATCGCGAACCCGACCAGCGCCGGGTGCCCCGATGAAGTGGCACGGGTGGTCTTTACTCAGACCGGCACAAGCGGCGGATGGGACGGTATCGTGGTGGAGAGTGGCGGTAGTGCCACCCTGAACTTTGTAGACATCATGAACTCCACGAACACCGGACTGAAGATCATGTCCGGTGCTTCCGTGGGTGCGATGACCTACATGACCTTCTCCGGCAACAGCGGAGTCGCAGGCGGTGGACTGTACGCTGAAACGAGCGTCGCCATCACCAATGGTCTGTTCTCCGGCAACAGCGCGGCACTGTACGGCGGCGGTATCGAGATGATTGGGGGCGGTACCCTCACGCTGCAGGACGTGGATTTCACGGGCAACAGTGCGACTTACTCCGGTGGGGGCATCGACCTTCTGAGCTCCAACGTGGTGATGGTTCGTGGGCAGCTGAGCGGCAACAGCAGCCCTGCAGGTTCCGCCGTGATGGCCTACGGCGGTGGGGCAGTGGTGACGAACGCATTCTTCTACAACAACTCGGGCGGCCCTGTCCTGCAGAGAGTAGGGGACACCGCGACAACGATAGCCCAGTCCACGTTCAACGGGAACGCGGGTGTGGCTTGCATCGCCGCGAACACGGACGACAACCTCGCGCTGGTTGCGAACATTCTCTGGGGCAACGGAAGCGCACTAGATGTGACGCTGGATGCAGCCCCGGTTGCAGCGATCAGCTATTGTGATGTCGAAGACATCGGGACGTACCCGAGCGCTTGGTTCGGCGCAGGCAACTTCGATCTTGACCCGGAGCTGCTGACCGCCGGAGACTATCTGCTGGATCCCTCCTCACCTTGCGTGGGTGCAGCCCTTGGCGAAGACATGGGTGTTACCGGTGGCGTAGCAGCCCCGGGACCGGCGCCGGCCCTGATCGATCTTACCGGTGCAGCGATTGCCGACCCGTTTGACGTAGGCAGTGCGACCGTGGGTGGATCGATCACGCGTACAATTACGATCGTGAACCAGGGGCAGGACGAAGCGAACATCCTGTCGGTCGACCTTGTGGGAGCCCAGGCGGCTGCTTTCTCCCTCGGTGCTCTGTCTCTGCCTGCCGTATTGGCTCCGGGTGAGTGCCTCGATGTGCTCGTTACGTTCACGCCACCCGCGCCGGGCGACTATTCGCTGGTGGACCTGGTGGTCACGACTGCGTTGACGACTATCGTCAACGGACTCACGGGTGATACGCAGGAAGGGTCCGGCACCGATGTCACGCCGAATCCGACGACTGTGGCATTCGGGGGCGTCCTGGTGAATACGGAAAGCATGCCGATGCAATTCACCCTGACCAACCCGCTGGCAAATGGTGGCATCGTGCCCGTGACCCTTGCGCTGACCGGCAGCGATGCGGGCTTCTTCACGCTGAGTGAGACGGAATTCACGATTCCGGAAGGTGGGACCCGTACGGTCTGGGCGACCTTCGCACCGAATGCGTTGAGAAGCTTTGAGGCGATTGTCACGCCCACGGTCAACGGTGTGCCTCGGCCGGACAGAGCTATCCTGCTGATCGGCACGGGCATCGACGTGATCTACACAGTTGATACGACCGAGCATCAGTTCCCGCCGACCATCATCGGAACATCCGACGATGTCGACGTGACGGTAACGAACATCCTCTCCACGACATCGATCCTGGTGAGTGCGGAGATCACGGGGTCCGGCGCATCGAACTTCAGCCTGGACATGGCCTCCGCTCCCATCGACACACTGTCCGCCCAGGCCTTCAACGTGACCTTCAGTCCGGTCGCCGAGGGCTTCGTGCAGGCAACCCTGACATTCACATCCGTGCTCGACAGCATCACGTATACGGAAACGGTTGATCTGAGGGGCGTGGGGATCTCGACTTCGACGGGTATCGCGGTCGCACCCCTCTCCATCTCCTTCCCTGACACTTCCGTGGGGAGTTCGGCCAGTTCCGGGTTCGTGGTAGCAAATGCGCTCGATGATTTCGTGAGCATCACGATCTCCACCCCGGCGGCGGCGGAGTTCTCGATCGCTTCTGCTTCGTCCTTCATCCTCTTCCCTGCCGGTGATGCAGGTGGACGGGATCAGAGGATCGTTGCGGTCAGCTTCAGCCCGAGCGATGCTACGAGTCTGTTCTCTGCGAGTGTCGATGTGGTTGGTACCCTGGGCATCTTCACGGTCGGTTCCGAGACGGTCACGATGGACGGCAGAGGAATCGATGCCGACATCGAAATCGCTCCGGATGAAATCGACTTTGGTGATGTGGACCTCGCTACGACCTCATCCACCGTGTCGGTTTCCGTGCTCAACACCGGTACCGAATCCGCAAACATCTTTGCGGGCCTCCTGGGTGGAGACGACGCGGCACAGTTCAACATCGACAGTGATACCTGCTCAGGAATCAGTCTTGGCGCAGGTGTGGGCTGCTTCTACGAGGTCAGCGTAACGCCGACCGCCGAGGGCGCCCTCGAGGCGACTCTGAGCATCTACACCTCCGAGTCACCTACAGCGACCGTTGTCGATCTGCTGGCTACCGGTGTTGTTGGAGCCGCAGCAGCGATTTCGGTTACCCCAACCACCATTGACATGGGTGACGTTGCGGTGTTCATCGCCTCGACGACCTTCCCGGGTATCGGAAGCGTGACGATCGAGAATACTGGGACGACAGCGAACCTGATCGTGACCGATATCAGCTTCAGTGGCTACCATGCAGGACAGTTCATCGCCACACCGCCAGGCGCGCTTCCGCGCACCATCGCACCAGGGGCAAGCGAAGTGGTATCGGTTACGCTTCTCGCCACGGGGCTTGGACCCAGAGCGACGACGATGACCATCGTGAGCAACGCCGGCAACGTGGATGTTTCGGTCAGCGGTGACAGCCAGGTTGGCTACCCGAATGTGGACGGCCTCGGCTGGAATGCTGACGGAACAACCTCCGCGATTCATGCCGACCGCGCAGACGTGCTCTACGTCGTCCCGGGATTCCCTGAGTCCTACTGGAGGCAGCTGATCACAGCGCTCGACGCACTGCTTCTGCCTGCTGATAGGTTCGTCTGGATCGAAGGTGCCGGCTTCCGTCAGTTCTATGATGTGGCCACGACCACATGGACCGACGCTGCAGCCGAGACGGATATCCAGAGTGCCGACGCAGCGGCCATCCTGGAACTGATTGCGCTGGAAGCCCTTGCCGTTGGTCCGACGCTTCCTGCAGAAGGGCAGTACAGCCTGCACTTCGGGTTCGATCTCATCAGGGACAACATGATCACGAACCTGCCGTACTTCTACGTAGACTACGCCAGGACGCTGATCTACGGACCGCATCCGGTCATTTCGATTGCACCCACAACCCTTACCGTGGGCGACCTTCATCCGACGGCCCTGTTCGTGCCGAACGCTGGAACGTCCACAACGGCGGTCGAGGTCTACATCTGGGCGCAGCCCGCAAGCGGTGGTACGCTGTACCTGGATGGGGTCGGAACATGGAGTGCGACGCAGGCACCTGTGTACACGGGCGATATCAGCCTTTGGGCCGGCCTTGGCATCGCGGATCCGTGGACAGGATATGCGATCAGCGATTCCGGCCAGGTTGGAACGCACACCTTCTACGTGACGTTTGACCGTACGGCGGACGGCGTGCTGAACGACCGTATCTTCGAGGATTCAGTTGAGGTGACGGTGAATCCTGCACCCTAGTCAGTCAGTCAGTTAGAAGAAAAAGAGGGGCCATTCGGCCCCTCTTTTTTTTTGGGCAAGGGCAGCCGGCGGACCTGCACCGCGGCTTTGCGGGAGGGTGCTGGAATGGCCTAAGAGGGAAGGGGAGGTCCGGCGAAGGGCCGTGAGTGTCTATTGGCTCGGGGGACGGCCATGTGAGGGCTTTACGTGACGATAGGAGGGGGTCCCATTCTACAAGCGGGTGGATTCCTCGTGTTCGCACGATTGATAGGTATACCAAAGTATGATTCTTGCGGCTCTCGGGAAGGATCTACTCCTCATCGATGATTGCGACTGCCCGGATCCATCCCCCGCTGGCCCCCTTGATCTTGACCGGAAAGCAGAAGAAGGTGAACCCATATGGCGGGAGTTGGTCCAAGCCCTTGAGTTTCTCGATGTGGCAGTAACACTTTTCGATGCCGGCGAAGTGGCCTTCCCAGATGATGGAAGCATCCCCGGTCTTCTGGTACTCCTCTTGGATGTGAGAAAAGGGTCTGTCCCAGCCCCAGGCGTCGATTCCAACCACTTTGATGCCCTTGTCCAGGATCCAGAGGGTGGCCTCGCGCCCCATGCCGCACCCTTTGGACAAGTAGTCGGCCGTTCCCCAGTGCTTATCGGCACCGGTCATGACCAGGACGATGTCTCGGGGTTGCAGTTGATAGTCGATCTTCTGCAGGGCCGCTTCGATGTCTTGAGGCAGAACCTTGTAGCCATCCGGCAGGTGTCGGAGGTCGAGGACAACCCCGTTGCCCATGCACCAATCCAGGGGGATCTCATCGATGGTCAGGGATCGTTTGCCCTTGTCCATGGTGGGGTGATAGTGCCACGGGGCGTCCAGATGCGTTCCCGAATGGGAGGACAGCTGAAGCATTTCGACGGTCCATCCCTTGCCCCCGGGCAGGTCCTCCTTGTTGAGCCCCGGGAAGAACATGGTCATCATGTCGGCCCCTTCATCGTGATTCATGTACTGGATCTGGGGGATCATCATCTCCGGATCAGAAGGAAGATCCGGCTCGATCGCAATGCTCAAATCAACGAAACGTCTTCTCTTCATAACCATGCGCTCCTTTCGGTGTCGTGTCTTTCCCCTTGATCTTTTATCAGGTTGGTGGGCGTAAATAAAGAAACGATGGGGCAGGGAAGGGCGCGAGGATGTTCTCGTCCCGAGCCGCGGCCGGGAAAAGGGATTGTTGACTTAGGGATTTGGGTTTGCTAATTTTCGTAAATTATTGTTCTGGCCGGTTGGACGTACGAAGCTGAGAGAGAAACGCCTGACTGCGGAGGGAAAGACGATGGCGAAGAAGATCTTTTTGGACGAGCAGGATATTCCGAGACAGTGGTACAACATTATGGCGGACATCAAGATGAACCCTCCGCTCCGGCCGGATGGCTCACCGCTTGAACCCGGAGACCTGGCTCCTGTCTTCCCGATGAACCTTATCGAGCAGGAGGCGAGTGCGGAGCGGTGGATCGATATCCCGGACGAGGTGATCGAGAAGTACCTCATCTGGCGTCCCACACCGCTCGTCCGTGCTGAAGCCCTCGAGAAGGCCCTGGGGACCCCGGCCCGGATCTACTACAAGAACGAGGGTGTGAGCCCGCCGGGGAGCCACAAGCCGAACACGGCTGTGCCGCAGGCCTATTACAACAAGGCATACGGAATCAAAAAGATTTGCACCGAGACAGGGGCAGGGCAGTGGGGGAGTGCGCTTGCCTTTGCTTGCTCGTTGTTCGATCTCGAGCTCAAGGTGTACATGGTGAAGATCAGCTTCCAGCAGAAGCCGTATCGGCGGACCATGATGGAGACATGGGGCGCCAAGTGTGTGGCGAGCCCGAGTGAAGAGACCCAGTCCGGCAGGACGGTTCTGGCGAACGATCCGGACTCACCCGGATCCCTGGGCATTGCCATCAGTGAGGCGATCGAGATGGCGGTCGGCCCCGAGGATACGAGGTATTCTCTGGGCAGCGTTCTGAACCACGTTCTCCTGCACCAGACAGTGATCGGTCTCGAAGCGAAGAAGCAGATGGAGAAGATAGGGGAGTATCCGGACGTGGTCATCGGTTGCGCCGGTGGGGGAAGCAATTTCGCTGGGCTTGCCTTTCCGTTCGTCCATGATGTGATTAATGGGAAGGAGATCAAGATTCACCCTGTCGAGCCGAAGGCCTGTCCCACGCTCACAAAGGGCCCCTTTGTTTACGATCATGGGGACATCGCCAAGTTCACGCCACTCATCCCGATGCACAGCCTTGGCCATGCCTTTGTGCCTCCGCCGATCCATGCGGGGGGACTCCGGTACCACGGAATGGCTCCGCAGGTCAGCCAGCTCGTCTCGGAAGGGATCCTGGAGCCTCGCTCATACTATCAGATGGAGAGCTTCGAGGCGGGGATGATGTGGGCACAGACGGAAGGGTACATCTCGGCTCCCGAGACGAACCAGGCCCTTGCCTGTGTAGTGGATGAGGCAAAGAAGGCGAAGGAAGAAGGGAAGGAAAAGGTGATCCTGGTCAACTGGAGCGGTCACGGCCTGATCGACCTTGGCTCCTATGAGCGTTACCTTTCCAAACAGCTCGAGGACTATGAGCTGCCGGACGAGATTCTGGAGAAGGCGGAAGAGGTCTTCAAGGACTTCCCGAAGCCTGCTCTGGTGAAGAGCCGTTAGGAATCAAGAGTACCATGAAATCGAAGGATCCCGGCGAATTAGAGATTCGTTGTCCAAGGTTGGGCGGCACGGTGCCATTCCGCTATTGCATGGCACCGGCCGAGCCGGCCCCGTGTTTCAAGATTCTGAATTGCTGGTGGGAGGTCTTTGATGTGACCTCCTACCTTCAATCACATTTGTCTGAACAAGAGTTTGGCAGGCTCTGCGAGCATCGAAACCCTCCGAATCGGATGAACTCGATCCTCGAGCTCGTCGAGAAGTTCAAGCAAGGCGAGCCCGGATAGGGCGAATCTTCCTCCTCCGTGCCTGCGGTCATCCGCTTCGACCTGCTTGCTTCCTCCCTACCATCGGTGAGAATTCTGATCCACTCTTTGTCATCACCCTGGTTCCTGAAGGGCCCTCAGGTACGTGAATGTCGTTCGTCTTCCCTCTGCCGCTCTCGTCCTGACCCTCTCATGGGTTCTTTGATAGCTGTGGGTCCTGCGATGCTTCGTCCTGGTTCAAGGCGAGTGTTTGGTCGCTCGGAACTCCGTTGTGGATCTCCATGGAAATGCATGGCAGAATTGGGTCCTAGGGGTGTTCGTGCCCGAACAATTCTAGCGTCCCATCTCTGTTCTTCGTGAGGTCCAAGGCGTTTTTTTGAGGGGGGAGGGGAAGTGGTTCTTCAGGTCATAGGGCAGAGTCATGAGTTCGGGTTCTAGCTTCAGCTTGCTTATCCTTTCGATTCTCCATTCCGACGCGGGCTTAGTGCAATGGTTCTCTGCGCCTTCTTTTTCGTCGGTGTTTTCGTGATGGAGATGGAATTGGATTCACGAGTTCTTCTTCGGTTCTCTTCTCGAAAGTGTGGAAATTTGCATCCAATCATTGCCGGTGAGGTGGGCGGTCGGTTTTTGGTTCTCTTTTCTTCGATCCAATCCTTTCGCTTTTTCGTGCCGTGATTCGATGGGTTTTTGGGGGAGGGTTGTGTATGGGTGTGGCAGAGCGACATCTATCTGAAAGTTTACATAATATCCATTATCGGACACAAGCCCAGGGGCTGTGACGACACGGGTGTCTTTCTCTTTCGTACGGATGGGCTGGAAAAAACGTATATTTTCCGGTATCCTGTAAGTGAACTATCATGTACAGGATCAATATAGGTGAGAAGTTACTTTAACTCTACTTTAACTTCTCGAATTCAGGATGAAGATTCGGATATGGAAGGAATTGGAGAATCGGAGACTACCCTTTGAGAATGCCATGTGCGAGGCGGGTGTAGATCGGACCGTCCGGTTTGAGGTCGCTGCGAATGAAATGAACCTCCTCGACGGGCAAGTCAACGAGGTGGCCGATCATTGGAATCTGCTGGTCGATGAGTTGGCCGAGAGTGTGGAGTTGGTGTGAGGCGATTCCTTTCTTCACGCGGCCGATGGTCAGATGCGGCTTGAAAGGTCGGGACTCGGGCTGGAAACCTATCCCCTTCTGTAGCTGGATGCCGAGTTCCTTGTGGAGGCGGACCAGGATTTGCATGTCGCCGGAGAGACCGACCCAGACGATACGAGGTCGGCGTGTGTTCGGGAAGCAACCCAGGTTCGAGAGCTGGAGAGAAAACGGCGAGATTCGGGTGGCTACATCCTGTAACGCAAGTGTTGCCGGCTCGAGAACATCGCGGGATACATCCCCGAGGAAATGAAGGGTCAGGTGGATGTTCTTGGGCGGTGTCCAACGGAGGGTCTTGGGGGGAATGACCTCCTTGAGCCGACTCTGCAGCCGAACCAGGACGTCCTTCGCCTCGTCGGACAATTCGACTGCTACAAAAGAACGGATGGTCTGTCGGCTGTCGTCCTTCATGGAGTTCTCAAGCCTTCATGGAAGAATGAGGGTTCAAGCTTCTCCTTCTCGTTCCCCCTCGAGTCTTTCGAGGTTGTCCCGGGCGAAATCCAGGGTTGGATCCAGGGACAGAGCCTTCCGGTACATCTCGATCGCCCCGTGAGTGTCTCCCTTGTCGCGGAGGTTGGAGCCGATGTTGGCGTAGTCGATCCCGGATTTCGGATCGATTTCGATGGCCTTTTCGAAACACGCAATCGCTTCGTCGTGGTTCTTCTGTTTGAAGTGGCAGAAGCCTTTGAGATTCCACAACTCGTAGTTCTTCGGATCGATGTCGCCCGCCTTCTCACAGGCTTCGAGGGCTTTCGGGAAGTCCTCCATTTCCTTGTGGGTATGTGCGATGTAGAAAAGCACGTGGAACAAGTCATCCGGTGAGGGTCCTCGCGACAGGGCCACCTGCAGATATTCCAGGGCTTGATTCGGCTTCTCCTGTCCCAGGAGACACAGGCCCTGATAGAAAGGAAGAGGACTTCCGCTCATGCCGGCTTGCTCCGCTTCCGCAAGTGGTCCGAGAGCGTCATCGTATTCTTCGAGATGATAGTGGGACAGTCCTCGGTAGTAGTGCGCTTCCCTTCGAAGGGGATTCGCCAAGCCGAGTTCGATCGCCTCTCGAAAGCGGTCTGCTGCTTCGATGTAGTCCCTCCAGCCGAATTCGCACTGTCCCATGTAGTAGCGTATGTCAGCGGAGTGAGGATCTGCCTTCCTGGCCTCCGTGAGCTCCTTCATGGCCTCTTCCAGGTCCCCTTTTTCGTACTGTGCAAGAGCAACCTGCAGGAAGAGGGATGACGGGACGGCCCGGGAAGCATAGGCTAGCGCAGACGCCCGCCAGACCTGGATGGCGCGATCATACATCCCCTTCCCTACGAACCGCGTCGCCATGCGATCGCATAGCCCGTGCCAGCCGGCTGCGCCCTGGGGATTGACCCGATAGCTCAAGCCTACGAGATCGATGGTAGATAGGAGCCAATCGGCCGAACATCCTCGAACCTCACCCCGGGCATCCAGGAGCAGGGATTCCGTACCTGAGAGATCGCCGCTTTGCGGAAATGCCTGGGCATCCGTCTCCAGCAACTTGTCGACGGCCTCTTGAGCGTGAAGGATCTCGACGGTCCTCTGCGGGTCAAAGGCGGAGGCGTCCGTAGCGTAGATGCGCACCCACGGGGGTGCAGCTTGTCCCGGCCGCAGGGATGCAACCTCTTCGATGGCGTGAGACGGCACGAGAATGGACGGCAGAAAGAAGCTCTCCTGAAGAAAGGAGAGGAACGGAACCGCTTCCCGGACAGCCGCTGCGTTCTTGAGAAAGAGGACGGGAAAGATCCGCAGACGGGCGATGATCTGTTCCCGGTATCCTTCCTCCTGAAAGGGCTTGCAGACCCTGAGGTAGCGAAGGTATGCCGCGATCCATTCCTCGGCATCCTCGTTCGAAAAGGTATGGACCGGCCGGAGACTCACCTGGAGAAAGCGGTGCTGTTCTAGAAAGGCTGAGACCTCTGCCAGGAGACTCTCGAAACGCATGCCCTCGGCAGGCCTTTCCCGGCTGACGAGGTAGCAGGTGGAAGAGAAATCCAGACGGGGAAGGAGTCCGGACAGTGCTTCTCGAAGTGGTTCCGCCTCAGCGGGGTTCCTGGGATCGGGTGCAGGCGGATCACAGAGACAGAAGAGGGTGGAGCAAACCGAATTCTGAAGCACGTCCAAAGGTGTTCGATCCGAGTTCATTCTTCCTGCCTTGCCGGAAGGGCGCCCTGCCCTCCCTGATCTCTTATTGTCAACGGGTCAGGAGACGATGTGCTTGCCGCCGTCCGCAGAGGCCGCCTTCCATCGTCGACCCATCTCTTCGATCTCCGGGGTCTTCATCCACTCCGTCTCATAGCGTGAACCTCTGGACAGGTAATCCGGAAACGATTCTTCAAAGGGTCGGATGCCGAACCGCTTCGCCTCTTCCTGAATCTGCGTCCCGAAATAGACCTGCATCTGCTGAGCGTTCGTGTTGCCTCGAACCGCGACGCCGTTCCCCCGGATGAAATCCAGCGTCCCCTGGGCATCTTCCAGCGTTTCACCGGGGAGCCCGTATTGGGAGAACAGCTCGACATCTACGCCCGCCTCCTGTGTCATTCGGATGGCCCGGACCACCTGATCCGAATCAAGGGGCTTTCCGATTCGGCTCCGCACATGTTCGGCCGCCGACTCGAGGCCGTATGCCACGGTGTGCACGCCCACCCGTTTCATCTGCCGGAGTAGTTCCTCATTCACCAGATCAAATCTTGTCTCGAGCCAGATATGCATATCCAGGCCCTCGCGCAGCAGGGCATCGAAGAGACCGTGAATCCTGTCCGCCTGAAAAGTGAAGCTCGGGTCGGCGAACCAGAAGCTCTGAAGACCTTGACGACGAATCCATTTGAGCTCCTCGACGACCCTGTCCAGCGAGTGATAGCGGATTCGCTTTCCGAAGGCCCTTGGAGTGTAGCAGAAGGCGCACTTGTACGGGCAGCCTCGAGAAGCGAGGAGGATCGCCTCGTCCATCTTTGCCGGATCCAGGGTTCCGTCCAGGTAGGGAGAGGGGTATTCGTCCAGATCCTGACAAGGGGCAAGGGCAGGCCCGTTCCAGAGGATGTCCTCAGGGCCTCTTCCGCTCCACCCGGGCACATCGATCAGAGGCTTATCTTCGCCAAGCCTGTGGGCAAGCTCGAGGAGCGCGACTTCTCCTTCGGCACGACAGATCAGATCGATCGATGAGAGGTCCCGGAGGGCCCGGGTAGGCATGAACGTCGCCTGGGGCCCGCCGATGAGAACGGTAGCCTCCGGCAGAAGACGCTTGCATAGCTGCGCCCATCCGTCTACCAGAAAGATATTGCGCTGATAGGCGGAGAATCCGATCAACTGCGGGCGGTAGTCCCGGAGATACCGGGAGAAGCCTGCTGTTGACATGGGTGTATTGTTGCCTACATTCAACAGATCGGTCGGAAAGCCGGACGCCTTTGCACAGGCAGACAGGTAAGCAAGCGAGATCGGTGTGTGCTCGGGCTGGAAAGGATTGAATTCGATCAGCAGGATGTTCATCTTCTCAGAAGGGTTCCATTTCGGTCGTGCATCGCAGGTGATAGTAGGTGTGAAGGATCCGTTTCTCCCTCTCCTGTTGGTCCGGAGGTACCCGGACATCGGCCGCGTCTCGCAGCCTTTGCTCCGCCTCTGCAGGACCTGGGAAGGCGCCGTACCCTCGTCCAACAGGCTTCCCCGTGATTGCGTCGAACACGACCGCCTCCCTCTCCGTCGTCACGGCCGCAAAGGGAATCGGTCTGTCCTTCAGTAGACGAGCGAGGGCAAGGGCCGGCCGCTCCCGGGTGGCCATGTTGCCTCGTACGCACTTGACGAGGAGTGCCGGCTCGTTGTCGAGATGGACGAGGATCTCGATCGGTATGACGAGTTCGCCCTCTCCTTCCGTGGCTACCGCGAAGGATTGATCCAGCTTCATCGAGCCCTCATCATAGCCGGCCTGCTTCAAGGTCTCGATGACCTTCCCGCGAATCCTCTCTCTGTCCGCCATATTGAGTGCGCAAAAGTCGTTGTCTTCCATTTACTGACTCCTGTACCCGTTTCCGTGCCCGTACTCGTACCCCGTGCGCCGGGCCGCGGCCGTATCTCCAATCGACGGTCTTCAGTCGGTCATGCACAGATCCCTGTAATCCCTCATGTCTGCCCTCTCCGCCTTGCGGCTCTTTTCGAACGATACTGGAGTGAGAACAAGGACGCGGCAGGGCACTCTGGACGTATGTCTCTTCGAAGGGTCGAGAGGAACTCTGGATTCCACCACAATATTGCCTTGGGAGGACGGGTCTCGTCAAGGAGGGGCCGTTTGGCGAAAGGATCGAAGCGGGCAGAAGACGCAACGTGAATCTGCGCCCTCTGCCCGTATGGAGGTGCGGAAGAAGGTGGTGCCGGGACGTGTCAGGCTGCGCCTTTTGCGGCAACCTTTGCTTCCGCCGCTATAGTCAGATGCTTGGCGAGACGCTTGGCCATGGCGACGACCGTGACCGTAGGCGGCAGGCCCCATGCCTCCGGAATGACCGTCGTGTCCATGCAGTAGCAGTTCTGAATCTCGGTCTGGCAGTCCTTGTCGAGGAGTTCTCCGATCCGGACCGTTCCGCCCGGATGGGAGGCGACCACGGTCGTTGTTACGAGCTTGTCTCGATCCGCGCCCGCCTTTGTCAGGATCTCTTCGGCCAGGGCCGCCCCCTTGTTGAGCTTCCACCATGTGTCGTAATCAAGGGGTTTGGAGAAGGATTCGTCCTGATTGATCCGTCCGTCCAGGCCGTCCCGCACCTTGATCATGATGCTGAGAGATTTCTTATAGTCGAGCACCCGGGGCAGCGAGGCCCAACCCTTGGGTCCGTCCAGGGTGAGAAGGGAGGAGTACATCATGGGGGGGAGACCCTGGTCGGTCATCATGATCCCGTCCTCGAACAGGTTGACTCCGGCCGTCATGGGTACGTCGAAGTAGGACCCCTGGCTTTCGATCGGACCGGCCACGAACCAGAGAGGGTCGCAGAAGAACCCCTGGCCCGCGTCATGGATTCCGGATCGCTGCAGGATCGGAGGCGTCCCCTGCCCTCCTGCGGACAGGATGACCGTCTCGGCCAGGATATCGACCCAGCCGGAGGGCCCTTTGGCTCGTACACCCATGGCCTTTCCGTTTTCGGTGAGTACCCTGTCCACCTTGGTTTGCAGGAGCAGTTCGAGACCGTTCCTTTTCGCCTCTTCCAGGAACTCCCTGGCCGTCCACTTGGCTCCCGTGGGGCAGCCAAGGGCGCAAAGCCCGCAATCCTGTTTGCACTTGTCGGCGCGGATCCACTTGTCGATCGGGTTCCAGTCGAGGCCCATGTCCTGTGCGGACTGCATGATCTTTCGGGCCGCAGGCCCGATTCTCGAATCGGGCAGAGGCTGGATCGGAACTTCCTCGTAGAGCTCGTCCACTTCCTCGGTGAGATCGATGCCGTATTTGTCCTTGAGCCAGGCCGGGGGTTTGACCGCGGTCCCGCAGAACACAACAGACGCCCCTCCCGCGGTCTTGGGGCGCATCACCCAGGTTCCCTCCTTTGAGAAGGTGAGCCCAAAATTGTCCAGCATGGACAGAAGGAACGGGGAGTATCCGAAACGTTCCTGATACTTCCCTGCCTCACAGAGGATCACCTTCTTGCCCTTCCTGCTCAGCTCTCGCGCCATGGTGGCTCCTCCGGGTCCGGAGCCTGCGATCACCACATCGGCCTGCATGAGTCTTCTCGGTTCCGTCATGGTTCCCGTTCCTTTCGTGGTTGTGGGGATCTCGGCATCTAGAATCCGAAGCGCTATTCCTCTGAAGTGAGCGCGCAGGATGATTCCCCCATCATGATTCGTTCCTGGAATTCGGCAGTATACCTGCTGACCGTTTCAACGATCAATTTCTTTCGGATCAGTCCGATCATGCTGTTCAGAATCACCGTGCCGTCTTCGACCATCTTCGCAAGTCTGTCCACGCCTACCTTGCCGGCCACGCCGCTCATGAGGATCTTCGCCTCTTCCTCTACGAGGCGCTGCAGAAAATCCCGGTACACGGAGAAGATCTTTCCGTCCCAACCCATCTCCTCGGAGAAGCCCGCCTCTCTCATCTTTGCAAAGCACTCGACGAGGCGAATGTCGTCTTCTCCGTACAGGAGGCGGCTTCCCTTCTTGACAGGATTGAGAACCCGAGCCTTTTCCATCTGCTTGATGTCCTGCAGGCTCACACCGGTCTGGTCCGCCAGTTGCTTCGCCGTTACGGGCCTGACTTCGGGGTTTTCCGCAAGGTTCGGGAAGAGTTTTCCATCGATTTCGGTGAGGGCGCGGATTTCATCGACGCTGAGCCCCCCTCTCCCGCCCCGTACAACCTGCTTGATCACGGAAAGGGGCAGGAAGCGCTTCTCCTGCAACTCCCTCACGAGCCGAATCGCGTTCAGGTGGGACTCGTTGTAGTAGCCCATGTTGGCGTGTGTCTTGTGCGGCTTCGGGATCAACCCTTCCTTGATGTAGAACTGGATCGTCCCCTTCGGAAGTCCCGAAGCGGCGGACAACTGCTTCATCCGCATTTTCCCGGGTTTGTTCTTTCTGGTCACCCGCTTGTTCCTTGAGAAAAAGTGAAAAGTAGTATTTATCGATTTCATATAATGCATGTGGAGGAGGCGTGTCAACCCTGAAATGCATAACGGAGTGTCGAGCAAAATCACCGATCGTGGAAGGCCTCTTCCTGCCCTCGAAACTGGATTCGTCAAAGCGTATATATTTCAAATAGTTATATTTACAACAGCGCTTCTGCCCGGTAGCCGCGATTTCCTTCAATTCCGACCATCCGCATAGGAATAGTCGTGATTGCCAGCCCTTTCTTCCCTTGACAATATTTTCGAACCTGTGGTAATTCTTCTTCGAAAAAGTGTAAAGCTGTGCTTTTCGATTTTACCTTTGGGACGGTCACGATCCAGGAAACACAGGGATGGAACCGAGAGGAGGGAAACAAGATGGCAGTTCTCTACCCGAGTGACGGATGGATCAAAGAGCTGGACAGGATCTGTAACGATGACCCGGAGTTCAAGGTTGCAGCCGGGGCCTTTGCCGGCAAATTCGTCTTCCAGATAGAGGAAGAGCCTGACAAACTGGACGAAACGGTCTTTCTGAGTATCCAGGTCAAGGACGGCGTCTCGAGCGGTGCCAGGGCCCTGTCTTCCCTCGATGAGTGCCCGGATGCGGACTACATCGTTGCGGGCAAGTACACGGCCTGGAAGAACATCGTCCAGGCGAAGCTGGAGCCTCTGAGGGCGATCATGACGCGGAAGCTGAAGCTGGTCAAAGGCAGCCAACTGAAGATACTCAAGGAAGTGAAGTTGACCTTGAAGATCATGAACAACTGCGCGAAAGTGGATGCTGAATACCCGGACGAGAAGTAGTGGAAGAACGACGGAAGATGCCGGTATAGAGGCAGGGGCGGGTCAAGCATCAGGGAGGACGAGAGAAGATGGCGATCTTTGCAGGGGTAGACATCGGATCGACGACAGGAAAGGCGTTGCTGCTCGACGACCAGGACAAGATCCTGGCGAGCACCATCATGGAAGTAACTACACGACCGGAGAAGACGGCGCGGATCTGTATCGACAACGTTCTCGAAAAGTCCGGAATGAAGGAAGCGGACATCAGCTTCATGGTCGGGACCGGCTATGGGCGGGTGAAGATCCCTTTTGCCAGTGACAACATCTCCGAGATCACCTGCCATGCGACAGGGGCGAAGTGGCTCCATCCCTCGGTGAAGACCGTGGTGGACATAGGAGGCCAGGACTGCAAGGTGATCGGGGTGAGGGACGACGGCAAGGTTCGAGAGTTCGTGATGAACGACAAGTGTGCAGCCGGAACGGGACGGTTCTTGGACGCCCAGGCGCGGGTGCTCAACGTCGGGATCGATGACTTCTCCGAGCTTTCGAAGAAGGCGGATTCACCGGCCCTGATTTCGGCACAGTGCAGCGTCTTTGCCGAGTCGGAAGTGATCACCCAGTTGAACGAGGGCAACAGCATACCGAACATCGTGGCGGGCATACACGTGGCCATCGCCAGCCGGCTGATCAGCCTGCTCAAGCGGGTCGGGATCGAAGAGGACCTGACCGTGAGCGGAGGCTGTGCAAAGAACGAGGGCCTGATCAAGATCCTGCAGGACAAGGTGGGGGTCAACATCGTTCACATGCGGGAGGATCCGCAAATCGTGGGGGCCCTTGGCGCCGCAGTGCTGGCGCGGCAGAAATGGGAGAAGAAGGCGGCCTGATGCGGTTATCGCCGGACAAGGAGATCCGTTATGAAGGAACTCGATCGATTCATGGAGATCACCAAGGCAACCTACAACGACACGATGAAGCAGTGGAAAGAGGGGGGCGGCAGGATCGTCGGGTACTTCTGCACCAATGTGCCCGAGGAGCTCGTCATGGCGGCCGGCATGCTGCCCTACAGGCTTCGGGCGCCTGAGAGTCGAGACACGAGCGAGGCGGACCGATATACGACCTATCTGAATTGTACGTACTGTCGGCATGTGGTGGATGATGCCCTGCTCGGGAACTATGATTTCCTTGACGGGTTCGTGGGCTCGAACGGGTGCGATCAGATGCGCCGGGTCTCCGACATTTTTCGAGCCGTCCAGTTCAAGGAGCCCGCCGAAAAGGATGAGTTCTTCCTCGAATACGTGGGAGCGCCCCGGGTCCCCATGGATGAGGCCTCACTCGCGTACTACAAGGACGAGATCATACGGATGAAGGAGCAACTGGAGACCTTCTTCGAGGTCGAGATCACGGAGGAGAAGCTCAAGGAGGCAATTCGGGAAGTCAACGAGTCGAGAAGGCTTCTGCATGAGCTGTACGCGCTCCGAAAGGCGGAGCAGCCTCCCATTACGGGTGCCGAGGCCCTGAGTGTCACGGTGGCCTACACGTGCATGCCCAAGGATCTGTTCAATCAGGAGATGAAGTCCCTACTCGAGGCACTGGGGGACCGGAAGGCCGCACCGGACCACAAGAAGCGCCTGTTCCTCTACGGAAGCGAGCTGGACGATCCGGACTGGATCAAGGTGATCGAGGACCAGGGAGCGCTCGTCGTCGCAGACGGGAGCTGTTTCGGCGGCCGGATGTTCTGGGACTATGTGGATGAGTCGGGTGACCCGATGGAGGCCCTGGCCAAGAGGTATCACGAACGGTGGTCCTGTCCGCGAATGTGCGACCGGGTACGGAGGCAGGACAAGATCAAGGAAATGGTTCGGGACTGGAACGCGGACGGCATCGTGGGGGAGCGCATCGTCTTTTGCCAGCTCTGGGGCTCGGAAAAGGTGATGACCAATCTGGAAGCCCAGGACACCGGAACCCCTACCCTCTGGCTGGAGCGGGAGTACCTTCTTGGCGGTACCGGGCAGATCAAGACCCGGGTACAGGCGTTCCTGGAAAGCATGGAATAAACCAGAGGATCCGAAAGGAGGATTCGGGCATGGTAGCTCCCATACAGTTCAACAGAGACAAGTTCACGGAAGTCTTCGACGATCATATCATCGCGGTCCGAAGCATGGCCGAAGTGATGGAGGCCATGGGCGACCCGAGAGAGGTCTGCGTCGTTCAGATCATGAAAGCGATCGAGAAGCATCTGATGGGCCTCTTCGAGGCCGTGGACACGGGCAAGAAGATGCTCTGGCACGAATTCCTCTTCTTCCCCGAGCTTTTCCGCGGGTTCCCCGACGTCCATCCCTTCATGACCGAGCTCCTTTGCGGCTTTCTGCCCATGTTCGATCCGGAGGGGCTGAACCCGTACATCGACGCTGCGGAAAACATAGGCCTTCCCGCAGACATCTGCCCTGCGGACAAGGGCTTCCTCGGGGCCGTGCTCGAAGAGGCACAGCCACCGGTGGACATCGTTGTGGCCCCTACCTCCCCTTGCGACTCAGCCATCACCGGATACCAGATCCTGGAGCAGCTCATCTCGGCCCCGGTCATCCAGTGCGATGTGCCCTACTGGCAGGACGACAGGGGTGTGGAGCTCTACGAGCACCATATATGGAAGATGATCAGAACGGTCGAGGAGGTGTGCAAGACCAAGATGGACTGGGATCGGTGCAAGGAGGCGATCCAACTGGCAAACGATCTGGTCGAGGCATTTATCGCCGAGAACGAGATGCGAAAGCTCACCCCCTGCCCGCACCCGGGCAAGCTCGGGTTCTACCAGTTCATGTCCATCTGCGCGACCTCAGGTACGGAGCTGGGAAGAGACCTGGGCCAGTTCATTCTCGAAGATTCCAAGAAGCTGGCTGCGGAGAAGAAGGGCGCCGTACCGGATGAGAAGGCCAGGATCCTGATGTACAACCCGGACCCATTCTACGATCTTGGCGTGCACGACTGGATGGAGGATGAATTTGGCGCCGTCACCGCATTGACCTTCTTCGGCCACGCTACGCAGACCATGATCGATCCGAGCACCCCGGAGACCATCGTTAGGGACTACGCCTGGAAGATGATGAACATCTGCATGGCCCGCCAGTACCGGGGCCCCCACGAGTTCTTCATGGATGATTTCATCGCGGCCATGGACGGATGGAACGTGGACGCAGTCATCATTCCGGCCCTGATCCAGTGCAAGCACGGACAGGCAACCCACGGGTTTGTCCGGGAGGCATGCAGAGAGAGGGAGAAGCCACTGCTCCTGGTCGAATTCGATCCCATGGATGCCCGGCCCGTCTCCATCGACAAGATTCACAGCACGATCGAGGAGTGGATGGAGACCCAGGTGATCGTGTAAGGGAGAACCGGGAGTTCCTTTGGCGGAATTCGACGAGCAGATACTGGCGATCCGGGGGTTTGTCAAGACGACCAAAGAGGCGGGCAACCCCCTATCACAAATCCAATGCGCCTCCTCCCCGGACGAACTCCTGCGGGACCTCCCCGTTCGTTTCGGATCCGGCAGCCCGCCTACGGTTATCCTCAAGGAAGACACCTTCGCCGAACTGGGTAACCCGGTACACGGTTCTGCGTCCATGGTCCTCTGGACCCGACAGGCCGAGTTGATTCGTAGCGGCCGTATCACCTGTATCGGCCCGGATATTCCTGATTCGGAGGGCCAATCCATTCCGTTCGGCCAGGTCATCCTTGTGGGAGGATCCAGGCTGGAAGAGAAGGACCTGGCCAGCCTCGAAAGGGCAAGCAACCTGGCTTCCCTGCTCGAGGGCTACATGATCCGCCACGTGCCTCGGAAGCTGTGGAGCCGTGTGAGCCGTGAGGCGGCAGCCAAGGGGTTCGATTTCGAAACCCTGGGTCGGGCATTGATGGCACATTACAGGAGGACCTTTCCCCTTCTCGAGGGAATCGAAATCTTGTTCCTTACCTCTTCCAAGGCGGAAGTGGAAGAGCTCGAGGGCATCGGCCTAAAGGCCAAGGGAAAGAGCCTGGCGATCCGGAAGCTCAGCCGCACGGAGGATGGGGAATATGAATGTGAAGATCTAACCTGTGACGAATGCCCGGAGCAGCCGACCTGTGATTCGATCCGGGAGGTTCTCGTGATCCGGAAGAAGGGCAAGGTCGTGGGTATCGAGGTGGTTCGGGAGGGAGGATAGGTGAATGGATGAGCTGACAGGCAAGATGTACCTGGTGAGCGCCCTGAAGGGACGGCTCGCAGACCGGGTGCCGGTCACGGTGCTGCCCGGCCCCTACTGTGCCGGTTTTGCCGGAATCAGTGTGAGGGAGTTCCTCACGAATGCAGCGAGCAGTGCAAAGGCACAGGTCGCCTTTTTTGAGAGGTTCCAGCCGGACAGCGCGATCGTGGTGAACGATGTCTACCTGGAGAGCGAGGCCCTTGGATGTGAGCTCGATTTTCCGGAAGACGACATTTCGCACATCAAGGCGCCTCTTCTGAAGGAAAAGAAGGACCTCGGCAAGTTGAAGGTGGCGGATCCAAAGCGGGACGGTCGCCTCCCCTACTACCTCGAGGTCTGTGAGAGGATGACCGCGGCGCTTCCGAACGCGGCGGTGGGAGGAAGCCAGGCCGGACCGTGGAACATAGCCATGAATCTGCGGGGCCACGAGACGCTCATGATGGACACCTACGATGATCCGGATTTCGTCCACGACCTGATGCGTCTCGCCACCGACACGGTCAAGGCTTTCTGTGATGCCTCCCTCGGAGCCAGGGTCGGACCTGCCGTGCACGAGGCCTCCGCCTCCTGCAGCATCATCTCCCCGACCATCTACAAGGAGTTCATCAAGCCCTATCACAAGGAACTCAGGGACTACTTTCGGGCCAAGAAAGTCCATATGAGTGTCCACATCTGCGGATACATCGATCCCATGATCGACCACGTGATCGACGTGGGCCTGAGCCCTCTGAGCATCGACAACCCGACCTCCCTGGACAAGGTGATGGGGCCGGCCGTAGAGAAGAAGCTCACCGTGATGGGGAACGTGCAGACCGGCCTGTTCTACGACGGGACGAGAGATGCCATGGAGGAAGACATCCGGCGGTGCATCGACATTGCCGCTCCGCAAAGTCACTTCATCCTGGCCTCGGGATGCGAGATTCCGAGAAATTCGACGGTGGACCGGATCGAGCACTACTTTGCCTACGCCCGAGAGTACGGCAAGCAGTTCATGGAGAAACTTGTGTGAATGTTTCGATGTGAAGTGATCGAGGACGAGGACGACGACGAGGAGGAGTGAAATGGACAAATACCCTGTGCTGCCCGAGGAGGAGTGGCCCGAGATCCGGAAGGCAAAGGCCTCGAACAAGACGGGCTGGAGCTACTTCGAAAATCTGGTGAAGACCCTGCATCAGGAACTGGGCGAGGATAAGACCGCGGAGCTGCTGGAAGTGTTCATGAGGGGGAACGCCCATCGTTTCGTGGTGCCGGCCATGAAGTCTTTCGGCCTCGAGGGGAACGACGCCTGGTCCCTTGCGAGCTATTTCAAGCTCGCCACCGGGGACATCATCGGCTACAAGACCGAATTGTCCAGGCCCGAGCCGAATGTGGTCAGCTACCGCCTCTATCCTCCCTGCCTTTGGTTTCCCAAGCTCGACATCCCGCCGAGCTTCTGCGAGGCCATGGGCTGCTTCGAGAAGGAGGCCGCCAAGATCGTGAACCCGAACATCGAGATCAAGCACACGAAGCTCATGACCGCCGGGGACGATTATTGCGAGCTCCTGTTCATCGAGAAAGACCCTAACGATTAGGCGCACGAAACTGAATCAAACCAGGATGTTTCGGCGATTCCCTGATCCTCCGTATGAACAAAGGATTACTTTTCACATTAGGTTATTGCATTAAACAACTAGAATATATAGCCTTTTGTGGTGCGAATGACTTCTCTCTGGTCCACGGGCTGACCTCTCCCCGATCGAATCGGCTTCTGAGATAATCCCTGACATTGTGGAATTGTATTGACTCGGCACCTCCTGTACGTACAATGTACTTATGGATGAGTTGAGATTCCAGTGGGACGCCAGGAAGGAGAAAGCCAACATAAGGAAACACGGCGTTTCCTTCGACGAGGCACGTACGGTATTCTACGATGAGCACGCTATCCAGTTCTTTGACCCTGACCATTCGGAGGATGAAGACCGCTTTGTCCTGTTGGGGATGAGTTTCAGATTGCGGGCTCTCGTTGTCTGTCACTGTTTCCGAGAGAGTGAAAAGATCGTGCGGCTCATTTCGGCCAGGAAGGCGGACCAGGAAGAGGAAGGTGAGTATTGGAGGCGAAGAAGATGAGAGACCATTACGATTTCTCCAAAATGAAGGGACGGAAGAACCCCTACACGAAATACCTGAAGCAGCCGGTAACGATGCGACTGGATCGGGATACGGTTGCTTATTTCAAGGCTATGGCAGAGGAAACGGGGATTCCCTACCAGAGCCTGATCAATCTCTACCTGCGCGATTGTGCAGTTCATCAGCGCAAATTGAAAATGAAGTGGGCATCGTGAGAAACGGATGAGCGCCCAGTTCAGCCCTTCCCCTCCCCTGCCCAAGGCGTAAGGCGGGGGACCCACATAGGCACGTTGGCTTGGTAGCGGGCGTAACCCTCGCCCATTTCCTCCCTCGTGTCTCGCTCCTCGAACCAGGTCCCGATGAGCACATAGACGGTGACGAGGATCGCGAACTCGAGCCGTCCCGTGGTCATGACCGGGCCGATCCAGAGGGTGGCGACACTTGCCAGGTATACGGGATGCCGGCAGTAGCGATAGGGTCCCTTCAGACACAGTGCGGGGGGTGGGTCGGGTTCCCCCCTGAAGTGCCTGACGATCTTCCGCACTCCCAAGACCTCCATGTAGTCGAGCAGGATCGAGCAGTAGAAGACGGCTCCGAACGCGGAAGCGAAAAGGAAGGCAAGAACCCAATAGAGAAGTCCCTCAGCATGCCACAGCACTCCCTCTAGAGGGCGCCAGTAGTAGAGCATCACGCACTGGGTGATACCGGCGATGACCGTAAAGGCAAGTTTGACGAAGTCCTTCCCTACGACCCGGGCCAGGAAATCCCTGAAGAACCTCCTTGCCATGACACTGTGGATCCCGCCCCAGAACAGGACCAGAGAGGCATTGAAAAGGACGTCGGACGGTCCCCCGGAGCCCTGCTTTGGAAAGAGGAGAAAGAAGAACAGCCAGAGGCCGGGGACATGAAAGGCCACAACATTCAGCGTGATCAAGCCGTACAATGAGAGTCTGGTCATGAACTATATTCCCCTATCCTTCTTTGCCCTATGCCCCTCATTTTCCGGCGGCAGCAAGATCCTCCATGAGAAGTTGGGCCCACTCGCTCATATCCTTCGGTGGAGCCACCAACGCCTCCCTGAGTTCCAGTACCATGGACTTGGAGGGACACTTGATTACACAGACACCGCAGCCAATACAAAGATCCGTA
Source organism: bacterium (assembly GCA_028277985.1). Taxonomy (GTDB): domain Bacteria; phylum Desulfobacterota; class DSWW01; order DSWW01; family DSWW01; genus S015-6. The sequence goes on along the minus strand of JANQFG010000181.1, from coordinate 499 downwards.
TCGACCTTCGACAGCATGCCCTTCTTGTTCTTGAGCTGCTTCTCTCCCTTTTCGTCATCCACCAACACCGTGACTCTGTCCTTCGCTTCGGGGGCATCTTCCATCTGTAGGACGTGCATGGGACAGCGTTTGACGCAAAGCCCGCAGCCGATGCAGGTCTCACGATTTATGCGCACCCGGTAATTGGAACGTGACATGCCTTCCGCGTGTTTGAGCTTGTGGAAGGCCTCGAACATGAGACAGTCGTTCGGGTCGCAATTGCAGATGGTATCCGGGGCTTCCTGCACGTTGATCATACCGTGGACGAGCCCGGCCTCGGCAGCCTTCCGGAGGATCTCCTGGGCTTCCTCGCGGGTGATCTGACGACCCATACCGTTTTCGTCAATGTAGCGGCCGAGTTTCCCAAAGTGAAGGCAGACCTCCATAGGATAGGTAGAATCCTCAAAATCCGGGTCGAGCTTCTTGCGGTGCCTGCAGGGACAGACCGAGACGCTGAAAT
>JANQFG010000097.1 GCA_028277985.1 bacterium | reverse complement strand
CTGAACCATGCGGAGGACAAGGTCGAATTCTCTTTGTGGACGATGAGCCTCCTCTCGTACGAATGTATAAGCAGACGATCGAGAAGCTTGGCTACGATGTTGTCGCCAGGACCAGCAGTGTCGAAGCCCTAGAGGCTTTTCGTGCAAATCCCTTCGCCTTTGATTTGGTAATATCGGACATGACCATGCCGCATCTCTCTGGTGTGGACCTCGCGCGGGAACTCGCAACCATACGACCTGGGATCTCGGTCTTGCTGTGCACCGGATTCAGCGAGTCCTTGTCGTCGGAGAAGGGCCGTGAGATGGGATTGAAGGGAGTCCTGATGAAGCCTGTGTCCAGCCGCGAGTTGGCCGAAGCCATCCGAAAGGCGATAGGAACAAGAGAGGACAGCCCTGCGGCGTCGCGGACGGACACGATTCTGGTCATCGACGACGAGGAGCCTGTCAGGAGCCTGCTCCGGCAAATACTCGTGGCGGAGGGGTACACGGTCCTATTGGCTGCAAATGGCAAACAGGGGCTGCAAACGATGGAGAACAACCCTGCTGACCTCGTTATCACGGACATCTTCATGCCTGAGTCGGACGGGCTGGAGATGATTCGAACGGTGCGAGAGAAGTTCCCCCAGGTGAAGCTGATAGCAGTCTCAGGCGGCCCCCGCGGCTTTCCAGATGGAGATTTTCTGGGAATTGCTCGCGCCCTGGGGGCGGATCGGGTCTTCCCCAAGCCACTGGCGCGGCTGGACCTGATCGCCGCCGTCCGCGAACTGCTCGACAGTACGGATGCAGAGAATTCCAGCCCGATCGAAGCGGCCGCATAGTTGGAACGACTAATTTTCGTAACAAATCCGCTCCTCTGCCACCGGTCCGCCAACAGCTTTTGACTCCCCTGCGTCTACCGATTCCACCACTCCGGCATAAAGTATTTCCATTTGATTCTCTGTTGACCTACAGGATGGTGAAGAAAGAAAAGAAGAAGACTTAACGCCTGTGTCATCCTTCCCTGAAGATCCGACGGTCATCGAAAAGACTACAAGGCAAGGGACGATTAGATAACCATGCCGACTTTCTTCACATCAAGTATCGCGCTGTCTAGACAATCTACTCAAATGTGCTAATTATGAATCATGAGGAGACATAGAGAAAGGAGGTCTTTGATGATCCCGGAGGAGATGAAACAGTGTATCGGTTTGGTGGACCCACCTGCCATCTACGAGGTGGAGAAGGGAGCCATCCGGAGGTACGCCGAGGCGGTAGGGGATGATAATCCCCTGTACAGAGACGAAGCATATGCCACCGAGTCGCCCTATGGCGGCATCATCGCACCCCCCGGTTTCTTCGGCTGGCCTGTGGGCGAAACCCCCATGGGGGGCGCTATCGGCAAGGCCATCACCGCAGCCATGAACGCGGGCTACTTCCGCATCCTGGACGCGGGGAAATCCTATGAGTTCTTCCTGCCGGTCCGGCCGGGCGACACCTTGGTCGGGAGCCCTCAGATCGAGGACATCTCGGAGAAGGAGGGGAAGAGCGGCCCCATGTACGTCATCAGTTTCAAGACCACCTTGAAGAACCAGAACGGCGACCTGGTGGCCAACGCTGTCCAGAGCTTCATCTGCCGATAAGGGCAATCATCCGGAGGGAAACATGTCGAAAGAGCAAATCTATTGGGATGATATAGAAGTAGGCCAGGAATTGCCTCCTCTGCCGAAGATCGCCGACAGGGTGATGCTGGTAAAGTGGGCAGGGGCCAGCGGCGATTTCAACCCCCACCATTATGACGACGCCTTTGCCGCAACGCAGGGAACCGACGGAGTGATCGTGCACGGACTCCTCAAGCACGCGTGGCTCATCCAGTTCGTGACCTCCTGGATGGGCGATCAGGGATTCATGAAGAAGTTCGATTGCCAATACCGGGGTTTCGATCACCCGCGCACCATGAAGACCATGAGCGAACCGAATGACGGGGAAACGTGGCACTGCGTAGGCAAGGTGGTGAAAAAGTATCAGGACGGGGACAACGGCTGCGTGGATCTGGAGATCGGTGTCGAGAACGGCGAGAAGAAGATGACTACCCCGGGCTCGGCTACGGTGATCCTGCCCGCAAGGGAATGATCAATCAATTGGAGTATCTTGTCTTTTCAATTTTTGGAATCGTCCATTGAGCAGGCCAAGAGAATCTCACGCAACCTGGATTCTTCGGTTTTATTGTAGAAAAACGTACATCACAACGCTCCAAGATGCGCTTCTGTTTGCTCGGAAGTCGGCAAGCGGTTTTGTGCAATAGGGAGCCGATACCATGGTGCCGAGATAGATACCCTTCACATCTGCCAATGCACCCTTTGACATGTACAGACGCCCCTGAGATTTCTTCAGTCTTCGCAGATCCTGAATCCCTCCCTGGCTATCCGTCAATATCAAGCGGCCAAAGATCCCTTTCCTGCAAAACACTGCGCAGGGTCTTGAGTCCGGTGTTCATGGCCGGAACGCCCGCGTAGACGGCGGTTTGGAAGATGGCTTCGGCAATTTCTTGCGGCCGGCAACCCACGTTGAGAGCGGCCAGTATGTGCAGCTTCAATTCATCGGACTGGCCAAGGGCTGTCAAGGCGGCAACGGTTACCAACTGGCGGGTGGTGTGGGGGATCTTCTCGCGGGCATACATTCGGCCAGTAATGAATAGCGAGAAATCCCTGGCCAGATCCTTGTCAAAGGCACGCCAAAGGTCAAACGGTTTCTCCCCTTCAACTCCCTTGAAATAGAGAGTCGCTGTCTTCTTGGTCTTCTCTACCACATCATCGCTCATATTGGGTCCCTCTGAATGCCTTAAGGTGCGCCTGTCTTAACCGTAGACCCCATATTCACTGGTGAAGTCCCTGATCTGTTCAGCCGTACCGGGTTGACTCGCTTTTCTCTTTCCTTGAACAACTCCTCGGGTGACTTATCCATCTCATTCCCCTCTTATCCAACCCTTCGAGAGGGACACCGCTGCCACGGCATCCGAACCATACGCATCTGCACCGCAGTAGTCCTTGACGTGTTCATCCATCTGCCCGCCGCCGATCATCACCTTTACCTGGTCTCGAAGGCCCGCCTCCCGGATCGCATCCACCGCGATCTTCATCGAGTCAAAGGCGAGGGTCAGAAATCCGCTCAGGGCGACGACCCGGGGCTGGAATTCCCGGATCGCTTCCACGAATTTCTCGGGAGGGACATCGATCCCCAGGTCGAGCACTTCGTACCCGTTCGCGTCCAGCATATAGACGACAATGTCCTTTCCGATATCATGGATGTCGCCCTTCACGGTTCCGACCAGGACCTTGCCGAGACGCTCGACGGTCATTCCCGTGCTCATTCGATCCTGGGCCATGCCTGAGACCGATTTCAACATCTCACCGGCGAGGATCAGCTCGGGAAGGAAATAACTCCCCTCCTCGAAACGCTTCCCCACGATACCCATTGCCTCCCGGCACACTCCAAGCACCTTCAGGGGATCCTCCCCGGCCTCGAGGATCTGCCGTGCCGCCTCCGCGGCTTCTTCCTCTCTCATGTTTGCCATCGCATCCTTGAGTTCCGCGAGCTTGCCAGACATTCCTCTCTCCTATGTTAAAGGTGAACCATGGATCTGAAGCGCTTCAGACAAGTGTAAGAACCAACCATAACCCCACACCAAGGACCACGGTCACTGCCAGGGAAACTCCCAGGAAGCAGGTACCTGCTTTCGGCTCCTTCTCCCCTATGAGTGTGAAGGAGGAGGCAACGCTGAGGCTCACCAAACCATACCAGGTCGCCGACAGCATCCACTTCCACCAGGTCATGTTCAGACCAAGATCCTGCGCCCACACCCTGGCACCGGCAATGATGAGCGCGTAGGTCATTCCCATTCCGATCCAGAAAAGGGGTCGGAAGAGGGTCGAATACTGGACCATGGGGCTCTCCTCCTATTCCGTTGTCTCTATGTCGAACCACTTCTCGGTCCGAAGCCAATCCGGGGGCGCGTGGTAGGTTGCATTCTTCCCCAGAGGCGGCGGCAGAAAATCCCGAGCCTTCGGGTATTGGAAGAAGGCCTTCTGCATCCAGAGCAACGAGCTGGATACGATACCCGTGGGGTCCCGGGGGTCGATATAGCGTGACGTCGCGTGGATCCAATTGTTTTTGCGTGTGTATGGACACACCGCCAGGCATACGCGGCATCCCCTCGGATGGCTCTGGGCGACGGACGCCCAGGTTCGGAAGCAGAGGTCGTCTTTGATGCGCCACCGTCGGTACCCGAACTCCACCCCTGGCTCGTCCTTGAAGCTGATGGCGCCGCTTGGGCATCTCTCAGCGCAGATCTTGCATTTTCGGCAGAAGTCCTTGACACCAATGTCGATCGGTTTGTCCACCTCCATGGGGAGGTTGGTCGTGACACAACCCAAGCGCGCGTTGCTGCCCAGCTCCGGGGTGAGAAGGAGCCCTTTCCTGCCCTGTTCCCCGAGACCGGCGTCGATGGCAATGGGCGGCACCACCAGGTCGTAAGAACTGGGAGGCACGTGCGCCCTGGCCGGATAGCCCAGTTCGTGGACAAAGGTTTCGAGCCTTCCGCCAATGATCCGCAGGGTGGAATAGGCATCGTACGAAGTGCCGTAGGTCGGGTTGGCATAAAAGGAGTCCCATTCATGGGGTGTGGCGAACACGATGGCATATTCCCAGTGGGCAGGGACCGTGTATCGCCCCATGCCGACACCTCGCAAGAGACCCTGGAAGCACCAGTCAGGGTTGAGTCGGGTGATCCCCACCAGGGTGGCGCCGAAGGTGTGCGTGACCTTCTTGAGCAGCTCGGACGCAAGCTTGGGGCTCCTGAATGGAAGGGGTTCCTCTCGACGAATCCCCCGAAAATCCCACTCCTCCGCTGGCCCCGCCGGGTCGGGCGGGAATACGCGGTCCCGGTGAGTCTTTCCCAGGGGCTCCTCGAAGGAGCTCGCCATGGAGGCCGACCAGGCATCGGCGAGCGCGAACCGCGCCTTGAATTGGTCCCAGTTGACGATTTGCTGCATGACATGCCCCATGTTTTCCATCATCGCATCGTAGCGCTCCGGGTGCTTCCGGAAGAAACTCTTGAACGGTTCCGGCAGCCCGTCTACACCCATGTCGGGTGTCCACTTGGGCGTACTCCCGTCGGGCGGCTTCATGTACTCGATGATCGTGGTCATACGGCCGATGAAGCTCTCCTCCCAGTCGATCCTCCGGGTGGGCGCTTCCGCCTCATACGTGGGACGCTCTTTGCGAAAAGGCTCCCGATTGTAGAACATCCCGGCCCCGTAGGCGGCTCTCTCCCATCCCGTGTGGCTGTCATAGTCCCTGCCGGCCAGATAGCCCGCCACGGCAGCGCCCAGGATCCCGAGCACCGCCCCTACCAGGCTGCCGATCCTCAGAATCGCTCTCGAGACGCCGTCATCGGCAATCGCCATATCACCGAAACCAACGATCAGGACCCCAGACAGAAGTGAGACGACCATCGCCTTCGCTAGTCTTCTATCCATGTCTCCTCTCCATCCCGTCGTCCCCTCGAATCCTATTGCGTCTCCAAATCCCGAGGCCTGCCCATTTCGTCCCAACCCCTTTCCTCGTAATACTCCTTCAGCAGTCGGCCATATTCCTCCCGGGTAATGATCTTGCCCTTTTCAGGGAGGGCCTCTTCGTGGAACCGCTTCGGGAGCTCGTCATCCTCCTGTGTCAGGCCTTCGCGGATGTTGAAACGTCGGGTGTCGTCGCTGATCGCACCGGCAATGGATCGCATCCCTTCCCTGTCAAGATCGAGACCGGTCACACCTTTCATCATCTCCGCCAGTTCTTCCCACTGGTAGAGGTCCCGATAGAATCGACAGAGGACGAGGGAATCGAAGACCGTCAGCCGGTCCTCCCATTCGGCGAACATCCGGGCCTTTCCCTCGATCTGATCAGGATCGATCATGCCGGCCAGTTCCGGCTTGTAGAAGGTCGTCCGGAGATGACAGGCACCCCGAGGCGAGGTTCCATAGGCCAGGCCCATTCCCTTGAGGACACGGGGGTCGTAGCCGGCAGGCTCCAGCCCCTTTACATGGATGGCCACATCTTCCATACCCCATTCTCTTGCGGCATGCTTGATTCCCTTTGCCAGAACGTCTCCGATTCCTCTCCGGTAGGTGATATCCTGCAGAAGCTCGGCGACCCTGTCCGTGTCTCCGTATCGGATTTCGTAATCCGATTTCCCTCTTTCAAAGGCCTCCATGGCAAAGGCCGCCAGATTGCCGGCGCTCATGGTGTCGATCCCCAGGCGGTCGCAGATATCGTTCAGGTAGGCGATCTCCTCGATCTCAGCCACTTCACAGAGACCGCCCAGGGCATAGATCGTTTCATATTCCGGGCCTTCGATCTTGAGCCCCTTGTGCCGCCCTTGCTTGACGGTCGAGAGCCTTCCGCAGGCCATGAAGCACTTCAGGCAAGCCTTCGGCACGACCTCGCAACGATCGTGGAGAGCGGGTGCGTTGATCTGATCCGAGAAATCCACTGTGCCCTTGTGCCAGTACCGGCTAGGAAAGGTGCCCATGGCGTTCGCGATATCCACCAACTGGGGTGTGCCGAGAGTCTTGTAGGCGTTTACCCCCTTGTCGTCCTTTGCCCGCCCATACAAGCCCTTCACGAAATCGCGCACAAGCTCCGGATGGGCCGTTTCTTTTCTCCGATTCCCCCAGAAGACCATCCCTTTGATCTTCTTTGCCCCCATCACGGCGCCCACGCCTGTCCGCCCCGCACAACGCCAGCGATCGTTCTCGATCACTGCAAAAGCCACCTTATTTTCACCCGCCGGGCCGATGCAGATCGCCCCGCAGTTCCTCACATCGGGCCGATTCCGATTCATCCAGCCCTTCAAGCGTGCCTCTGTCTCGTATGTTTCCGTTCCCCAGAGCTCACTGGCGTCATGGAACTGGACGCCTTCCTCTGAGATCTCGAGCCAGACAGGCTTGTCCGACTCTCCTCTGATCATGAACAGATCCGATCCGGTACGCGCCATATAGTCCGCAACCGTCCCGCCCGAGTAGGACTCCGCGTAGAAGCCGGTCTGGGGCGACTTGGTGAAGACCCCGTAGCGGCAAGAACCCGCGACGGGCGTGCCCACCAAAGGCCCGATCGAGAAGATAAGATGGTTTTCTGCCGAGAGCGGATCCACCCCGGGCGGGTTGTTCTCCAGCAGAACTCGGGTAGCAAGACCTTTCCCCCCGAGGTGCCTCTGAAACAGCTCCTCGGGGATGTCCTCGAATGAGGCACCCTGCTCGGACATGTCGATCTTCAGTGCTCTTCCATAGATTCCCTTCATGGCATCAACCCTTCTCCCCTCGACTCCACCCATGTCGAGGCGTTCCTCTTGAGACAATCATGTGCGATGTCCACAGTTCCGCTCGATGGAGTTGAATAGGCTCGAATGATCCAACCCATACCCCAAAAGGACCATCGGTGGCTCCGCGGCGTCTCCGGCGGCCGTCATTCTTTCGGCTTCACGGCCTCGATCGAGGCTCCGAGGATATAGGCTTCGAGGTTCACATCAGGATTCCATTGTCTCACCACTTCGCGGCTCTCTTCTCTCACATCCACCCGAACGTCCTGGAACCCTGCAGTCGTCAGCATCTCTTCGTTCTCATCCACTGTAGCGGCCCCGGCAACGCACTCCGCAACACAGCTGACATGGCCTTGCAGTTCCCTCGGCAACGGGGCAACCGCCACGATGTCTGCGATTGCCAGGCGCCCTCCCGGCTTGAGCACTCGGAAGGCCTCCCGAAACACGGCCCCCTTGTCCGGAGACAGGTTGATCACGCAGTTGGAAAGAATCACATCAAACGATTCGTCCGTGACCGGGAGATTCTCGATCTCGCCCAGCCGGAACTCCACGTTGTAGAAACCGCCCGCGCGAGCGTTCTCCTGTGCCTTGTTCACCATCTCGTCGGTCATGTCCACGCCTACGACCCGCCCTTGCTCCCCCACCTGCCTTGCTGCCAGGAAACAGTCGAACCCGCCCCCGCTGCCCAGGTCGAGCACCACTTCCCCGGGTTTCAGAGATGCGATTGCCAAAGGGTTTCCGCACCCGAGCCCCATCTCGGCGCCTTCCGGGATGCCGCAGAGATCCTCTTCCGTATATCCCATGCATTCATAAATAGGATCGTCCGACCCGCCCATCTCCAACTCGTCCTTTGCCACTCCCCCGTAGACCTCGCGGACGGCCTCCTTGATGTCTCCTGGAGAGTTCTTCCCATCGCAATCCCCCGCTCTCTCCACGACACAGCGGATGCCGCATCCATCCAGTCCGGCGACAAGACAACCCGTATCGGAAATGCAGCTCGCCTTGTCTATCTCCCCCGACTTCCAGCGGTGCACCAAACCGGGTTCCCGGATGAAGGGCCTGCTCATGGCGACGAAATCCGCCACATTCTCCTTGACGAGACGTTCCGCAACTTCAAAGGAACGGATGCCTCCCACGAGGATGAGGGGAACCTGCACTTCTCCGCGAAAAACCCTTGCCGCGTCCTCGAAATAAGCCTCATCCGCTTCCGAGGAAATCCCGTTTCTGGAGGATTTCATCTTTCCCGATGCGCGAGTGCCGCCGCTTATTTCGATTGAATCGATTCCCTCCCTCTCGAGCATGCGACAAGCGACCGACGAATCCTCCAGATCGAGCCCCCCTTCGAGGAAATCTCTCGAGTTGATCTTGATGAAGACCGGGTAGTTCTTTCCCACACCCGCTCTTATCCTGT
>JANQFG010000008.1 GCA_028277985.1 bacterium | reverse complement strand
CTCATGCGAACGAAGATCCCGCATATTCGGCTGCGACTCGTGCCGAGAATCCGTGACGAAGGTCGGGATCTGGATCACATTCTTCAATTGGCCAAGGATCTGTCGGTGGACGATCTGATAACCGTGGACGGGCCCTTTCCCCTGGAACGGATGCCTGAAATCATGCGAGAGGCCGATCTCGGCATCTATCCTGCCAACATTGACTGTCACATGGATGTGGCGCTGTCGCTCAAAATACCGGAGATGCTCAGTGTGGGGTTGCCCGTAATAGCCACGAGACTTACGGTCCTCGAGGATCTGTACGGGGAGGAATGTATCGCGTTCACGAATGACCGAGATCCCCAGGCCTTTGCCGATAAGGTTATCGAGTTGTTCAGATCTCCCGAGCTGAGAGAACGGATGGTCATCGCAGGACGGAAGCGTTCCAAAGAACTGGACTGGACTGTACAGTACCGTGCATACTTGAACGTCATCCGTGAACTCTTGGGGGAGCCGGGGGCATAGGCGCTAACATAAGGGCTCATTCGCCGAAGAAATCCACGGAGGTTGGGATCGATTGAGTCGTTCCCGGGCAACCGTAATCCCGGCGAACCCCGGATCGCAGTCCGGGGCAGGCCCCGGGGTCCAGGCTCAGTGGATCAAGAACTGGATTCCTGCCTGCGCACATTCGCGTTAAGCTAAGCGCTGCGCGCAATGAAGAAGAGATCTTCGGGCAGAGCCCGAAAGCATGCATTCCCAGGCGGAGCCTGGGAACGAGAGAAAAGAGCCTCTTGTTCCTTCGGAACCCGGACGCAGTAGGGTCCGGGCCACCCAAGCTCTCGCAATCGTCGAACGCTGTGGGGGGCTGTGGATACGGGTGTACTCCATTCCCGGCTGTGCTGTTTTCGGGGTCTTGATCACTCAGGGAGGAGCGAGGGGCCGCAAGAGAGAATGGTTACGGCGATTGTCGTCACCGGGCAGGCACAATTGCCGGCAAGAAACCGATTCTACACAATTCTCAAGGATTTTCGGTGATTCGCGTTTCCCGCTTCTCGAAGGGCCCTCCTGAAGCGCGGCAGGTAGATCAAATCGAAGACTTCCTCTTTTCCCGGAAAGAGCTGCATGGCGAAAGCGCGCACTCC